>NZ_JBIVYL010000006.1:0-431293 GCF_044772225.1 Rhizobium sp. NPDC090275 | reverse complement strand
GTCATCAGCGCACTCGCCAGACCAATGACGATAATCCGATGTCCCCACTGCAACGGGCTAATTCAAACCCCAGAATCTATTCTGCCAAAGTAGTGCTAGTTTTGTGACGGCCATATGAAGGGAAGGTCGCTAGACGGCTATGGCCGTCTACGCACTAGTGCATGCCAGGACATAGCTGAGTAGGTCTGATCCCTTCCGTAGAACTTGGAAGATGCGATGCTTGCATCAATGCCTGCCTGGCGATCACAATGACCACTATCCGCGCGAACGGGAAGACCGCAGTCGGCCCACCGCCGAAGTGCGCCTCAGCGATCCATTATGTCGCGTTCGTTCCATGCGTCATACTTTCGGACGTCACTTCGCATTTTACCGCGCCAGCGGCTGACAAACGCAAGCGTGTCGGCCGCCTGCAGGTGAGCGCTTAGTGCACCCTGATCGACCCAGCGTTCCGATATCAGCAGTCGCCCTGATTGTGAATCCTCCACGGCAGCATTGTAGGCGATGCTGCCAGAGCGTCTTCGTGTGGTGGAAGCCAGTGCTTTCAACTCTTTAAGGAATTGCGCCAAATGAGTCGGATCGACATGTATATAGCCGGTTATAATCAGCATTGGAGTTTCCTCTATCAGCGTCCTGACCGCTTTTCGCGGCGTGGAGCCTTGACCGGCCACATAGTGATCAGGCGGCGACCAGCACGATCTTGCCCTGGATGCTCCCTTCGGAAGCACGGCGATGCGCCGCCGATGTCTCAGCCAGCGGATAGGTGCTGTCGATCACCACCCGAACGGTTCCGTTATCGAGTAGGCCTTTAGCTGCCGACAGCTGCGCGCCGTTCGAACGCACCTGCGTCGTAGAAACGGTGATCCTTCGCCGGGCAGCCTCCTCATAGCCGGAAAAGCCCAGGGGGTTTACAAGAAACAGGGCGCCGTCTTGCTTGATGCTCGGCAGGAAGCGTTCCATGTTCACGCCGCCGACGGCATCCAGCACCAGATCGATGTCCGTCGCCACTGTCTCGGCAGCAGCCTTTGTGTAGTCGACGAAGATATCGGCGCGGAGATCGTTCAAAAGCGCCTCGTGCTTGCCGGAAGCAACTGCAATTACCTTTGCGCCTTGCCATTTCGCGAGTTGGACAGCGAGATGGCCGACGCCGCCGCCGGCTCCGTTTACCAACACTGTCTTACCGTCCAGCGGCACTGGTTCATGCGGGAAGGCCTGGAATGGGTTAGGCGCGTCATGTGCCAGATCGACCAGAAATTGCCACGCGGTCAGGAGCGACATCGGCGCGGCGGACGCTTGGATATGGTCGATCCCGGCAGGCTTTAGCGCCAGGTCGGATGCTGGAACGCGAACATATTCGGCATATGCGTTGCTTCCTGTCATGAGGTTATGCGGAAACCGAACCATCGCATAAACCTCGTCGCCGACCATGAACCGCGACACGTTTTCGCCGATCGCCGTGACCACGCCGGAAAAGTCTGTGCCAAGGATCAACGGAAAGTTCGGGCTGGGCTGCCATTCCGGTGGCAAAGCCCGGTAGCCGTCGCGCAGATAGAGATCCGGCGGGTTGATGCTCGCGGCATGGACGCGAACCAGCACGTCATCCGCCGAGATTTCAGGTAGGGGTGCGTCCTCATAGACAAGGACATCCGGCCCACCGAATGTGTGCAAGCGCACGGCTTTCATCATATCAGTCATCACTGCCTCATTGGGTATTTGCATCTATAAACAGACCATACGACCATATTCACGGATTGATAATCGTCGGATAAATCGCTTTAATAATGCCATGAAGGAACAAATCGTAATTGAACGGCTAACGGGGCTGATCGCATTCGCCCGCGCTGGCTCTCTTGGAAGCTACACTGCCGCCGCCCGCTCCCTAGCCATTTCACCATCGGCAGTGAGTAAGAGCATCCAACGGCTCGAGAAGCAGCTCGGTGTTTCGCTTTTTTCACGCACGACACGTTCCCTGACCCTGACGACCGAAGGGCGCGATCTGCACGAGCGTGCCCTCAGGCTGCTTCGCGATGCCGAAGAAATCCAGCAGGCGGCAAAAGCAGCCCGCACCGAGCCCGCCGGCACATTACGGATCGCGGCGTCGTTGCCGATCGGCTTGCACGTCATCGCGCCCGCGCTTCCTCGCTTTCGTAGCCTCCATCCGAAGGTGAACATTGATCTGCGTCTGAGCGATCATATGGTTGATCTCATCGAAGGTGGCTTTGATCTCGCAGTTCGCATGGGCGACGTGTCAGATTCGCGTCTACTCTCACGACGGCTCCTGCCGCATCGGTTATGTTGCTACGCCTCACCCGAATATCTCGCGGAGCGCAGCCCCCCGACGCATCCAGACGAGCTGGAAGAACACGAGACTGTTGGCATGCGCTACCAAAGTAGCGGGCAGATTTTCCGCTGGCCCTTCCGGATCGGGGACAAGGAGATTGAGATCGTGCCGTCCTCCGGCATCATCGTCGATGCGAGCGAGGCCGTGCTTGCAACGATTGCAGCGGGTGCTGGAATTGGGTTAGCTACTAGTTTCATGGCCAGCGTATGGGTGAGCCGGCGAGCCCTTGTCCCCGTTCTAGCCGACTATGCGGTGGACCGGCACAATATTACGGCGCTTTGGCCTGAAAGCCGACGGTCCAACCCGGCAGTGCGCGCATTCCTCGACACCCTGATACAGTTGTCGTAACAAGGGCAGTGAATGTCAGCTTTGGCGCGGCGGGAGACCACTGGCCCGAAGCAGACGTTCGAAGATACAAAATGGCAGACAGTGAGCGTACGACGACGGTCGCCTTCATCGAAGGATTAACGCCCGGCCGCCTTGGCCGTCGTCTCCCTGGGGTCTACATGTCCTTTTAACAGGCGCAATGCTCCGGGCCGGGAATTCGCGACCTTCAAAGCGGAAAGTTCGCGGCGACGAGCGGAGTTAACGTAACATGGCTTTTATCTGTCGCCGCCGGATTTTCGCCCTCGGTTCCTTCGTACAAGTGCCCTCTGCTGGTGGCAGGCGCGATACCTTGTTCAGGCGCCTGCCTCCGATTTGACGTACAGGCCGGACCATCGATCCCAAGTGAACGCATCTCCCGGTCGCTATCGGACTTGGTTCGCAAACTCCCGTCAGGGACATGATTTGCGCGGTGTTCGATGCATGACGGCGCCCTCCGCGTCGGGGACGCATATCCTAGCGAAGCATTAGAAGGCATTTCCAAGGCTTCAGCCTGCGTTCGCTTCGCTACGTCATCACAACGGCCCAGTCCTCACAACGCTTTGAGCGGCCTTGGTGCCGTCGATCAGGCGAAACGGTGGTTCAGGTTTTGCTGCCAGACACAGAAGTTTTCTTTGCTGTCATGGCAAGTTCGCGGAACACTCTTACCGCTTCGATCGCGTCGTGGCTTAGTTTGGCCATCGCGGACGATACATCGTGGATACCAGCCACCGCTTGAGTGTGGCCCACCGACCCAGCATCGACCGAGCTCGTTATGGTCGAAATCACCCGGAGCTGGACTGACGTAAAGGCAGAGTGGATTTCGATAACGAGTTGTCGCGTCGCGTCGACGGCTGCAACGGAACTCGTGTCGAACGCATCCCGGTTATTGCTGGACATCTCGGTCGATTTGGACATGCGCAATCTCTCTCATGCAATCCGGACTTTTGATATGAATGCTTCGACACGTCGATGCCCACCATAACGTTCGGCGCGCTAGATGGTTTGAAAATTGTTGGAAAATTGCTCAGCGGTAGAGATTGCGAGCGACTGCCGAGCCGCGGCTCACGCCTCCGATCCCGGGCTCGGTGACTTGATAGCTCTTCAAGCAAGTGCCTCCCTCGTGCGCGTTTGCTTTGTCGCCAGCTTCGTTGTCGACGGTAGCAGGAATTCAAGGACCACCGTGTTCGGTTGCCAAAATACCACGCAAACCGATGGAATCAGAGCTGCTCGATGCCATGACAGCGCGATCATTGATTGCAGAGCTCTTGGTGTCCGCTAAAACTCGCTGGCGGGAAAAATGGACCTGAAATGTGTCAACGATCGAATAAGCGGCTAATAGCCCGGACGTTCTTGCAGGCGGCGACGACCTGCGCCGCGGCTTTATTGCTGACGGGCGTGGATGTGTGCGCTCAGTCGGCCAATCAGGTAGCGCCTTTCTCACTTGTCGCAGCCGAACTCGACTTATTGGTGAGCGAGGACACGCGATCGGCAGAGGTTGACGGTGTAGGCTACTTTGTGATCGATGACCGTGGCACTGTGGTGCGCGGGCCCGTCGTTATCGTGAGAGGGTCACCTGCTTCCGCTCGGCAAGCGTTCGAAAGAGATTTTCGTGCCGCCATTTTGAACGCAGCTCCTTTCGATCCACTCAAGCAGTTTGTCGGAAAAGTACTGGTATTGCGCCTATCGACGTGTGGCTCCGGTGCAAACGCCTCTTGTGGGTATCGGCCCAAATCGACACCACCGAAGGTCGTGCAAAGCTGGCTAGCGCGGCAATAGGATGTTCCCCGTGAGCCAATGAGCGCTGTCGTGTGCGTCAGCGAGGCGTCATCTGTGCCCGCCGCCCCCGTTACTCTTGAGATCGGTTAATCAGGTATTGCCGTTACTTGGGAGGTCGGCGTACGCGCCGGCAGGATGGATGAGCATTTTCAACTCAATCGGGAGCTACCACATCCTCGCTGGGAACCCGGATACGGCATGTTAGTCCGCTCTCATTAAACATGGTCTCTGCCCCACCATGGACGGAATAGTTCAAGCTTCTTCCGATTACTGTGCTGCCAAACCCTTTTCGTGTTGGTTCCGCCACCTTGGGACCACCGCTCTCAATCCAGTTGATGACGCGCGATCCCGTACCCTGGTCCGGCTCAAGTTCGACGGTCACCATTCCGGCGTCGTTCGACAGGGCACCATATTTCGCAGCGTTTGTGGCCAGTTCGTGGATGATCAGCCCTAACGGAACAGCCGCTCTTGGAAGAATGTCGAGGTCGCCACCTTTAATGGCGAACCGCGTCCGAAAGTTTTCAACAAAGGGTTTTAACTCGGCTGCGATCAAGTCGCTCAGGCGGATCGATATCCAAGAGCGCTCCGCGAGCACATTGTGTGTCGCCGCGAGAGCTTGGATGCGGCCGGCAAATGCGCGTCTGAAGCCGTCGACTGTGTCTTCCGTCGACGCGGTGCGGTTTGAGATCGAGACGACTAGCGCAAGTGTGTTCTTCACACGGTGATCCAGCTCGCGCATCAGAAGGAGCTGTTGCCGTTCGGCTTCTTTGTGACGCGAAAGGTCGATCAGGGTCACCACCGCGCCTTTCGTTTCATTTTCGGCAACTCGCAACGGCGCAGCACTGACGAGCAGCGGCTGCGAGTTGCGCTCGTTTAAAGCGGAGGCCTCGATCCCCTGGACCGAATGACCAGAGAGCGCGAGCGATATGAAATCATCGCTTTGCATCAGCCCAGTCGTAGCTTTGAACTCGAGTTCGAAGACAGTACTGAACTTCGCACCTACTGGATCGCGCCGGCACAATGCCAGCGCGGCAGCATTTGCGTGTGAAACGAACCCTTGCATGTCGGTTACGATAACGGCTTCCGCCGCAGAGGAGAGAACCGCCATCGCCATTCGCTCTGCTTCGTGAGCTCGCTCGTCATGTATGCGATCAGTAATGTCATCGAAAGTGACCGCAATTGCATCAGAAACACCGAGCAAAAGTTTGTCAGCTTTCAGCAGCAGAATGCGGTAGCTTTCGTCGCGCGGAATTCGAATGTCTCTCGATGATCTCTTTTCACGCGCATCGGCAAGGAGATCAGAGAGCGTAGCACGGCTGTCGCCATCAAGCAGCTCGAGGACAGCTTCTCCTGCAACCCCTTCGGGAATATCTAGCAGCTGCGACAGCGCACCATTATGATAAAGAAGATTTCCTCCAAGATCGAAAGCAGCCGCGCCAATATCCATCGCTTCCATAAAGGAGCGATAGGAGTCGTCGCCGCCGAGGGTGAAGACCTCTTCGACATTGGCCCGCCCCTTTTGCACAACAAGTGCGTCAACTTCGCCCTCGCGGATCGCCCTTATAATCTCCTCAGCTTCCTCGAGGCGTTGGAGCAGCTCTGCGCGAGAAATTCTGTCACTGAGTGGGGTCATTCGGCTCCGCTAACCTGCAGATTAATGAGCACTTTTTCGGTGTTTGACAGATCGCCGATGACCTTTCGGATCGGGGTCGGCAGTTCTCGAACAAGCGTTGGAATGGCTACAATGTTATGCTCGCGCGCCAGATGCGGCTGCTTCTTCAGATCAACGACTTCAACAACATATCGCCCCGGAAGTTCTTCGCTGCATATTCTCTCCAAGTTGCGGATCGCCGCAAGGGATTTTGGCGTTTCGCCGGCTACATAGAGGGTGAGCTTCTTGGGGGTGCCACCTTCACCTTCGAGATTTTCCATGCCTGCTTTCCTTAAGTTTGGCTACGGCGGCTCGTTTTCATCTCTAGTTCATCGGCAACGGCCTGCCTGAGGTATTCGTTTTCAGCCTTTGCGGCTCGCTCGAGCTCAGCACCATCGGCCGCGATCTCGGCCTGCAATGCCTCGATCTGGGCCAGCGCCCTATCTCGCCTGCTTTCCAATTCTTGCTTCCGGCGGAAAAGCTCTTCTTTTCGTTCGGTCTCGACGCGTCTCAGACGCGCTTCTTCCGCTTTCCGGGCCGACCCTGTCAACGCCTTACCGTCTCCAATATAGGGTTCGAGCAGGGAGATACCCGATCCGGACATAACAAACTCCCGTACCTGGTTGGAGTGCGCAGTGCCACGGGCCTTCAAAAGATACAGCTCTCGGTTGAATTCTCCACCAACCTCCCTGTTCAAAAGCCAAATCCATGAATCCATTAGCGACGAGAGACCGGCGTCCGTTTCATCTGTACCAACCTGAGAGTGCATGAGATGGGTGAAGACCGCCGTGACGCCGCGTGATTTAAGGAAATCGACCATGCGCAACAGCATGGACTGGATTTCAAGACGCTCTCCGCTTCCGGTAAACGCAGATATCGGATCGAGAACGACGATGGCAGGATCAAACCGTCCGATTTCCCTCAACATGACGGCGAGGTGCATTTCCAAACTGTAGAACGTTGGACGGGTCGCGACGTGTCTAAGAAGTCCGCTATCTATGTGTGGTTTGAGGTCAGTTCCCACTGAAAGCATGTTTCGAACGGTTTGATCACGAGATTCTTCAAAAGAGAAGTATAACGCTTTTTCACCGCGGAGGCACGCTGCAGCTGCGAAACTGGCAGCAAGCGTGCTTTTGCCCGAGCCCGCCACGCCGCTCAAAAGTATGCTGCTTCCACGGTGGAAGCCACCCCCCGTCAACATCGCGTCCAAGTCTGCAACACCTGAAGAGACCCGCTCGTTGGAGACCTTATGATTCAAGTTCAGGCTGCTGACCGGAAGGACGCTGAAGCCATCTTCGTCGATAAGAAAGGGAACTTCGTTCGTTCCATGGGCGGTACCGCGGTATTTGACAATCCGTAGTCGTCGCGTCGAAATCTGGTTGTGCACGCGATGGTCGAGCAGAATTACGCAATCAGAAACATATTCCTCCAAACCCTGACGTGTGAGGCTTCCATCGCCGCGCTCCCCAGTGATGATGGTGGTGAGCCCCTTGTCCTTCAACCAATCAAAAAGCCGGCGGATTTCGGCACGCAGAATGGCTGGATTGGTAAAGGCGGAGAACAGGCTTTCGATCGTGTCAAGCACGATGCGTTTCGCGCCGACCTGATCAATGGCCAGTTCCAATCGAAGGAAGAGCCCCTCGAGATCATAATCCCCGATCTCCTCTAACTCCGACGGATCGATTGAAATATGCTCGATGTAGACCTTGCCGTCCTCGATCAGTCTATCGACCTCAATGCCCAGCGACGCCACGTTGCTGATAATATCAGAGGGGCGCTCTTCAAATGTGACAAAGACCCCTGGCTCGTCAAAGTCGCGAGCGCCTTTCAGGAGAAAGGTTGAGGCAAACAGCGTCTTTCCGCAACCGGCAGTCCCGCAGACGAGCGTCGGTCTCCCAGTGGGTAGACCGCCGAGCGTGAGTTCGTCGAACCCCTCGATGCCAGTGCGGGACTTACTTATTCCAGAGGAGGAGGACATCATTCAGTTTCCAGTTGGCGACACAAGATGCTCGCATCCGTATTGAGCGATCATGGGGTGCGAAGGGTGTCATGAATGGCGTAGACAACACTTTCTGGCAAGTATGGCTTCTCCAAAAAGACCGCCTCAGCAGGTAGACCAGTGACGTCTCTGACTTTTCCGGAGGTGATTACTACACCGATTTCTGGCCACCGAGCCCTGACGACGGTAGCCAAGCCCAAGCCGTCGATGTCACCAGGCATATTTATGTCGGTGAAGATCGCGTCTACTTTTTGACCCTGTTCAATTATCTGCAATGCCCGGTCAGCATTGAACGCCTCAATGACCTTGAAACCGGCTTCTGAAATCGATTCAGCGACATCTAGCAGGATGAACGGCTCGTCTTCGACAACGAGGACGACAGGCGGTTGTGAGGTGTGCATTCATCGGCCCTAGCGACAATACGCCGTCATATAATTGACAAGACGCGGAAGGCAAGGCGGGCAATCGACTGTGCGATACTGTACACAAGAGCTGCATGCAATTTGTGTATTTCTTTCCATCCGACCGGCCAAATAGGTTGTATCGGCGCGTAATTTTGGCCCTGCGGCGAATCGGGTCCATCGAGGGAGCACGCGTCCGATTAGGCCGGCGCCGCTGCCACACTCAGAGACCCTCCCTCGCGATACTGTCGATCGACGCTCGTGCCTTTGAAGTTCTGTTGTCTGCCGGATGTGGTGAGACAGCCCGCGAGCCCGTCCACCGTGACGGGAATGCAATCGTTGTCGAGCTCACCCGGCTCTCAAACGGCCACGCGGCAAATGCTCGCAAAAATAGAATTTTCATATATACTGCAAGTTAGTGTCGGGCCGTTGGCGGGCAACACAAGGAGATCACCATGAATGATTGGCTTGACGCATTACTTGATGAAACAGCCATAGCCCATGATCAACGCACACTTCAATCGGCGCTCTCCGACTTTGCCGCACGCTTCCAATTCTCTGGATACGCTTATATCGATCTCCGTTTCGGTCACACCTTTGCGATTTCCAACTACCATCCCGATTGGCAGGATTTCTACCTTAAAAACAACCTCAAATCGCTCGACCCTGTCATTCGGCATGCAAAGCAGCTGCGGCGTGCATTCTCATGGTCGGCGGATATGGCAACGAGACCGATGTCCAAGGCAGAAACGAGTTTCTTTGCGCAAGCGGCGACATTCGACATTCGATCAGGGATCACCGTTCCGGTTGCTCTGCCCAACCGCGGAACAGCCATGCTAACTATGGCTTCCAGCAAACCGAAGGTGGCTATAGATGACAAGATCGATGCCGTGATGGCGGCGTCGGTTGTCGCGCAGATCCACGCTCGCATTGAGGCACTGCAAGTGACCCCATCGGTGGAGGAACCTTTCCACCTCACGCCCAAGGAGAAGATCTTCACTCGCTGGCTAGAGCACGGCAAGACGGTGCAAGATGTGGCCGACGTTGAGAACTTGAAATACAATACCGTGCGCAAGACTTTAGAGGAATTGAGAGGCCGGTACGACCTTTGCAATAACACGCAGCTGGTGGCTTTGGCCATCAGGAGAGGATTAATTTGACCGGTGAAGAAGTCCCTCGGATGAGGCGAGAGGTCAAACTCGCTGAATTCGCTTCCGTCGCGAGTCGCAGTGATATGGCGTCCCAAGATGCACTTCAGCGATCATCACACAAACCGATCGAATGATATTGCACCTTGTCGCACGGCCACCACTCTAGTTATGGTAGCGAGAGTAGGGGACCTATACATGTCTGAAAACAACCAGTCACTATCCGTAGTCGTTCGATCCGATGACAAGGGTCATTGGGTAGAGTGGAACAACGACGGCGCCACCGGATCGCTCGGACCATACCAAACCGAAAAGATGTCCGCCGACGTGCGCACCGCCAAAGAACGCGAGTTCACTGAAAACATGGGACACATCGACGACGCTTGAGACCGTATCAAAGGCGGTTTTAAAGCTGGATCTGATTGACGATCATGAGCGCGTGGTTAGAGGTCCGTCCGTGACGGGATGGTGCTTTCGAGCCTGATATCACCAACCAGTCCTGGACAGCCCGGGATTGCAGGTCTTCAGAACGATTTAGCGCTTATCGGCCGAAGCGCTCTTCCCACCGGGTTGTTGTCGTTCCCGACACGACCGTCGAACGGGAAGACAGAAACGATCACAAGACGAGGGTCGAGATCGCGCTTTGTGAACTGAGGCCCGCTTTGAAAGAACGCCGATGTCACCGTCGGCCTTTGCGAGCCGCTCGCCAGTTGTACCACTGCTGTCATTTTTCCAGCATGGTCTGCTAGAGGTCGCAGCGGTTGAGGGCGAAGAGCTCTCGAAGCAAGAGACCCCGACTAGCGGGGCCACCTGCAACCGTTATCGTCACTGGCAGTTGGTCGGGACCTGACTGCCTGCAGTGGAAGTTCCAGCGCCATCGGTGGCTGTCGACGAGCTACCCGCCGTGCCGGATCCGCGGTTCACAGATCCAGCGCTGCAGTCAGTATTGTTGGTGTTGCCGCTGTTCGACTGTCCATCGCTGGTAGTCGAATTTCCGCCGCTTGTTCCGTTGTTGGTCCCAGTGTTGGAGCCGCTTCCATTCGCTCCTCCCCCGGTTCCAGAGTTGGTCGCGCCGTTTGTGCCGGACCCAGCCGAGGATCCGCCAGCCGACCCACCGCTACCGCTGCCCGAACCGCCGGACGATTGCGCGAGTGCCGAGGTTGCGAGACCAAGCGAGAGAATAGAAACGGCGATAAGTTTGTAGACCATGATCGGCTCCTTAGGGTTGCTGCCTTTGCCTAACCTAGCTTGATCGTAGTTGTTCCCCGCTTATGTGATCTGGTTCTATAATGATGGCCTCAAAATGCGGGCTCAGTCTCGACCAGGGGAAGCATCTCGCGTGATTTGCTCAGAGGTCCTTGGCCGGCAGCGGCTTTAAGTCTCTTGAGATCCGGCCAAGGTCGTCAGCGATCGTTGTCGCGGCATCTGCTAGGAAGAGGTCGTGCGTGCATCACAACCTGTGACCCCAAGACCGCGGTTTCGGCATGACCATACGCTATCGCTATCCGTCAATGGCGGGTAGCAGCTTGTAAAGGATAGCGACGAGATCAGGGAGCTGATACAGCTTGATGATAACCGGGGCTTGGACGGTGTGCCGAGAATGACGTCGAGTATCGCCGCGTCGGGTTGACCGCTCTCAGAGATCGCTACCGCGCCCGTGCATTCGCGGCAGGACTGTGAAACCGGCATCTATCAGATCATTCTTGAATTTTGAGCGATCAGATAGTCGTCCTTGACGATCAGGATCGCCACGCGCGGCCGTCCGTTTTCCGTCATCCGTGTCGCCGGATACTTTGCTCAAACTAAACCGCAGCGTTCAGGTCCAGTTGTTCTCTCGCAAAACATTGCACGGCCAGATACCCTGCCCAGACGACTGATGTCGATCGTACATTGGCTTGATCGGCCTGCCCGTTTCATGCCGTTGGAGAGAAACGGGAGCCTTGGACATCGCGGTCTTCCCGTATCCTCGCGATCGGGCATCGGTTGGAGACGCGGCAGTCTCCGATGCCGCGAACGGCGTGGAGTTGCTGCCCGCCGTCCATGTGGCCTGCCGAGCGCCATGGCGGACAGTCCCCTTCCCTATGAGGTCCCTGCGCACTTATCGCCAATCCCGGCAGGTTCGTTCGCCGAATTCCGATGCGCGACCGTCGTCATCGTCGCCGAAGGTGGCACGCCGTCCCCAGGACGTCACATTATAAACTTCCTCGCGCTTTCGATTGGAGCGACAGCCATCATGTTCGTGGCGTGTCACCGACAAGCTTATGGCCCGTGCTGTCAAACGTTGGCCAATGTTCTTGGCCGCGATCTTTCAGCTCCGCTTATCCGCGCCTTCGCCGGCTTGATCATTCCTGTAACGTCCTTCTGCGAAATGAAACAGGGGCCTGAAGACATCTTCGGGAACCGATGAATGACTTTATGGACCGCATGATTGACAACTCTATAAGCGCAAGCATTCAGTGATTGCCATTTCTAGCTCGCGAACTACATCCTTTCTGGGGTGATCAGAGAAAAAGGGTGCCTTGAGGACGCCGGTTGGATAAGTCGAAGTCTGTTCGGGGTTAGTGGGAACAATGTTGCAGAAACGCAAACTCGGCATTTCCGGTCCAGAAGTCTCAGCAATCGGCTTTGGCTGCATGGGGCTAAATCACCATCGCGGACCGGCCGTAAGTACCGAGGACGCGGTCGTGTTACTGAGAGCCGCATTCGACCGCGGCGTAACACTTTTCGACACCGCGGAGATTTATGGGCCATTCACGAACGAAGCGATCGTGGGAGAGGCTCTCGCGCCTATTCGTGACAATGTTGTGATCGCGACCAAGTTCGGGTTCAGGGACGGCCGTCCGAATACGGGCCTCGACAGTCGCCCTCAAAGCATCCGCCGAATGGTCGAGGCCGCGCTGCTTAGGTTGAAGACAGACAGGATCGACATTCTTTACCAGCATCGCGTTGACCCAGCTGTACCAATGCCTGAAGTCGCCGGCGCCGTGCGCGACCTAATTGATGAAGGCAAGGTATTGCATTTTGGTCTTTCGGAAGCGGATGATCACTCCATCCGCCTTGCGCACGCCGTACAGCCGGTCGCGGCGCTGCAAAGCGAATATTCGCTTTGGTGGCGACAGCCGGAGGCTAGCGTCCTTTCAACCGTTGAAGAGCTTGGCATCGGCTTTGTTTCTTATAGCCCGCTCGGTCGTGGCTTTCTGACAGGAACGATGGGAGACAATACAAGTTTCGAGGCCGAAAACGATCAACGAAAGACGAATCCTTATCTTGCGCCCGAAAACCGCGCGGCGAACCAGCCTATTATTGACGTCATACAATCAATGGCGAGAGCGAAAAACGCGACCGCCGCACAGATTTCGATTGCATGGCTTCTCGCTCGTAAGCCGTGGATCGTTCCAATCCCAGGCACCACCAAGATCCACCGCCTTGAGGAAAACATCGCCGCAGCGGCAATTGAGTTCTCTCAGGGAGAGATGGATAAGATCGGCGAAGTATTCGAAACAATAACGCCCCATGGCGAACGCTACGCGACGGCAGCTAGCGCGCAAACGGAAAAATGATCGCCGCGACGAAGAGCCGCGTTCCTCGACAGGAATTTTCGCGCGGCCTCGTCGAAGAGCCTAATCGAAGAAACCGGCGTCTTCTTCCGTAAGATATTTCCTGGCCGCTTCCGCGTTGATGTCGACGCCAAGACCCGGTGCTTCGAGCACATCAATCATGCTGTCCTTGACGATTTGGTCAGGCAGCCCAACAACCAGATCCTCCCACCAAGGGTCCGAAGCCGAGGGGTATTCAAAGGCCACGTAGTTCGCGGGCAGCGTCGCGCAGACATTGATCAGGGCGCCAAGGCCAAGCAGACCGTTCGCGGTGCCGTGCGGCGCCATCAGGATGGAATGCATAAAGGCGTGTTCAGCAACCCATTTCAGCTCCGCGATACCCCCGATGTCAGCGGGATCCGGTCCGATCACGCGCACGGCTTGGGTTTCAATAAGCTCCTTGAAGTTATGGCGTAGATAAATCTGCTCGCCGGTATGGATGGGCGTCGAGGTGGAGGTAGTGAGCTCCCTGTAGGCCTGAGGGTTAACCCACGGCACATAGTCGCCGGTCAGCATGTCCTCGAGCCACATCAGATTGTATTTTTCGACCGCGCGCGCGAACTTGATGGCGTCCGGCAACATCCATCCCGGCCCACAATCGAGCGCGAGACTGACCTTGTCGCCAAGAACCTCCTTCATCGCGATGACGCAGTCGAGCATGTGATTGAAGCCGCGCTCGCTGATGACACCTTGATCCATCGCGCCGTGGTAGCCCGCCTTTTTTTGCGTCACACCATAATGGAAATCTTCGATTGTGTCCTTCATGTTTGAGTGGAAGGATATTCCTTGTTTGATCATGAAGAAATTCTGTGGCTGCTCCATCATCCATTTGACATCGGCCGCGTAATCTTCCGGCCTGTCGCCCGAACGCTTCTGGCGGATCGAGCCATTATAGACCCGGACCTTATCTCTGACCTTGCCCCCAAGCAGTTTGTAGACCGGCATGCCACAGGCCTTGCCAGCGATGTCCCAGAGCGCGTGCTCGATTGCGCTGACGGCAGCACCATAAGGCTTGAAGGAACCACGTTGGCGAATCTTTAGCATCACGCGTTCAACATCCGTCGGATCCTCGCCGATGAGCGCATCGCGAAAATGCAGGACCCATGGCTTGAGATATGACTTCGTGAACTCGACTTCACCCAAACCGTAGAGACCTTCATCGGTGACAATTCGGACGATGGGGTGCTTGCCGATAACGGCGCAGCGTAGATCTATAATCTTCATCTTCGTTCCTCTTTGCCTCAGCTCCAGGTTCGATCCCAGGAATACTCGTCATCCCAGCGATCAGTTGGCTCCCAGATGCCGGCTACGCCCGGCTGCAGATGTTGCGAGATAACTTCGTCGACAACATCGTCGATCCCCAGGCCCGGCTTGTCGGTCACCGTGATGAAGCCATCTTTGACGAGGGGCTTAGGGACGCCACTGACGATATCGTCCCACCATTCCACGTCGGCAGAGTGATACTCGAGGGCCATGAAGTTCTCGGTGGCTGTTGCAACATGCGCAGCCGCCATCGCGGCAATAGGGCTTTCAGCCATATGGATCGCCATAGCGATACCGTGATCCTGGGCCATATCACCGATCTTTTTGGTCTCCAGTATCCCACCGCTGGTGAGAAGATCAGGATGGATAACGGACACTCCTCCGCTCTTCATCAGCGGCTCGAAACCTTCTTTAAGGTAGATGTCTTCGCCAGTGCAGATCGGCACCGTCGTCGCGTCCTGCAACTGGCGATATTGCTGCGTGTACTGCCAAGGAATGACATCCTCTAACCAGGCCGGCACGTATTTTTCGATCCGCCGCGCAAGGCGGATACCGTTTTGCATCGAGATATGACCGATATGGTCGATCGCCAGCGGCACGTCCATCCCGATCACCTCGCGAACTTCGGCGATGTATTGCTCAAGAAGGTCGAGGCCCTTGTCGGTGAAGTGGAGCCCGGTAAAAGGGTGCTGGATATTGTGATGATCGTAGCTCGCGTTTCGCATCCGCCGCTCATCGATCGTTTTGAGGGGCCCTCGAACTGGATCGGTACGATAGCCTTCGAGCGAACCTGCAGGGAACACAACAGCGCCCGGCACGTCTGC
Organism: Rhizobium sp. NPDC090275; assembly: GCF_044772225.1. Lineage (NCBI taxonomy): Bacteria > Pseudomonadati > Pseudomonadota > Alphaproteobacteria > Hyphomicrobiales > Rhizobiaceae > Rhizobium > Rhizobium sp. NPDC090275. Next base: position 415,931 of record NZ_JBIVYL010000006.1, on the reverse strand, counting down.
AATTTGCATCAGACCCAGATCCATTTTGAGAAAGGTGAAGCCCATGTCCATGCGCTGTTTGAGCCGCTTGCCTGTTTCCGTCCCGCTTGGAACGGTGGCGTCAGTATCGCAATAGACACGGACCCTCTCGCGAAACCGCCCCCCGAGCATCTGGTAGATCGGCACGCCGTAGGCTTTGCCCGCGAGATCCCAAAGCGCTATCTCCACTGCAGACACTCCACCACCTTGCCGCCCGTGCCCACCGAACTGTTTCATGCGACGGAACAAGCGGTCGATATCGCAGGGATTTTCACCCAGCAATCGGCTCTTCAACATAAGAGCATATGTCGCGCTCGCCCCGTCGCGAACCTCGCCAAGCCCGATAATTCCTTGGTTGGTGTAGATTTTAAGCAGAGCCGATGTGAACGGCGCACCGACGATTTCGGCGACCCGCATGTCGGTGATGCGAAGTTCGGAAGGCTTGGAATGAAAATTTACCCGGTCGAGGGCGTCTTCTACCCGGTTTGCCTCTAGCATGATGTCATCCCTGTTACGATCAATAAAGCTTCGCTTGGCCAGCGAGGCCGATAACGTTGATCAGTCCAATGCAATCTCGTGGGCTTGCAAGTAGTCGCGGTTCATTTCGACACCGAGGCCAGGTTTCGTGGTCAGTGTTAGGCTGCCATTTGATACATTAAGTGGGCGGTCGATAAGGTGGTCGTACTTCGCGAGGTTCCACTCCGACGTTTCAAGCTTATAGAAATTTGGAACGGTCATCATGACCTGCGCGCCCGCAACCACGTTGATGGGGCCGGCGGCGTCATGTGGCGACACGGGGATGTAATAGGCCTCGCACAGCGCGGAAATCTTTTTGAGCTCTGTAATGCCACCGGTCCAAGTGACATCGGGCATGATGTAATCGGCGAGTTTGTTTTCGAGAACAGGGACGAAATCCCATTTGGTATGGCCGCGTTCCCCCCAGGATATGGGGGCACTTACCTTTTCGCGGACCTGTTTAAGAGCGTTTAAGCTTTCGGGCGGGCACGGCTCCTCGAACCAGTCGATTTGGCCTGCTTCTTCGAGGCTACGGCAAAGGCGAATGGCGGTTGGAACATCAAACCTGCCGTGAGCGTCGATCAGAATGTCGACGTCGGGCCCCGCCGTCTCGCGAATGAGTGCCGTAAGCTCGGCAGCTTCACGCTCATCCTTGCGGGTCATGCCGCCGTCGAGATAGCCATCCCGTTGCTCGCGCGCCTGTCCATCGGCGGTGCGGCCCTGTTGTGGAAAGGGGTCGAACTTCAATCCTGTGTGACCGGAATCGACAATATCGCGGATTTCACGGATAACGCCCTCTTTGCTGGCGAATTTCGCCTGGTTGGGATGCGTGTAGAGCGAGATTTCGTCGCGGACTGGCCCGCCGAGCAACTCATAGATCGGCTTGCCAAGGACCTTGCCGCGAATATCCCAAAGAGCGATGTCGATCGCGCTCACGCATTCAACGGCTGCACCACGGCTGCCCATATAGGTGAAGCTGCGGAATATCTTGTGCCAAAGGTATTCGATACGCGCAGGATCCTCTCCTTTCAATGCCTGACCGATTTGACGGAGAATCGTGCAAAGTGCGCGATTGGCGAGCTTCGTCGTCGTCGTGATCTCACCCCAGCCACTCACACCCTCATCGGTGGTCACTTCGACAAAAAGAAACTCTCCCCAGTAAGACGCATCAGAGCTTATTAGCCATGGTCGTACGCTTGTGATTTTCATCTGAGCCAACTCCGACATTTGAGGATGAGGACAAGATCGGCGGGTGTTATCTATCCCGCACGGGCAGCACTACGGGCTCGCATATGCTCGAGAAGATGACGACCCGAACCTTCCACGTGACGGGCAATAAGGTCTGCTGCGGCCTCAGCGTTTCCCGCTTTTACATGCGCGATGAGATCGCGATGTTCAGCAAGAATGGCAGCTCGCCTGGCGAGCGTGAAGTTGAAGCGTCTACCGACCGCTCTGAGCACTTCGCGGTGCTTCCACCAGAGCTCGGCGGCATGACGGTTATAATGCTTCTGATACATCACCGTATGAAAGGCAGTATCCAGCTCGCTGTGCTTGAAGGTGTCGGCGAAGTTATTCTCCTCGATAAGCGCCTGAATGCGTTCGAGCTCCGCGATGTCTTCCACGGTCGCCATCGTTACGAACCATCGTGTCAATGCCGGCTCGATCAACACCCCGATCTCATAGACGTCCCGGACAAAATCCTGGTCGATCGGTCGCACCCGCGCCCCGCGGTTCGGTACGAATGTGACGAAACCCTCACCGCGCAGCAATTGCAGCGCTTCACGGACCGGATTGGTCGAGGTCCCGTGCCGTCGAGCGAGATCTGTCACCACCAGGCGCTCGTTTGCCGCGAGCCGACCTTCGATGATGTCGTCTCTAATCAGCTTGTAGAGGGAGGCCCCTTCGCTGGAGGCGCCGTCGGCGTCTATGCCTTCGGGCGGCCTTGCTCTGAAATCTGTAGTCTCGGTCAAAATATTCCCCATAAATACTCTATTTATTCGACTACCACGCAAATCTTCCGTAAACAATGTACGATTTTGCCGATTGACAGACATTCTTTGATCTGAAAACGTGCAATTCGTCCGATAGGATACACTGACTTGAGGAGGTCAGCTCCGGCGGATGGGGACCGCTCGCACGAGTAGAGCGGCATGGGAGAACCTGGAGGATACCTGTGATGAGGATTTCATTCGGCGGTGCCGTCCTGCGCGGCACTATCTCTACTGCGTTGCTGGTGTCGCTTATGTCTACTTCGGCAATGAGCGCGTCTGTCGACCTGAGCAAGTGGTCGCCAGACTACGTTCGTTCTATTGCCGGCACCAAGGACTTCGATACAGCAGCCGAGTGCGGCAAGGTAACGCCGTTGGACTATAAAGGTCGTCTGACGTTCTGGTACCAAGGCATTTTCGAAGGAGATCCAGATTCGCTGCGTGAGTATTACAAGGAATTCTTCGCAACGTTTCGCAAGACCTATCCGAACATCCAGCTGGAGGAACAGGGGCTCACCTACAACGATCTGCTCGACAAATTCCGTACCGCACTTCTGGGCAACGCCGCCCCGATGGCGGTTCGCCTTCAAATCCTTGGGGGCGTAGAGTTTGCGTCAAAGGGATACCTCCAGCCTCTCAAGCCGGAAGATATCGGCTATTCGACCCAGGATTTCTGGCCCGGCGCGATGAAAGCCGTCACGTGGGATGGCGTGGGCTATGGCATTCCGACCAACAACGAGACAATGGCCTTCATCTGGAATGCTGATATCTTTAAGCGAGCTGGACTTGACCCTGACAAGGCACCTGCGACCTGGGATGATGTCGTCAAGTATTCCAAGCAGATCCATGATAAGCTCGGCGTTTCCGGTTATGGGCTCGTCGCCCGAAAGAACGCCGGCAACACGCCCTATCGTTTCATGCCGCAGCTGTGGGCCTACGGCGGCGGCGTGTTCGATGAGGCGTCCAAAGATCCAACGTACAAAGAGGTCGAGCTCGCCAGCCCCCAAAGCAAGGCCGCGCTCCAGGCTTCTTACGACATGTACGTCCGCGACAAGTCGGTCCCCGTCTCGGCACTCACCAACCAGCAGGCCGACAATCAACCACTGTTCCTGGCTGGCCAGCTCGGAATGATGGTTTCGCATCCGTCCGATTATGACGTGATGCTGGATCTGCAGAAGAAGGCCACGGCAACCGACAAGGAAAAGGCGCAGACTGTCATCGACAACATGCGTTATGGCCTTATCCCGACCGGGCCCGACGGCAAACGAGCAGTCGTCTTTGGCGGCTCAAACATCCACATTTTGAAGCCAGAATATGTAGAGGGAGGAAAGGTAGACGAGCCCGCTGCCAAAGCGATCGCCTGCATGTGGGCAAGCCCAGAATGGTCATTGAAGCTTGCTTACGTTGGCTCAAACCCTGGAAACCTGAACGGTTTCACGACCAAGTGGATGAAGGATCGTCTGGAAAAGATCAAGTTTCTCGATGTGACCACGTCGATGCTGCCTTACGGCATCCCCTTCCCGGCACTACCGCAGTCTCCTGAGATTATGAACATTATTGTTCCAGACATGCTGCAAAACGCATTGACGGGAGCCATGACGGTCGACCAGGCAGCAGACGATGCTGCCGCGAAAGTCAAGTCTCTGATGGATGGTGGGCTCTAGAAGCGGTCCGCAATCTGACCGGCTGTCGACTAAACTGCAGCCGGTCTTTTCCCTCCGGATTAAGGGCTTCGAACAGTGACGATTCTAACCGGCAAGGCCGACGTGTCCCTCGTCAACCAGCATCGCAAGAGCAGTGTCGTGCGCAGGATATGGGATCACCGCTTCGATTATGCGTACGTGCTCCCCTCTATTGCCGTCATGCTCATCGTCATAGCGTATCCGATCTACTACACGATCGAGCTGTCTTTCTTCAATACGCCTCCTGGCCTACAGCTTCGCGACAAGATCTTTGTCGGAATCGATAATTACACGGCGATCTTGAAGAGCCCGGTCTTTTGGACGGTCACCAAGAACACGCTGATCTGGACTGTCGGATCGACGTTCATCTCCTTCGTCCTTGGCTTTGCCTGCGCATTGGCTCTGCATCGTGATTTCGCGGGCCGCGCAATTTTACGCGCCATCCTCATCATTCCGTGGGTGATCAGTGCGGTTGCCGCGTCCTACATCTGGAAATGGATATACCACTCGGATTTCGGCGTAATCGGAGCGGTGCTGGTAGGCCTTGGCCTTGCCGATCGACCACCAAACTTCATAGACAATGTGGATACGGTGCTTCCCGCGCTAATCGTCGTGAACATCTGGCGTGAGTTTCCATTCGCGATGATCATGATGATGGCGGGCCTCCAGACGGTGCCTGACCAACTTCTGCGGGCAGCCAAAGTCGACGGAGCCAATGCTTGGCAACGATTCTGGCACGTTACATTCCCGCATGTGAGAAATGTCTCGACAGTGACCATTCTCCTATTGGCGGTCGCCAACTTCAACTCGTTCATCATTCCGTGGATCATGACGGGCGGCGGGCCGTCGAACGCCTCGCATATCTGGATCACACACATCTACGAACTGGCGTTCGGCCGTCAGCGCTGGGGTGTGGCATCAGCGTATTCTGTCCTGTTGTTTTTGATCTTGATGTCCTTTGGCTACTTCTACGTCCGGGCACTCAGCAGCAATGACCAGAAGGGGGGAGCAGAATGAGTGCGATCGCGGACACGAAGCCAATTCAAGATCGCCGAAGAAGCCGGATCGACGGATGGCGCTGGGGTGGACGCATCTTTCTCGTCTTCATGTTGCTCTACACAGCGCTGCCCATGGTCTGGATGTTGATCACATCGATCAAGTCGGGCTTTGCCGCTATGCAGTTCCCGCCGCAATGGTGGCCAGACCAGCCTACGCTCGCGAGCTATAAAAAGCTGCTCGATCCACAAAACAGCGTAGGCCAGGACTTTCTGCGTTTCTTTTGGAACAGCTTGTTCGTCTCGACAGCCACGACGATCATGTCAGTCATTGTGGCAGTCCCCGCGGCCTACGCGTTCTCACGCTTCACCTTCCCAGGCCGGAACTTCATGTTCTTCGCGGTCCTTCTGCGCAACATGTTTCCCGCTGTCATCTTTCTCGTCCCGCTTTTCATTTTGATGCGTGCGATCGGCCTTGTGAACACCCATGGTTCCCTCGTTCTCACCTACCTTACATTCGGCCTGCCACTGGCTATCTGGCTGTTAAAAGGGTTTTACGACAACATCCCGATCCAGTTGGAACAAGCAGCTCGTATCGATGGCGCAACGCGCTTTCAGGCCTTCGTCTTGATTGTCGTGCCACTCTCCACGCCCGGGATCATCGCTACTGCGATCTATTCCTTCATTGGCGCGTGGAACGAGTACATCTATGCCTACACATTCCTATCAAAGAACGACCAATTGACCCTACCGGTTGGTATCCAGCGGTTTTTCTCAGAAAACACGACGGACTTTCCCGGTCTGATGGCGGCCAGTTTCATGATGAGCGTGCCCGTCGTCGTCCTGTTCCTTCTTCTGCAACGATACTTCGTACGCGCGCTCACCGAAGGCGCTGTCAAGCACTAAGGAGTTGCCTGTGGCCCATGTGGTCTTGAAAGATCTGATCAAAAATTACGGCAGCTTCAATGCTGTCAAAAGCGTTTCGCTAACGGTCAACGACGGCGAGTTCGTAGCGCTTGTCGGCCCTTCGGGCTGTGGCAAAACCACGACGCTCAACTTGGTGGCTGGCCTTACCTCAGTGACATCGGGCGATATTTTGATTGGCGACCAGGTCGTCAACGACCTCGACCCCAAGGATCGGGACATCGCAATGGTTTTCCAGAACTATGCGCTTTACCCTCAGAAATCCGTCTACAAGAACCTGGCATTCCCGCTCCAGATGCGCAAACTGCCGAAGGACGAGATCGACAGGAAAGTCAAAGAGGCGGCGCGTGTCCTCGATATGACGCAACTGCTCGAGCGCAAGCCACGCGAACTTTCAGGCGGTCAACAGCAGCGCGTGGCACTGGGCCGAGCCCTTGTCCGTGACCCGGCGGTGTTTCTAATGGATGAGCCCCTCTCAAATCTCGATGCGAAGCTGCGCGTACAGATGCGCTCCGAGATAAAGCGGTTCCATCAGGATCTGAAGGCGACGATTATCTACGTAACCCACGATCAGCTTGAAGCGGTAACAATGGCTGACCGAATGGCCGTAATGAATGGCGGCTATCTTCAGCAGTACGACACGCCTGCGCAAGTGTTTGCCAACCCAGTGAACATGTTCGTTGCAAGTTTCGTTGGCAGTCCGGCAATGAGCCTCGTTCCGCTTCAGGCCTCGACGTCCAACGGCAGCACTTTTTTGACAAGCGCGGAAGGTTGGCAGCTTGAACTCTCGCCGAAGAACGCCCGCAAGGTTGCGAAAGCATCCTCCAACAAGGTTGTTCTGGGCGCGCGTCATTCGACCATAAGGCTTCACAAGAACGCGGAACCGGGATGCGTCCCTGCAAAGGCGTACACGGTCGAGCCAACTGGAGACATCACGTTCGTACAGGCATTTCTATCTGGCGCAATCGTAAATATTAGCGTGCCGCCATCGGTTCCTGTCTCGCCAGACGAGCCAGTTTGGCTCGAATTCGATCAAGAGCGGCTGCACTTGTTCGACGGTGAAACCGAAATGGCCCTCAGGTCCGAGTAACGGTGGACGAGCGGATTATGGGGCGTCAATCACGATGAAGTTAAAAATTACAGCGATCAAGCCCTATCCGGTTTGGGTCGGCATACGCAACCAGATGCTCGTAAAGGTGGAGACCGACAGCGGCATCTTTGGGTGGGGCGAGAGCGGCTTGAGCGGCCGCGAAAAAGCGGTTGCCGCGGTTGTTGAGCACTATCGCGAATTCCTGATCGGGCGTGATGCGATGCAGATCGGTCGTATCTGGCAAGAACTTTATCGAAGTCAGTACTTTGAAGGCGGTCGCGTCCTGCAGGCAGCTATCTCCGCGATCGATATTGCACTGCACGACATCAAGGGGAAGGCGCTAAAGGTACCTGCCTACGAGCTGCTAGGGGGCAAACAGCGAGAACGGGTACCCACTTTTGCCTCAACCGGGGACGAGGCGGAGGGGGATAAAGCGATCGAACGTGCGATCGAACTGCGCGCACAGGGCTGGCAAGCGATCCGCTTCTTCCCGGCAGGGCAAAGCAGTCGAGACATTTTCGAGCCGCGCGAATCGATTGGCGCTACCGCTGCGATGCTGAACAAGGCTCGCGAGGCTTTGGGGAGTGAAGTCGTTTTGGGCATTGACTACCATCATAGGCTATCAGTCGCTGAAGCAGCAAGCTTCTGCAGCAAGCTTGACCGCGGCGTTCTAGACTTTCTAGAGGAGCCTATCAGGGACGAAACGCCGGGTGCCTACGCCGCGCTGCGCAAGATGACCGACATACCGTTTGCGATCGGCGAGGAGTTCGCCAGCAAGTGGCAGTTTATTCCTTACATCGAGCAGGACCTGCATCAGTTCAATCGCATTGATGTGTGCAATGTCGGCGGCCTCACCGAGGCGATGAAAGTAGCCGGCTGGTCCGAGGCTCACTACGTCGACCTTATGCCTCACAATCCTCTTGGTCCGGTATGCACCGCGGCTACGATCCACCTTGGCGCGGCCGTGGCAAACTTTGCCTGGCTGGAGACCAGAGCCCCCGAAACCAAGCTAGGCTTCGACAATTCCGACTTCTTTCCCGTGCAACCCAGACTGGACGGAACAGAATATCCGGTGAGCGACCTCCCTGGGCTCGGTGTCGAAGTCAACGAGGATGCGATCGCGGCTCAGAGCTTTCGTTTTTGGGAAGCGCCTCATCTCACACGCCGCGACGGATCCGTGACCAATTGGTAGACACTTAAACTGGAGATGATCATGAGTGAGACCCTAGATATCCAGCGACCTGCGAAAGAACTGATCGCTGCGCTGAAGGACGTCGGTGCAGCAACAATCGCTGGCACACTCGGCCATATGGGGTTTCGCAATCCGCACATGGTCGGCCCCGTCTCGCAGAGCCGAGGCAAGACAATTGTGGGGCCCGCCCTGACGCTTCAGTTCATGCCACAGCGACCGGATCTTTTCAGTGAAGGCGAGTACGCGGATCCAGAGACCCAATTGCACCGGCACGTTCTTTATCATGTTCAGGAAGGCGACGTCGTCGTTGTGGATGCTCGCGGAGACATGAGCTCAGGTGTCTTTGGTGATATGATGTCCACCTATTTCAAGGGGCGCGGCGGAGCTGGCATCGTTATCGATGGCTGCATGCGCGATAGGCCAAATGTTGAAAAGCTCGACCTGTCGCTATGGTTGCGCGGCTGGACGCCGAATTACCACGTCCAAACAAGTATCTATCCAAACGCGGTGAATGTTCCGATCGCGTGCGGCGGTGTCACGGTCATTCCTGGCGACATAATCGTGGCTGACGATGATGGCGTGGTGGTGCTTCCAGTTGCGATGGCTGCAAGGGTAATCGAAGAATCACAGTCGCATCATGAATGGGAGGAATTTTCGCGTTCGAAACTGATGGCGGGCGGATCGCTGCAACGCTACTATCCCCTTCATGACGACGCCAGGGCAGAGTATGAAGAATGGCGAGAACGAGCTCGGACGCCACAGGGATTGTGAGTGTCTTTGACGTCGTAGATATAAAGTCTCGCTCAGCCAGCCGCGGTCTCGGACATGGAGAAAATGAACCGCTGGATTATGGTCAGGTGAAACGATCGGATTGATCTCTTGGGGCTGGGAGAGGAGGACATGCGTATATTCGACCGCGGTCGCAAGCTGCTCTCCGGCACTCATCCTGATCACTCACCGGCCTGGTAAGGTTTAAGCACTCACGACCGTGACATCAAGGATTGATGGTAAGGTCGTCGAATGGGGGACTCCAGAAGTAAACCAAGGCAACTAGCCTTGTTTTCAAATCCCATGTCGCAACAGACAGCGGCTGTTTCGTTTGTCGCGTGCCGGAGGTCTAAGCATCGCGGCCGAGGCATCAATCTTCACGACAACGCTGGAGTGTCAGACCAGAGAGCACTTTGACCTGAGCGCCTTCGAGCTTTTTCGTTCGCAACCAAACTAGGCAGCCTTTGCGGCCAGTGTCTCGCTCATCTCACGACGCTCATCTTCTGCGAGCTTCTCGATGCCAGAGAGCTTTTCTCGGAGCCGGTGATGTCGAATTGAGCTCCTTCGGCAGCGCTTTGCCCTGGCGACTGGGAATTATGACGGACGAGGCATATTCCAGCCGGAACCGCGCCAGTTGTTATCAAATAAAACGACGGTGCTCGAATGACCACCGACACGTTGATCCGAGGATCGCGCCACTGGCACTAATGGGTAGGCGCGCAGGTTCGCAGTTGCTCTTCACGGGCATGACGGCAGTGATCCTGGGATTGGAACTCAAACCGTTGATCGTACGTTGTGTCGTCGCTGTCAAAGGAGCGACCATTTTTATGTCCAATGCTAACAAAGTCCGCCAACGCATGTATACTTTTGTCGCAGTTATCTTCGCCGTTGGTGTCGTGATCGCTGGTAGTTATTTGATTATGGCCAAGCCTGGAGAGAGCGACGACAAACCCGTCGCGGAAGTGATCAATCCGAACGGCTGATGAGAAGAATAGGTGAGGACGCTGTTTGCGAATGGATGGATATGTCCGAGGGTGTCGCGTATGACGGCGGGGGAGGATCCAAAAGGGAAGTGTTCTCAGCATCGTCAGTCGTATACAATCGGCTAATCGATACATGATTATAATGTGCCCTCTTTTCCAAAGCGGAGGGCAGCCTTCGGCAATTGCTGGGTGCTAGAAGTTTCTTCTCCCTCTTGTGAAGGCGAGGTTCTGATCCAGGTGCTTATCCGCCTCGCCTTATGGATAAAGAGCTAGGACGCCCTTTGATGAGGACGTCCCGATAATGGCTTGAGTCCGATGCGCACGGTTCATGCAGAGGCGGCAAGTTGTGACGCGAATTGGCGGTAGCTGTGTAACGGACGACCTAGGATTTGCGTCAGGCGCTCGACATCGCCCGTTTGCGGGACCATGCCATCGCTGACATATCGCTCTGCCATCAAGCGCATTTCGTAAGCCATCCACTTGGGCATGATGCTGGCAATGTTGTGCTCGAAGCTGGACGGGTCATCGCCGCCGTAGACTACAGAACGGCCCAGAGCTTCGGACCAGATGGCTGCTAGGCCTGCGCCAGTCAATGTATCCGGGCCAACCAGGTTGATGGTCTCGCTCGGTATTTTCTCAGCTGCCCGATCGCGACGAATGAGTTCGATTGCTGCGACCTCCGCGATGTCTCTAGCATCGACCATGGCGACACCCTTGCTACCAATCGGCATAGGGTAAACCCCATGATTGAAGATGACATCCCTGATCATCACTTCGTTGTCCATGAAGTAGGCCGGGCGCAGGATGGTCGCGCCGAAGCCCATCGCCTCCAGCATGCGTTCCGCACCAAACTTGACCGCGAAATGCGGGACGTTTACCGCCCGGTCGGCATCAAATACTGACAGATAGACGACGCGTTCTACGCGGGCTTCACGCGCAATGTTCAGGGCGATAATGGCCTGGGTGAATTCATCACCGGCGACCGCATTCAGTAGGAACAAAGTACGGACACCGTTGAAGGCCGTGCGTAGCGCGTCGATATCGAGCAAGTCACCCTGTACAACCTCGACATTGGAAGCAAAGTGAGCTTTGGCGGGATCACGCACAAGGACGCGGACATCAGCATTGCGGGCAATAAGCTGGTCAACGACGTGGCGGCCAACGCGCCCGGTAGCGCCTGTTACGAGAATGGTCATCGAATTTTCTCCTTGGTTCCGTCTGTGGAAGGCTTCGATATTGAAGACACGCCGAATATGGATGGTTCACATTTCCATCGATAGACGCTAAAAATAGACGCATCGTCTCATTGGTGGAACAGACATGGACCTGCTTGCGCTTACGGATTTCGTGACAGTCGCCCGACATGGCGGTTTCGGCCGCGCATCGCGCGCCTCCGGCCGGCCGAAGGCGACACTTTCGCGCCGCGTGGCTGAGCTGGAGACCAGTCTCGGCCTACGATTGTTCGAGCGCGGCGCGCGCATGCTCAAGCTGACAGAGGAAGGTCGAGCGCTTCACGAGCGGGCGGGTGCTCTGCTGACCGAACTTGACGAGACTGCCACCGCTATCGCTTCCGGTGGCAGCAAGCCGCAGGGTCGTTTACGGATTAGCGCGCCATTGTTGTTCACACAGATGGCGATGGGCAAACTTGCTGCCGGCTTTGCCCTGAAGTATCCAAAGGTACGGCTGGAAGTCACGACGGAGGACCGGCCCGTCGACATGGTTGAAGAAGGGTACGACCTTGTTATCAGGGTCAATCCCGATCCTGACGAGAGCCTGGTGGGCCGAGCCTTCCTGCGTGATGAATTGATAATTGCGTCGGCACCAGGCCTTGTGAATACCGCTGGAGAAGTTGTGCCAGCGGTCGTTCGCGGAAATCCTGGCCCAACGAGGTCATGGACGATGACCACGTCGGTGGGAAGCTCAAGTTTGAAATTTGACCCGGTGCTCACTCTTTCCTCAATGACAATGGTCCGCGACGCTGTGCTGATGGGCGTCGGGGCTGCATGCCTTCCTTTGTCACTGGCGAGCCAAGACCTGGAGACGGGCAGGCTTTTTCGATGGGGAAATGTCGAGGGATCGGAGACCGTGTTATGGGCGCTTTACCCCTCACGCCGCCTGCTGAGTGCGAAAGTGTCGGCCTTCCTGGACTATCTCAAGCAAGCGTTTCCTTCCGGCACCGCCGAAGAACTGGCGGCCTATATGGAGAAATGAGAAATAGAAACTACGCGTAATCTTTTTTGCGCAGAGCGAAAAGCCGCAGTTTGCGCCTCGCGGATATTTCGACCGATGCTGCACTTATCGTCGGCTACATGAGAGCCTCTTGCCGCGCCGTGTCGTCGGGACATCGCACCTACGCCTTTCGACGATCTGTCAACGCAAATTCCGAAATGCTTAAATGTCGCGTGTTCAAGCCGCACGAACACATTAGCAAATGCCCGTTGGCCCTCATCAGCGGGCATTTTTTTGATCCCCGACACGCTAAGCTCGCTCGCCGAGCGCCAAATCATCTGAACCTTAGCGTCGGGTCTTCATATCCCGGATTTCAGGGCGACGGCTCCCGGCCGACATTTCAACGTTAAACGCCGCTCACGAGCCTTGCTTTCGCATCCTTGCCCCTGGTCAAAAAAAAGGGTTGGGGAGTCCACAAGGCTGCTAGCTCAGCGGTCTCGACCTCATTCGATCGAGTTTGGTGATCCCGATTGCCGTCAGATACGGGGAGCCGCTGACCTTGGTCCACAGAAACCGCTCTCTCTACCTCAGTGTGACAGACAGGACACGAACATGGACGCAACAAAAGCGGGCCCTATCCTAAAGCGGTACGCCAAATCCGACTTAGGCCCGATAGCGTCATTCGAGCTGGATCGGCTTCTCGTTTACGTGGCGTTGACATGATCGCCGGTCCAGTGACGGCCCGCCGTGAGCATGTGCGCACGGCGGGTTTCGATCCTTATCCGCGCTCGATTGATTGAATAGAGATCGCCAGACGGCAACCACTGGCGATATCGATCGGATCGGCGCTTTGCCGGAGCCCCGTACGTCGGCAGCGAAAGACCTTCGATTTTTTTCCAATGCATGGAACTCCAGACATCTGGCTACGTTTACTAGCCACTCTAGATCAGCACCACTACCCCGCGCCCTCGTGCGGGGTCTTTTTTTGCCCGGTTGCCGCAGACATCATCGCGATTCGCCGCTTTGCTATTCCCGGACGATCGGCTGGCAACGGTCAGGTGTACGCGCGTTGCTCTCCGTCCAGCTCGAGGCAAGGTCGATTGGCCCGTCCTTGCCCACCAACGCGCGCCGCGCCCGATACCGACAGGACAAAAGGCGCGAGATGTTCCTACTGATCATATCGTTCGAGGAGCAGACGCAGATGTGTATTTTGCGCGTCGAGCTTTTGCGAAAGAAGCGCCCGAAGCGCGTTTATTTCCGTTTCGAGCACCATCGCTTGATCGACAACCGCAGGTTCATCTCGCCGGATGTCGTCATGATCGCTCGCGGCAGCCTTGATGGATCTCGTTCCTCGACGCGCCGGTTGCTTTCCATGCGCCTTGCTCACTTCGGTACGATCGTCCGTGGGAGAGCGTGGGACATCGCTCACGTGCGATGACGTGATTTCGGCAAGCTGGGGCGGGGGTGCATCTTCGCCGGCCGTCGACACGTCAGTTTGCGAAGGCGAGCGGGGATCAACGTCCGCCGCGGGCTGTCGTTGCTCAGGCGCTTCTTGGTCCCTTGCTGCGATACTGACACGAATCGAAACCGTATCCGAGTTTGTTATCGGATCTGGCAGATTGTTTTGTTGGGTGCTCTCGTCGGTCTGTACCCCGTCAAGCGGCGGCGCGTCGTCGCTCCCGGTCTCGTCAGGATGCCCGTGCGGGCCATCTGCCTTGCCGCGCGCAGCAAAGCCTTTCAATACCTGCCATGGCGATCGCATGAATAATACTCCCCGACTCGTTATCGTCGGGGCGATTGTACTAAGTCAAAGACCGGACTTGCAATGCAAGCCCGGTCTTTAGATGTGGGGGAACGTCCTTGGTAAGGCCGATGTCGCCCGCTATCAGGACAAACCGAGCTTTTTACGGAGATCGGCGTTCTCAGCGCGGAGCTTGTCCGACAAGGACTTGCGAAGCTTCTGGTTTTCTTCTTCCAGCTTCAACAGGTCCGAAAAGCCGTCGTTGTTAGAAGCCGCTGCCATCGTGGCCCGCGGCGCACGCTTTGCCGGCTGGTTCTTGGTAGCTGGTGCCGCCTTCTTTGCGGGAGCCGGCGCCTTGACCGCCGGTGCGGCGACAACGGCATCGCTCGCGGGAGCTGCGTTTTTGCGGGGTCCGCGGGTCTTTTTAACCGGCGCGCTTACCGACGAGCCAGAAGCGGCTTCCGTTGCGACTTTCGGTTTACGGGGCGCGCGGGTCTTCTTTTCCTTTGCAGTCGCGGATGCATCCGCAGATGCTATCTCATTTGCAGGAGCAATGTTGGTTTCGTCAGCCATTGTTTCAATCCTTGAGAACTACATAACCATTCGTGACAGAACTTAGTCTGGGACAGTATGCACCGCATGTAGTTTACAACTTGTTGACAATGAATTCATTGTCTTTGTCCCCGCGTCATGGAGGGCGCCAGCATGGACTTTACCTGCGAGCTTCTACCAGCCTGTTATGATCGGAAACTTGTCGGGTCAGCAATCGTTCTGCACTGAAGTCAAATGCAGTGGCAGTGATTTCAGCCCAACACCCGGCACGGGTTGATTTCGGGTCGGGATGATGTATCGATTGCATTCTATCTTAAACTTGAATTGGCGCCGGTTACGGCCAGGGGAATATAATGCAAACGGGAACTGTTAAATTCTTCAACGATGAAAAGGGTTTCGGCTTCATCACGCCTGACAACGGCGGCGTGGACGTATTTGTTCACGTTTCGGCGCTTGTTCGAGGCGGCTCACTTGGCCAAGGCGAGAAGGTTGAGTACGACCTTGGACAGGATCGCAAGACCGGAAAGTCCAAAGCGGAAAGAGTTTCTGTAATCTGAAGCCCAGAACAGACGGTCGAAGGCCGCTCTTTTTGCTGCCGCGTTCCCGCGAGTGACGATTGGACGGTCAACGGTCTTTTAGGCGCGTGGGTCCGCTTTGGTTCCTGCATATGCGGATCTACGGTATGCCTCCTTGTGCTGCGTCAGCCAGGCAGCAAAAATCGCTCCTGGTTGATCGATGCTTCTCGCTGACTTAGCGAGGCCTACTCATCTTCATGAGCGCGCCACCTCATAAGTTAACTTTAATCAATTCAGACTTGTCGGACCTCGCGATTATTGTTCGCGCGACTGAGTTGGGTCGACCAACAATGCGAGGGGCGACATGAGGCAGTGGCAAAGATGGAACAGATGTCTGACGTATCGACGATCAATAGCGCGTTGAAGGCCATTTGCCGTGAACTCGGTGTCGAGCGAGATCGAAGGTCGGTCCTTCACATCGCCACTTTTCTGGTTCGCTTGGTAAAAGAAGGGGCCCCGCTCACTACCGAACAGTTGATATCGACTGCTCGAGAACATCTTTCCGACGTAGCCCGTTCGTCTACTTGGGAAGGCTCCGCACTATCTTAAGTCAAAGCGCCGGGACGACGGGATGAGCCTCGAAGGCTATTCGGGCGCTCGAAGCTCGCTATGACCCATGCCAGAATCCGGGCAACGGATGATGAGCGGTCGATGAGCAATCTAGCCGCGATGCGTTTCGCGGTGCAAACCCCGGCAAAAGTCAGGGGCGGCGCGCCGAACGTCTTTCGGTTAAGCGGGCGAGCGCCTTCCGGCGCCCACCCCTCGGCTCGACCTGTTAACACATCATATCTCTGGGCAACCACGGGCATTGGCAAAGACGATCCTGTCCGGTCCGCGCCGTGTCATACCCTCGATTACAATCCTGCGAGAATTTGCGCTGGCAATTCTCGCGCGTCGGAAGCCTTCATCGCGGGCGGCATCCAAGGCCTCATCCGGGCTGCATCCGCGTCGATCATAGCGATCAGGATATCGGTCACGATCACGGACATCCACACCGCCGGGCCCGACACGCAGTTCTATACCCTGCGCGGCGACGGGCAAAACAGAGACCGTGATATCGGCGGCGACAATCATCGCGGCAAAAACGTACTTCGTAACCGTAAACATTCTCCATCCTCCAGAATTTCCTGGCGATAGAACCGATAAATTGTCTGTTTGTTCCAGCCCATGGCGGCTTGGTCAATAATTCAACGCTCGTCCTAAACCAAACTCGTGTCCCGTATAAAGGACAGCCGGGAAGCATTGAACGACGGCCATGAAATGGAGGCGCATTGATGTGCACCGTTGATGACCGGGTCGATCGAAAAGGCTGGGTGCCTCGCTATCCGCACGGTTCTAGTCGGTCACCCGTTCCCGGCGACGATTTCCAGGTCGTTGACGATAGAGCTAACTCCGTCAATCGATCCGGCGACTTCGGTGGCCCGCCGCGCTTCGGTCTTGCTCGATACTGCACCACGCAAGGTTATTTGACCATTGACATCGATCACCACGATGTTGGAAGCATCGAGCGATCCATCCTTTGCGAGAGCATTGGCAACTCTCGTTTCCAGGCTCGCGCCGTTCGGCGTTTCGAGATCGGACTGAGGTTTCAGTCCGTGAAAGTTCCGTTCCCGCATCACCATCGTCGTTTTCCTTGAACACTCTCGTTGTGTCACATTCAGCGCCATCGACCATATGCGGCGCTGGTCGAGTAACCAGAACGGGTACACATTTGTTCCTTGCAATCAGGCGTGCGGAACCATTTTGTGGCCGGTTGGCGACGATGATATGGCTGGACATTATCTTGCTGCTAGCATCCCTGCCGACGTCACTTCGGCCGCTGCGCCTTACGCAACGCACACCAGACAGCGCTGGCTAGGTTTTTGGCGCTCGACTTCATCCGAAAATCGCCCACGGTGGGTCTTCGGCCGCCGGCTGGCGCGCAGGATCTCGGCGTGGGATTAAGGTGACCAGCAGAAAGTCGCCCGGACAGCTGCCAAGTGGGATCGAGAGGCGGGCTCCTTTCAGGCTGAACTACCGGTCGTTGGTAACAACGGTCCATCCAAGCGGATCTCTGCAATCCCAGCATGCCGAAAAGGTGGCGGTGCTCTCCTAAATTTACCTTTTTGTGACGGGGGCTGGACAAACTTATCGGGGCGGCGATCAAGGGCGACGATCGAGAGGGTAAGACAAAGTTTTCTTCAAATGACTGTCGGGCGCCAAATCGCTCAACCGTCTTCGTAACGACAATCGAAGCAAAAACTGTAGCAACGTCGAGGAGGAGCGAGATGAAGCAGGTCAGCAATATAGACGATAGACAGACCCGGACGTCGGTCGAGCGCAGTGGAGACTGCGAATTCTTTGTGAAATGCACTTTCAATGCATCTGCCGCCGCCGTGTTCAGGGCGTGGAGCCAGCCAGATCTCTTCAGGCTCTGGTGGTTGCCCAAGTCAATGACAGGTGCTTCGCTGACATCGTGTGTCATGGACGTTCGCACCGGCGGCCGGTATCGCCTCGAATTCGGCGCCTGTGGCTCTGAAACGGTGGCGTTCCATGGCCATTATGTCGAGGTAATTCCGGATCGAAGTATCGTTTGGACCAATGACGAAGAGGAAGAAGGAGCGCTCACGACGGTGACACTCGAGGATCGGGATGGTCAGACCCAACTGACATTCCGTGAAATGTACCCGTCGACGGACGCGCTCGAAGAAGCGCTACAGGGCAGCGCGACCGCGTTGCCGGAACAGTTTCGGCAGCTTGATGAATTGCTCGCCTCGATGGTCTAGTCGGGGGCGAGGCTCGGTGTCAAAATTCGGCTGAATGCGGCGCTGCTTTGAAGCAGGTGTGGACAGACATCACGCGCGATCCAATCTTAGTCGCATCGTTGCTCGAAATTGGCGAGGTGTATCACGTGTGTGGTGCTTGAAAACGGCATAGAAGCGAGCTGACGACCCGAAACCACAATCAAGCGCGATCTCCAGAATCGGATCGTCGGTCTGCGCCAAGCGCTGCATGGCACGTGACAGGCGAAAACGCGTCAGATAGTCCATGACGGATATGCCAAGTATGTCGCGAAACGCTCTGTTGGCGGTTGTGGGATGGACGCCCGCCAGCTTGGCGATGGCGCTAAGCGCGAGTGGTTCACGGTAGCGCTTGCTGATGATCTCGGTGACAGCTTGCGCATAGCGAATACTAGGTCCGGCAAGGGCCGTCGCTGCACGGCGGGTAACGCCAGCGTCCGCGTGGTCGAGGATAAGCCTGCGCACTCGAAGAGCAACCTCGTCAGCGACCAGTTGGCGCCGCGCATGATCGCCAGTTCTCCATTCTTCAACCCATCGGATACTGAATAAAGACGCGCCATCAACGGGGTTGGGCTCGTGCAAGAACGCTCCTTGTAGGATTTGCTGTCTCGCGGTCGCGTCAATCGGCATTGCAAGAAAATCGCTAAGCGGTATGTAGATGCAGACGAGCGGCGATTGCGGTGTCACGACGATCGTCTGGTGGGGAATTGCCGCCCAGAATAAAACCAGACGCCCAGCATCGACATGCTCCTGCTTCCCATTGAACAGGTAGGTCATCGATCCCTCGCGAAGCAAGTTGATCTCGATATGATCATGCCAATGGGCCGATGTCATTGTGTCGGCTATGTGCTCCTCGACCAAAAAGTCACGCGGTGAACCTAGCCACTCTTCCTCTGAGGCGGATTTTTTTACGCGCATCTCTTCATGCTCCGATCCAAGAAACAATATGCCATTATCAAGAAGAACGTCCTGGTTAAAAGAGGCATTAAGGTCCAATCCACTCAAAGGAGACCGAAATGCCAAAAATTTGCCTTGTGGGAGCCGGAAGCACGGTGTTTGCCCAGAACATCCTGGGCGACGTGTTGTCGACGCCATCCGACCATGATTATGTCATCAGCCTTTTCGACATAGATCCGGAACGTTTGAAGACGTCGGAGATCGTTGCGCGACGCATCTGCGAAGCGCTGACGCTGACGTCGGTGCGTATCGAAGCGACGCTCGATCGTCGCCAGGCACTCAAGGACGCCGACTTCGTGATCTTGATGATGCAGGTCGGCGGCTACAAGCCCGCCACGGTGACGGACTTCGTCGTTCCGCAGAAATACGGCCTGCGGCAGACGATCGCCGACACGCTCGGCATTGGAGGCATCTTCAGGGGTCTTAGAACCATCCCTGTGCTTGAGGCGATCTGCCGTGACATGGAAGATGTGTGCCCCAATGCGCTGCTGATGCAATACGTCAATCCGATGGCGATAAACTGCTGGGCAATTAAGGAAATCGCTCCGAGCATCCGAAACGTCGGCCTCTGCCACAGCGTGCAGCACACCGCCGGCCATCTCGCAAGCTGCCTTGGCGAAAACATCGACAACATCAGCTACGTCTCTGCCGGTATCAATCACATCGCGTTCTTTCTCAAATACGAGAAAGTCGACAACAACGGTGTAAGGCAAGATCTCTATCCGAGACTGAAGGCGCTGGGAGCCGAGGGCAAGGTTCCAGCCGACGACCGCGTTCGTTTCGACGCGCTAAAACGGCTTGGCCACTTCGTGACAGAGTCCAGCGAGCATTTCTCGGAATATACGTCCTGGTACATCAAGAACCACCGACCGGAACTGGTCGAGCAGTTCAACATTCCGCTCGACGAGTACATCCGTCGTTGCGAGGTGCAGATCGGCGAATGGCAAGCGCTGCGCCAAGACCTTGAAGGCGGAAAGCCAATCGAGGTGTGCCGGAGCAATGAGTATGCCGCGGGCATAATCCACGCGGCGGTGACCGGACAGCCGGCGCTGATCTATGGCAATGTCCCGAACAACGGACTGATCGAAAACCTTCCCCCTGAATGCATCGTCGAAGTCCCCTGCCATGTAGACCGCAATGGCATCCAGCCGACGCGCATCGGCAGAATTCCGTCGCAGCTCGCCGCCGTCATGCGATTGAGCATCTCCGTGCAGGAACTGACCGTAGAGGCTGCGCTGACCGGTAAGCGGGATCGGATCTATCAGGCCGCGCTGCTCGATCCGCATACATCCGCCGAGCTGTCGCCGGACGAAATCTGGCACATGGTGGACGATCTCATCGACCAACACGGCGACCTGCTGCCAAAGTATCACTGAGCACACCCCGCCCTTTTCAGCGGCGCCTTTTTGAGGCGCCGTTTTCTTGCGCGCAAAGAAAACGATCAGAAAAAATCATAATTTTGATTGACATTGATCTTTTGAATTGAAAACGTGAGTGAAATTAAGATCTAAAGGGAACATGCCTTGAACCAGAGCGGTGGCCACAAGACTGATCGGCAGGACCTCATCCGCAGCCATCTCTATGCGAACGGCTTTTCTACGATCCAGGACATCGCCGATGCCGTCGGCGCCTCGCTCGCGACCGTGCGGCGCGATCTCCAGCTATTGCAGGAGGCAGGGGCGATCGACCGGGTACACGGCGGTGCTCGGATCGCCGAAGGGTCTTCGGTAGAGCTTGCATTTCAAGAGCGCGAGAAGCGCCAATTGGCCGCCAAGCGGGCTATTGCGAATGCAGCTTACGAGCGCCTTCATCCCCGTACCGCAATATTTCTTGATGCCGGAACGACGGTGCTCCAACTGGCCAAGCTGATCCGGATCAATCCCATGCCGCTGCGCATCTTTACCAACGGCCTGATCGTGGCGCAGGAGTTCTTGAATGTCCCAAACCTCGACGTCGTCCTGCTCGGCGGGCAATTGCGCAGCGAAAATGCATCGCTCGTCGGCCCCCAGGCCGAGGCCATGCTGGAATCGATCTGGTTCGACCAGCTGTTTCTCGGCGCAAGCGCCGTGAGCAATGACGGCGCGATCTATAGCGTGGATAGCGCCGAAGCGAGCCTCAATCGGAAGATGCTCACCCGATCCAGCCATCGTTTCGTACTCGCGGACTCCTCAAAATTCGGCACCACGGCAACCTACAAGGTGGCGCCGCTCAACAGTGCCAAGTTGATCACCGATGCCGATCTTTCAAACGACTGGCGCGCGCAGCTTGGCGACCTTGCCGTCGAGACAGTTTTTGCCGACCAGGGAGCGAAGTCTTGAGCGACGACCTGATCCTCGGCATAGACGGCGGCGGCACCAAAGTGATGGTGGCGCTCGCCGATCAGAACGGACGCATTCTTCGTACCGCTTTGGGTGGCGGCGTCAACGCCATGGACAATCCAGCCTGGCGTACCGAACTCGAGGCGCAGATCGAACCGTTTCGCGGCGAAAGGCGATTGACTGCCGTCGCGGCCGCGCTGCCGGTCTACGGAGAGGTCGCTCATCTTTCGCTCCAATTGGAAGAAGCCATCGCGCAAGCCTTCCCGAACGCGCGGACCCGTGTTCTCAACGATGTCGATGCCGCCCATCTTGGCGCGCTGGCCGGCAAGTCCGGTATTCTCGTGCTGTCTGGAACCGGTTCCATGGCCTGGGCGCGCAATGCAAAGGACGAACCCGCCCGGACCGGCGGTTGGGGCGACATCATAGGAGACGAAGGCAGCAGCTATTGGATCGGCAGGCTGGCGCTTAATCTTGTTAGCCAGAGCCTGGATGGGCGCCTGCCTCCGACCGCCCTGATAAAGGCTGTCTTTGATAGTCTGGGGCTTGACCCGTCCAACCCGATGGACAGCCTCGGTGCATGGGCGACGTCGGATGCGAAACGATCAAGCATCGCTGCCCTGGCCGCAGTGGTCGACAAAGTTGCACTCAACGGCGACACGAGCGCCATTGGTCTCCTCGACCTTGCTGCAGACGAACTCGCCAAACACCACAGGGCGATCGTCGGCCACTGTGGACCGGAAGCCGACTGGACGTTTGCCGGCGGCACGTTCAAGAGCACGATCCTTTTGAAAGCGCTCGAGCGACGCATCGGTCGTCCCCCGATCGCTCCGAAACTACCCCCGATCGGCGGTGCGATCTTTGCTGCCGCCCAACTTCTCGACTGGCCAGTAGACGACGGCTGGATCGAGCAGGTCGCTGCATCGGCAAATGCGGCGTTTGCGCAATAAAATCACGTAAATTCTTGATAACAAAGAAGGATGGGAACATGCGTAAGACAATCTTATCACTGCTTGCCTCAGCTGCCCTAGCCGTCGCTCTTCCGGCAGCCGCGCAAGACAAACCGCTTGCCGGTCAATCAATCACAGTCTTGATGCCCTCGCCGCAAGGCCCCGATATCGCTGCTGCATTCGAAGCTGAAACCGGCATCCATGTCGACCTGCAGACGCTTTCCTGGGACGACATCCGCCCGAAGCTGGTGACGGCACTGGTTGCCGGCACGGCGCCTGCCGACGTGACAGAGTTCGACTGGTCCTGGACGGGCCAGTTCGCCGCAGCCGACTGGTATATGCCGCTGAACGAAGTGATCGACGCGGAAACCACCAAGGACATCGGCGTTGCCAAGATCTTCACGGTCGAAGGAAAGCTGCTTGGCGTCCCTTATTCGAACGACTTCCGCGTGATGCTCATCAACAAGAAGCATTTCGCGGCTGCCGGCGTCACCGAGACCCCGAAGACGCTCGACCAGCTGGTGGCAGCGGCCAAGAAAATCAAGGAAAAAGGTATCGCCACCTATCCGATCGGCCTGCCGGTCTCGGCGACAGAAGGTGCCTCGACAAGCTGGTATCTGCTGACCAAGGCTTTTGGCGGCGAGCTGTTCGACAAGGATTTCAACCCGCTCTTCACCAAGCCCGGTTCGGCTGGCTACAAGGCGCTGGCCTTCGAACTGATGTTATTGAAGGAAGGCCTGGTCGATCCGGCCTCCACCGGTCTCAAAGACAGCCAGATCAACGAGGGAATGTTCTCCCAGGGTCTGACCAGCATCATGATCTCGGGCGAACCTGGGCGTCTCGGACAGATGAACGATCCCAAGCAGTCCAAGGTCGCTGGTCAGGTCGAGGCGATCCTGGTTCCAACCGAAAGCGGCGAGACCCGCAGCTTCGGCCTGCCGGAAGCGCTTGCGATCCCCAACGTCTCGCCCAACAAGGAAGCGGCTGTTGCCTTCGTCAAGTGGTTTACAAGCCGCGAATTCCAGAAGAAGAATATGGCAAACGGTTTCCTGCCGACCCGAACGTCGGCACTGGCGGAGCTCAACACAGAAGGCAAGCTGAACAGCGGCGATGCACTCGTCGCGCAGTCTAAGACGGTCGAGGCGCTCTTCCCGCAGGGCACGCCCCCTTGGTATCCGCAGTTCTCCAGCGGCGTGAACACCGCAATCAACAGCGCTGCCAAGGGTCAGATGAGCGTTGATCAGGCTGTCGAAAGCATCGCCTCCGCCGCCAAGCAGGCGATGGCGCAATGACTGCTGTCGCCTACAAGGAGACCGCAGTCAAGAAGGGTGTCGGCTTGAATGCCGACACCTCCCTCGGCGTGCTGCTGGTGTCCCCCATTCTCATCACGATGACGGCGCTCGTCTTTTATCCGATGACGCGAACGCTTTGGGATAGCCTCCACCGGGTCAATCCGATGCAGGCAGGCACGCCGTTCGTCGGCCTGGGAAATTACACGCGCATGCTGTCGGACGCGCAGCTCGGCACCACGTGGGTGAATACGCTCATCTATGTCGTTCTGGCAGTGCTTGCGGAAACGGTCTTCGGTGTGCTCGCCGCCTCGCTGATCAATCAGTTGAGGGTCGGCCGGCAGTGGGTTCTCGCGGCGGTCATCCTCCCCTGGGCGCTTCCCGGTGTCGTCAACTCCGTAATCTGGCTGTGGATCTATCAGCCTGGCGCAGGCCTGCTCAACGGCATCTTAACCTCGCTCGGGCTTCCGTTTGAGAACCACGTCTGGTTCAACGATCGGACGAGCGCGATCGTTGCCGTTACCATCGTGCATGTCTGGCGCATGATGCCGCTGACGATCGTCATCGTCCTTGCGGCGATGCAGAGCATTCCCTCGCATCTTTATGAAGCGGCTCGCATCGATGGCGCAACGCGTCCGCAGATGTTCGCGCTGGTCACGCTGCCGCTTGTTCGCAGCGCGATTGCGGTCGCCATGACCAACGCAACGGTCAACGCCTTCAATCTCTTCGACGAGGCCTGGGTTCTTGCTGGCTCCAGTCTCGAGACGCGGCCGATCCTCGTGCAGATTTACCTGGAGACCTTCCAGAACCTGCGGTTTTCCTACGGCATGGCGCTTTCTGTCGTCATCACCTTCGTCTCGCTTTTAGTCTCGCTCATTTACGTCCTTCGGGTCTATCGCAACACACGGTTCGACTGATGAAACCCACCCTTCTCTATCGCCTGATGATATGGATCGGCGTTGCCGTGCTGTTGATCTGGTCGCTTGGTCCGATCTATTGGACGGTTGCAAGTTCCGTGACGCCGACGGACGACTTCTCCGTCCGGCCAATCCACTTTTTCCCCCGGCATTTCACGCTGGATCACTATTCGCGCCTACTCGGCATCAACTTCGATCGCATCGGCGGCGTTGAGGTGTGGCGGCAGTTTCGCGCGGCGCTATTGAACAGCGTCGTCACCTCGGCGGCCGCGACGCTGCTTTGCGTGGCGATTTCCGCACTGGGCGCCTACGCCTTCACCCGCATTCGCTTCCCTGGCCGCAACGCGCTCTTCGGCCTTGTGGTCGCGACGCTGGCGATCCCGGCCTATGCGGTCCTGATCCCGCTTTACCAGATCATGATCAAGATGCATCTCGTCGATACCTATGTCGGCGTTGCCCTGATCTACGTCTCGGCCTACCTGCCGCTCTCGCTGTGGCTGCTGCGCAGCGTCTTCGAGGCCCTGCCTCTGGCGCTGGAGGAAGCCGCCCAGCTCGATGGCGCGGGACGTCTCTACATCTTCTTCAATATCGTGCTGCCGTTGGCCGGTCCCGGCCTAACTGCCGCTGCGATCCTCACCTTCCTCGGCGCCTGGGGGCAATATCTCGTGCCTTTCATCTTCTCGCCGCAGGCGACCAAGCCTTTGACTGTTCTCATTCCTGAGTTCGTCACGAAAAACTTCATCGACTACGGGCTGATCACGGCCAGCGGCTCGATCGCGATCGTCATCCCTGCCCTCGTCGTCATCTTTCTCAACCGATACCTCGTCAGTGGTCTGCTGGCCGGCTCGGTCAAGTAATCGGAGTTACCATGAACACGACCGAAAAAGTCATCCGCGAGCAGTTTCCGTTCTGGGAGAAGGCGCTGGGCTCAAACACCGCGGTGACGCGCGGCGAAGTCCTCGTCTATGTCGGCTGCGGGACATCTTACTACCTCGCCATGTCGCTGGCGGCCTACGCAAACAATGCCGGTCGTCGTGCAATTGCCGTCCCCGGCGCCGAATGGCTCAATCGCCCCTCATTCTTCTGGCCGGACTGGAAGAACACCCATGTCGTCGCGATCTCGCGCAGCGGCGAAACGACAGAGACGGTCGCTGCCGCCAAAATGAGCCGCGAGAACGGCGCCTTCGTCACCGCGCTGACTGTCGAGGCCGAGAGCACGCTTGCAAAATGCAGCGACGACGTCGTTGCCTCGCCGACCCACAGCGAGGAAGGCATCGTCATGTCGGTCTCCGCCAGCCTCATGCTGCTGCTTGGCCTGCAGATGATAGGCTACAAGATCCCTGCATCGACCGTGTCTTCCGCAAAAAAGCTCGCGGATGCGCTAGACGCTTGCCTCAGCAAACAGGTTCTCGATCGCAGCCATTTCGTCTTTCTCGGCGGCGGCCCGCTTTTCGGCATGGCGGCGGAAGGCGCACTGAAGCTTATGGAGATGAGCCAGGTCCTGACCCAGCCCTTCCATCCGCTTGAATACCGCCATGGGCCAATCAGCCTTGTGGACGAGAAGACTGCGGCCGTCCTGCTTTACAGCAGCGATCAGAAGGATGCCGAGGCCAAACTCGTGGCAGAGCTTCAGGAAAAGGGCGCTATCGTCATCGGCCTTGGCGGACCTGGCGATATCGAACTCGATGTCGACGTCGATCTTTCGCTCGCCGCACTCGTGGTTCTCCCTGCCCTGCAGATGCTCGGCGAGCGTGTCGCGCAATCGAGAGGCATAGACACGGTATCGCCGAGGCACCTGACCAAGGTCGTAACGCTGGCATGAGCGACGCTCTCGATCAAAATCGTGAGAGCGCGCTCTCGAAGCTATTTGGCGCGCGCCAACAAGCGTTGCCGCGCGGCATAACGTCGATCTGCTCGGCTCATCCATTGGTGATCGAGGCCGCTTTGCGGCGGGCGGCACGCGAAGGCACCGTGGCCCTCATCGAGGCAACCTGCAATCAGGTCAACCAGGAAGGCGGCTATACGGGCATGACACCGGCAGCTTTCCGGCAGTTCATCGAGCGGATCGCCACAAAGGTCGGTTTCCCGCTGGAGAAGATCATCCTCGGCGGCGATCATCTTGGTCCCAATCCATGGAAGAAGCTGGGTGTCGACGAAGCCATGGCTCGAGCCAAGGCAATGGTTGTGGCTTATGTCGAAGCAGGCTTTGAGAAGCTTCATCTCGACACGTCGATGGGATGCGCCGGAGAAGGAGCGGCGCTCGACGACGAAGTGACCGCCGAAAGGGCGGCACGTCTGGCAAGGGTCGCCGAGGATACGGCGCGCCGCATCGGGAAGAGCCTTCCGGTCTATATCATCGGAACGGAGGTTCCACCTCCAGGCGGCGCCACGCATGCGATCGAGGAGCTTGAGGTTACCTCTCCCGACGCCGCCCTGAAGACGCTCGCCATCCACACATCGGCTTTCCAAAAGGCTGGCGCCGGAGCTGCCATGGACCGCGTGATCGGCATTGTCGTCCAGCCTGGCGTCGAGTTTGGGAATGCGAATGTCGTCCTATATAAGCCGGACCGCGCCCGGGGATTGGCATCGTCGCTTCGCCGAATGCCGGGACTTCTCTTCGAGGCCCACTCAACGGATTATCAGACGGTTGCCGAGCTTTCGGCCCTCGTCAATGACGGGTTTGCCATCCTGAAAGTTGGTCCCGGCTTGACCTTTGCATTGCGCGAGGCGCTCTACGGGCTCGATGCCATCAGGAAAGTGCTCGCAGGTGGGCCGGACAGCCTCTATGCCGAGATGGAAACGATCATGTTGAGCCAACCGCAGCATTGGGCGGGTCACTATTACGGGTCGGCCGAGGAACGGCGGATGCAGCGCCATTTCAGCTATAGCGACCGTATCCGCTACTATTGGCCCGACAGGCGGGCCGCCGGCGCGGTGGATGCCTTGATGGCAGCACTTCCCGATATGGTCCCGGAAACGCTGATCAGCCAGTATCTCGCTCGCGTTTATCCCGACATCGTGACAGGACAGGCGGCGCCGCGACCTCGCGATCTTTGCCTTGCTGCCATCGATGCGGCGCTCGCGCCCTATTCCGCGGCCACGGCCAGCCGGTAATTTCAAGTGGTGCCTCAGGCTGCCGGCGGGCGGCCGCACGTCACACAGTTTTAGTCGGAGAGAATTATGGCATCAGTCAGCGTAGCGAATGCCCGAAAGAACTACGGTCACCTGGAAATCCTTCATGGGGTCGATATCGATATTCAGGATGGCGAGTTCGTTATTCTCGTCGGCCCCTCCGGCTGCGGCAAATCCACACTGCTGCGGATGATTGCAGGGTTGGAAGAGATCTCCGGCGGGCGCATCTCGATCGGTGGGCGTGTGGTCAACGATGTCGCGCCTAAGGAGCGCGACATCGCCATGGTGTTCCAGTCTTACGCACTTTATCCACATATGACGGTGGAGGCCAACATGGGCTTTTCCCTGAGACTAGCAAAGGCGCCGAAGGATGAAATCAAGGCGCGCGTACGCGAGGCAGCGGAGATCCTTGGACTGGAAAAATTGCTCGACCGCCACCCGAGAAACCTTTCGGGGGGACAGCGCCAGCGCGTGGCCATGGGACGCGCGATCGTTCGCCAACCGCAAGTATTCCTGTTTGACGAACCGCTTTCCAATCTCGATGCGAAGCTGCGCGTCCAAACGCGATCAGAAATCAAACAGCTGCACCAGCGCTTGAAGACCACGACAATTTATGTGACCCACGACCAGATCGAAGCCATGACGATGGCCGACAAGATCGTCGTCATGCGCGATGGTAATGTCGAGCAGATCGGATCACCGCTGGACCTCTACGATCGTCCAGCGAACCGTTTTGTCGCGGGGTTCATCGGCTCTCCTGGGATGAATTTCGTTGAGGGAAAAATCAGCGCAGATGGGCCGCTCGATTTCATCGCACACGGAGGCGCTAGGTTGCCGATACCAGCCGATGTCGCCGCGGCACGAGGTCAGGACGTTGTATACGGCATTCGGCCCGAACATCTGACGATTGGTCCAACGGGGACGCATGCCGACGTCATACTGATTGAACCCACGGGCGCCGAAACGCAAATATCATTGGTGATGGGAGGTGCGACTATCGTTGCAACGGTTCGCGATCGCCTCTCTTTGCGCGCGGGTGACACATTATCTATCTCAGGCGAGCCGGCGAAGGCGCATCTGTTTGATGCGGTGAGCGGAAAGACGTTGAGGCTGTGACCATGGCGTTCCGGCAGATCGTCTGGTCGCGGGAACGGAGAACATTTGAAGCAACGTGCATCTAAGCCCATTTTCACCTTGGGCGAGGCGTGCCTTACCTTATGACGCACTCGGGTCCTCCTTCCGCTAGCCCCGAGACACCGGGTATCGTCGCGACCGTTGAGGAATTGGGAACCGATTAAGAAAGTGGTATGTTAGGGGAAAGCGGCTCACGCCGCCTCCTCTTCGTCTTCTTCGCCTTCGCCAGTGATGCTGCGGGGCTGCAGATAGTGCAGGTAGTCGGCCGCGCGCTGTGCATGGGCTGCGGCCTGAAAGATGGCGCGCTTGTCGCCACGAAGCACGTTCAGCCATCCGTCGATATAGCTTGCATGGTCTGGCCGCGGTTCGAGTTCAGGCGTAATCCCGAGATCGGCGCAGAGGAAGGCACTGCCGAGTTCGGCGATCAGTTCTTCGCGGGCGCGCTCCGTGCGGTCTTTGGCGTAGCGGGATAAATCGCGATCCAGACGGCCTGCTGCTGACGTCCAATGCGTCATTTCGTGGCTGAGGACGGCAACGTAGCTCGCCTCATCGACGAAACTGTCGAGAAGCGGCATCTGAATGTAGTCCTTGGCAGCCGCATAGTAGGCGCACGACCCGCCATGGCGGATGAGCGCACCGGTATTGGCAAAGAACCGCCCTGCCCTGCCAATGCGATCGAACGGATCGGAGAGATCGACATTTGCCTGATGATGCCCTTCGAGCCCTTTGATCTGGTCGGTGTTGAAGACGGTGTAGGCCTTGATGAAGGGGATGGAGCGTTCGACGTCATCGCCATGTTCGACTGTCTCGGTGAGAATGATCGAACTGGCGAAGACGACGGTCGTGCCGGTCTCGCCCTTGCGTACGGCTGCCCCTAGTTCGAGTGCCTGACGATAGGTCATCCAGGTCGAGGAGGAAAAGCCGCGGGCGATTGCCTCAGACCAGAGGAGAAGAACGTTGATGCCGGAGTAGGGTTCGCCATTGTGACGCAGTGGACGGGTGACGATCGGTGATGGCGAGGTGCTTTGCCATGGCTGGGTCCAGGGGCGCACGCTGCGCTCGAGTTCGGCAATGATCTTGTCGGTAACGCGGCTGTAGATATCGGCTCGGTGATTGATGTGTTCTCTTGTCATGTCGGCCTCCGTTTGAGGTCGCGACCATCGCGACCTGCTACGGCGGTCCGAAAGCCGGGCTAAGAGCGGCGGCTGGCACCCGAAGGGCCGAAACGAAGAGCAGGACGGCAAGGCCGTTGCAGCCGGCGCGAGCCTGGCAGGACCAAAGCCGGGGCAGGACGCGGTGGTGCTGGCCTCAAATGGCGGTGATAGGCGCGGTCAGCATTACGCAGCAGGTGCCTCATCCTTGGTGGTGGACCCATTTCAGACCGCTATCGCTCAGCGATCTCTCGTCGTCCATGCCGCATCTTCAACGCAGAAGCAGTCAAGCCGCTGGCGCTTTTCGGGAAGTTGAAGGTTTTTTGGGGTTCAACTTACAGGTAACGGTTCAGCATATAACGCAGCATCCGATTTTCCCTGAGAAGCTGCTCGCGCTTACACCCAGCGACGGATCCGGCGTCACTTGCTTCGCGGGTGTCAGTACGGCCTGATATGAACGCCCTCGGTCGATGCCGCGGACTTGGCCCCGGGATGCTTTTTGCGCTCGCTGGGCAAGACAT
Organism: Rhizobium sp. NPDC090275; assembly: GCF_044772225.1. Lineage (NCBI taxonomy): Bacteria > Pseudomonadati > Pseudomonadota > Alphaproteobacteria > Hyphomicrobiales > Rhizobiaceae > Rhizobium > Rhizobium sp. NPDC090275. Next base: position 385,592 of record NZ_JBIVYL010000006.1, on the reverse strand, counting down.
TGCATCGGAAGCTAGCCCCTTGGATGATTTCGACTGGACCTCGTCTTTAGTGGTCAAAGGCGGCCGATGGGCCTGTTCATCAAGTTGATATTTGGTTTTATCGGTCTTTAAGATGCGATCAAGCTCGTTGATCCAATCAACGTACCGCTGTCGAAGAGGATTATCGATTGGCATATCGCGTATCATCGCCTCAGCCAGACGTTTTCGATCCCGATTTAGTGCAACGGTGAAAGCCATGTTCTGCCCTGCGTTAACGAACGGAACATAAAGGGAACAAATAAAAAACGCAATATGATTGTCGTGGGCTTTGAGGCGTGACACCCTGTCTTGGCGCGATCCAAATCGGGCTCGTGCGCTTCGTGGCGCAGGTCGCGTCCTAATTGTCCTCCGCCACGCATGTCGGGAAAGCCATTTGTTTAGGCCGGGATGACATCGAGACTTGAGCGCTTGCGCCCAACATAGACGGAAGGTTGAAGAGGCTCAAAGGCATCATCGAGGGGCGCGGTAGATCGCTCTTAAAGGCTATTGGTATAAAGCGTTTCCCCTCAAACAATTTTGCCACCCACCGTTTGCCCCAGCGTGTCCGCGACATAGGCGCCGCGTGACCCCATAGGTAGCGGAGGCCCTGTGGTTGTGTCCTTCGCGGTCTGGTGTTCAAGTTCGGCATTGAGTTCGCCACCGACGATCAGTATGAGAATGGACAACCAGGTCCATACCAAAAACCCGATAAGCGCGCCCAAAGTCCCGTATGTTGCGTCGTAATTCGCAAAGTGCGTTAGATAAAACGAAAAACCGAGCGACATCGCGAACCAGCATAACGTGACAAGCACAGAGCCCCAGCTTATCCACCGAAGCCGGGCTGGTTGACGGCTCGGACCGAAGCGATAGATGGCGGTTGTGGCGGCCGCGACGATCAAGAAAAGAATTGGCCAGCGGAAAATGAGGGCCATCTGCTCTTCAAACCGGTCGAGCCAGATATAGGATAGAAGAACCGGGATGACCGCGACAAGGCCGACCACAAGCGTCGCCGAGGCCATCGCGCAGATCGTAAAGGCGAGACCAATGAGGTTTAATCGAATAAGCCCGCGTTTTTCCTCTTCATCATAGGCGACATTCATAGCATCGAATATCGCCAACGTCGCACTATGGGTGCTCCATAGTGCGACCGCCAAACCAAACACGAAGGTGACCCCAAGCGTCGAATTGCGGCTCGCTGTCAAAGTGCCGATGCGCTCGGCGATAAGATCGAAAGCCCCGGGGGGCAGTACGCCCGCAAGCTGGCGCAGATGATCCGCCATGGTCGAGGGATCGGCAACCAACCCGTAGAGCGACACGAGAGCCGAGATCGCGGGAAACAGACCGAGAAGGAGATAGAAGGTGACGCCGGCAGCGATCAGGGTGACCCTATCCTCCGAAATCTGATGAAAGACGCGCCAAAGCACATCTTTTAGACCGGTGATCGGGATGGCCTCTGGCACCTCGGCGTTGCGCCCGTGAGGGTCGTCACCGTCCGCAACCACCTTGGTGATCGGTTTGGCCTTCTGATTTATCACGAGAGAAATGCCGACGGCAGTTAGTAAAGCCGCTGTTGTAACGACGCCTCGCCGGCTCATTTCTTCCCTCCGATTTGACAAATATGGTCCGGGAAAACGCCGGAGCTGTGGAAAAGATGCATGCCAGGCTGAAACAGCACGAACCTTTGGCTGACGGCGAGATCGTCGTAGCCTGCTGCCCGGCGCGAAATCGCCTCAGAGTCACGCCCCCCGCGTTTCCGTACTTTTTATCGGCTTGCCGATCGGTACCCGATTTCCTATCGACGGGCACACCTGTTCGCCCGCCTCACGCGCTTCAGGTCGTCTCTAGACACCGCGAAGTGGTCGAGTACCAAGTCGACATTGCGGCGGTTGGATTTGAAGTACATGTCGAACAGGTCACCAAGGACTGGAACCGCGCCTCCTATAAGGTCGACGCCGACATTTCCAAGCATTCTTGCCAGTTTCTCGCGTGGGAGCCCAAGGCGGCGAGCCTAGTTGACGAGATAGAGGCTAACCAAGGTGCCAGCAGCATCCCCTGCCAGCGGCACCAGGCCGAGCACGGAGTCCGCGCCAATGCGCCACCGCGTGAAGGGGATACCAACGGCTGTGTCCATAAGCGAGGCGACATAGGAGAGCCGTCTCAGTCGACAAATGGTCGGCACCCAAACTCCTTTCAGTCTTGGGTTGCTCCGGGCCGCCCACACGGATTTCCGATTTTCGATGTTCGCCAAACGGCGTCAAAGCCATCACCATCACTTACCTCGAGCCTAGAACCGTCCAGATGCTCAATCGGCGCGTATATGGGAGCCAGGTGTCGCATTTGGGATCGGATCAGCGTCCGATCCGATGTTGGACGGCGTCAGACCGCCATTCGGCTGCAACACAGTTTCCCCCTGGCCAACGTCGTCGAATGCAGTCAATTGCACCATCATCTCTTTGGCGCGAAGAACAGCGCGGTCGCCATCAAGGCTCCCGTCACCACCTGCCATCGTGACAGAGACCAACTCAAGGCCCTCGCCCTTGAACTCCACGGTAACCGTACCATTCGCTGAAGTGCTGATGTGTGTATCGATAAGCTGCATCGCATTGCTCCTTTTACTGTCGAGGAAGAATGCGGATTGATCGAGTGAGTTCCGCCCATCTGAAATTCAGCCTTTTAACGACATAAGTTAGACCATGAATTTCGCGCTCTTAAGCCGGGTAGATCGCCACCTTTCGTCGGACTTTTGTCGCCTAGTCCCGTCTGCTGGCGTAAAGCACCGGTGGTAGCCAAGCCAAAATGATTGCCGCCAAAGTGGTGAACCATTCCAAATCTCTTGCGTTTGAAAGAAAACCAGGAGTGACCAATGCTTTACGAAGGACCATTTCACCGACGCCCGCCGGCGGATCGCTATGCCATCGCGTTGGAAGAGGCCAATGATGCAGTGTCAGAGTACGTGCGTTTTGTCCGAGACAACGACGTCGGCAACGACCTTGTCGACGAGATCGAGCTACCTATTCCCAAGCCCCTTCTCATTGAGGCGTTCACGCTTGTAATTGCGGCGGAAAATCGACCCGATATTCGCGCATTGCTGGTCAAGGCAGGGCTGACCTTGAGCCAGTATCACGTCGGCTTGGGTGAACGGATCAAGGTTCGCCCAATTCCTGCCGCCTCGAGATACCGGCCGTCCAATCCCAACGTTGCCCGGAAATTCGCGTGTGCCCTCCTCCTGACCGCGACTGACCGAACGCGTTTAACCGAGATCTATCAGAACGCACTGAAACGCGGTCGTCATTGATAGGCGACATTCCCAATGCGGATTTGACAGCTCATTTGCTGTCGGTTCGCGACAAGACAACGGTCTGGAGTTGCGCTACTCCGTCAACAATAGGTTGATGACGCATGAGGGTCGCCCCTCCGCACTCTTATCGCTCAACTAAAAAGCGAGCCAAAGAGCGCTCGCGTGGTGCGCGGCGCTGATCAACCTCCATTGCATGTCATTAAATGGGTTGGCCTCTTTGCTTGTTGCCGTCGGCACAGCTAATGACGAGCGATAGGTTGCTCGCCATCCTTCAACCCCGATCTCTGCAGAACTGCTCGCCAGCGCGGACGGCGGCCTTTTGGTTTTCAAAAGGACCGATCATCTTCACAACGTCGCGGAAGCTCACAACCAGTGTGCGGTCGACGTGATCAAAGACCAACTGCATTCCATCCTCATACGGCATCTGTGCGTATCCCCTTTTTCCGCCTGCCCTTTAACGACCCACACCCCAATAAGGTTCCCAAAAAGTAATACTAATCTCTGCGGATATCTGACAAGCGCTACCAGTGGATGGGTTAATCTCCGCGCGGCGGCGGGCTCGCGCTCCAAGCTGGCGCCTCGCCAGCGGGGAAGTCCCCGGTGGGACAGCGGCGCCGCCAACTATAATCGCTATCAAGTCCGCAACATTGAGTAATCCGACTGATATCCGTTTTGGACGACCCGTGCATGGTCTGCGAATGATCGAAAGAGCGATACGTTCGTTCGCGTCATTGGTTAGCAGGTCGATCGATTTCAGATGCCGAAGATTTCTCGGCCTGTCACACACGAAACGTGGTGAGCAGGCGCGGTTTGATACCGCGCCTGTCAATAATGCTTAGCGCGTAGCCGTAAGTCTCAGTCGAGACACGCCCGCTGCCACGTTAAGGCCAGTGTTCGCCTCGCCACTCAAAGGTTGCAGGGCATAATTCTTGGCGTTACCGCCCACGAGGGCGTTTGCGCCCAAGCCGACACCGACCGATGCCGCGGCGGATGCGCCGACGTAAGTTCCAGCCAGGGCCCCATCGCCAACCCGCGTCGGGGCTGTGTTAACGACAATCCAGCTGAGATAGGATTTCCCGGTGATGCCGACATCAACGCCGAGCTTTCCGATTGTCCCAGAATAGCGTTCAATTTTTCCGGTCCGCTGCTTGAAGGTGCAAGTCACAGCTTTGTTGGAACCGATGATCATTCCCACTCCGCCCGCGACCTCGCATGAAAGCGTGCCCAAGCGCTCCCTTGGTTCTGTCGCGGCGATGTGCTGGTTAGAATGCTTTGCCTGCTTGTGCATGGATGCCGCGTTGACCTGGGGCGCCAGGGAGAGTGATGCAGCGGCGGCGATTAGAATTGCGTTTTTCATCTCGGGTCCTTTCTTCAGCCTGTACAATAACGCCGCCACCGACTTTTCGTTCAAACGACCATACGCTTGTCTATTCGACCAAAAATACCACCGGCTATTTGTGCATGTCGCCTCTGAGCTTGCCCCGGTCTCTTAAACCTTTCAGGGCGTAAAACCCAAACGAGGACAAGGATGGTAGCGAGATCTTGACAATCCTGGACCTGTCAAGCTCTGATTGGCCCCCCGCTTTTTCCGTGGCCATGAGCTAGGGGTTTCACCTGCGCTTTGCCATCATAAGCGCACCAAGGCCGCTTCTTACCTCACGTCCATGCTTCTTCCCAGCCCGTCTACAGGGCTGACGATGCTGGCAGCGACGATGTTTATTGCGACATCCTCCTCCGGCATCATCACTTTTCGACTATCGAAAAGCCTAAGCCCGCAAAGACCGACAAATGCATCTTGGGCGGTATTGACCTCAATCCTGTGGATTGGCGTCCCTCGCGTCGATCAGACGGTGGGTCTGCCCTATGTATCATCCCCTGCGCCCGCTAGCGTGTACAGGTTCACGGAAGACACATATGCCAGGTAAAAAGCAGGCCACTGATAGTCGAGGGAAGCGCCGATCGCTGTTGGCGCAACTTGCCGACGAGCCAGAGAAGCTGTTCGCTGGCGCATTCCGGCAGCAATACGGCGCCATCTGCTTTCGCTACGTTGGTATGTCCTCGAAAATCGAGGTGCTTGTCATCTCGTCGCGAGACACCGGTCGCTGGATTGTGCCCAAAGGCTGGCCGATGAAGAAGAAAAAACCTCATGAGGCGGCGGCGGTCGAGGCTTGGGAAGAAGCCGGGGTCAGGGGTAGTGTGCGCAAGGACGCGGTTGGACGGTACACCTATCTCAAATTTCTCGATGACGGTAGCGTTGTTCCAACGATCGTCGATCTCTTCCAGATAGAGGTCACCGTCCAGAAAGACGAGTTCAAGGAAAAGGGGCAGCGCCGGATCGCCTGGGTCGAACCGGACGAAGCAGCGCGGCGCGTGCGCGAGTTGGAGCTAAAATCGCTACTGGTCGACTTCAAGCCAAAGGGAAAGCGCAAGGGAGCCTGACACAGGCCCACGCGCCGTCGTCGTGCCGACGCTGATCGTATCTGTAAAGGTTGAGGAATGGGTTCTTGACGAAGCGACCCCACACGCTGTCAATTGCCGGCGACGACAACAGTGAAACAGGCAAATGGGCCAAGAGCAAAGTTCAATCTTCCCTCTCATCGCGGATCCGATCGCTCAATTTGCGACGATCGTTCTTTTGCTTGTGGCCGCGAGATTTCTCGCCCGCGGAAGACCTACGCACCGCTTTCTGGTCCATATAACCTTCTTTGCTGTCCTCACTGTGCTTCTTGTCGGTAACAACGTCGCACCATGGACGACGGGCACCGTCGATGAGGATCTTACGCACCGAATGTTCATCGGCATTGCAAAGGCGACATGGTGGGCCGGAGGCGCGATGGTGCTCGCCAGCTCTGTTCGTGTATACCTCATTTTCGAGCGCAAGCCCCGTGAAGGCCGCCTGCTTCAGGACCTTTTGGTAGCCGTAATCTACCTTGGTGCTGTGCTCTCGATCGTGGCCTTCGTGTTTGATCTACCTGTGCGAACGTTGATTGCTACATCCGGCGTGTTCGCCATCGTCTTGGGTCTGGCCCTTCAAAGCACGCTCAACGACGTCTTCTCTGGTATCGCGCTTAACCTGGGCAGGCCGTACGCAGTTGGAGATTGGATCGAGGTGGAAGGTGGTGTCCGCGGACAGGTCGTAGAGACGAATTGGCGATCGACACACTTGCTCAGCGACACAAATGATCTCGTCATCGTACCAAATAGCGCCCTCGCCAAGGCGACGTTGACAAACCTCACAGGGGGCGACTCCGTTCATGGGAGCAAGATCATTGTGCGGGCCATGCCGACGCGCTCGCCAGCTGTCATAGAGGAGACTATGCGGACGGTGCTGTTAAGCGCGAATTCTATTTTGAAGACGCCTCCACCATCTGTATCGATCACCGGCCTTGACGGATCCTCAATCGAGATTGAACTGTCGTTCAAGGTCGCAAGTCTCGGACAGACTGGCGCTGCGAAAAACGAAATATTCGATCTGGTTTACAGGCATACGAAGGCGGCTGGCATACAGCTTTCAGCGCCTTCGAACGCGTTGGCGGAACCACACTTTTCAGACACAACAAGCAAGCATCCTGGAACTCCCTGGCGCCTGCTCACCTCAATTCCCCTGTTTTCGGCACTCACCGAAGATGAAATGGAAGCTGTCGCTAACAGGATGAAGCGACTGACTTTCAAAAAGGACGTCGTCATCGCTCCTCAGGACGCATCAATGACATCCTTGATGATAATCCGAAGTGGGGTTGTGGTGATAGAAAACGACAACGGCGCCGGCAGGACGGAATTGACCAGATTGGCGCCTGGTGATCTTTTCGGTGAACGCGGCGTCTTGATGGGCGCGCCAGAGCCGGCTGCGATGCGAGCATTAACTTTGGTCGTGGTATACGAGATCTCCAAGGATCATTTGGCGAGCGTGATGCATGACCGCCCGGCCTTGGTAGAAGAACTTAGCCAGCTTTTGGCGAAACGGGTCGAGACGGAAGAGCATCTGCGAGCTGACAACGAAAGCGCTTCGGGAGTACGCCCAGTTTCTCTGGCGGCTCGAATACGGCATTTGTTCAGTGTGCCCACCCACTAACGTGTCTGATCATCAAGAGCCTCAGTGCGGGTGGTGCCGCATAAACGCCCTTCTCATCAACAACGCGAGCAGCGTCTATCCTGCTGTCTGTCCTCTAGCGTTCGAAATGCGGCCTCGGGCTTGAACGGGGTGATCGGCGACGGCTCGGTTTCTACCACCGCTTTTCGCAAGGTAGAGCGCCTTGTCAGCGCGCAATATCAGCTCGTTCATTCCACCGGCATCGCCGCGCGGGTCGAACGAGACACCGATACTGGCTGTCATCGTCAGTGAATGCTCGCCTTCTAGCGGAATTCGCATGGCTTCAATTCGCCGGCACACAAAAGCCGCGTCCAGCAGTGCCTGCTCTTCGTTGTCCGCATTGTAGACGATGACAAACTCTTCACCTCCGTAGCGGGCTGCCAGCGAACTCGGTAAGCGATCAAGTGAGACGAGAAGCAGAGCTAAGCTTTGAAGGCATTGGTCACCGACCTGGTGTCCGTAGCGGTCGTTGATGGATTTGAAGTGATCAACATCGATTAGCAAGACCGCAGTGCCACCAATCTTGTCCTTGTCGGCAAGCGCCGACTGTAAATATGTCTCAAATGTCCGACGGTTCGCCAGTCCAGTCAACGGGTCTTCTTCGGCGAGTGCCTGCAACACCACGTTCTTTCGTCGGAGTTCACTTGCCGTATCTCCATAAGAAAGCACCGCGTCTCCGATCATCGCGAGCTCCGCGAGAACCGGACGCGTCTGTACAGGTAAGGTTGGCCTATTTTCACTGATGCGCTTGAGGTTTCCGATCGCCGCAAGAACGGGCTTTGCAAGATGCCGTCGAGCGAGCAGAACCAGCACGACGCAGAAAAGGCCGGGCATCAGCAACGTCAACAAGACGGTGTTCCTCGTGCTTGCGGCTCCCGCCTCTATTTCCTTGGCAAGTCTGTCGGCGGCGAGAGCCGCGTCTCCGCTCAGCTCCTTCCCCATTTCGTCGATGATCTTGATCGCTTGGCTGTATGCAGCCGTCGCACGTTCCTCGAAGGTGAAGGCGGCAGTGCTCTGCCCAGCACTGTCACGGGCCTGCTGCCGAGCCGCGGCGATCTCTTTCGCAAGCGTTGCCACGCTTTTCGATCCCGAAACGACGCGTTCGCCAGCGTCGAACGGAAATCCTTGCGCGAGCGCTTGTATCTGGAGCTGTATCTGCCGTTCGAGGCGTCTATCACGCGCAAGATAGATCGCCCTGACCAAAGACGCCAAACGCTCGGTCTTGACGGCATTTCGGGTCTGCGAGAGGATCAGCGGCAACTGCGTTTCGCGGGTGAACTTGGCTTCTCGTTCGATCTTCGTGAGCAAGACGCCAGTGAATATAGCGGCGGCGCCTGTGTACACCAGCGCGATGAGAAAGAGCGCCCTGCCCGCTGATCTAAGCGAGATTTGACGTGACGACCGCCACCGTAACCAAGACTTCAACATTTGCAGCCTTAGTATATGCTGAAGGGGAAGTAGGCGTCATTGATCCGATCGTATGTGCCGTTAAGCTTGATTTCCTTGAGGGCCGCGTTGACGCGAGCGAGAAGCGCCTGGTTGCCCTTGTGGGCGGTGATGTGTGCCGAGCTTTGCAGGAAGTCGCTCGAGATCGGGTCTCCGACGTAGCTGAATGCAGACCCCTCCGGGGTCTCCATAAAGGTCAGGAGCTCGATTGCGTCACCGATGAGGAGATCTGCCTTTTTTTCGATGAGCAGCTTGCGTGCCGCCGGCTGGTCCTCGCCAAGCAGGATCGTACTCTTTGGGTAAGCCTTTTTGAGATATTCCGCCTGGATCGTCCCGCTCTCCACGGCAATCCGCGCGCCGGCCAGCGCTTCCGGTGAGGTGTCCTGATATTTTTCGTCGCCGACGAGCACCGAGTGAGAGCGGTAATAGGGTTCAGAGAAGTCGATCCGGGCGGCGCGCTCTTTCGAAAAGGCCATGCTGGCGACGATCAGATCGTATTTGTTGGCTTCCAGGCCGTCGATGATGTTGTTCCACGCGACGGCCTGGAAGGAACATTCGACAACCATCTTGGCGCAGATAGCCTTTGCAATATCCACGTCAAAGCCCTTGAGCTCGCCGTTATCGAGGAAATTGAACGGGGGGTACGCGCCCTCGGTCGCTATTCGTAGCGTCTCGGCATGGCTCGCACCAACGGCCAACAGCGTCGTCAGGGCATATGCGATACTCAGTCGTCGAAGCATTCGTTGATCTCCTCAACCCGCATCAATAGCCCGCGACCGCTAATAAAGATTTTCGAAATAAAGTTAAATGTTATTGAGATCACAAACGGGCTTGGGTAATCCGATGAAACGACCCAAAGATTTTTGGCCCAGTTCAGGAACTTTCTCGACGCGCGCGAGTTGTGACGGTGCAAGGCGTTTGAAATCCATCTTGCCGCGGATGCGTACAGCATACGATCCGCCAGAAGCCCGGCGTCGGATTGTTCCGCACCGGGCTTTTCCTTTACAAGCGGCAGCTTAACCCTTTCAATATCAAGACTTGCTAAATCAGCATTCATGCATAAGGTGCGCTCTGATCTTATCCTGTGGGGATGAGCCGGCGCTCGAACTCACAACTTCAAATGCGTAAAATCAACTCGCTTGAGGACACGTGATGGCTGACAAAAATGATAAGACGCGGGCCTGCCCAATCTGCAAGGAAGAGATAAGGTTGCCGCTACCCGTTGTACTCACTGCCATACCGAAATCCCCCGGCGCAGACGGCCGCGCAAGGCCTCCAATGATCATGGGCCGGCGCATTCGTGCCATGGCGCACCGCGCATCCGCGGCAGCCTTCAACGCGGGACCATCATCCGCGTGTAACGACCTCGAGATCGATGACGCCGGCGTCTGGGAAATACATCGGGGAAGACGACGTCGCTACTACTGGGGTCCGTCCTAGCGCGATGGCACCACGCCGGCACCGTGGTCCATCGCAGGTGTCACCGCGTATTTTCGCAGGAGGCACTCTTCTTCCATGTGATGGGATATTCCGCGTTAGGTGTCCACCTGCCAGCCTGACCTGGACGCCAGCTTTTTCGCACCACATACCATCGCATCGAAAATCAGGTAGATAAAAGAACGCCGGGTTGAGGCGCTTCAAATAGCTGGGAAGTGCGCTGGCAACTGATAGTGGCGGTCTATGCTACGTCGCTAACGCCACGGAGCGATCGAAAAGTCGTTCTGATCGCGACCGGACGTGCGATAAACGACTGGGCGGTCGACAGCGCGCGGCGAGGAATCTCGGGGTCGCAAGCGAATGAGTTTCTAGCACCCCAAGAAACGAATTGGCTTTTGGACCTTCATCATCGATGACGGTCGCATGGCGATGGCGCAGCATTGGTCTCCCGACACTGCGCCTATGTCTTCAGAAACTCTTGCGGAAACCGAAGGTAACAGCGTTGCTACGGAAATCCGTGCTCGACGAGGTGCCCCCCTGCGAGGTAAAATCGAAATTATCTGCGGCTGTGAACCTGTATCCGATGTCGAGTGTCGTATTGTCGAACAGAGAAACGTCAGAGAACAACCCAATAGCCTGTAGGTTGATCCCAACACCCGCATCAAGATGATAGGCGAAGGCTGTGTCGCTGTCGTCCATCAACGTCCCGGTACCCGCAACGCCCTGCTTGCGAAGGTCAAGGTTCATGAAGCCGACACCACCGCCAACATATGGAGTGATGGCGCTCAACGCTCCGTCTGCCGCCAGAGGAATATCCAGGTATCCATTGACATAACCTTGGATCGAGCGAGCATCGCCGAAGGAGTTGATGCCGCCGAGACCTACGCCCCCAATGCTATGTTCATCGACCGAAGCTGTACCATAGCCGATTTCCAGTTCCATACGCGGCGAAACGAAACCGTACGCTCCAAAGTCGTAGCCAGCTCGAAGAGCGCTATAGAAACCGACGTCATAATCGGTCGAGACCGTGGTGCCGCCGACGCCGAAGCTGGTGTCGTCGAGAAAGTTCACGGACGATAGGGAACCGATGTAAAAACCGGATGACGACTGCACCACAGCCGGCTGCTCGACGGGCTGCACCAAATCTGCTGCAAGCAGCGAGGACGTGGAGGAGACGAGAGCGGTGAAAACGAGAGCTGGAATTTTCATTGTGAACCCAAACTTATGCGCCACAAGGAATTCGTGGGCTTCAGGTTTCGCAAGTAGGAAGGATTGGGCGGCGTTCCACCCACAGATCACGATGATGAAGAGAGCGTGACATAAATGCAACGCGAGATTACGCTTGCTTGCATCAAAAAACGCCGGCACGTCATTCGTGAGCGATTTTTCAACCGGATCGGCGACTGCACCGAGAGCCGCCACCTGCTGCCGGAAAGAAGTAAAGTTGTCTGCCCCTTCACCTTTGATATATGCGCAACCGCCCGTAATCTAGAAGAGCTGGAATGGTCCTGGAAGCGGCGTCGGTGTCTATGGTGTAAGCGGGACCACGGACATTCGCATTGGTAGATCAGACGCTGGAATATCCCTCCAACCGCTTGCAGACTGGGATCCTCAAGACCTTCGCGCCTTCGCAGCGTAACCATGGCGCCTTGATGGCCTCAAACTGGCTAGCGTGTCAGATACTTTGCAAATAATTCGGCCACCCTCGATGCGCCTCGTCCTCGATGTTTGTTAAGTTACAAGTCGCAAGAGGCGAACGAATGAACAAACTCAGCGCTCGAGAATGTGCAGAACCTATCCGGCTTTAGAAATGGTGATATGATCGTCCCATGGCAGCGAAGACTACACTCAACGCACAGAACCTCGAGGCACTCGGCGTGCAAAGGCTCGCCGAACTGCTTATTGAACTCAGCACTGGCAGCGCCGCCCATCAGCGACGTCTTCGCATGGAACTTGCTGGAAACCACGGTAGCGCCGAGTTGGCCCGAGAGGTCCGAAAACGGTTGTCCAGCATTGCACGCGCTAAGACTTTCATCAACTGGCGCAAGGTCAAAGCCACGAAGACGGATCTGGAGACTCAGCGGAAGATCATTGTCGAGACCATCGCTTCCCACGATCCGGTGGACGCTTTTGAGTTGATTTGGCAGTTCTTGGCGATCGCGGATCGTCTCTTTGAGCGCTCGGACGACGGCAACGGGTCGTTGATGCAAAGCTTCCATCAGGCAGGCATAGACGCTGGGAATATCGCCAAATCCGCGAAGATCGACGCCGACGTTCTTGCGGAGAAGGTATTCAAGGCAATTCAGCGCAACGGCTACGGACAATTTGACCGCCTGCTCACTGCGATGGCTCCGGCGCTCGGCCACAAAGGCCTGGAGCATGTAAAGGGGCTCTTCGTCGACTGGTCAAAAGAAGCAAGGGAGAAGCCGGCTCAAAATGATCGACAGATCATCGGCTGGAGCAGCGTAGGTGCGATCTACGAGGACGACGTCTACGAAAATCACAAAGATCTCACCATTCGCATCGCGCTGCAGGAGATTGCGGACGTCCAGAATGATGTCGACGCCTACATTGCGCAGCAACCGGAGAAGACACGTAGCGCCCCCCTGGTTGCCGCCGATATCGCCAACCGTCTTATCTCAGCCGGGCGAGCCGAAGAAGCACTCGCAGCGCTCGACAATGTCGAGGCCAAGGGATGGGAGAATGTTCCGTTCGAATGGCAGCTTGCACGAACCGCGGCACTAGAAGCGTTGGCGCGGAACGATGAAGCCCAAGCGTTTCGGTGGATGTGCTTCGAACAATCCTTAAATGAAGAGCACCTGCGTGCCTACGTCCGGCGCTTGCCTGATTTCGACGACATCGAAGCCGAGGAGAGAGCTTTCGCATACGCCCAGGCATTTCCAGATGCCAATCGCGGCCTTAACTTCTTCCTGCGGTGGCCATCACCGGCACAGGCAGCAAAGCTTGTGTTAAATCGGTCGGGCGAGCTTGATGGGGATTATTATGAGCTGATGACCCCGGCGGCCGAGATGCTTTCAACGAAGTACCCATTGGCCGCGACAATCGCCCTGCGAGCCATGATTGACTTCACTCTGGATAGTGGCCGATCGAGCCGATACAAGCACGCAGCGCGACACCTTACGGAACGCAAGTCATTGGCGAACCAGATTGAGGACTTCGGTAAGGTACGGGCGCACCAGGATTATCTGGCGGATTTGCAGCGGGAGCATGGGCGGAAGTCGGGATTCTGGAGTCTGGCATCTTAGCGGGCACACCCAGACTTGCCGGCTGCCTCTGAGCGACCTAACCGTCGAGAAGTAATCGGTTGGCAATTGAGGCTCACGCCCGCCCCTTTTCCCGCTGATATGAGAGAGGGATCATCCCGGCACTATGAGCGCTTGTGCCTTTGCACGGCCAGCGCACGTCGCTTTCGATACCACAATCGATGCACAATACTGTGACAGCGGGCGCGGGTGAAGGTCGACCTGGTCGTCCTTCTGCGAGCGACACCAGGTTGCGCGCCTTAAACAAAGGCTCTTGACGCGAACTCTTTGAGCCGGACCGCGCAAGGTCGCAGATCTTTGAAGACCCGCGACCTTGCGATCGCGTAACCGGTATCTTCATCGCACACACGAGAGTGCTCGTTCTAAAAATTCTGCGAACAGAGGCGGTCCAATTTTCTTGATGGCTTTGGATGACGAGGTCCGAACACCAAGTGTGCAATCCAGCCGATTGTGAACCATAAAAATTCTATGGCTCGTCGGGCAGTTTGCCAAATCTTGTTGACTAGGAAACTTTCTCGATTTAGTTTCCCAGTCAACAGGGAGCTCATTATGACATCAGTCGCGAAACTTACCGATCACACCGGCTATTGGATGCGAATGGTATCAAACGCGGTTTCGCAGGAGTTCTCCCGCAAGGTATCGTGTGAAGATGTCACTGTCGCAGAATGGTCATTCATGCGTTCGCTCTACGACCTGGAACCCACGCCTCCCTCGGTTCTGGCGGAAAGAATGACCATGACAAAGGGAGCCATCAGCAAACTTGCGGAACGCCTGATGGCCAAAGGGCTGGTTGCGAAGGCACAGAGCCGAGAGGACCGGCGCGCCCACAACTTGTCCCTGACGACAAAGGGACGAGCCAAAATTCCGGTCCTGGCGTCGCTTGCCGATCAGAACGACGCTGATTTCTTTGGCGTGTTGACGACGGAAGAGCATGAGACACTCGACCACATCCTAAGGGTCCTCACCGAAAAGCGCGACTTGAAGGCAACCCCGGTGGACTGAACCATCGACCGAACCCAACATTGAAATGAAAGGAAGCCACCATGGACGCGCAACGGATTGCTGTTGCCGAAAATTGCCTGCATTCTGCCCATGATGGAAGCTTGAGCTTCCCGGAGATTGTCGGAAAACTATTGGCGGCGGGCTTCGAGGGATACACAGTCGACTACCGCCGCAACACCCAAACCCATTACCTGCCAGATGGCGACAGTGTCGCCTTCGATATGCGTCTCTCCGCTGGCAAAGTCGCCGCTACATTCGATACGAGCGAGGTGGAGCGCCTGGTGCGATGGGCTCAGGCCAATCCTGAGAACTATAGCTACGTCGCCTTCTGCGAGAAAGCCAAGGCCGCTGGTTGCGCAGGCTACATCGTCTCGTTTCTCGGCCGCCGGGTCCTTTACTTTGGCCGTACCGCGGACACCCATATCGAGCAATTCCCTAATTGAAGACTAGGGTCATGATAAAGCTGATAGAACCGTCGACCATCCTTACCATAGCAAGCTCGTGCTCCGGCAATTGGCCTGCTGCGGCAAAAAAGCCACAGCACTCGTAAGCGGGCAACACTGCTGCCATCACAGACGCCGAACCATGAAAAAGCCTCGCCGAGGTCGTTCGAGAATAACGGCTCAACGCTTCCAAGGTTTTAAACAATGCGGCAACCAGTCAGTCCCAAGGTTCTTTGGCCGGCCGTGTGGAGCACGACCGCGGCTCGCAGGCTCGGCGGTGTCTGCTACCGAGCTCAGCTTTTTCGACATCCGGCTTGATACCGAGTACAAAGTCGATAACCTTCGATGAAGACATCTCGCACGGCTTCAGCAACGGACGCATCTGTCCGATTTGATAGAGATTGAAGGAGACGATGTCGTTTCCTGCAAGTTCCTCTGCGAAGAGCCAGATGCGACGCCCGTTGTCGGATCGGCGTAACGTTACACCCCAGCTCCGGCCGTCGAGCTCACCCCTAAAGTATCCGGTCGGAAGCCGCAGGAGAGCGCCTTGGAAATCCACGATTTCCGCCTCCAGAGCGGTCACGGCGCAAGGCACTCTTCGCAAATGCCGCAGCAATCCTTATCGAGTATGGCGGACTGCCCGCAGCAGTCGCATGCGGCCGTCTGCAACCCCGCGAGGATCCTCGGTTGAGGCGGCAAAATGTCGATCATGTCTTCGTTATAGTGGCTAGTAGATTGGTGTTCGTCCATGACTGGCTCCAGTATCTGGACTCCAGATAGTGAATGGTTTTTCGATAGCAAAGCAGGCGCCTTGAAGGCGTGGTTTTGGACGTCATTCCGCGTAGTCGGCTTACTCTAACTGCAACCCAGGGGCACTGCGAACGTTTCTCGTTACCAGGCGACGATGGATGAAGCTCTGTCCAACATCGAAGTGCGCTGCGCGAGCTCAACCAATTTGCGGATCGATCAAGCGGGTGGACCCGAATATGCCCGCAGGCGTCGCGACACGCCGACCTGCACTGTCGAAACAGTGGATGGCGTCCGGTTCGGCCTGAAGCATCACCCGGCTACCTATAGACATTGTTGATCTGCCCGCTACTCGAAAGACAATCTCCACGCCACCAGCCGTCGTGGCATGAATATAGCTTTCTGCACCGACAAGTTCGATGGCATCGATGTCGACAGCAAGGCTGAAGGTTGAACCTTCCCGCGTGTGACCGATTTTCAAGTCCTCAGGGCGAATTCCGATGGTTGCCACTCCGATGGGAAGTGACAGGCCGGGAGCGTCGGTGCCCAACGCGTCGGCGCTGACAAGGTTCATGGCCGGCGAACCAATGAAGGCTGCCACGAAAGTCGTGGCCGGCCGCTCGTAAAGCTCGATCGGCGTGCCGACCTGCTCGATCTGTCCACCATTCAGCACGACAAGGCGATCTGCAAGGGTCATGGCCTCCATCTGGTCATGGGTCACATAGACGCTGGTCGTGGCCAATTTACTCTGGAGTTTGCGGATCTCAACCCGCATCTGGACACGCAGCTTCGCATCGAGATTGGACAACGGCTCATCGAATAGAAATGCCTTCGGCTCGCGCACGATTGCTCTGCCCATTGCGACCCGCTGCCTCTGCCCGCCTGACAGTTGGCGTGGCTTGCGCTCGAGCAGGGAACCGATTTCCAAGGAAGCCGCCGCAGCAGCAATTCGCCGTTCTATCTCTGCTGCAGCCATCCCTCTATTTTTCAGGCCATAGGCCATGTTCTGCCTGACGGTCATATGCGGATAAAGCGCGTAATTTTGAAAGACCATAGCGATATCTCGCTCGGATGGTTCCAAAGCGTTGACGACGCGCCCGTCAATGGCGATCTCTCCAGAGGAGATTGCTTCCAATCCCGCAATCATCCGCAAGAGCGTGGATTTCCCGCACCCGGACGGTCCCACGAGAACCACCATCTCGCCATCGGCGATATCGAGCGAAATCCCCTTTATTGCCTCGAAGCCACCTGCATACGTCTTGCGAACGTCCCTGATCGTGATGCTTGCCATTACTTCTCTGTCTCCACGAGGCCCTTCACGAACCAGCGCTGCATCAAGACGACAACGAGGATCGGGGGAATGATTGCAAGAATTGCGGTAACCATGACGAGGTTCCAAGGCGTCGCCGCGTCGGCGAAATCGACCATCTTGCGCAACCCGATGATGATCGTCGACATGCTGGCGTCGTTGGTCACAAGCAGTGGCCAGAGGTACTGCGTCCAACCATAAATAAAGAGAATGACGAAAAGCGCCGCCAAGTTGGTACGTGAGAGCGGAAGCAGGATGTCGCGCATGAAGCGGAACGGCCCTGCATTGTCGATGCGGGCAGCCTCCACCAATTCGCCGGGTATCGTCAGGAAGAACTGCCGAAACAGGAACGTTGCCGTTGCCGATGCCATCAGTGGCAAGGTCAGCCCCGCATAGGTGTCAATCATGCCCAGATCAACGATGACCTTGTATGTCGGCAGGATGCGAACCTCTACGGGCAGCATCAGCGTCACGAAAATCATCCAAAAGAAGACCATGCGCAGCGGAAAGCGGAAAAACACGATCGCGAACGCCGACAGGAAGGAAATGATAATCTTGCCGATCGCGATCATAGCCGCGACGACAATCGTGTTGAACATCATGCGCTCGAGGCTGACCCCGACGACCCGCTCAACCCCGCCAACCAAGGCGTCGCCGTAATTCTCCACGAAATGGCCTTGCGGAAGCATGGTGATTGGCGGGCGCAGTATCTGCGCCGACGTCATCGTCGAGGCGACGAACGTGTAGTAGATCGGGAAGGCAACAATAATGATCCCGATCACGAGGATCAGATGACCAGTGATATTTGCGATGGGGCGCCGATCGATCATCTCAAACCTCAAGCGTAGTGGACGCGGCGTTCGACGAAGCGAAACTGCACGGCGGTCAGCGCGATAACGATCACCATCAAGACGACAGACTGGGCCGCGGACGAGCCGAGATCGAGATTGACGAAGCCGTCATTATAGACCTTGTAGACCAGTGTCTCGGTCGCCTTTGCTGGCCCACCTCCGGTCACGGCATGGATGATGCCGAAGGTATCGAAGAAGGCGTAGACCGTGTTGACGACAAGCAGGAAAAATGTCGTTGGTGCCAACAGTGGAAAGACGATTGTCCAGAACCGACGGCTGCCGCGCGCGCCGTCAATGGCTGCTGCTTCGATCAACGATTTCGGGATCGCCTGAAGGCCGGCGACGAAAAACAGGAAGTTGTAACTGATCTGCTTCCATGCGGCTGCGACAATCACCAGGACCATGGCCTGTCCGCCGTTCAAGAGCGGATCCCAGGCAAACCCTGCGCGTCGCAGGATATAGGCGAAGCTTCCCATCGCCGGATTGAACATGAAGAGCCACAACATGCCCGCAACTGCAGGGGCCACAGCGTAGGGCCAGATCAACAGCGTGCGATAAAACGTCTGGCCCCGCCTGATACGATCGACGGCGGTGGCAAGCGTCAACGCCACGATCATCGCCAGGGCTGCGGTCGCCACACTGAACACGACTGTCACCTGAAGCGAATGAATGTAGCTCGGGTCGCTGAGGATCCTGCGAAAGTTCGCAAGTCCAACAAATCCACTTTTCAGCCCGAACGGGTCTTCGCGCTGCATCGACTGATAAAGCGCCTGACTGGCCGGCCAGAAGAAGAACACGACCGTTAGAACGATCTGCGGCGCCAACAAGAAATAGGGAAGGACTTTATTCGGGAAGACGACATTTTGCACGTGGAGACCCCTTGAGCAAAGCGAGATGACCATCCGCGCGCGTGAGCGCGGATGGTCGACAGATCAAGCTTACTGGGCGATCGCCTGCTGGATGGCCGCGTTGCCTCGCTCGACCGCCTTATCGAGAGCGGCCTTGGCGTCCTGCTTGCCCGCGAGCATCGCTTCGAACTCCTCGTTCATGATGTCGCGAACCTGAGGCAGGTTGACGAGACGAACACCCTTGGAGTTTTCCGTCGGCGCCTTGCCCATCATCTGCAAGATCGGCGTCTCGCGACCGGGGTTCTTCTCGTAGAACCCCGACTTCTTCGTTTCCTCATAGGCAGCCATGGTAACAGGCATGTAGCCCGAGACCTGATGGAGGCGCGCCTGGATCTTGGTCTGCGACAGGAAATGGAAAAACTCGGCAATACCTTTGTATTCAGCGTCGCTTTTGCCAGCGAACACCCAAAGGCTTGCACCGCCGGGAATGGTGTTTTGCGGGCGGCCTTCCCCAGGCTCGTAGGGCAATTGTCCGATCCCGTAGTTCATGCCGCTCTTGACGATATCGCCCAGGCCGCCGGAAGATTCCGTGAGGATAGCGCACTCGCCCGAGGTGAAGAGCTGCTTTGCCTCAGACGTGCGTCCGCCATAGCGAAACGTTCCATCCTTGGCGAGGTCGGCGATATCCTGGAAGTGCTTGACGAAGTCAGGCGAATTGAAGGACAGTTTGACGTCGGTACCCGCCAAGCCGTTTTCGTTGCTGCCGTAAGAGAGATTATTCCATGCGGCAAAATTTTCGGTTTGGATCCAAGTGAGCCAGGTCGACGTCAGACCGCAGGCAGCGCCGCTTGCCTTGATTTTCTTGGCAGCTTCGATGACCTCAGGCCACGTCTTGGGTGCGGCCTCCGGGTCAAGTCCGGCCTTCTTGAACAGGTCCTTGTTGTAATAGAGGATCGGCGAGGACGAGTTATACGGGAAAGACAGCATGGTGCCGTCCGGCCTGGAATAATAGGCCGCAATACCCGGCAGATATTCGTCCTTGTTGAATTTGTAGCCGCCCTTCTCGAGGACCTCGGCGACCGGCATGATCGCCCCTTCGGCCCCCATCATCACGCCACTGCCAGCGTCGAACACTTGAAGGATGGCCGGCGACTTCCTGGCGCGGAAGGCTGCGATGCCGGCGTTCAGTGCCTCGGGATAGGTACCCTTGAACACCGGAACGATCTTGTAATCGGCTTGAGCCTCGTTGAATTCCTTGGCGAGCTGGTCGACGACCTCGTTGTTGGCGCCGGCCATGGCATGCCACCATTGCAGTTCGGTGGCGGCATACGCGCCGCCGGCAGTGGTGCTTGAAAGAAAAGCTGCGGCAAAGCCGATCGCGATTGAATGACGAAACATGTTTCCTCCCATTGGGTCAATTCGCGCACATTGCGCCTGCGTGGCGCAGCCGACCTCCCCGTCAGCCACGCCGCACATCTGTCAAAGCCGATAGACAGCTTCGAATTGGTTTCCTGTCACAATTAACGCCCCGGGGCGATCTGTCCAGATATCGGCAATCCTGCGTTGTCAGATTCCGGCGATAGCCCGAAGATCCTCGACCGCGCCAGGGGCTGCCGCAAGAACGGGCGCCCCCTTCGTCAATCGGTCTCCATCGGTCGGGAAGGTGTGATACCAGCCGCCGGCCTCCTTCACGAGGCAATAACCGGCCAGGCAATCCCAGGCATGCATGTAGGGTTCGTAATAGCCCACGAGACGGCCGGCAGCGACATAGGCAAGCATCAGTGCGCCAGATCCATTTCGAATGAAGTTGCCGCCGGCAGACAAGAGCTTTTCCACCATCGCGGCGACGAATGCCGGCGTGACATGATTGTTGGCGCCGATACCTGTTACGGAATTGCGGATTGTGCGAGAAGGATCAAGCGACAGCGATTTCCCATTCAACGTGGCTCCGGATCCGACAGCTGCCGCGTAGAGTTCACCGTGGCATGGCGCAAAGATAACACCGACAACCGGCACATTATCGTGAAGAAGTGCGATCGAGATGCACCAATTCGGCATGCCATTGACGAAAGGGCTCGTGCCATCAATCGGATCGACGACCCAGGTCAAGCCCGATGTACCGCCTTCAAGTCCGTATTCCTCTCCCAGGAAACCGTCGCCGGGATAGGCTTCGTGAACGGCGTCACGAATGAGGTTTTCGACGTCCCTGTCAGCGATCGACACCACGTCCTGAGGATCCCGCTTGGTTTCTATGACCAGGCTTTCCCTCTTTTCGAAATACCCGAGCGCCAGTGCGCCTGCCTTCTTTGCAATGGCTTCCGCAAAGGCCCTGCGAGCATCGAGGCCCAGTGAAGAATGCGATGTCATTTCAAACCCTCTTGCGATTTCTTACTTGGTTGGTGCGGTAATCAGCGCGATCCCGCGATCCTTGAGGCTGATGGCGACTTCGGTCGTCGTGTCGAATGGTGAATCCGCTGTCCTGTCGATGACGAACAGGTTCCCCCTGCCGGTTGCGACTTCGTATTCGACATGATCGCCGAGATAGGCCGCATGCGTGATCCTGCCGGTGAAGGCACCCTTCGTGGGCGTGCGATGCAACTGAATTGCATTGGGTCGGATGGCGAGTTCGGCCCTGCCGGCCGATGCATTCCTGGCCGCTACGCGGTGCTTCAGCCCTTCGATATCGATCAGGGCGATGCCGTCTTCGACACTTTCGACCTGGCAGGCCAACACATTGGCCTCGCCCATGAAATCGGCGATGAAAGCGGAGGCGGGCGCATCGTAAAGGTCGCGTGGTGCACCTTGTTGCGCGATCTCGCCATCCTTCATCACGATGATCTGGTCCGACACGGCAAGAGCCTCGTCCTGGTCATGAGTGACATAGACCGCTGTGAAGCCCAGTCGCTGTTGCAGATCGCGAATTTCGGTGCGCACCCTTCGACGCAAGCGTGCGTCGAGATTGGAGAGCGGCTCGTCGAGCAGCAGTACCTGCGGCTCAAGGACCAGGGCACGCGCCACGGCAACGCGCTGCTGCTGGCCACCTGACAATTCGGCCGGCAGCCGCTCGCCCATGCCGTCGAGCCCGACGAGCTTCATCGCCTCCTTGGCGCGTTCGCGCGCCTCCTTGCGCTTGATCCCGGATGATTCCAGGCCGTAGGCGACGTTGTCGAGCGATGTCATATGCGGAAAGAGCGCGTAGCTTTGAAACACCATCGACACATCGCGCTCGTTTGCCGGCAGCATCGTCACTTCCTTGCCACCGATCAGGATACGTCCCGCCGAGGGATGCTCGAGGCCGGCCAGCATGCGCAGCGTCGTCGTCTTGCCGCATCCCGACGGCCCGAGAAGCGTGACAAGCGTTCCCGGTTCGATGGTGAGCGACAGGTCGGGAATGGCTGTGAAGGCGCCAAATGTCTTTCTCACTCGTTCGAACGTAACGGAGCCGGGCACAGTCTTGCTCATGCGGTTTTCTCCTGATTGAGCGGCAGGGAGGTTTTGGCTGTCGGGGCAGCGAGCGTCACACGGTTTTCACGGCGAAGTCGGCGTTCGCCGACCAGCAACTGAAAACCACCGATCACAGTGACCATCACGACGATAAGGGCGGACGAGTAGGCGATCGCAACGCCATATTCGCCGTTTTCGACGAGGCCGACGATGTAGGCCGTGGACATGTTGTATTCGGCGCTGACGAGGAAGATCACGGCGCTGATCGAGGTAATCGCCCGCACGAAGGAATAGACAAGGGCCGCGGTGATCGCCGGGCGCAAAAGCGGCAGGATCACCTTTCTGACGGTTCTGAAGCTGTTTGCACGCAAGGTCAGGGATGCCTCGTCGAGGCTCTTGTCGAGTTGGCTCATGGCCGCCACGCCGCCGCGCACACCGACCGGCATGTTACGGAAGACGAAGCACGCGACCAGGATGAGTGCAGTGCCGGTCATCTCCAGCGGCGGCAGGTTAAACGCCATGATATAGCTGATGCCGATCACTGTGCCCGGAATGGCAAAGCTCAGCATGAGCGCAAATTCGAAGACGCCACGACCGACGAATTTCTGGCGGACGATCAAATAAGCCGTCAGAAGGCCGACAGCGGCCGTCAATGGCGCGGAGATCAGCGCGATTTCCATCGTCGTCCAGAAGGAGTTCCAGGCAACACCCGTCCAGGCTATGCCGCCGTCCTCGCGCCAGCCGATGGAAAAAGCACTGATGTAGTGCTGGAAGGTCAGGCTGTTATCCAGTCCCCAGGTTCGCACGAAGCCGCCGAAGAGGATCATCGCGTAGACTACGACAGTGAAAAGCGCCCAGGGAATGACGATTGAATGAACGGCGATTGAGAGGCTCCGCGGCAAGGCAGCATGCGCTCCAGAATCGCCCTTTCCGGTGACCGTGGCATAGCTTTTTCCCTGAAGCCAAAGTCGCTGGGCGAGGAAGGCTGTCATGGTGAAAGCCAAAAGGATCATCGCAAGGACTGCGGCGCGGGCGGGATCGTTTTGCGATCCGACGACGGCGAAGAAGATCTCCGTGGATAGAACACCGTGGCTGCCACCGAGAACCATTGGATTGCCGAAGTCCGCCATGCTTTCGATGAAGCTGATCAGAAAAGCATTGGCGAGGCCTGGCTTCATCAACGGCAGGGAAACCCGCCAGAAGGTGCGCCAACGATCGGCTCTGAGCGTCTGCGACGCTTCTTCCATCGAAGGGCTGACACCTTCGACGACGCCGATCAGGACAAGGAACGAGATTGGCGTGAATGACAGGACCTGGGCGATCCAGATACCGGTCAGACCGTAGAGCCAACGGCCCGGCTCGATACCGAGCGCTGATGCTGCGAACTGCGTGACCACTCCCGCGCGCCCGAACAGCAGTGTCAGTGCGAGACCGACGACAAAAGGCGGCGTGATGATCGGCAGGATGGTCAACAGCCGCAATCCCCGCTTGAAAGGGAACCGCGTGCGTGTTGCGACGAGCGCGAAGCAAAGACCAAGCAACGTCGCTCCGCTAGCCGTCATGATCGCGAGCCACAGCGTGCGCCAGGCCACGCCACAGCGCTCGCCCCCAACGACGCAGCCAAGGCTCCAAACCGACGAATCTTGAATTGTGTTGAAGAAGCCGCTGGGATCAAACGAACCATCGACGGATTGGAAAGCGGCAATGAACATGCTTCCGACGGGATAGAAGACGAAAACCGCAACCAGGACCACAAGCATCGAAATGGCGCTGACCACGAAGGCGTCACCCTTCATGACACCGCGATCGGCAAGACCGAATGAAAAGAACAGCACGAAAACGATACCGGAAAGAACGGCACCTGCCCCCATCGATGGCTGCCCGTCCGGCAAGGCGCCAAACACTGCTTCACTGACCGCCCACGACCAGCCGGAAAAGGTGATTGCCAGCCCCTGAAGTATGAGAAGCGCCAGTCCGGCGCCGCCGCAGACCGCCAATAGAAGGCCGCGGCTTCGGGCACTGGGAACGAAGCGCGCGACGCAACCAGCAACAAAGAGCAAGGCGACCAGGCCGAGCCACCAGCGTCCGAAGCTTGCGATCTCGATTGCCGCCGGTGCGGTTGCTGCATCTAAAAAGTAGCCGGAAAGCCATTGGAAGCCGAAGAAGCCGCTTTCGATGCGATACCAGGGCAACAACAAGAAGGCCAAACCACCCAGGAGGATGGTGATATCGAGACGGCGATTGCGAGAGATCATGTCCGTTGTCCGCAGCGTTTCGTGACGGTCGGAAAGGCAGGAACCACAAGCCCCTGCCCTCGCCATACGATCAGTTGGCTTTAGCGCCGATTTCCTTGTCCCAGCGGGACAGAAGAGCCTTGCGAACATCCGGATCGCCATACTTCTTGAAATCGTAGTCGATCAATTTGATATCTTCGAACTTCGGCGCCTCCTTCGGCACCTCGGCGGACTTGTTGGAGGGCAGCTGGAAAGACTTCGCGTCTTTCATGTGGGACTGAGCATCCGCGCTCAGCGCCCAATCGTACCACTTCTTCGCATTGTCGAGGTTTTTTGCGCCTTTGACGATTGACATCGAGCCAATCTCGTAACCGGTTCCTTCGCACGGCGCTATCGCCTTGATGGGGAAGCCCTCGACGGTCTGAGCGACCGCGTCATGCATGAAGACGACACCAATGGTCGATTCACCGCGCGCTGCGGCTTTCACCGGTGCAGAGCCAGACTTTGTGTACTGGGAAATGTTGGCGTTAAGTTTCGACAGATAGTCGAATGCCTTATCCTCGCCCATGATCTGAACGAGGGTCGCCAGAGTGTTGTAAGAGGTTCCCGAGGAGTTTGGATTAGCGATCTGGATTTCGCCTTTATAAGAAGGATCGAGAAGATCGGCCCAGCATTTTGGCTCCTTCAGGCCCTTCTTCTGCAAGATCTCAGTATTGTAGCCCCAACCAAGAGCACCTGCGTAAACGCCGACAGTGCGAAAGCCTGCACTTTCTGCCTGCTTTTTGGCCCAATCCTGCAGTTGGTCGAAGAGTGGTGACTTGTACTCAAGCGTTAGTCCCTCGCTGGCTGCCTGCAGGTGCGGATCGCCAGTGCCGGCCCACCATAGATCAGTCTTGGGATTTCGCGCTTCCGCACGGATTTTTGCATAGGTCTCACCAGCCGAAAGGCGAACCATGTTCACCGAAATATCCGTCTGTTTTTCAAAGAGACCCTTCATCAGGTCACAGACTTGCTGGTCTGCAGAGCAGATGACGTTGAGATTTCCGGCGGCATAGACAGGAAGGGCGAACAACGCGGTGGCTGCCGCTAACGCGGCTGTGGCGAGCTTGATCGAATTCATGATTTCCTCCTTTTGAGCGACGCCTCCACGTCGACGCTTGTTTGCAAGCGTGTGCAAAGCTTGCATGTGACAGAAAAGGCTGTCAATGGTTTTCTCGAAATAGAAGGGATTTTGCGTCTGCGAACAGCTTTGCAAGCGCGTGCAGCATCGGAGGGGAGTATGCCGCCAAAGGACTTCATCAGTGCACTTGAAGTAGCGCAACGCGCTGGCGTATCGAGATCTGCGGTCTCTCGAACGTTCACGCCAGGCGCAAGCGTTTCAGCGGAGACAAGAAAAAAGGTGACGGATGCGGCTGAGGCCCTGGGATATCACGTCAACGAGCTTGCGCGGGGATTAATGCGCAGCCATAGCGGAATTGTCTGTCTGATCGTGTCGGATGTCGCCACGCCCTATCGATCGGCGCTGCTGCGTGAGCTTACGGGCAAGCTCCAGAACGCCGGAAAAGTGGCGATGCTGATCAACACCGACCGCTCTGACGGCAGTGTGGATCGTGCTCTGTCACAGGCGATCCGTTATCGCGCCGATGCTTCGATCATATTGTCCGGACTACCTGACGCGTCGATCGTCAGGCTGTGCCTTAGAAACGGACAAAGACTTGTCCTGATCAATCGTGATGATGACGAGCCTGGGCCACTAAAAATAAATCTCGACGACTTCGAAGCTGGAGAGAGGATCGTCACGGCATTTGCAAGGGCAGGCTGCAAGTCACTGGCCTTTGCCAATTCTGACGCCGGGACGCCAAGCCTGATGGGGCGCGAGCGCGGTTTTGTTGCCGCGGCCACCAAATGTGGCCTTGAGGTTTCTGTAGAACGTTATGGCTGGACCGGTTACGAAGCGGGTCGTGTTCTGGCGCAACGGTTTCTCACCAGGTCCCGCAGGCCAGACGCGGTCTTTTGTGCAACTGATCTTCTTGCTTGCGGTTTCATGGATGCAGCACGCCATCAGTTTGGCATCTCGGTTCCAGATCAGATGTGCATTGCGGGCTTTGACGACATCGAGCAGGCATCGTGGCTGTCCTACGGGCTGACGACGTTTGCGCAACCAGTTGCCGAGATCGCCGCAAAGGCTGTCGGCTGGCTATCGGTCGACGACAATGGCAATGATAACGGTTTGCAGTCGGTCCGGCTCACTGCTGAGCTGGTCTGGAGAACGTCAATCCGGGCGGCTTGAGGTGGCACTGTCACGCAGCGTCGCTCGGCTCCCGTGATCGAATTTCGCTTTTATCAGAAATTTTCAACGCCGCAGGGCGTATCACGGACATCAATTTCTTCGCGATTGTGTTTGATGGCGCCGCTATCGCACGCTTTGACTTTTGACGGCGAGGAACGCTGGATCAAGGCGTGAGGTCGGGGGGATGTTTGCTGTTTTCCGGTTCCGCGATCCTGTCTCTTGTTTCGGTCTTGAAGTTCGCCATGAACCGGAGCGTGAAGAATGTCATCGCGGAGAGCACGATCGCGATATCGTAAGCGCCAAGACCGACCGCGGCCCCGATCGCTCCGGTCGCCCAAAGACTTGCGGCGGTTGCGGTTCCACGAATACTTGCCCTGCCGACGAGAATTGCCCCGCCTCCGATAAAGCCAACCCCGTTGATCAGACCTTCGACGATTCGCGCCGTGGCCTCCGGGCTGCCGTTTGTAACGGTTTCGGCGGCCTGAATGAAGCCGCAGGCCGCGATTGCGACGAGAGGGAATGTTCGAAGCCCGGCGCTGCGCTCGTTTCGCTCCCGGTCCCAGGCGATCGGGAGAGCCAAAACGTATGCTATCAAGAGTACAAGCAGATGGGTCGCCAAGTCAAACCGTGAAAGGAAGGGGTCCAGCAATGAATTCAAGAGCAATCTCCGTTACGTCACCATAGAGATGGCAGCCACTGGCTGATCGGCAAGGGCAGCACATGAGTAAGGTCGCCAAAAGGGTTGGCGCGACGCAGCCCTGACATCGCCGCCGCCCTAGCAGGCATTTTCGACTGAGCGCTCCACTAAAAGGCCAGTCCTAAGCGGCCGCATCCGTATGCATCTTTTCGAGGATGCTTCGAGCGTTCCAACTGCTGATGAACGCCGAAAGCTCGGCCGCTCCCACCGGTTTGCTGAAATAAAAACCCTGCACCTGGTCACAGCCCTGCTCGCGCAAGAAAGCAGCTTGCTCGGATGTTTCAACGCCCTCCGCCGTTGTCACCATCTTGAGGCTCTGGCCCAAACCAATAACCGACTTGACGATCGCTCCAGACTTTTCGGTGTCGCTTAGGTCGCCAATGAACGATCTGTCGATCTTGATCTTGTCGAAGGGAAATGAATTGAGATAGCCGAGCGACGAATAGCCCGTGCCAAAATCATCCATGGCAATTTTTACGCCAAGCGCTTTCAGTCCGTTCAAGATTTCAAGGGCGGCATCTGTGTCGTTAATCAAAATGCTTTCGGTAACCTCAAGTTCCAGACGTTCAGGCTCAAGGCCCGTCCGTTGAAGGACTTGCCGGACGGTTTCGACGAGCTCATGATTTTTTAACTGCACCGGCGAGAGATTAACGGCGATGCGCAATCGATCCCACTTCAGCGCCTCGCGGCAGGCCGTTTCAAGGACCCATTCACCAATTGCCACGATCAGACCGGTTTCTTCCGCCATTGGAATGAAGTCGGAAGGAGAAACAAGTCCGCGCCTTGGATGGCGCCAGCGCACAAGTGCTTCGACGGCAGCAACAGCGTGTAGTTCCAGGTCGATGAGTGGCTGATAGTGAAGCTCAAGTTCGTTTCTCAAGACGGCTTGTCTGAGATCATATTCGAGCGCGCGCCGCTCCTGAAGTTCGGCGTCCATCTGCGCTTCAAAGATTCGATAGGTTGCACGCCCGCCCTGCTTTGCGCGATAGAGCGCTATGTCGGCATTTTTGAGCAGCCTGTCTGCTGTGCGGTCGGTGGCATCGGCCAGGGCTATGCCTATACTCACCCCGATATGGAGGGTCTGGTCCTCGACGACAAAGGCAGTGCGGATGCTCTCGATAAGTCTCCGGCTAAGCTCTTCCGCGTCATGTGGCTGGTTTGCTCCGATCTGGATGACGGCGAACTCATCACCTCCTAGCCGCGCAACCGTGTCGTTATAGCTGACGCACGCCTGCAAGCGCTGCGAAACCTGCTGCAGCAACTGATCGCCGGCCGCGTGTCCCAAGCTGTCGTTGACTTCCTTGAAGCTATCGAGGTCGAGACAAATCACCGCCACCTCAGCGGAACCCAACACAGTCGGAGACAGGGCTGAGTCCAAGTGTTCGCGAAATAGTATGCGGTTTGGAAGACCGGTGAGCGCATCGTGATGTGCAAGGTGGGTTACCCGTGATGCCGAAGCCTCCAGGGCGCTGCTTGATCTGCGTGCGTTTCGCACGACGAGTGCCGAAAAGGCTGCAAGGATCAACAGCGCGATAGCAAGCGGTGGGATGACGAAGTTGAGAAGTTGGTCACCCGGCCTTGGCGCGGACCACGATATAGTACCGAGATACACACGATTTTGCGTCATTAGCGGAATGAAGGCATCCTTGGCATTCTCGCTATTAAGGGAGATCGAAAGGTCGTTGAGTAGGTAGTCGTGACCCATGTCGTCGAGAAACTTCTGGTCGAGACGCTTCGCAAAGACGAGCATGGTCAATTCGCGGGGATTGATGCGGGCGCGATCGATAGATGGAGGAACAATTCCATTGGCGGCGACGACGTAGATGTCCTTGCCTGACTTGATCAGGCTTGTCGTTGGATGGGGTTGTATTGCCGCCACATGCAGGAGGTCGCGTAAACCGCGAGGCATCACGTCGAAGGCGTCAGCCCTGGTCGGAACGCCATCGATCAGAGCGTAGATCGTCTTGTCGCCGGGCGCCACGACGAACACCAGCTCATACCCCAGATCGTTATGGATATTTGCTCCCACGTTCCCTTCCGTGACAGCCCACCCTAGATCGATTCCGTCGTGAAGATGTTCATAGACGTCCGGTCTGATCGTATAGTCACGAAGGTTGCGTCCGACCTCGCGGGCCTTGACCTGTAGTGCAGTCGTGGCAAGCCGAGTGGACCCCTCGACAGATAGTCGATTTTGCTGATGGGCAGACGCCTCAGAACGCCAATCACCACAATGATCATTATCACCATCATACCCGCCATGGGGTAGACAACGCGGTTCGTAAACTGGTGTCCCGAAAAACGGGTCAATTCGGGATTGGAAGCGTGCATCCGATTCTCCGCCTGAGCTGCGTTGAAACGCTAGTGCTCCAATCCCGAATGAGTGGTTAAAACGAATTTTCCTGTTTTTCTACAGTTAATGGAAAGCATAATCTTCGAGGCTAAAAACCACACTGCGCAGGCACATCGTTATGAACCAGTTGCGCGACACGATCCAACCGGGTCATTTCGGGGTTTTCCTGCATCACTCTTCGACATCAGTTCAAGTGTGGCGACCTCGCCTTGATAGCGGCACCGTTCCATATCGATGGAACTGTGAGCGTTAAATCTCGTTTTACAGTTTGAACCGTGAGGCAAAGGCGCGCGGTACCGGATCGCTTGAAAATTACATGTGACACTCAAGCCGGACGCGCCGATATAAGGTGGACCGCTGCTATGACTGAAATTGCCGAAGATGTTGTCATTTCCGCATCCGATATTGCCAGCGCATACGGGGTGTCAGAAGGACAAGCTGAGCGTCTTCTTAGTCGCTTTAGTCACTCCTGGAGGGAGCTGGACATGCTCCTGGGCGCGAATGGGCGAACAGGAAGGCATCGGGCCAGCGATTTGGAAACACCGCCGTCGAAAGTGCCTTACGGTATAGACTGAAGAAAAAAAGGGCCCGGCATGGTCTCTTCAAAGCCGGACATAGTCTCGCGAGCGTCTGCAGATCAAGAAGTAAAGCGTTTCTCGAGATCCCCGCGTGCGGTCGAGACACGGCGGTCGCGGGGCAGAAGGCGCTGTATCTCGCCGTGCCCTATGATGGCGGATCAATGTCCGCCATCTTGATGGGCTCAACCCAAGGTCAGCCTACTTGTTGAGGGATTCCTTGAGCGCCTTAGCGGGCTGAAACGTCAACTTCCGCGCCGCAGCAACCTTGATGGCCGCACCAGTCGACGGATTGCGGGCCTCGCGCTCCGGCGTATCCTTGACCTTGAACTTCCCAAAACCAGGAATGGACGTTTCAGCATTCGAAGATGCCGCATCGGTAATCGCGGCAAAAACAGCTTCAACGATGGCCTTGCCCTGGACCTTGGTCAAATTATGTTGCGCGGCAATCTTATCAGCAATTTCGTTTGTCGTAGTCATTGTTGATCCTTTCTGGAATAGCGAACCTTTCCACTTTGATCGAGCCATGTCATTCAATCGAAGTCGAAACGAGCTCTGAGCCCAGGTTTTTCCACAAGATGAGAACGCGCACGGCAGGCTGAAGCGTCGCTGGGCGCGCGCGCCACACCAATCAAGACGTAATAAAGCGCGATTAAACGCATTGCGGGCATCAATAGGCGGGGAAGCATCGCTCTCTCATACGAGGTGGGCGCCGCCTTGTCGCTTCGGTTACATTGACAGAATTTGGTTGCAGCGCGCTTTGAACCGCGACCTGCCTATCTCCCGGAAGAGATTTTTGATCGCACTTGCGGATGGCGGCAGACCGTAAGCGTCGATCGGACGATGCGGCATGCAATCCTAACGCTTGATTTGGACAAGATCGACGGCGATTGTGGTTTCCTGGCCGACCAATGCGCTATCGACGCGGATTGGTGAAGCCTCGAAATTTCCACGCGATGTCGAGAAGCCTCGCACACAGCAAACAGCAATGATTTCAAACGAGCGCCGCTGGCATGAGTGTCCCCGCCGCAAAAAATCCTTTACCTTTTGCGGCTAAGGTGTCCACTCACACCCAGTGCGATATTTAGAATGAAGACATAATGAACGGCGCTGCATCTCTCCTGGTGGTGAACTTCATAATCGCCGCGTCGTTTGGTGTGGTTTTTGTCGTTGTGGCCGGGCATAGCCGCTCGCGTAGGCCAGCGTATTGGATTGGCGCAGGCTATAACGTTGCCTCGCTTTCCGCCATCTGCGAACTGCTCGTTGCCTACGGCTTTATGCCGAAGCTTTGGGCTCTTGGCGCCTTCTCATCTGTACTAATTGGCATGGTCCTGCTGGGGATGGGAATTGGGGAACTTTACCGAACGCGGCTGCCTGGCTGGATGATTTGCGCGTTCGTGGGAGCGAGCGTCTGCCTCTCCTATCTCATCTTTGATCTTCCTCGTGGCACGCCACTACAAGCCTTTCTGTATCAGACCCCGTTTGCAATCGTGCTCCTGGTGAGCGCGGCGTCTGTGCTGCCCTTTCGCAAACGCTCCTCGATCGACAGGTTTCTTGGTATTCTCCTGTTGATCACAGGCCTACACTTCTTCGCCAAGGCAGGGCTAGCGGTGATTGCCGGAGCTGGCACCTCGGCTCGCGACTATGTTCATACCGATTACGCTATCATCTCACAGAGCATGACGGCCGTGCTCGTCGTCGCGGTTGGCCTGACGCTTCTAGCCGCGCTTATCCTCGAGATCATGTCTGATCAGCGGGACGAGTCAGACACCGACACACTCTCGGGCCTTTTCAACAGAAGGCGGTTTGAGAGGACAGTTCAATCTATTCTTGAGCGTTCTCCTGATGGCAAGCATGCGATCATCTTATGCGACCTTGATCACTTCAAGACCATAAACGACACGTTCGGTCATCACACTGGAGATCTCGTCATCCGTGAGTTTGGCCGACAACTGCTTCACCATTTGCCGCCGCATGCGGTGGCTGGGCGTATCGGAGGCGAAGAATTCGCAATCTTCGTTCCCGACACCGAGACCGATATCGCCGTTGGGCTTGCTCAAACACTGAGATCAGCCACGATGACGCTGCCGGGTTTGCCCGCAACGTTGCAAGTCACCGCAAGTTTCGGCGTCGCGTCGTTGACCGCTCCCGCCAACATCGCCGAAGCCCACAGGAAAGCCGACATGGCACTCTACGAGGCCAAGAACGCCGGCCGGAACAGGGTGAAGATCGCATTTGGTAGAGCGTGAGGCGCAACCGTTGCCTCTCGCATCCACCGCGAAAGGCCGTCGTGGTGGCGTCAACCGAGGCGAGCGGTTGCGCTCTCGAACAATCCCCTGCTCCAAACGAGGAAGGGCAGAACGCAATTGAAGACACGCCATCCCCTGATCCTCACCGCTCGGATTGCCGAGGCCGATCTTCAGATGTTCGACGATCTCCGCCAGACGCATTTCCCTCCGCAACGCAACTTCCTGCGCGCGCACCTGACCATGTTTCACCGGCTTCCGGGAGAGTACCTTGAACAGATCGTACGCGACCTGCAGAGCGTTTGCGAGCATCAAAGCCCCATCGTAGCAAATGTCACCGGTATTCGTCATCTTGGAGCCGGCGTCGCCTTTGCCATAGAAAGCCTCGCGTTGACCATCGTGCGCGACGAGCTGAAACGACGTTTCAACCACTGGCTCGGCCCTCAGGACATGGGAAAGTGGCAACCGCACATCACGATCCAGAACAAGACGTCCAAGGCCAGGGCAGACAGCCTGTATGAGGAACTATCGAACAAATTTCAGGCGCTTGAAATAATGGCCCCAGGGCTTGATCTGTGGAGATACCTTGGCGGTCCGTGGGCACCAGAATTATCCGTGACGTTCTCAGGAGCGCCATTTTGAATGCAGTTCTAAAGAGCGAAAGCGGTTTGGCTTCCTCCACATTTGATCGTAGCCTTGATCGTGCCAGCCCCATATCTCAGTTGTTATGTTGCGATCGCATCGTTTGTACTTCTCGCACTGCTTGGCGCGCTAGGCGGATGCCCCGGTAGGCATCCATCGTGAGAGTTATGGTTCGTGTGACCCTGTGGGGCGCACTTGCAGCGGCTTGACGCGGTGATTGGGCCATGTCGCCGTCGCGATATGACAAACATCCGTGGATTGAAATAGCTGCGATAGCCGCGCGTGCGAGAGAAGCAGGGTCTCGCAGGTCCGAGCGTCCTTCTTTTCGCGATGACTATGAGAGACCTCCGGGCCAACGGCAAAGTGTCTCGTTGCCTGCGATTATGTCAATGCCCCTGGGTTTCCGTTGCCTGTTTAAGGTCGATGCGCCGCAAAATGAGTGCGAGCGGCACCATGCAAGCCGAAATGACCATCAGCACCTTGAATACGTCGATATAGGCAAGGTAGCTCGCTTGCGTTTGCACTTGTTTTGCCAACCACCCGCTCGCCAGGGACTGCGCGTCCAATAAGCTCGACCCGCGCTCGACAAAAAACCGGGTGGCTTGATCGAAGCTGTTGAGGTACCCTGGGTCCGACGGAACAATATTTTCGACCAGCCTGCTTTGATGCCATTGCTCTCGGTGTGCGAGCACGTTCGAGGCGATCGAGACCCCTATGGACCCGCCAGTATTACGTGCCGCGTTGATAAGTGCTGAGGCTTGGTCCGTTTGATCCGGCCTCAGCCCATCGTAGGATGCTGCGGTGATCGGAATAAAGATCAGGGGTAGACCAAGACCAAGGTAGAGGCGGGACCAGACGAAGAAGCCGAAGTTCAAATCCGCGTTAAGTCTCGTCATATCCCACATCGCCAGCGCGATGATCCCCATGCCGACCGCGATGAGATATTTTGGTTGGAATATTGATGTGAGCCGACCGGCGGCAAACATCATAAACATTGTGACAAGCCCGCCTGGTGACAATGCTAGGCCCGCCCAGGTCGCAGTGTACCCGAAGCTTGTCTGTAGGACCTGGGGCACGAACTGCGTCGTGGCGATCAAAATAGCGCCAGTCGCCAACATAACGATTGCACAGGCACCGAACTGACGGCTTGCCAGCAGTCGAAGATCGATTACGGGGTTGGCCCTCGTTAGTAGCCATGGAATAGCGATGCAAAGCGCTAGCCCTGAAATGGCGGAAGCGGTTATGATAAAGCCGGAGCCAAACCAGTCTTCCGTCTGACCGCGATCGAGAACCAACTCGAGAGCCCCCAGAAAGGTGGCAACGAGCAGGAAGCCAGTAATGTCAAAGCGCGTCCCGGTCTCCCGCATTCGCGCGCGCTCCTCTCTAAGCGCTTCCGGCTCCTTAACCAACGTGTACACAAGAAAGAAAGCTAAGAAGCCCACCGGGCCATTGATCAGGAAACACCAGTGCCAGGAAAAATTATCCGAGAGGTAGCCTCCGAGCGTGGGACCGATCACGGGTGCGACGACGACGGCGACGCCAAACATCGCAAATGCCTGGCCGCGCTTGGAGGGCGGAAAGGAATCAGCGAGGATTGATTGTGATATTGGCACCATTCCCCCACCCGCGAACCCTTGGATCATCCGAAAGATGAGGAGAGATTCTAGATTCCAGGCGAGACCGCACAAGATCGAGGAAACTGTGAAGGTGGCAAGGCAAAGCAAATAGAAGCGCCGTCGGCCATAGCGTTTCGCGATGAAGCTCGATGCGACAAGAACGATTGCATTTGACACAAGGTAGGTGGTGATCACCCAGGACGCTTCATCGGCGCTAACGGCCAGACCTCCCGAAATGTACCGGAGAGCGACATTGGCAATCGTAGTGTCAAGAACCTCCATGAACGTCGCTATAGACACGACAATAGCGATGAGCCACGGATTGGGGGTGCCAGGCATGTCCGTTGGCGAGCTCGCAGTTATTGCATTGCTGGCCATCTTAGCTCCTCGGCCGGACCGTGACGGTTGGGACGACCGACATGCCAGGGCCTATAGCAACATCTTTCGGCCAGCTATCGACCGTGATCTTTACCGGAATGCGCTGCGTGACCTTCACGTAATTGCCGGTCGCATTCTCCGCCGGGAGCAACGAGAAGGCGGTGCCCGATCCAGGCTGGATGGAATCAACCCTACCCTTCAAGACATGATCCGGGTACGCGTCAATGACAAGGTCAACCGGCTGGCCGGGGCGCATATCGGCCAATTGCGTTTCCTTGAAATTGGCAGTCACCCACACTTCTTCGGGAACAAACATCGCGATCGCTTGACCCGCCTGAATGTACTGGCCTTTCGAGCCACTAAGCTTGACCACTCGACCGGGTTGAGCCGCGGTGATTTGGGTATAGAGCAGGTTTTGCTTAGCGGCTTCAGCTTGTGCCTGCGCTTGCTGTAGGCTCGCGGTTGCACTCGCCTTTTGGGCTTTGGCAGAGTTCTGGTTCTTGATGGCCGAGGTCACGCTTGCCTGCGATTGCGCGTAGCTAGCCTGGCTTTGGCGAAGACTTGAAGCGGCCTGCTGAGCTGCTTGCTGGGACCCTGCCCCGCTTTTGACGAGCTCCTGCTGGCGGTCGTTTTCGTCCTTGGCGTATTGAAGGGCAGCTGCGCTGGAGGCTTGTTGAGCTTGAGCTTCTTCGATTGCAGCCCCTGCTGCCGCAATCTGCGCCTCAGAACTCGAGATGGCGGCTTGAGCAACGCCTATCTGACCGTTCGCTTGGTCAAGCGCGATCTGGTAGTCGCGCGGATCGATCTTGGCAATAACGGCGCCCGCGCTGAGGCGCTCATTATCGCTTACAGGTACGTCGGCAATGTAGCCGGAAATTTTTGCGGCAACGGAGAAACTGCGCGCATCGACAAAAGCATCATCCGTGGTTTCATACGGTTGAAAATAGACTAGCCAGACGAAATAGCCGATCAGAGCAACGACAATCAGGGCCACCACGATCATGATGCTTGCGAGCGGATGACGACGGATTATCGACGCCTTCTTCACTTCTTGCTGCGGGGTGCCAATGTCGAGCCTTTTCGATTGCAGATCTTCGCGCTTTTCTACTTGATTGTTTTCATCCAGTTGCGTCTTGTTGCGCTCGGTCTGGGTCACGGCGGCTCTCGATTTTTAAGGAAAGGACAGCCCAGGAAACGCAACACGCCTCGATCAGTTCCTCAGGATCATCAAGCGCGATTCTCTTGGGGTCCTGACGCATCCGAACGCCCCGATCCAAGTCGGTAGATGCTCGAATTGACGGGTGTGATCACCATCGAACCGGACACGCCCAGTGAAGTCCAGTTTCTGGGTGAGCATCGCACTGACCGGCAGTCAACGTGGGCCGGACAGCTCGTCAACCAGAGCGATCACGCCCTGCGGTGCCGAGAAGACTTACTGCCTCGCCCCTAAACGACTGCGGGCTTTCCCGGCGCCACAGGCTGAACGACTAGGCTTGGCCGGCCTCGGGCATCCGTAGGACGACTTGAGCGCCTTGTGCGTCCAATATCCAATCTTACCCTTTACAAATTCAACGCCCCTCCCATCTCGCCTTGAGAGTTGAACCATTGAAGCCATCGGCGATTTCGATCATTGCTCGTTTGACAATTAAGACCAAAAGACTATGCAGCATAACGAACAGAAACGATCTGACGCGCAGGATGCCGGCAAACGATTGGTCGCGCGACACCTTCGCGAGGATCCCTTCGCTTCGGCGTTCAAAGCAACGCGCCTGCCGATGATTAGCACGGACGCAAATCACGAAGACAGCCCGATTATCTTTTGCAACAGGACGCTTGAAGACCGGCGGGCGATTTCAGGGGAGCGGTTGGGGAACGTAATTGTCGTTTTGCACGGCGGGGGAACCAGCGGCGAGAGCGCAGCTTGTATACGCGAAACAATTGCAGCGGGCTCGGACGTCTTCCATTCGGCATTAACGACCAGACCGAAATTAGTCGCATGCTTCCTTGAGAACCAAGCAGAACACGTCGGTGCGGAGATCGAAAAATTGACCGAGCGGCATCGATGTAAAATTGACGTTACACCAGCGGTGGAGACACCGCGCAGGAGAATGATTTTTGAAAGTACTTATCGTTGAAGATGAAATGCTCCTCGCGATCGAGCTTGAGAGTGAAGTTGAGCGGGCGGGCCATCATGTGACGGCAACCGCGATGTCAAGAAGCCAAGCGCAGGCGGCTATCTCGCTGGAGCGCCCCGAGCTCGCATTTGTTGATATTCAACTGCAGGATGGGCCCACAGGGATCGATGTGGGCCGCGATCTGGCCAGTGAGGGCATCCCGTTTGTTTTTGTAAGCGGTAATATCAAAAAAATTCCGAACGACTTCGTGGGAGCTCTGGGCGCTATCGAAAAGCCTTACACAGTCGCTGGGATGAAAAGCGCAATCGCTTATCTCTCCGGTGTGATCGACGGGCAGTCGGACCTTCCGCCTCCCACAAGTCTCGT
This sequence comes from Rhizobium sp. NPDC090275, assembly GCF_044772225.1. Classification (NCBI taxonomy): domain Bacteria; kingdom Pseudomonadati; phylum Pseudomonadota; class Alphaproteobacteria; order Hyphomicrobiales; family Rhizobiaceae; genus Rhizobium; species Rhizobium sp. NPDC090275. The sequence goes on along the minus strand of NZ_JBIVYL010000006.1, from coordinate 347,846 downwards.
CCTCGCTGAGGACGTCAAAATCATCCGCGGAAAACATCGCTTGCTCTAACACAGGCGCGCGCACCAGGGCTGTGTCTGAGCAGCAACGTTAAGCTCGACATCGCCAACCGTCGCTTTTGAAACAATCACCCGTCGCTCCCTCTTGGATCAATCACGGAAGAGGAAGCGCAGGCAAGGATCTCAACAACGTTCACATCTGTCTATTCGACTGCTGTGGTCTTTTATTACTGATAGATCTGCGTTTACCGGTTGATTTGTGGATTTGCGGGTCATCGGCGCCATCCACAAGATGATGAAAAAGGACCTAGCGGCTTGAAATCATCCGCTTTTTTCCTAGTTTCACCTCATCAAACTTTTAAGGTTAGAACACATGCCACGCACAATGTTCGAGCGCGCGATCTTTGCGCAGCTCGAGAACTATGTTCGAAAGATCGCCAGTGTGGATGATGTGCTCGACTTTCTCAACGACTGGCCCCAAGATCAGCGTGACATCACTTACGATGTCATGATCGGTGCATGCCGAAAGGCGATCACCGGCAATCTGCCAGACTCGGCGGTGGCAGAGAACTTTCGCCGATTTCTTAAGCGTCACGGAAGTCTCGCGGAAACCACCGGATTGCGGGCCTGATGCCCCTCTTTCCGGCTATTTCGATACACGAATTCGAAATTTTGCTCTTCCCTCACGCTCAACAGCGTCGCTACGGGTGCAGGACCACCGCACGCTTGAAACATCAAATTCTTTCAGCCTAAAAACTTCCAGCGGTTGGCTGGTGCCGCAACCTTGAGCATCTCGAAGTTGCAAGATCGAGCTGCGATTTGACGATGGCGTCTTGGCCTTCAGAGCCTTCAAAGCCAAACTCATACGCTTCATTCATTGAATGTCAGGTCACGTCTGCATTTGGACAGGGGCTCGTCCTCGCCCCACTATCAGCCACCACCTGACAACGACGTTCCTTGCGACACACGCTCCCGATCGGCACCGGGACCACCCCTATCTTAAGGCGGGCGACGGGGCGCTTGCGTAAGCTTGGATACTAATATACTACTTCCTTGCCAGTGGGAGGTGGCATCGGGTGGAGAAGACTGTCGGATACTTTTTCGCAGGCATGCGGGACGCCGCTCGATGAGCGAGGCGCGTAGAAGGCGATCGCTTGCGGGCGTAACACAGATCTCGCATCAGCGTGCAACGGCCCCGCGCGCAGCGACGATTGTCTACAATTCGCTGCGCGACGATATCATTTCACTACGCCGAAAGCCGATGGACCTCCTGAATGAAAAAGAACTGGAGGCTCAGTTCGGAGTGAGCCGCACGCCCATCCGCGAGGCAATCCTTCGTCTGTCCGACGACGGCCTAGTCGATGTCTTTCCGCAATCCGGCACTTTTGTTTCGCGCATCCCGCGCCGCGCGCTTTACGAGGCAATCCTGGTGCGCAAGGCGCTGGAGGACACCACGGTCTCCGTTGCCGTCGAGAAAATCACACCTTCAGGTATCCGCGCACTGGAACGCAATCTGGCCGATCTCAGTGCTTGCGTGCACGACGACGATGTCACGGCTTTCCACGTTGTCGACAACGAGTTTCACAAGCTGATCAGCGCTATCTCCGGTTTCCCTGGGATCTGGTCAATCATCGAGCAGGTAAAAATCCATTCAGATCGCTACCGCCTGCTGACGCTCCCGCAGGAAGGACGTCTCGCCCGCGTGATCGAGGAGCATTCGGCAGTCATCGATTGCATGAAAGCCGGAGACAAGACTGGCGCTGCCGCCGCTATGAGCTTCCATCTCGGCAAACTGCTCGGCGAAGTCGAGAAGGCCGAGATCTGGGACCCGAATTACTTTGTCGAGGATGCTGCATCTCCCTTGGCATCTATTGAAGAGAAGGGAAAAAACCTATGAAGATCGATGTCCGGCACGCGTCCCATCCAGACGCCGTCCGCGCCTTTGACACGGAAACACTGCGCCGCCATTTCCTGATCGAAAGGGTGTTTGAAGACGGCGAGATCCGTCTCACCTATTCCCACTATGACCGCATGGTCATCGGCGGCGCGATGCCTCTGGGTAAAGGGCTTTTACTCAGTGCGCCGAGGGAGATCGGCCAGGATACTTTTCTCGCTGAACGCGAGCTTGGCGCTCTGAACGTCGGTGATGTCGGCTGGGTGGTCGTGGATGGCAAGCGCCACGAGCTCCAGAAATACGACTGCATCTACGTCGGCAAGAGCGCCAAGGATGTCCGCTTCGAAAGTGTTGATGCTGCCAAGCCCGCGAAATTCTATCTGGTCTCGACGCCGGCACATGAGGTCCATCCGACCGTGCTCCTGACGCGCGACAAGGCGCGCCATCTGACACCCGGCGAGGCGGCGACCGCTAACAAGCGTTCGATCTATCAGTTCATCCACCCGGAGGTCTGCCAGTCCTGCCAACTGACCATGGGCTTCACCATGATCGACGGCGGAAGTGTCTGGAACACCATGCCAGCCCATACGCATGACCGGCGCATGGAAGCCTATCTTTATTTCGATCTGGACGCCGAACAACGCGTCTTTCATTTCATGGGCGAGCCGCAGCAAACCCGTCATATACTGGTTGCCAGCGAGCAGGCGATCATCTCGCCGCCCTGGTCGATCCACTCGGGTGCCGGCACCAAGAATTACAGCTTCATCTGGGCCATGGCCGGTGACAACAAGAGCTTCACCGACATGGATCATATCGCCATCGCGGATCTGAGGTAGGATGATGGCCAATCCCTTCGATCTTTCGGGCCACACCGCCATCGTTACCGGCGCCAATACCGGCATCGGTCAGGCCATCGCCATCGCGCTTGCTGAGGCAGGTGCTTCGATCTCTGCCGTAGGCCGTTCATCGATGGAGGAAACCGAAGCGCTGGTCAACAAGACAGGTTCCCGCTTCCACGCGATCAAGGCGGATCTTGGCACAATCGCTCCGGTCAAAGATATCGTTGCAGAAACCATCTCCGTATTCGGCTGCCTCGACATTCTGATCAACAATGCCGGCATCATCCGCCGCGCCGATGCGATCGACTTTACCGAGGAAGATTGGGATACTGTCATCGATACCAATCTGAAAACGGCATTCTTCCTATCGCAGGCAGCGGGTCGGCACATGCTGAAAAAGAGCAGCGGCAAGATTATCAACATCGCCTCGCTGCTATCCTTTCAGGGCGGCATCCGCATACCATCCTACACGGCTTCAAAGAGCGGCCTTGCAGGGATCACCCGACTGCTCGCCTGTGAATGGGCCGGCAAGGGCGTCAACGTCAACGCGATTGCACCCGGCTATTTCTCGACGAACAATACGACAGCGCTGCGCGAAGACCCAGACCGCAATGCCGCCATTCTAGCGCGCATTCCGGCTGGACGCTGGGGCTCGCCATCGGAGCTTGGCGGTACCGCCGTGTTCCTTGCATCGGCTGCATCCGACTACGTCCACGGCGCCGTTATCCCGGTCGATGGTGGCTGGCTTGCACGGTAAGGCATTAGCGCCGGCGTGACCCGCTGCGCACGGAGGAGTTATGCAGTATCAGTTCGATTTTCGTGCACTCTTGCCGTACTGGCAGGACTTCCTGGCCGGTGCACTGACGACCATCGAGATCACTGTGTTTTCGGTGATCATCGGCATGATTATAGGCCTGGCCTGCGCGATGGGTCGCCGCTCGAACTCAAGCATTCTACGCGGCATCGTCGGGGTCTACATCGAAACGGTGCGCAACACGCCGTTCATCGTGCAGATCTTCTTCATTTTCTTCGGCCTCTCATCGATCGGACTGCGGCTGCCGATCATCGCGGCTTCGGTCTTTGCAATGGTCATCAATGTCGGCGCCTACACCGCCGAGATCGTCCGCGCCGGGATGGATTCGATCCATCCAAGCCAGATCGAGGCGGCCGAAGCACTCGGCCTTTCGAAAATTCAGATCTACCGCGACATCATCCTCCTGCCGGCGATCGAACGCGTCTATCCCTCGCTCTCCAGCCAGTTCATCCTGATGATGCTTTCTACGTCGATCTGCTCGCAGATTTCGGCCGAAGAGCTGACCGGGGTCGCCAACAACATTCAGTCGAACACTTTCCGTTCGCTCGAGACCTATTTCGTCGTTGCGCTTCTTTATATCGCGATCACCTATCTGATGCGCGCTGCCTTCTTCGCGCTCGGCCTCATCGCATTCCCGCGCCGCCGCCGGCTCGGGCTTGGTGTGTGAGGTAACGATGCTCGGCGCGTTTTCGACCAACCATCTCTTGTATCTGGTAGACGGCCTGCTCTGGACCGTCGTGCTCTCGGCACTTGCCTTCGTTCTCGGTGGCATTGCCGGCTTCTTCGTCATGCTGGCTCGCGTCTCCCGCTTCCGCTGGCTGCGGCGCGCGGCGCTAATCTATATCCAGATTGTGCAAGGCACACCGCTGCTGATCCAGATGTTTCTACTTTATTTCGGCCTCGGCGTATTTGGTGTGGCGGTGGCGCCGCTCGTTGCTGCCGGCCTCGGCATGATGGTCTATTCGAGCTCCTACCTCGGCGAGATCTGGCGCGGCGCGGTGGAATCGATCGCGAAGACGCAATTCGAGGCGGCGGAATGCCTGGGCCTAACCCGTTGGCAGGCGTTGCGCGACGTTATCCTTCCGCAAGCGCTGAAGATCGCGACACCGCCAACGGTCGGCTTTCTCGTTCAGCTCGTCAAAAATACCTCGCTCGCTTCCGTGGTCGGCTTCCTGGAGCTGACACGCGCCGCGCAGGTCATCAACAACTCCCTGTTCCAGCCGTTCTTGGTCTTCGGCATCGCAGCGCTCTTCTATTTTTGCGTCTGTTATCCTTTGTCGGTCTGGAGCCGTTCGCTTGAGAGGAAACTCAATGCCGGCCGCCGTTAAGCTCACCAATGTCGTCAAGCGTTTCGGCGTCCTCGAGGTGCTGAAGGGCGTGTCCTTCGAAATCAATACCGGGGAGGTCGTGGCCCTGATCGGCCAGTCGGGATCCGGAAAGAGCACCGCGCTGCGTTGCATCAACCGGCTAGAGACGATCCAGGACGGCACGATCGAGGTCTGCGGCCACCGTGTCGAGGACCCGAAGCTCGATCTGCGCGCGCTTCGCCGCGATATAGGCATGGTCTTCCAAAGCTATAATCTCTTCCCGCACATGACCGTCGCACAAAACATCATGCTGGCGCTGCGCCGCGTAAAAGGAATTCGCAAGGACCAGGCCTATGAGATCGCCAAGCAGGTTCTTGCCAAGGTCGGCCTGTTGGAGAAGCTCGACAACTATCCCGAACAGCTTTCCGGCGGCCAGCAACAGCGCGTGGCCATCGCCCGCTCGCTCGCGATGCAGCCGAAGGTGATGCTCTTCGACGAAGTGACATCGGCGCTCGATCCGAAACTCACCGGTGAAGTGTTGCGCGTCATGGAAGATCTAGCCCGCGGCGGCATGACGATGATCGTCGTCACCCACGAGATGGGCTTCGCCAAGCGGGCCGCCAATCGCGTCATCTACATGCATACCGGTAAGGTTTGGGAGACCGGAGGGGCAGAGATCCTCTCCAATCCGCAGACACCGGAACTGAAGGAGTTCATGGCTGAAGAGCTATGAGCTTAGGAGGAGGACCTGCGTGACACCGCAGGGTCGGACAAACGAGAGAGGAGACTCAAATGCCGACGAAAATGATTTCGAAACTCGCGCTTATCGCCGGAGCTGGCCTCATGGCCCTTGCATCGGTCGCCAATGCCGACGTGCTTGACAACATCAAGAAGTCCGGGAAGGTCCGCATCGCCGTGGCGATGGGCATTCCGGAGTATTCCTTTGTCGACGTAAACCTGAAGCCGACGGGCTCGGATGTCGAGACCGCAAAACTCATCGCCAAGGATCTCGGTGTCGAACTGGAACTCGTGGAAATCACCAACGCTGCTCGGGTGCCCTCAGTCCAGACGGGCAAGGCAGACATGGTCGTCTCATCGCTCGGCATCACCGAGGAGCGCAAGAAGGCGATCGACTATTCGGTCCCCTACGCGACGCTTGCTCTCGTGGTGGCCGGTCCGGCTGACGTCGCGATCAAGGACTATGCCGATCTGGAAGGTAAGCGCATCGGTGTGACCCGCGCCACCACAAACGACCAGGATATTACCGCCAAGGCCAAGGGCGCCGATATCGTTCGCTTCGAGGACGATGCGACGTTGATCACTTCCGTCGTATCCGGTCAGGTAGATGTCCTGTCGAGCCAGTCGGCCGTCATCAACGGCATCAACAAGAAAATGACCGCAAATCCGCTGCAGGTGAAATTCACCCAGAAGGAAACCAATCTTGGCATCGGCATCCCAAAAGGCGAGACGGCTCTAAAGGGTTGGCTCGACCAGTGGGTAAAGACCAACTTTGACAACATGATACTGCGCGATATCTATCGCAAGTACCATAATGCCGAACTACCCGACGATCTGACCTCGCGTCAGTAATGCTAGCGTCGCTGGGGTCGGGAGGCCCCAGCGAAATTCTTGGGGCTTGGCTCATCACCAGCAGGTTCGCTAACCCACACGACAGTCATTTCCAAATCAAACCGAGCCTTCCCAGGCTGCGCCGGCTTTGCTGTCACGATTGGCAAATCTCACGCGGAGAGCCCCACATTTTTGAAGATGGATCACGCCGGATATTGTTTTCCAGTCAAGTCTCGCGCCTCCATCATCGCACATTCATCGATGAGCAAATCTGGACCAGCTCCAAGTAGCGCTGAGGCCTCATTCGTCCGTATTCCGGCGAGGTCGCGGCCACGACCTCGCCGGAATATTTCTCAGATGTCGCGGTTCATCGCAAGCGCAAACAGCCTTGCTTGCCGCTCGGCAAAGGCGCGCGGGTTAGCGGGCTTGTCGCCGTCCAGAATGCGTGCTTCATCAAGCAATAGCCATGCAGCATCCTCGCGAAATGCTTGATCGTGCGTTGACGCGATGTCTATGACTAGCTTGCTGCGCGCGTTTACCTCCAGTATCGGCTTCGAAAGCGTCTGCAACCTGCCCGCCCCCTGAAGAAGTTTTTCGAGTTGACGATCGGGGCCATGCTCCGGCGCAACAAGGCAGACCGCGCTCTCGGTCAACCGACCCGAAACACGCACATCGGCGACCTCCTCACCAAGAAGGTTTCGTGCGAACTCGACAAAGGCATCCACGTCGGGAGGCGTTTGTCGAGCGCTCTCGTCACTGTCTTCCTGACCAACAACGGCGTCCAGATCGGCGAGACCTTGGGTTACCGATTTAAAGGGCATGCCCTCGAAGTTCGCAACGTTCGTCGGCCAAAAATTATCAACGCCGTCAGTGAGCAGTAGGACTTCGATACCCTTGGCTCGGAAGCCCTCGAGTTGCGGCGACGACTGCAACTGTTCAAGGCTGGAGCCGCTGATGTAATATATGGCCGACTGTCCTTCCTTCATCGCGTCTCGGTAGTCTGCCAAGCTGCGTGTCGCTTCGTTCGACGCCGTGCTTCGGAAGCGCGCGAGCTTTAGCAACTGCGAGCGCCGTTCCAAATCCTCATAGATGCCTTCTTTGATAATCGCACCAAAGAGGTCCCAGAATTTGGAATACTTGTTAGCCTCGGTCTCGGCCATCTTCTCAAACGAGGAGAGGATCCGGCTCGTGACGCCTTTTTTGATCGCGGCAAGGACCGGGCTTTCCTGGATCATCTCGCGCGAGATATTCAGCGGTAGATCTGGGGTATCAATGACACCACGAACGAACCGCAGGTAACGCGGCAGTAATTCCGCCTCATCGGTAATGAACACTCTCTTCACGTAGAGCTTCATTCGACCTTGTCGATCGGGGTCGAACAGGTCAAATGGCTGAGAGCCTGGGATGAAGGCTAGCGTCGTGTACTCATATCGGCCCTCGGCTCGAAAATGCACGTTGGCGAGTGGCTCATCATACTGACCGGAGATGCCGTGATAAAAGTCGTTATAGTCCTGCTCGGATATATCGCTCTTCTGCTTGGTCCACAGCGCGGCACCATCGGAGACCTGTGATGGTTCGCCGCCAGCTTTCTCGACCAGACGTATAGGCACGGGGACATGGCCCGATTGATCCCGAATGATCTTCTCGACCGTCCACTTGTTGGTATATTTCTTGGCCTCTTCCGTCAGATGAAGCACGACTCGCGTACCGCGTACTGGCGCTTGTCCAGGATCCACCGAGACTATCTCATAGCGTCCCTTTCCATCAGAGGACCACTTTGCGGCCTCGACGTCTCCAGCGCGGCGCGAGATCACGTCGACGCGGTCAGCCACCATGAATGATGAATAGAAACCGACACCGAACTGGCCGATTAACTCCGCCTTCTCTCCAGTTTTAGCGGCATCGAGACGGTCCATGAACGCCTTTGTTCCTGAACGCGCGATCGTGCCGAGCGCGTCGATCATCTCTTCGCGATTCATGCCGATTCCGTTGTCTTCGACAATGAGCGTTCGCGCCTCTTCATCGAGTGCCACGAGAATTCCCGGCTCATGCCCATCGGACGATAGCCGTGGGTTGGAAATCGATTCATAACGCAGCTTTTCGCAGGCGTCCGCCGCATTCGAGATCAATTCCCGGAGGAACACGTCCTTGTCCGAGTACACCGAGTGCACCATCATGTGCAGCAGTCGGGTCACATCGGCTTCGAAAGCATGTTGCTCGTGCTGCGGCTCATCAACTGTCGTCATTCCATAACTCCATGCTAGAGAGATGGCGGTGAGATGGATTTTTCTTAAGGGAATTTCAAGCGCATCCCCCAAACAAGCGTCAGGAAAGGTTGCTTCTTTTTACCAGCCGTGCGGGCTTTTCAGGGCCGGCAAAGACGTCCTACAAAGTCTATCACAATCAAAAGGTAACTTCCTTGCCCTCCCGCAAGCTCGCGACCAGGTCTAGCATTGGATCTCCCAGGCCGGTCGCAGCCGGATCGCGGGCGTTCCCGTCTATAGTACGCAGGATAACCGAAGCGCCTTCGTCACATGTTCACAAACGCGACCTCGGTCGGAGGCTGAGATGAATCAAATTTCGGCTCGGAGCTCTTCGAGGGAGATCAAAGTCATCAGCGATCTGCCACCTCAACGCGACTAGCGACAACCCGGTCGATTTTCCAGAGCTACGGAAGGGTGACTTGGACAGCGGAGAGAGGGGCGTGTAGCGTCCACTCAATCAATCCGCCATGGATGCTCCACGCCGCTCGTCCAGATAGAGCTGACGGAACAAGTCGGCAGAGCACCAGCGCGCCAAAACCGTCCTCCTGCAACAGTAGATCCGCGTACTCCACCGCCGGCTCCGCCCATTTCAACTCGAAGCGTTGACCGTCTCCATCGTGCGCGGGCATTACTGCCCACGTCACCGACAGACCTTGTTTTTCCGCCGCTCCGAAGCGGATTGAATTCATTACCAGCTCGTGTATCGCCATGCCAATGTTTAAGACCGCGTTGGCGTCAAGGGTGATGTCGGGACCACTGACGTTTACACTCTGCATCATCTCGAACGTTTTGAGTTGATGCGAGACAAGCTGGGTAAGCTCTACCCCGGCCCAGTCGACCTGTGAAAGCAAATCGTGAGAGTGGGATAGCGCCATGACGCGCTCACGGATGCGTGCCTCGAACTCTCCTACCGAGGCGGAGCGCATCGCCGTTTGCCGGATGACTGCGAGCACGACCGCATATTGGTTCTTGACGCGGTGGTTGACCTCGCGCATCAACAGGTGAAGCCGCCGCTCGGTTTCCTTCGCTTGGGTGATATCCCTGGCGATGCTCGACGAGCCGACAAGTTTCCCCGCCCGGCTCTTGATCGGCGAGATAGTGATGGATATCGGGATGCGCCTTCCGTCATGATGGCGACGGATGGTCTCGAACGTGTCGATACGCTCACCCCGTTTGAGTTGGGCAAGGATAAGCGTTTCCTCATCGTGCTTGTCGTCCGGGACGATCAGGTAAATCGGCTTACCGACAGCCTCATGCTCTCGGTAACCGAACATTCGCTCGGCGGCCTTATTCCAGCTAACAATGGTGCCTGAAAGATCTTTGCTGACAATCGCATCAAACGACGATTCGACGATGGCTGCAAGACGCTCTTCGGTATGTTTTTTCATGTCTTACGGTGTCACTTTTACCCGATCGCTGAGAAATCTAGGCGGCTGTCAGAGAGATCAAGTCCAAAACGGGCCGGTGGCATGTGACAGCTTCGGCGGCCCATCCAAGGCGATATGGTTCGCTCGACCCGTCATAGCCTGACGAGAGACGGAAGTGGAATGCTGACTTGGAGCCTGAGCCCATCTTCGGTCCACTCTCGTAAGATTTGCCCACTCAGGCCCTGCAGAGCGGCCTTTTCGAGGGTCGATCCGAATCCCTCTCGTTTTGGTACTCCCTCGACTTTCATCGCCCCTGCCTCCGACCATTTGATCGACAACACCTCATCGGCCGCCTCGACTTCAATTTTCAGTTTACCGTCGGGAACCGAAAGCGCTCCATACTTGGCCGCATTGGTTGTCAATTCATGCAGCAGCAACGCAAGAGAGGTAAGCGCGCTGCCCGTCAGCGGCGCGTCCGCTCCCGAAATCTCGATGCGAGAATCCTCATCATGCTCATGCGGCGCCACGATAGCGCGAAGGAGTGCGGTCACGGTTGTTGCGATCTCACTCCCGACACCGTCGAGCGCAAGGTCCGGCAATGTCAATTCGTGTGCCCGAGATAGGGCGTGTAGTCGGGATCTGAGATCAGCCTCCAGTTCCGGAACGCTTCTGGCGGGCCGGGCACTTAAAGAGATCAGCCCCGCGGTCAAGCTGAACAGGTTCTTGATGCGGTGATTGATCTCTCGTAGCAGGACATCTTTATGACCCGCCGCCGCTTTGAGTGCTTCGGCTTGCGATGCGAGCTCATCACGCTGGGCTTTGAGTTCATCGCGCTGCGCAGCCAGCTGCTGGCGCTGTCGAAACAACTCGTAAAAGACCTCCACCTTGCTTCGCAAAACATCCGGCTCGATCGGCTTTTGAATGAAGTCGACCGCTCCGGCTTCATAGCCGCGAAAACGACGCTGCCCATCGGTGCTACCGGCGGTCACGAAGATAATGGGGATGCGCCTGGTGCGTTCATTGCCGCGCATTAGCTCGGCGAGCTCGAAACCGGTCAAACCCGGCATCTGAACATCGACGAGGGCAAGGGCAACGTCGTGATGAAGAAGCATTTCCAATGCCTCATCGCCCGATCGGGCCTTCAGTAAAACCAGGTCTTCACGCCGAAGAAGCGCTTCGAGTGAAAGAAGGTTCTCCTCCAGATCGTCGACAAGAAGAAAGGGAACGGCGTCCATTATGAATTCAAACCTTTTTGCAAATATTCCGTAATCGACGCAAGCGTCATAATAAGGGCTTCAGGACTTGCCTTGGCGGCAGCGTCCGGCATGAAAGCGGAGTGTGCGGTCGCGGGATCCTGGATTAGCCCGACGCCGCCTGCCTCAACCACCGCCTTCAGGCCGTGTGCGCCGTCGCTGTTGGCGCCGGTTAGAACGACCGCTATCAGCCTTTCTCTATAGGCGTCGGCCGCGGTTTCAAACAACACATCGACAGAGGGACGTGAGAAAAGGACCGGCTCATCGCTCGAAAGAGCCAGTGTTTTATCGACTTCCACGAGTAGATGATAGCCTGGTGGCGCGAAATAGATGGTACCGGGCAAGATCGGCTCCTTGTCCTCCGCTTCCTTGACGACCATCTGGCATTTGAGCGCGAAAAGCTCGGCCAAGGCACTAGGCCTGCCCGGCGGCAGATGAACGACGACCATGATCGGAAGCGGAAAATGCGGGGGAAGCAAAGGCAGAATGGCCGAAAGCGCCTCCAACGCGCCCGCCGACGCTCCTACGACCACCGCGTCAAAACGGGCCGCCATCAGCCGCCCCGCTTCTGGTAGAGTTTGTCTTCTCTTGACAGTTCCTCGAAGGACCCCGCAAGTGCCGAAAATCTCAGGCTTTCCTTGGCGCCGAGGCCTAGGAATCCCTTTCGGACCATGGAGGCCTCAAAGAGCCTTAGCGCACGGTCCTGCAGATCCCGGTCGAAGTAGATCAGCACGTTGCGGCAAGAGATGAGATGCATCTCGGCGAAGACAGCGTCCGTCACCAGGCTATGATCTGAGAAAACCACGTTGCGGCGTAGGCTTTTGTCAAAAGATGCCCTGCCATAGGCCGCCTGATAATAGTCGGACAAAGACGATTTACCTCCCGACATACGGTGGTTTTCCGTGAATAGTTGCATTCGATCGAGAGCGTAAATGCCGGCCTCCGCAACCTCAAGAGCTTGCGCATTGATATCTGTCGCGTAAAACAGGGTGCGCTCTTCCAAGCCTTCCTCGCGAAACAGGATCACCATCGAATAGAGCTCCTCGCCGCCACTGCATCCCGCAATCCAGACCTTCAGCGAAGGATATGTCCTCAGGTGGGGGACAACCTTTTCACGGATTGCCCTAAAGAAGGTGGGATCGCGAAACATCTCGCTGACCTGCACGGTCAGATATCCCAAAAGCTTTGGGAGCAATGACGGATCGTGCAGGACGCGTTCCTGCATTGCTGAGATCGTGGCAAACCCCAGAGCTTGGCGGGCTTGGCGCAGGCGACGTTTCACGGACGCCATCGCATAATCGCGAAAGTCGTAGTGATAGGTGAGAAACAACGCCTCCAAAAGTAGCCGGATCTCGATATCTTCAACGCTTTTCGGATCTTCCGCTCCCATCATTTGGGCATCCAAACCCGTACCAGCGACAACAGCTTGTCCACGTCGAGGGGCTTGGCCATGTAGTCATTTGCACCGGCTTCGATGCAGCGTTGCTGGTCGTCTGGCATTGCCTTCGCCGTCAGCGTGAGTATGGGCAGCTTTTTCCATGCGGGATTTTGGCGGATTGCGCGGGTGGCCGTCAGGCCGTCCATCACCGGCATCATCACGTCCATCAGCACGAGGTCTATCATCGAAGCATCGGCTTGAGAGGCCCTCTCAAGTGCGTTTATTGCCTCCTGCCCATTGCGGGCTATTTCTATAATCGCGCCACGGGGCTCGAGAATATTAGTCAACGCATACACATTTCGAACATCGTCTTCCACCACGAGAATACGACGACCCTCCAGGATGGAATCGCGATTGCGTGCTTTGCGGATCATCTTTTGCTGTTCGTGCGGCAACTCGGAGATCACCTGATGCAGGAACAGGCTGACTTCATCGAGGAGACGTTCAGGTGACTTTGCGCCCTTTATAATGATCGACTTGGAATAACGGCGCAGTCGCTGCTCATCGTCCTGCGATAGTTCTCGCCCGGTGTAAACGATAACCGGCGGAAACGCGTAGGCACTTTCCGCACTCAAGGTCTCAAGAAGGGCGTAGCCTGAAGCATCAGGGAGCGACAGGTCGAGAACCATGCAGTCGACGGTGCCATCCTTGAGCACTTGCAAACACTCCCCGGCAGTCCCAACCGTCAGCGTTTCGACCCCTCGCGAACCGAGAAGTTTAGCAACCGCCTCGCGCTGCACTGGATCGTCCTCCACGATCAGGATACGTCTAACATCCTGTGCCAGTTTGAGCTCCAACTTCTCCAGCACTTCGACAAGTTGTTCGCGTTTGACCGGTTTGACCGCGTAGCCGACGGCACCCAGGGACAACGCTGTTTCGCTATGATCCTCGGCGGAAATCATATGGATGGGCATGTGGCGGGTCTCGACGTCGTGCTTGAGGCGATCAAGCACCGCCAGGCCGGATTGATCGGGCAAGCCCACGTCCAGGATGACCGCGTTCGGTCTGTACTCCTTGGCAAGCCTTAGCGCCTCTTCCGCCGTGCCGGCGACCAAAGCTTGGAAGCCCATTTCGCGCGATAGATCTCTGACGATTGCCGCAAACGATGCATCATCTTCGATCACCAGCAAGACGCGCCTTGCGCTATCGAGCACGGCACGGTCGTCATCCAGGGCTCGCGCCCGTGGGGCCGCGGTTTGCATTCTGGCCGTTTGTTCAACCTGGTCGACCACGCCCGCCATCTGCGGCGTGAAGCGGGGCGTCACATCCGCCAGTGGAAGCAAGGCTCGCCGATGGCTTTGCGGCACGGTGACCGTGAAGGTACTTCCTTTATCGGGCTGGCTCGCCAATTCTATTGTCCCACCGAGCAGCCGTACGAGCTGGCGCGAGATCGAGAGACCGAGCCCCGTGCCACCATACCGGCGACTGATCGTGCCATCGGCCTGATGGAACGCCTCGAATATGCGCTGTTGCTGATCAGAGGGGATACCGATACCGGTGTCGGTGACAGCGAACGAAATTGCCTGCGCACCCTCCGCGGCAATCATGAGAGCGACGCTGCCCGACTGCGTGAATTTTATGGCATTCGAAAGTAAATTCTTGAGTATCTGCTCCAGGCGTAGCGGATCGGTCTCGATCGTCGCTGGAACATCCTCGGCATATTCAAATGTAAGAGCCAGTCCCTTTTCAGAGGCCAATGGTTGGAAGACCTGCCGTAGGTTGTTGGCAAGGCGCTCGATAACAACAGTTTCCGGCCTGACCTCCACATGACCAGCTTCAATCTTCGATAAGTCGAGAATGTCATTGATCAGGTTTAGAAGGTCATTGCCGGATGACTGGATCGTCTGAGCGTATCTGACTTGGTCGGCAGTCAGGTTCTCGTCCGGGTTGTCTGCAAGCAGCTTCGCCAAAATCAACGAAGAGTTGAGTGGCGTCCTCAGCTCGTGAGACATGTTTGCCAGGAAGTCGGACTTGTACTGGCTGGCCTGCTCAAGCTCTCTTGCCTTCAGTTCGACGGACGCGTTGACGCGCTCAAGATTGTCGCGCTGGAACTCGAGTTCCTGCGCCTGCTCTTCGAGCTGCGAATTTGTCTGTTCCAGCTCGGCCTGCTGCTGCTCCAGGCGAGTCTGCGTTTCTTTCAGCGCACGGCCTTGTTCCTCGAGCTCTTCGTTCGATACACGAAGTTCTTCACTCTGGGTCTGAAGTTCCTCCGACTGGCGCTGAGTTTCTTCAAGAAGGTCTTGTAAAGCGCTTCTATAGGCGGCAGATCGCACGGCGATGGCGACAGCCTCTGACGCCCGTTCCAGAAGTGTCTGTACCAACGCGTCGACAGGGCGCAGAAAACCAATCTCGATGACGGAATTTACCTTTCCATCGACCGTGCCTGGGAAAATTGCAAGATGACGAGGCTTATGCCTGCCAAGTGCCGAGCCAAAAACCAGGTATCCGTCGGGCACCTCGCCGAAGATCAGTGGTCGGCCTTGCGCCGCGGCCTGGCCTAGAAGGCCTTCACGCGGGCCAAAATGGTCTGGAATAGCTGCATTGACCGGTACACCAAAAGCGGCAATGCGCTTGAATTTGTCCTGGTCCATTGCAAAGGCCGCACCAGCTATTCCCCCCAGATAGCTTATCAAGAATTCCAAGATGCTGTTGCCTAACTGATCGAGTGCCTGGTCCCCCATCATGGCGTTCGCCAGTCCAACCTGACCCGACTGCAACCAGTCTTCGCGTCGACGCGCTAACGTTGCCCGCCGGATGAGCGCCCCGATGACCAAGGTCAGCACCATGCCGACCAGCCCGGATAATATTGTGCTCGTCAATGCTGTTTGCTGGGCACCTTTCATTTCCGCGATGCGCTGTAGGCGAACTTCCCCCTCGCGCTGTGCCATGGCGGATATCTGTGCGCGAATGGCATCCATCTCGATCTTGCCGCGATCCGAGTTCACGGCCGCCAAGGCCGCCTGCAACCCATCGTTTCGACGCAGGTCTATTGTTTCCTTCAACTCGGCGAGCTTGGCATCGACATGGTGCTTGAGGGTCGCAAGCCGCTCCGACTGGCCAGAATTTTCTCCCGTCAACCGATCAATGTCCTGCAACTTCGATGGTATTGCCTGCAGCGCGGCATCAAACGGTGCGAGGTAGGTCTCGTTGGATGTCAGCAGAAAGCCGCGCTGCCCGGTTTCGGCGTCCTGCACTCGCGAGAGCAGCTCATCAAGAGCAACGATTGCTACATGGGTCTGAACGATTCGCTGATTACTCCCTTCCAACGTCTGAAGATTGAGAAAGGCGATGAGACCGCTGATTACGAAGAAGACAAGCGTGCCCGCCAGTCCGATCGCGACGCCAGGATCGAGGCCCAAGGATGCTTTCTTCTGTTCAGAGGCAGGCGTATTTTTCATCAAAATCTCGCAATGTTGGTGGCACGTCACGAACCCATTACTCGCGGCACATTCTCATAGGCAAAGACAGACCCGTTGTCGAATTAAAGAGCACGAAATTGGAGGAGATAGGGCGTCCTGGACATATCGCGAGAGCGGAGGTCACGACTGCGAGTTCCGCACACCAGGCTTGCAGCGCCAATCTCGACCGTCATTGGTGGTCGAGGGCCGGTTTGCCGCCCTCGCAGCCTCGCCGGTCGTTGTTCGCGCTCACAGTCTTCGCGTCTGTCCAACGCTCGCAAAATGACGGGGGCCAATAATCGACACACTCGATGACGGCGCTTGACCAAAACTCGCGGGTGGACAGCGCGAACACGAGTGCCGGCCCTTCACTCGACGGCCAGGACGAGACCCGCGCGGCGCTATAGGTCGACACGTAGCCTTTCTTCGTTTCCGGCATGTCTCTTCTTGGCAGGCTGACGCGACAGCCCGAGCGCTGGAGCGTGCCCATTGAAATGAAACCGCTTCTTGGCCTCAGTCATGATGGGGCGCGAATGTTCGGTAGCTGCAGTTGGCGCAGATCCTTGATCCCAAGGTCGTGGCATATCCACTCGAAGCTCCATGTCGCCATCGGCTCTGCCGCATTTGCGAGCCCTAAACTGGTTTTCGAGGTATTTGAGCCATTTGACGACCTGCTGGCGACCGGCAGTTGATTGTGCCGTCCAGCTGGCGTCTTTGCCTCGCATTCCAATCGACTGGTCAATCGTTTCACTCTATCAGAAGTCCATGAATTGACGAGCGACCCGCTCGGCAGCTCGTGGCGGGATTTCAGACCGTAGATCTTCTTTTGAGGGCGGCTGACTTGCGCTATTTGGTGCAGCTACTCAAGCCTTTGGCACAGTTCCTTATGTTTTGAAACTTTCCTCCCGCGGATGACGTTCCTGCTCTCGATGGCCAACAACGCGAAGCGTGGCCGAGAAGGATCGCCAAAGGACCACCATGCCCGCATCCGTTAAATTGGTCTCGATTGGAACCGCCCTGCCCCCGTACTTGATTGACCAGCGTGACGCCGCTCTTGCTTCACACAAGGCTTTCTCGTCTCGCTTTGGCGACTTCGAGCGCCTGGCCAAAGTCTTCGAGAGCTCGGGCATCAGCCGGCGCTACGGCGTGCGACCTATCGACTGGTACCTCAACACTTCAGGATGGCCAGCCAAAAACACGGCTTTCATCGAGGGTGCGAGCACACTTTTTGTTGATGCGGCAACCCGTGCGCTTGATGTTGCCCAGCTCGCCGCGTCCGATGTCGATACCGTTGTCACTGTCTCATCGACCGGCATCGCGACGCCCAGCCTGGAAGCGCGCGTCTTTGAGACGATGGGTTTTCGCGAGGACGTTGAGCGCGTGCCCGTGTTCGGCCTGGGTTGCGCGGGCGGCGTTTCGGGTTTGTCGATCGCGTCGCGACTGGCGGCGTCGCGACCCGGTTCTGTCGTGCTGCTCGTCGCCGTGGAGACCTGCACGCTCGCGTTCCGCTTGGATCAACTCACAAAGGCGAATATTGTCGCCACCGCACTTTTCGGCGACGGAGCCGCCGCTTGTATTGTCAAGGCAGGCGAATATGGACTAGCGGAAATAGAAATGAGCGGACAGCACCTTCCCCCCGACACCCTCGACATAATGGGATGGAGTGTCGACCCCGAAGGTCTCGGTGTGATTTTCGATCGCGCTATTCCGCCATTCGCACAAGGCAATCTTCGTCCGGCGATTAAGACCATCTTATCGAGGTCCAACCTTGCCTTGCATGATATCGATCGCTTTGCGTGTCATCCAGGCGGCGCAAAGGTGATCGATGCCCTGGAATCCGCGCTGAAACTCGATCGGGGAGCACTGGACCACGAACGGCAAGTTCTACGAGAGTACGGAAACATGTCATCGCCGACCGCTCTGTTCGTTCTTGAAAGGGTCATTGCGGCAGGTCAGCCGCAGCGCACATTGCTAACGGCCATGGGACCGGGTTTTACGCTAAGCTGCGTGTCGTTGAAGGCCATGGCATGACCTGGTCGTCTATGTTGTTATTGGCGGTCACCGTGGAGCGGGTCGGTGAACTCTGGTTCGCGCGACGCAACACCAAAGCTTTACTTTCAAAGGGTGGCCGGGAGATTGGCAAAGAACATTACAGCCTGATCGTCGCGCTTCATACGTTGTGGCTGTCCAGCCTTTGGGTTGTGGCATGGAATGTGCGGGTTCACCCTATTTGGCTCGGTGTGTTTGTGTGTCTGCAGGCATTGCGGTTTTGGACGCTTGCCACACTCGGGAAACGTTGGACGACACGCATTATCGTCGTTCCTGGCGAGACGCTGGTGGCTGCCGGTCCCTACCGCTTCATCCGCCATCCCAATTACCTGGTCGTCATCGGCGAGATCGCGGTCTTTCCACTCTGTCTTGGCCAACCGCTCCACGCGCTGGTATTCTCCATCGCCAACGCACTCGTTCTAACGGTCAGGATCAAGACCGAGAACGCGGCCCTTTCGGGATCTCGACATGTCTGACACCGCTGATCATTCGCCAGCACTTCGAACATTCGTTTCGGTGTGGATCGGATTTGTGGCGATGTGCGCGGGCATGTTCCTGGCGATCCTTGACGTCCAGGTAGTGGCGACATCGCTTCCGACTATACAGTCGGCGCTCGAAATCAATCCTGACAGGCTAAGCTGGATCCAGACCGCTTATCTGATCGCTGAGGTCGTCGCCATCCCGCTGACCGGTTTTTTCACCCGGTTGCTGACCATGCGCTGGTTGTTTGTAGGATCACTCATCGTTTTCGTCATCGCTTCCGCTGGATGCGCAGCTAGCGGCGAATTCGGCGAGCTCGTCACCTTTCGAGTTCTTCAGGGATTTTCCGGGGGAACGTTGATACCTTCGGTCTTTTCCGCAGTTTTCATCCTCTTCCCCAATAAGCGCCAAGCATTGGCGACGACGATCGCGGGCGTGCTTGCTGTTCTCGCACCCACTGTTGGCCCGATCGCAGGCGGGTGGTTGACCCATACTTATTCATGGCATTGGCTCTTCCTGATCAACCTCGCGCCGGGACTAGTCGCCGCCGCGGTGGCGTCGCGGACCCTGCCACTCCACAGGGTCGATCCGTCAGCACTTCGAGGCTTCGACTGGCTGTCCCTGCTATGCATGGCCGGCTGTCTCGCCGCCTTGGAAATCGGCCTGAAGGAAGCGCCGACAAACGGGTGGATTTCCCTTTACGTGATCGGCTGCTTGAGCTGCGCTTTCATCGCTGGATCGCTTTTCGCCTGGCGTTCCACAATGCGCTCGCGACCTCTCGTTGAGCTCGGCAACTTCGGGGACCGTAATTTTCTCGTTGGCTCGATCCTGAGCTTCGTTCTTGGTATCGGACTGTTCGGCTCGGTGTATCTCATGCCAGTCTTCCTGGCATTTGTCAGGGGACACGACGCCTTGGAAATCGGTATGGTCATGCTGGTCACGGGCATTGCTCAACTCGTCACCGCACCAATTGCTGTGGCGTTAGAAAAGAGAACCGACCCGCGCCTGTTGTCAGCATGCGGATTTGGCCTGTTTGCGGTTGGCCTCGCAATGAGTGCTTACCAAGATCCTCGATCTGATTATGATGCGATGTTTTGGCCGCAGATCGTTCGCGGCGTCGCTATCATGTTTTGCCTTTTGCCGCCCACTCGTCTGGCCCTCGGCACGCTACCGCCCAATCGTGTTCCAGATGCTAGCGGCCTTTTCAACTTGACGCGCAACCTCGGAGGCGCGATCGGGATCGCCTTGATAGACACGATCATCTACACCCGTTCCGAGGCCCTGGGACAAAAGCTTTGGAAGGGCCTAGAGAATGGCGACAAAAACATCGCCGATTTTATTGGAGCTCCAATTGACATCGTCACCGCGCATCAGTCCGGCGGGTTCGACGCGGAACAGACTGCCGTGCTCGATCCGCTCGTTCAGACCGCAGGAACTGTCCAGGCGATCAACGAGGCTTGGCTTCTCGTCGCTATTTTGACTGCCTGCGCGATCATCGCTGTTGCGTTCGCGCAGCGTGTTTCAACCGAAAACAACACCGCATAGCCAGTCTCGCTCGATGGTCATAGGCATCCACGCCTCTTTTGCTCAATTCGGGCGGCCAACGACGGGGACGGCATCCTCGACTGCCGATGTCGGCGTGAGTGTGGCTCTGATTTGATCGATCTTTCCCTCGGCCTCACCGACACCAAGGATAGACTTGGCCCTCTGGAGTGCGACGGAGCTGATCTCCCCAGTCGTCGTTGCCGATGCGAGCGCGTCTTGCAGCGCCTGGTCTCCGAGGATTGGATCATTCTCGGACGGCTCGATCCCGTTATCGAGTTCGTATTGGGCATAGGCAACGGCGTAAGCTGAGATCGCTTTCATTCGTGGATCAGACGTATGAAGATAGGCTTTGTAGTTGCGATTGAGAGAGTTCAATCCAGCTAGCTCGGCGGACGCCTTGCGTTCGTTCGTGGTTAAAGATGTCGCGCGCTCAGCCTTGCCGCCCCGCGAATGATCACTAGCCTCGCC
This sequence comes from Rhizobium sp. NPDC090275, assembly GCF_044772225.1. Lineage (NCBI taxonomy): Bacteria > Pseudomonadati > Pseudomonadota > Alphaproteobacteria > Hyphomicrobiales > Rhizobiaceae > Rhizobium > Rhizobium sp. NPDC090275. The sequence goes on along the minus strand of NZ_JBIVYL010000006.1, from coordinate 327,164 downwards.
CGACTTTCCTTTCGCGATATTGCCTCGCGATGGCGAGGTGCCGTGTGTAGAGCTCCCGGCCTGGCCACCGCTGTTGCCATGGTTTCCGCCTCCATTGCCGCCGCCGCCTCCATGGCCACCGCCATTACCCCCACCATTTCCGTCCTTCGCCATGGCAGTGCAAGCAAAGCCTGCAACAGCGAGCGGGACCACGCAGACAGCGAGCAATAGGGCAGTCATCGAAGCCAGAATGGTGATGCGCATCGTTTCCTCCAGGTGAGCCGCCAGCAGGACGTCTCATTACCATTCAAGATTGATTTCAACGCTAACGGATCATCGCTGATCATACATCGGACGGAGGTCTGATGTCGTGTGGAGGAACGAACGCCGATGACCTCGACCCGACTGCTGGCATTGCAGCGGGCCTTTGGTAATCGGCTTTCAAACACAAGACGCAATCGACGGCTACGTTGTTAGGTGCGCGGTGGCCACTGACAGAAGATAGCCTGGGGACACTCTAAGTTGGACGGTGTAGCGCGCGCATCCGAAAATGATAAAGCGTCAGGGCAATGGCGAATGCTGTGGCCCATCGCCAAGAGTGACGACCAGATGCTTGCTCTTCCTGGTTCGGCTGGTTAACACCACGGACGACATGGAGTTGTGCTCGAAGATCAGAGACCTCCTTGCGAAGCCAGGCGGCCTCTCGTTCAAGGTCTTTGAGATCGTCTTGAACGTGGCCAGCTGCCCCAATCGCCTCCGCATCATCGGAGATCTCACCGAGGTGCTCTTCGAGTTCAGCCCGGCTTTTGAAACCTCTTAATCGCGTATCTGTCATCGCTATCGTCCTTAGGTGATGTCATCAGAAAACGGAACGTGCGACCATGCAAAAAGATGCAGGATGTTATACTTTTGTCGGCCTCGCATAAGCCGGCAGCCTCACATTCCCGCCTCGCTTCCACTTAACGTAGAAGTCGACACGTGCACGCGTCAAACGCATCGGATTCTCCAAAGTGGATCGATCGCAATGGAGTGAGGTGTCAGCGTTGAAAGTTCTAAGTGCATTTAAAGTCACAACATTCCCAAGATCAGTTGTGCTTCATCTAAGCTTGGCGCCGCAACAGCAGCGATTTCTTTGCAGTCTGGCATTCGAGTTGACTGCTGCCATCGACGCTATAGGCAAAGAGACATTGGAGTTAGTGAGGATAGTGGCTCAACATTCGATCGTGAACGTTTCCAAATCCAACGACCATCGCGGCAATCGCAATCGCGCTGTCACGATGAGCCGTATTCGAGATGTAGCCCTCCAATATTACAACTGGCCCGATCATGTGAACCTTGATCGCGCTGCTGTCAATGTCAGGCTCTGCGGAAAGTGCCGCCCGAATAGTTGCAATCGTTGACGCCGAACCATGACCTTGCAAGCACCAATCTTCATGGGTGAAGCTATCGGAACCAAATTTCATCGAGGTAAACCTTTCAAGTCCTGCCTGTAGAACCAAGCTATGGATGTGGAGGTAATCTCTCAAAATTCCTTTGGTTCCTCCGGTAGGACTTAGGTCCCACTTGCGAGGTTCGCACGCACATCTGTAAGCTATTTTTACGTAAGCTATTTTATGCTCCCAAGACGGATCGGAGGTCGCTAATACGATGGCTGTTTTCCTCACATCCCGCGTAGTCTCTTCGGCAACGGGTGCAAACCGTGAAATACCGACCGCTATGACCACAGATGGACTTCAATCGCGAGTTGGGCATGTCGCATCGCTGCCCGACACGGCGGCAGGTGTTGGAGCGCTTTTTGAGGAGAGGCTCAGCGAGCCACGAGTAACTGGGGCATCAAGCCGGTGCCGTCTTGCTCGAGGTCTTTGTGGGTATCGGATACGAGAAGTGGTCACGCTCAAGTTTTCTGATATCTTACCGCAATTGTGTGTGGAGTAGGCATGATGAAGAGTCTGGTACCAGGCTGCTTTTACTGGGCGCGATCAGCAAGCCATACCTCCGGCCAGACGACGATCGTCCAAGTCTCGACGGTTTTCGGCGAAGATCGTGATTTTTGGACCTTGGCCGTTCTTGGGTCCGATCAACACCACATGATTGGGGACTTCGAAATTATCTCTATCGTCGAACCCTTGGACAGCCTACAAATGAACCAAGCCGCAGAGTAGCGAAATCATCGCCTCATGAAACCAGAAGCGTGCTCGCCTAGGCGTCGATGATGCGTCGCTCGTGTCGCCTATCTGTTGCCCAGAACGATCTTGGAGTTGTCCCGTTTCACCGTGACCGTCACTCTTGTGTCACCCCTTGCATCGCTTTGATCGAAGGCACACCTGCAGAGCGCCTTTTGCACTGCGGATCGACGATCGGCAAATCCGTTAGCGCGCAGCGTACGTCGTCTCCCCCTCGGCAAGCGAACACCGCGCACCTTCGTCCATGGAACCCCCCGTTGTGCAGGGCTGGAAAAGATCCAAATGAGCATTAGGTATCGGGGATCTCATTACAACTGGTTGATCATGAACTGGATTTCCCGCTGGACGGCCCGCTCTCTCGCGCTGCGATTTGTCGTGGTTGGCGGCCTAGTGAGTTTGGCGGCGATGTTTATCGTCGGCTATCTGGTGTCGAAGGTAATCGAAGATGCCGTGATCCATAATTCGGGAGCCGCGACCGCGCTTTATGTCGACAGTGTCGTTGCTCCGCTCCTTCCCGACATGCAGAAGGCTGCGCCGCTCGACGAGGCGAGCGCGCTGGCGCTCGATGAAACGCTTGAGCAAGGAGCGCTTGTAAAGCGATTGGTGTCGTTCAAACTATGGCGCAGCGACGGGACAATTCTATACTCCAACGATAAGGCGCTTGTCGGAAAACAGTTTGCGGTCAACGACAAGCTTCGCCAGGCATTTGCGGGAACGCTGGTTGCGCGCTACGAGATCGCCGACGATCCGGAAAGCACCGCCGAACGTTCTCTCGGTAAGCCACTGATGGAGATCTACAATCCAGTGCTCCAGCCATGGTCCGGCCAGGCCGTGGCGGTCCTGGAATTTTACGAGACCGCCGAAGGACTTGCCGAGAGCCTAACGCAGGCACGACTGTGGAGCTGGTTCGCGGTCGCAGGTCTCACCTCCGTGTTTTTTGCCGTCTTGTCAGCACTGGTTTTTCGCGGGAGCCAAACAATCCAGGAACAGCAGAGGGATCTCACAAGACGCGTTGCGGAACTCTCCACGTTGCTCGCTGAGAACAAGGGGCTGCAGGTCCGGCTCCAGCGTGCATCCCAACGCGCTGCATCCTTGAACGAGACCTATCTGCGCAGCATCGGCGCCGACCTCCATGATGGCCCCGCACAGCACATCGCCTATGCTTCCCTGCGGCTCGATAGCGAATTGCTGATCAGTGCCGAAACTCAGCCCGAGGAGCGTGAGAAGGAACTGTCCTGGATCCGCTCCAGCCTGGCCGAGGCGATGACAGAGATCAGAAACATCTGCAAGGGACTGGTGCTTCCCGAGATCGAAAAGGCATCTTTTGCCGAAATCGTTAACCGTGTCACCGAAGCTCATCAAATGAGAACAGCCACGACCGTCAACACGGTAATCGAGCAGGATGGATCGGAGCCGGTGGCGGCGGTCAAGATCTGTATCTACCGGTTCATTCAGGAGGCCTTGAACAATGCCCATCGCCACGGCGGCGGCATCCAGCAGGCTGTTTGGGCCGCCCTTCATCGCGGGCATGTCACGATCACGGTCAGTGATCGCGGCGAGGGCTTCGATCCGAACCATGTCAGGCCATCAAGCCTAGGGCTTGTCGGGCTCCGCGAGCGGGTCGATAGTCTTGGCGGAACGTTTGAAGTGAAGACCGGGGACAAGGGCACGATCCTGACGATGACCTTCGAACCGATGGAAACGGGAGAGCAGAGATGACGTCCATTACTGTTGGGATCGTGGATGACCATCCATTGTTTCGCGAAGGTGTGACGCGCAGCCTTTCCGAAATCAAGGACTTCCTGGTGGTGGGAGAAGGTGCCACCTGTGACGACGCGGCGATGATTGCGGCCGACAAGCATCCTGATGTCATGCTGGTCGACGTGTCCATGCCAGGCGGGGGCTTGAGCGCAATCGGTGAAATCTTGCAACACAGCCCATCGACAAAGGTGTTAATGCTGACCGCTTCCGAGGAGATCGACACGTTGCTGGGCGCGCTCCAAAGGGGCGCGATGGGATATGTTCTGAAGGGCATCGGCTCCAGGGGGCTTGCGGAGGCGATCAGAACGATCCTCAAGGGCACCCGCTATGTGTCTCCAGCTATGTCCGCGAAAGTGGTGGATGTGTCGCTGGAAAAGGAGCCGTCCAAGAACAGCCTGACGCCGCGCGAACGGGAGGTCATGGACCTTGTAGGCGAAGGCCTCTCTAACAAGCATATCGCGCTACGGCTTGATCTGCAGGAAAAGACCGTCAAGCATCACATGACGCAAATCCTGACGAAATTGGGCGTTTCCAATCGAACCGAGGCGGCCCTGCGTTGGCGTGGGAAGGGTTAGGTCTTCAAATCCTAGCGAACAAACCGGTTCAGCCGCCGAACATCGTTGGATGTCGCCCGCCTGTCGACGATGGTGCGGCCCTTTGAATCCCGCATGATGTAGCGGCCGCGGCGCAGCGTTTCGGTTATGCCATTTCCGTGGCGGACATCGAGGCTGCCATCGCTATCTTGCGTGGCCTGAACGCCCGAAGCAGGCGATGCGGAGGAAGATGACGGCGAAGAGCTACCGCCTCTAGCGGAGTTAGCGCTTGCGCCTCCGTTGCCATTGCTGTTTCCGTTACCACCCGAATTGCTGGAACTGTTGCCGGCACTGCCCGCGCCGTTACCGTTGCTTGAACCGCCGCCGTTCCCGTTGCTGGCACCATTTCCATTGTTGCCGCCGTTGCCATTACCACCGCCATTGCCGTTACCTCCGCCATTGCCGTTGCCGTTATTGCCATCCTTCGCCTTGGCGGCATTCATCGTCGGCGCGGGAAACGTCCCCAAACTCAGCGTCAGTGGCATCGCCGAGATAGCAAGGGCGACAGTCGCTCCGCATCCCAATTTCAACAGGCAGCGCCTTGAAAGCATGATTGCGTCCTTTCCGGCCTTGTGCCTCTCTCTACGCAGGTGACGGCGCGTGGATCGACGCTACACCGAAATATTGCGACGTTTATTCGACCTCTAGGTGATCTGGCCGCTGCGTGTAACGAAATTCCACCACCTGCCGCATCTGTGCCAGCCGAAGCTCAAGCGCGGTTCTGTCCATTGAGGGGGCGAGTTTGGCGAGTTCTTCGGCCAGAATGTCCATCTCGCGAAGTAAGAACTTAACGTCGAAGCCGCGCCCACGTTCGGCGGCGCTTGCGTTGGAACGACGTAAGTTGCTATGTGACCGAACGGAGTGCGCCGGGATAATCTCGGCGGTTCGCTGCCCATCGGCGCCGCCGTTGGAGCGGCTGGCTTGAATGTTTGTCACGAAGTGCTCCTGTCAGTGCTGTATTGGTTTAAATGCGTTATTGGTTGGTTCATCGGGCGCAAGCTGTTGCCGCACACGACGACTTCGCCACGCCGCCGCCTTACGTAGGCCGTCGACAACGCCTGCAGCGCTCGGCGGTTTGACGACGACGTGCACGCCCTCCTTGTCGGAAATAAGGTCCGGATTTCCCGTGAGATAGACAATGCCAACGTCGAAGCGCTCGGCCAGTTGCGCGGCAATATCCGGCCCTGTCAGTCCATCGGCAAGGCGCACATCTAGGACTGCGATATCCGTCTCGCGCGCCAGTTCCATTGCCTCGGCTGTGTTACGGGCAATCCCCGCGATCTCGAAGCCTTCGGCAATGGCGATATCTTCGACCGTCAGCGCAAAGGCCGGCTCATCTTCAACAATCAGGACACGCATGATCGCTCCTATCGGATCGTCGGCGAAAACTTTCGACGTTCGGGGCCCCGTGCAAAAACCGCGCGCAGCTTCTCAAGCTCAATTGGCACAGGCTTGAATTCCTCATCACCCACGGCACAGCTGGACAGGGTCCAAGCTCGCGCGATGGGTGGGTGGGTGACCTATGCTTTTGGCCTCCGGGCGCGCCACTCCCCTGTCACTGTGGATGTCCCACAAGGCAACGACGAGACACCCGTCCCAGTCGCTCAACATCACGCCCTGACCTTTGCGCGCCGTTTCGGACTTGCCAAATCTTGGCCATCATCTTTAGCGGTTTGAACCTTGCTCCTGTCATGTCAACCAAGCCTATCACAACGTAGACGCTTGCAACACGGGCTTTGGTCCAAACTGGCTCGACTATTCGCTCGACGCGAGAGTCTGGCCGCCTGCTGGCGGCGTGCATTTCACGCGAGGTCCATTGTAGGGCTGATAGGTATTATCTTCCGCTCGATAGGATTTATAACGACTTGCGCACCAAGTTGCCTCACCGGTCAGCGGGCCGGCGGCGACGGGCGGCGTGTAAGTCACAACGTCGGCATTATTCTTAAAGGGGGACTGACAGACGCGAACCTGACCCTGGAATGTTCGATACGTGTTGGTCGCCGGATCAAAAGATCGGTAGCGCGACGAACACCAGTTCAAATGTTCCGGTGACATTGCACTCGGCGCCGGTAAGCTATCGGCGACAGGGTGCGCCGCAACAACGACCGGCGGCCTTGACGGAGCTCTGTGGATTTCCGCCACCGCATAAGTCGAAAGTGCAGGAGGTAAACGCTCGTAGGCTTGGTTCGTGGGATTGACGCGCGTGGGCTGTTCGGTCCAAAGGGTCGTATCGCCTTGCCCGCGCAAACCTTGCTCAGTGCTTTCGGCCATACCGATGGATGCCACCGACGCAGCGAGGGTGACGGTACCCAAGACCGTGACAATTCCAAACGCGACGCTTGCGAGCCCATTCATCATATCATCCGTTGCTATTTACTATGCTTTTTCGACGCCTTTGCGGCGGTGTTAGCCTGATTGGGCGGCACCGCGTTGCGCCGCGCCGCCCTGCCAAGCCTAATCAATTGATAACTTGGATAACCTTGCGGGACGAAGGCTCGATGATGACGCGCTCGTTGTTGACGATCGCATAGCCATACTTCGGATTTTCGGGGACCGGCGTGACGACGACGGTCTCCGGCAATGCATGGCCGACGACCACCTTTTCCTGCACGACGACCGGCGCTGCCGGAGCAGGCGCTTCGCGGACATAGGTAACGACCTTTGCCGGCGGCGGATCGATGATGGTTCCGACCACGGCGCCCGTAACGCCACCCACGGCCGCACCAACGGGACCACCAACGATGGCACCGGTAACCGCTCCGCCAGCCGCGCCGTTAACGGTTCCCGACTGGGCCATGGCCACGCCGGACATAAGTGCAATGGCCGCGATTGCGGTCGCTGTCAGTTTGTAAATCATCTTGATCTCCTTTAACGATGCTTTCTCGCAGCCAGAAAACGACTCAACCTGCTGGGAGTTCCCTGGTCGGACCTAGGTCGGAGACATTTCAGACCTTGGTCTGAAGTGACGTCGGACCTGATCTTTCGGTCCCCGTCATGCGCTCCGACCGCAAATCGCCGTCTGAAAAAGCCGGCTATCGCGAGGGTCACACAATTAGAACGCTGCTCAAGATGACATAACGAGCATGATCTAATCCGCCCCCGATGACACTTTTTTAAAGGGGCAAGTTTGGATGCTCATTCGCGCCGTTAAGGGCGGCGCATTGTGCTTCACGTCTAAGCTACACGATTAGCGCACAACAGAGGCGCTATCGCTACCTGATCCGACCGCGCCGCGTGACAACATATTAGCAGCAGCAACCACGCGGGTTGCGAACTCAACCACGAGTGCATAGCCGATGAAGCCTTGCGCGTCACAAACCTTCTCGCGCCCCTACCACCTACGTGAGAGCCCAGATCCGACATCGACGACGCGCCGGATCATTGCACCCCCTGGCACCAGAGGCAGCTTCTAATGAGGAGGGTCGCAGTCACACAGGTGGAGGTTCGGAAAGGCAGCCCGCAAGCATCAATTTCGGCCAGCGCTTGGCTTAAAATCGACCATCTCGTCGAGGCGTAGCGGTGAACCTCTTGTCACCGACATCATCACCTTCGTCTTATCCTCATGACGATTGCCGATGTTGGACCGATTTCGAGAGGCGCGAAAGCAATCTGCCGGCGCGCAGGCTTAAGCTCTTGGCTTCATTTGGTAGATCAACGAAGCAGATGAGAGAGAACCCGCGCGTCCGTTGAATTGCATCAAGGCGCCAACAGCCTGGTGCGGCACGCCAAGCGAAACTATCGCAAAGAAGGGTCGACCGCAGGTCCCAGTGTGTTCCCACGCGCTGAAATCATTGATGCAAGCTGTCGGATGAAACGGCTCGAACCGCCTAATAGCGTTTCTCCGACCAGACTATCATTCACGAGTGGATACCTAACAGCCTCTCGATGAATTCGATCCCTTCGGTACTGCCCGTCGCCTCGCCCTCGAAAACCAGTCTCTCGTTTTTATGCAGGCCGCCCATGCCGACGAATTTTGCTATTGTCTTGGCGGACACCCTTGGTGTTAGCGACAATGCAAGAGCTTTTGGCCCAGCGTCAAGTTGCGAAATGCCGATGCGACCGGCCGTAATTTTGACCCTGGCCAGTCTCAACAAGGTGACGACCTCCATCGGAGGCTGACCAAACCGGTCGTCGAACTCCTCTTCTAGATTATCGACTTCTTTCACCGACGCAGCGCGCAACAGCCTCGCGTGCAGATCGAGGCGAACCTCTGGATCAGAAATGTAATCACTGGGAATCCCGCCTGACACTCCGATATTGAGCGTTGCCCGGTCTGTGTCAGCAGTTTCCTTCCCATTGACCGTCGCCAGGGCGGCCTCGAGGAGCCTATGATAAAGGCCGGTTCCGATCACCCGCATATGCCCTGTCTGTTCTTCGCCTGCGATATCCCCACTGCCGCGTAAGTCAAGATCACGCAGACTGATGTCGAGCCCTGAACCCAAACGATCATTCTCAACCAGCGTGGTCAGCCGTAAGCGTGCCTCCTGCGACAGCTCTTCAATCGTTTCGGCCAGGAGATGGACGATACCCTGGACCCTCGTCCTGCCGACCCTGCCCCGCAATTGGTGCAATTGCGCGAGGCCTAGCTTTTCGGCATTCCAGATAAACATCGTATTGGCGCGGGGCACATCGAGACCGTTTTCGATAATGTTGGTCGACAGCAAAATGTCGCCCTCTCCATCCGCGAAGCCGACCATGGCTTCATCGATGTCGGCCGCCGGCATCTTTCCATGCGCGATCAGGACTTTTAACTCGGGAACGATCTCCTGGAGAACATCTGCCACGTCCGGGATATCCTCGATCCTGGGAACGACAACGAAACTCTGACCTGCGCGCCTAAACTCGCGCATCAACGCAATGCGCATTGTGGCGCGGTCAACAGTAGCTAGGGACGTCCTGACGGGTCGGCGCCTGGAAGGCGCAGTTGCGAGGACGTCGACGTCATGAAGGCCGACCATAGCTGACAGCAATGTCCGCGGGATTGGGGTCGCGGACATTGTAAGCGTGTGGAGGGAGGGCGCTAATGAGCTCATGGCCTGTTTATCCTTGAGGCCGAACCGGTGTTCCTCGTCAACGACAAGGAGCCCCAAGCGCGAAAAGGTCACATCCTTTGCCAAAATGGCGTGGGTGGCTATGACGATCCCAATATCACCGTCGGCGAGCCCGGCTTTGACTTTCTTGGCCGCCGCGGGTTTTACGAGACGCGACAACATTGCCACTTTGACTGGCGACCCCGCGAACCGTCGCTCGAATGTCATCAGATGTTGACGCGCGAGCACGGTGGTGGGGACGATCACGACGACCTGCCCTCCTGAAAGTGCTACCGCCGCAGCAGCTCTTAATGCCACTTCCGTCTTGCCGAAGCCAACATCGCCGCAAATAAGGCGGTTCATCGCTCTTCCGGAACTGAGGTCCGAGAGAACCGATCGTATGGCAGCGCTCTGATCAGCGGTCGCGGGATAGGGAAAGCGCCGCACGAAAGCGCCGTAGGTCGCGCGAGGGGGGACAAAAATGTCGGCCTTCGATGCTTTGCGTGCCTCAGCTAAGGCAGTTATATGAATGGCAGTCGAGCGGATATCGGCAGCGATCTTTGCCCGCTTTTTGTGCCATGCATCGGTATGAAGACGGTCAAGGGTCACGGCGTCAGGCTCTGCACCGTATCGCCACAGCCGGTCGAACTCATCGAACGGTACGAGCAACGATGCCCCATCACGATACTCAAGTCGCGCGGCATCGCGACAGGTGCCGTCGATCGTGATCGTTTCGAGCTCTGTCAGCACACCGACACCGTGCTCCTCATGGACGACGACATCGCCAATCCGCAGTTCGGGTTCAGCAAGCAGATCAGTCGATCGGGCAGTCAGCCCCGACTTGTGTCCCGAGCTGATCAGCACAATATTTGCATCGACATCGACAAAACCTTCGTCGATCTCCCCGTCGATCCTGAAGAGGCCAGAGTTCGAGCGCTCAATCTCCACCCAGTCCATCGCGCTCGATACCTCAATCTTCGCGACGCGCCGCAGGCGGTTACAGAAGGCGTCATGAGAACGGCCGCGGCCCGCCACGACGACCTTTCGTCCATTCCTTAGACAATCCGGTACCATGTCTATCAAAGCCTTACGTTGGTCAGACGCTTCGTCGAACGAGGCAAGTGCGCGGGGTGCGGTTGAGCCGATGTCGAGTGTTTCAGCCTTGCAGCAAACTGCCTGCCATTCGTCGCTGCTAAGGTAAATCGATCGCGGTGAAGATGCTTCCGTAGCGCGCAACGTCCGGTGGGCGTGGCGCGCGTCGTCGATAATATCATGATATTGGTCAGCGCGATCATCAAACCCAGGCTCGAACAGCAGCCGGGCATCGCCGAGCAGGTCGAAGACCGCCGGCATCTGGTCGTAACGTCGAAGAAGTCGGCGCTCCATCCCATCGGATGGCTCGTCTACAACCTTACCCCCTCTGTCGGGAATAGCTTCAGACGCTGGACCGAGTATGAGTGTTTCAAGCAGTTTGTCTGTCCGCTGCGTCTCGGGGTCATATGACCGCAGCTCGCTCACATGTAGATCTTTCGATAATACGATACGCATCGGAAAGGTCGCGCCGGCGGGAAAGATGTCGATCACCTCGTCTCGGACCGCAACTTCGCCTGGATCGTCCGCGACCCCTTCTTCCAGATAGCCTGTTCTTTCGACAAAGGCTTTGAAGGCCGCGCGGTTAAGTCGTTGACCGACACGCAGTTCGAGCCTGCTACCGCGGATGGTGTCTAAAGGAGGTACGCGCTGGAGTATCGCATCGAGCGATGTCAGGATAAGTCGCGGCGCCTGCGATGGTTCAGCCCAAACCCTAAGCGCGTCCATTCGCCGCCCCATACACTGCCGGGTCGGTGGTACGCGATCGTAGGGGAGGCAATCCCATGGTGGAAAGACAATCAAATTCAAGTTGGGGAAGAGTGACAGGATCGATCTTGCAATGGCCTCGAGCGCCTCTTCGCCAAGCGCGACATAACAAAGAGAGGTCGTCGATTTGCGAAGGACGTCAGCAAGGCGGGTGGCGACAAACGCCGCGGGCAGTCGTTCCGAAAATGTGTTTGTGTCGACAGGTTTTGTTTCTGATGCGTGGTTTTCTGTGCTGTACTCGCTAACGCGCAACTCGATCCCGCCCTCGTTTCCGGACATCACTCCCGGTAAAAGTCTCCGGCGACGTGCCGTGTTGGCGAAACTGCGGTGATAGCCACTTGTTCCGTTCCGCCTGCAATGAGTGAGCGGGTTTTTCATGTGCTCGTGCGCTCACACTAGAAGCGGGTTACCTTCTACCGCCCGCCACGCGACATTTCCGGCAATACGGCTCTTCTCGCCAGGGCGTTCGTTGGCTCGCGCGCGAAGCGGAGCAAGTGCCCGTTTAAAACGGCGGCAGTCGATATTGCCTCCAGGATGCAACGTCTTCAGGTGCTCGCCCAAGAATTTGTCAGGAGGTGCAGTGGCGATATGTCGTACTGATCGTGCGCGAAAGCCTCGCGCCGGCTCGCTTCCATCGTTTGCTCACAAGGCCGCAGGTTCCATCGAAGCTTCGCTGAGGCTGGTGGCAAGCCTATGGCCGTCGGCGCCTGTGCCGGTCGCATTCCCGCCCCGGCTGCGCTACGATAGCCGTTGCACGGTCGATCAAAGCATATCGGCGATCCCCGAACCCATCGGCGCAGGAGAGCTCACGTCTCGAACCCGCTCGCCCGTGACGGAACTGACAGGATAGCGACAAGCTGCCTGATGGTTCCAACGGGTTGCATCAGCTTACTGCGAGCAGAGCGGCTCGTACGCGCGATGGCGTCTGTCCGAATTCTCGCTTGAAAGAGTGGGTGAACTGCGAAGCCGTGCGAAAACCTACATCCATCGCGATGTCGATCATCGGCAACTTTGTCTGCGCAAGAAGCACCTTGGCTCGTTCAAGGCGAACTTTGGCATAGGCGCGTGCCGGTGACATGCCTGCTTCTTTCTCAAAAATACGCTCAAGCTGCCTGCGCGTAACACCCACAGATGCAGCGAGTTGCGCTATCGAAATATCGCTGTCAAGATGCTGCTCCATCATGATCAACACCGCTCTCAAGCGCGTATCCTTGTATTCCTCGTAAAGTGGCCGCCGTGGTTGCACCTCCAGGTGGGAGCGGGCTTTCTCGATCTGCAGCACCTCAAGAGCATTTCTTTCTGCTTCGCGGCCGATATGGCGGCGCACAAGGGCTGCGGCCATATCGGCGGCGCTGCTGCCTCCGGCGCACGAACCCCGACGCCGATCAAGATTGAAAATCCTGTCCGACCTAACCGACAACTCGGGAAACCGATCCCGGAAGGCTTTTGCATGAAGCCAGCTAACGCAGACGTCGTGGTTCTTCATCATCCCAGCCTCGGCAAGAATGAAAGTGCCTGTGCAAACCCCGAGCAGAGGAATCTTCTTGGTGTCAGCGAGTTTAAGGAACGCCACGGTATCACGATCGACAGGTTCCTGCCTGTTGAGCAACCCGCCCACCACGACGATATAGTCGAACCGGCCTGGATCGACGAAGTCCGATGTCGGCGCAACCTGCACGCCGCAACTCGATGTAATCAGGTGACGGGTGCTGCCAAGCACCTGCCAGTCGGCCCTCACCCTTCCCGACCGATCATGCTCGTCGCTTGCGAGACGCAGCGTATCGACGAACATCGCAAAGGCCGAAAGCGTGAATGACCGCGCGAGAACGAAGCCGACCTTAAGCCGGGTGCTTTGGTCCGCGGCACCTCCGTCTTTATAGTGTTCCGGACGCATCACATTGCTCCTTTAAAGCACACCTGCCCGCCTATCGTATCGCCACTTCGCTATCAGCGTCATGACCGTGCTAAGTTCTAGCAGACGACGCCTTAACCGGTCCAGCAGAAGGGTAATGTCGCCAACCTCTAGGCCGGCCCGAAGGCCGAACTCCATCTCCACTCGCCTCAGGCCGCGGTTTACCTAAGCCCGCGCCAAGCCTCCGCTCCGACAAGGCCTACAAGCACCACCAAGGCGAGCGATAGCGACATGCGCTAGCTGAGCCCAAGGAGCAGTGTCTGTTTGGTCAAAGAGACGGGGATCATAACCGGCGATGGCCCGGGAACGGGCTCTTCTAACCACTAATCGATCACAAAGAGCCTCATTGCCTGACGTTTGCACCATCCATAAATCGATCAGGTGGGTGGGAAGCGTAATTGTATTCCCTCGCCAGAGGCCAGAGCAAGCACCGATCTATGTGAGTATGTCGATGAAAGCCGCCTGCGCAAACCTATAAATCTTTCAATCGATAGCGCATCGGCAGCCGATAAAGCATGCCAGACGAAGCCGATCGCGACAAAGAGGAGTGGGTCACGATCATTGGCCTCACCTGCTTCGCTGCCAGCCTGCCTGTCTAATTAATCCGGGTCCAATCAATGCCTTTGCATAGCAGCCCGGCTACGACGCACCCTCTCGTGGTCATCTTGTCGCCATTGATTGTCACTGTAAGCTTGTAGGTCAGGTTTCGCTGCGGATCGAAGGCCGTCCCAGAATAGACACCGTCGGTTCCAGGCTCGATCGTCATGACAAGCCGATCGCCCTCTTTCTCCTTGGCCGTGCCCGGTTTGATCCAAGTGTTGGTGGCACAAATATCCGATCCACAAGATGCAATGCGGACCCTAGCGTTGCCGTCTCCTCGAGCCCAATTCCCGGCAATATCTGCGGCATGAGCCAACGTGAAACCCGGTATGGCAGATAGTACCGCAACGGTTGGGACTATGATCAACTTCATCATGCTTATTTCTCCTTCCATCGGCCTAAACGCTTCTCAAAACCTGTCGGCGCGATTGTGATGCATCGCTTGTAAAACACGCTCCTTTCCCCCAGCCCAACACGATCAGCAGCATCAAAAAACGTCGCCTTAAGTGATTGGGACAGGAGCCAATCAGTGGGTATTGCAGACATTCCGGCGCCCCAACCATCGCAATATTCAGCCTATCCGCCCTTCGACGTTTCAGTTCCTTCAACCCGTGCACCTCGGCGGCTCGATTGCTCTGTCGCGACATTGGTACGAAAGCCGACCGCCTATAGTTTCATTGCGGGCAGATATATTTCGTGAGCTCCTGTTGAACAGAGACCGTAAAGTTTCAATGGGTAGAAGATGGGCAGCCGCCAGAAAAGGCGAAAGGGCATGAACCAGCACTGTTGCGACGACGTCAGCAAGAGCGTCAGCGCGATCACTTCCTAGCACTGCGGCCCTTTCAAAAATTGACGTGTTAGACGCACCAGATGCACAGGCAGCGAGCTGCAAAACTGAGGAGTAATTGCAAAAATTCTTTCCCCCGGAGCGAAACCAAGTGCTTGTGGCCACCGTAGACACATGAAACGCCTTCGGGACCATACGGGAAGACTGATGGACATCCTCCTCCTCGTCGCCATCGCATTCTGGTTGTCACTGGCCATGGCCGGCGCGTGGGCGATACAGCGCGCCACCGGACAAAGTGGGTGGATCGACACGATTTGGTCGGTGGCGGTCGGCGTTGGAGGCATTGCCGCTATCGCGCTCGCTGATGGCGACTTCGACCGCCGGATCGTCCTCTTGGTCGTGATCAGCGCCTGGTCGCTTAGGCTCGCAAGCCATATCGGCTCACGCTGCAGGGGCGCTGCTGAGGATCCCCGTTATGCAAAATTCATCGAAGACTGGGGCGACGGCGCGGCCTGGCGGCTGTTCCTCTTTGTACAGATCCAGGCATTGGCCGCCTTTGTTCTCGTTCTGGCTGTCTATCTTGCTGCAGCCAATGAGCGGTCGTTTCCAGGGGCGATTGACGCTCTGGCCATGCTACTCGCCATCGTCGGGCTAGCCGGCGAGGCCATCTCCGATGCCCAGCTTGCCCGCTTCCGAAAGACGCCCGAGGCTAAGACGGAAGTCTGTGAGGTCGGGTTCTGGTCGTATTCAAGACACCCAAACTATTTCTTCGAATGGCTTATCTGGTGTTGCTGGCCGCTGTTTGCTTCGACCGGATCGATATGGAACTGGCTGTCCTTGCTCGCGCCACTCATGATGTACTGGCTGCTGGTGCATGTATCCGGCGTTCCACCTCTCGAAGAACACATGCTGCGCTCGCGCGGCGACAAATTCCGTGCCCTGCAGCACAGGGTCAACGCTTTCTTCCCAGGTCCTCGCAAATCTACCCTTCCAGGAGATCAGTAATGAACATGCTGGCATTCGCCATCAACACTGCAGAGCGCGCGCCGCTCACCGACGCAATGACACTGGCCGGCATCGATTTTCTCTGCGCGCGCACCAAGCGCAAGCTTGCGACAACGACGGCGGACACCGAGCGCGATTTCGTCCAGCTCATGAAACGATTTCCGGTCGCGACCCACACGGACGAGGCCAATCGGCAGCATTATGAGGTGCCTGCCGACTTCTTCGCGGCAGCACTTGGACCGCAGCGCAAATACTCCTGTTGCCTTTATCCGACGCACGATACGACGCTTGCTGAAGCAGAGACCCTGGCGCTCGCCGAGACCGTTGCGAATGCGGCGATCGAAGACGGCATGACTATCCTGGAGCTTGGCTGTGGTTGGGGCTCACTTTCGCTCTACCTCGCTCGACGCTTCCCCCATTCACGCATCACGAGCGTTTCGAACTCGGCCTCACAGCGAGCCCATATACTTGACGTCGCGCGGCGCGATGGCCTGACCAACCTTGACGTCATCACCGCAGACATGAACCATTTTTCCACTCAGGCGAAGTTCGACCGTGTCGTGTCGGTGGAAATGTTCGAGCACATGTCCAACTGGCGCACGCTTCTCGAGCGTGTCCGCAGTTGGATAAAACCTGATGGCAGGCTTTTCTTGCACGTCTTCACTCACAAGAACCGCTCATACAGGTTCGATCCCAACGACCCGTCCGACTGGATCGCACAGCACTTCTTTACTGGCGGGATCATGCCCGCGCACGACCTGCCGCATCGCTTCGGCGACCTGTTCGAGGTCGAGCGGGAATGGCGCTGGTCGGGAACGCACTATAGTCGGACGGCACTTGATTGGCTGGCGAATTTTGACCGTGACATTCATCGAATTCGGCCAATTCTTACAAGGGTGTATGGCAAGGACGTGTCCCTGTGGCTTCGCCGCTGGCGGCTCTTCTTCCTGTCGACTGCTGGTCTGTTCGGGCATGATAAGGGCGATGTCTGGGGTGTCGGCCACTACCTAATGGCGCCGGCCAAATGATGTCTGAGGCAATCAAACAGCCCGACGCGCTCACCCAGGCGACCGTGACGATTGCCTGGGTCATCGTGCTGAACAAGCCCTTTTATCCTGTCTATGTCTGGTATCTGGTCGGCGATGGCGTGGTGGCATCGCTTGCCACATTGCTCTCAGCGCCGCTCTTCCTAGCAATCCCGTTTCTGGCCGGACGATCTCCCTTGGCAGCCCGGATCGCGCTGCCACTGATCGGCACGTTCGACACTTTGTTCGAGACGAAACTGTTTGGCTCGGCCTCAGGCACGGAATTATTCTTCGCCGCCTGTGTCATGCTGGTCGCGCTGTCTTTCAAAGCGGACGAAAAGTGGTGGCAGCGCGGAATGGCTGTGCTCGTCTTTGCCGTCTTCGTGTTCTCGCGCAATTTCATTGATGCGCCGCTCCGTGTCTGGACTGCACCCGAACTTGTTACCTTCTTCAACCTGAATGCCTTCGCCGTTGCCAGCCTGTTGGCCTTTATCGCTCTTCGCTATGCGGGGATATCGCGGACTTGAAGCCCATCCGATGAAACAAAAGCGTGAACAAATGGGAGCTTGGTATGCAAAAAATTTCTCGTTGGTGTTTTGCCGCGGCGGTCGCATGGATGTCTTTATCCAGCCCAGCCCTCTCGGCCTCAGTCGAGCCGCGTCCGATTGCAGTGGGTATGGACCATTATCATGGGACATGGCTTGAGATCGGCCGTCGGCCTATGTGGCTGACTGATGGCTGTGTTGCAGGCTATTCAACCTACAAGCCCGGAAAAATGCCAGGCGCGGTCCAAGTGGAAGACGGTTGTCACGTCGGCACTCCTGGCGGACGGCTGAAGACTGTCAATGGCGATGGAAGGATCGTCGATCTCGGGCACGGCAATGGCAAGATGCGCGTCCGATATCCCTTCTTCATCGTGTTCAACTACTGGGTTCTCTACAAATCCCCCGACAAAACGTGGTTCATTAGTGCCGACCCTGAAATGCGGAACCTCTGGATCTACGCGCGGGCCGTCCCATCGAAAGCAAAACTGAAGGTGATGATCCGCAAGGCGAGCGAACTCGGCTATGATGTCACAAAGCTTGAGTTTCCCGCTCAAGCTGGTCGCTAATGTGCGCCCTTGCTGGCAAAGCTGTGGCGCGAGCGCAATCCCGCAACGCTGTTCTTAGCCCAGGCCTCGCTAGCGCGCACCAAGTCTCCGACCAAGTCATTATGATGTACGTCGGCAAGGTCATCGAGACCGGCACAAAGGAAGCAATTATCTAGGCCCGCGTGTCACGGGCCTAGGCGCTACCACCTGCGGTGCCGACACAACTTTGTGCGCGATGCTGCCACCGCATTGTCGCAACACCGGCCGCATTCCACCCCAAACTTGCCTGGATAGATGCATCCGCCTCGATGATATGAGAACCGCCGACATGTAGAGTCCAGTCGTCACTTATGTCGCTGGCCCAAACAACCCAACTGCGACATCCGGCCCGGCGGCTTAAGCGAAACGATCAGCAACATCCGGGACGACGTCTTTGAGATCAGGCAAAGGAAGGCGACCTGGTGAGTGAATGATTACCAACACATGCTAAAGTTGATAAGCTATATCCCCCGCCCTGAACACCGGATCGCTACAAAACATTAAACAGCATTTGCCGTGGCGCTCTTTGATGAACTAGGACACAACCCGTGGGAACCATTGCCCTTCTTGGATTCCTCTGGGGCATGTTCGTTCGGTCCGGTGACCTCGGCAGCTTCTCAAAGCTGCTAGGGCGACGGCAAGCACAATTGATGCACCAAGGAATATGCTTTTGCCCTACTCTTCGTGTGGTTTTATCCACTTATTACGGAGAGCCTTGGCGTCAAGGTTACGACAACGTCCCGTCGAGATTGACAGAACTCGTCGCATTGCCGCAATCAAACTCTAGACGACAGTCCGTTTCCTCCGATGTTCCGCGCTCATATTTTCAACCAAGGCTGGAGGAACCGCATAAGCCTGCTGGAAAATCTTAGCGGTGCATCGGTGACGGCCAGACAAATGCAATCCTCCTCTTCACCGGCACGTGGGGTGTGAATAATCTCCGTATCCGCCATTTCGACGTCTCCTCGGCGGAATGTTGAAATCTCGTCTGAGAACGATCCAGCTAGGACCAGCGTAAGCTCAACCCCGTTGTGTGTGTGCTCTGGTACGGGTTGTCCCTTCGGAATAAGCAACAGCCGCGCAGTTGTCGTTTCGTCGCCCGTAGGCACAATCATCTGGGCTGCACCTCCAGCCCCCAACCGACGCCAAGCAAGTCCACCTGCCTGGTCGACGTATGATCTAAGCGGTTCCGGTAAGAGGGTATTACCGGCAGGCCGCCTGAGAGGGATGACCTTATCGATCTCTCCGGCATCAATTCGGGCCTTCAACTGCTTCCAGCTGCGCGCAATGACCTCGTCATCGCTTTGTGGATTTTCGCTGTCCAGAAAATGGCCGCCTAACGCTTCGTAGACGCCCAGGCTGCTGCGGCATGACGGGCATAGCGCAAGATGCGTTGCGACGGCGACGCCCCATCCCTCTGTGAGCTTTCCCGCTGCGTAGCGCATCAGCATTTCATCGTCGATATGATGTCGGGTCATCGGGTTGTATGCTGCAATACCCATCTTAGTTTCTCACAGGCCATTCGAATTCGTGACTTAACTGTTCCAAGCGGTATGCCCAATGCAGAGGCTATCGCCGAGTGCGGCATCTCCTCGAAATATGACAGACGCAAGACTTCGAGATGCTCCTCCTTCAATTGTCCAAGAGCTCGTCTTAGCGCGTCTGCGTCCTGAGCATCCACCAGCAAACGATCTGCCGAGGGTGCCTCTTCCGGAACAAATGCCGGATCACTTTCGTCAAACTCTGGTATACGGCGGCGCAACGTATCGATGTAGAGATTTCGCGCAATCCTGAAGATCCACGTTGATACCTGCGCTCGGTTCGGATCGTACAAGTGCGCCTTACGCCAGACTGAAAGCATGACCTCCTGAGTGAGTTCGTCCGCCATGGTTCGATCTTTGGTCATCTTCCTCATGTGCGATCTGAGACGCGGGAACATGTAAGCGTAGATGTCCTCAAAGGCCGCACCGTCGCGCATCTCTGCGACGGCGGCCATAAGCCTTATCATCCTGTTCTGGACTGTTTCAGACCTCGATGTTTCCATCATCTGCTTCACCGCAAAGACGCGAGGTGATTGCTTTCTAACCGCTGCTGCCAACATGGTCGCCACTCTTTGGACGTTCTTTGTTGTTGTTACGCTTCAAATCTCGATCGGATCAATAAGTCCTCGCAGACATTTGCGTCGATCCAACTTGCAGTTCTTCGCGTAGCACTGCTCGTAAGGAGAGATGGAATGGATCAGATCAATATGGCTCCCGGGCAAGACGCACAGCGACCGACGGTGGAAGGCGCTCAAAATACGGTGCGCGTCCTTCTCGCCTGGGCAGGTGATGACCCCAATCGGGAAGGCCTGAAAGACACCCCCGCTCGTGTTGCCAGGGCGTACCGTGAGCTTTTTGCTGGATACCAGGACCAGCCACGCAATGTTCTTAGCACGACATTTGAAGAGGTCGGGGGGTACAACGATGCCGTGCTTGTCCGCGATATTCCGTTTTTTTCACATTACGAGCATCACATGCTACCATTCCGCGGCGTCGCCCATGTGGCATATGTCCCGAGTAAGCGAGTGGTCGGCCTTTCTAAGATTGCTCGCCTTGTCGAATTATATGCCCGGCGCCTGCAGGTTCAGGAGCGCATGACCAGTCAGATTGCGGACGCTCTCGAAGGGTCGTTGCAGCCGTACGGTGTCGCGGTGCTCGTCGAGGCCGAGCATATGTGCATGTCAATGCGTGGCGTCGCAAAAATCGGATCTAAAACATTAACGACAACCTTCAGAGGAGTCCTGCAGACGGACGCTTCACTCCAAGCGCGTATCTTCAGTAACGTGCGGGGCTAGCGTCATGGGCGAGAGCCACTCAATCGGGACGATGGTCTTTATTCTAGGCGACCAGCTGTCTCATTCTATATCCAGTTTAGACGGATTTGATCCTGACCATGATTTCATCTTCATGTGCGAGGTCATGGAAGAGGCAACATACGCACGCCATCACAAGAAGAAGATAGCGTTCATCTTCAGCGCTATGCGGCACTTCGCGCAAGAACTGCGGGATAAGGGCTTTCGTGTTCGATACGTCCCGATTGACGATCCGGATAATGCGGGGTCTTTTGACGACGAGCTTCGTCGGGCAATCGGACACTCTTCTCCGACAAGAATTCGACTGACTGAGCCTGGCGAATGGCGCGTTCTGGAAAAGATCACCCGGTGGCAATCTTCTCTCGAAACGCCGATCGAGGTCATCGACGATCGCAGGTTTATCTGCAGTCGTTCAGAGTTTGCCGATTGGGCGAGAGGGCGTAAGGACCTCGTCATGGAGTTCTTCTATCGCCAGATGCGACGCAAGACTGGACTGTTGATGGAGGGCGACCAGCCTGTCGGAGGACGGTGGAACTTTGATTCAGAAAACAGAAAGCCCGCGCGCCCAGACATGTTTCGTCCACAACGCCGCGCGATCGACAAGGACGCAATAACCCGAGAGGTCATAGACGTCGTCGATAGGCTGTTCCCTGATAATTTTGGCGAACTACGCGACTTCCATTTTGCGGTTAGCTCTAAAGACGCCTCACTTCTTGTGGAAGATTTCATAGACGGCCACCTCTCAGAATTTGGCGCCACCCAGGACGCGATGCTGACAGGAGATCCGTTTCTCAACCACTCTCTTCTGTCCTTCTACATCAACGTGGGACTGGTCGATCCGTTGGACATGTGCCGGCGGGCAGAAAGGGCATACCTTGAAGGCAACGCGCCGCTGAGTGCGGTGGAGGGTTTCATCAGACAAATCATCGGATGGCGCGAGTACATGCGAGGCGTCTACTGGATGAAGATGCCGGACTATGGCGATGCGAACTTCTTCGGCAATAAACGACCCCTGCCCGATTTCTATTGGACGGGAGCGACAGACATGAATTGCGTCGCGACGGTCGTCGGAGAAACTCGTTCGAACGCCTACGCGCACCACATCCAACGTCTTATGATAACCGGCAACTTCGCGCTGATTGCTGGAGTCGATCCTAAACAGGTGCATCAGTGGTATCTGGAGGTCTACGCCGACGCCTATGAGTGGGTCGAAATGCCCAACGTGATCGGAATGAGCCAGTTTGCCGACGGCGGTGTTGTCGGCACGAAGCCATATGCCGCGTCCGGAAACTACATTTCAAAAATGTCTGACTACTGTGACAGTTGTAGCTTCAACGTGAAGGATCGAACTGGGCCCAAAGCCTGTCCATTCAATTACCTTTACTGGGACTTCCTCTCGCGCAATCGCGGCCTGTTGGCGGACAACAGGCGCCTCGCAAGGCAGTATGCGACGTGGGATCGGATGGACGACGCCGTGCGCAGAGACATCCTCGCAACCGCCGCCCAATTTCTAGAAAACCTTAAAGGCTATTAAAAAAGGATCAGGACAAGCTCGGATCCTTGTCTACCGCATATCGTGCCTCGTCGTCGGTACGCGTTGTCT
This sequence comes from Rhizobium sp. NPDC090275, assembly GCF_044772225.1. Lineage (NCBI taxonomy): Bacteria > Pseudomonadati > Pseudomonadota > Alphaproteobacteria > Hyphomicrobiales > Rhizobiaceae > Rhizobium > Rhizobium sp. NPDC090275. The sequence goes on along the minus strand of NZ_JBIVYL010000006.1, from coordinate 304,846 downwards.
CGGTCCACCGCTACATGGTTTCGTCAAACGGGCCACAATCGCGAAGCACGTTGTTGACGCGATAGCTCATCGTCGTTGACGAGAAGCTCATGCCCCAGCTTCGTCTGGTTGCGACCGTCTCGTTGAGGAAAAGGCCGGTCGTGATGGCGGCGTCGCCTTCGTTACCATGCCGTCGTGCGCAAAGCCATCGCGCATCGCCGGGGCTCGCCAAAATACGCAAATCGTTTTCGAAGCGACCATCGACGCCGGGCATTGCGGCAAACGCTTTCTTCACCCCGTCCCGGTCGGAGGCTGCGCTTGGAAGAAAGTTGCTAGACGGTCAAGCTGTATCGACGGGGAGTGCCCAAAGCGCTTATCCCTTGGCCTCCACCGCGAACGTGCCGTCATCGACGACCTGATCGACGACGCAATACCGGCCAAATTGAGAGCTTGTCTGGGTCCAAAGGAGCTTCATTCCGGCTGCGAGACCACCTGGCCGATGGCCGATCTCTCACACCAGAAGCAAAAACTGGTCAGAATTTAGGACCGCGGGCTCGACAAGCGTTATCAATGGCCTAATTCAGCTTCGCAATCATTGCCTGGAAATGCCATGCCGCAAAAAAACTCTGATCAGTACCTGGATGTGTTCGTTGGCGAGGGCGAAATGGCGCAGATGATGCGCCAACATGATTGGGCAAACAGCCCACTCGGGTCGCCCGATACATGGCCGGAGGCCTTGAAGGTGGCGTTGCGGCTTCTCCTGACGTCGAAATTCGAAATGTGGCTCGGTTGGGGGCCCGAAATCGCGTTTTTCTACAACGATGCCTACCGACCGACATTGGGAAACAAGCACCCCCATGCACTCGCTGTCCCAACCAGGATCCTTTGGGCGGAAATCTGGGATGATATCAAAGGGCGCCTGGACACTGTATATGAGACCGGGCAAGCAACCTGGGACCGAGCGTTGCTTCTCCTGCTAGAGCGCAACGGCTATCTCGAGGAGACCTACCACACTTTCTCCTACAGCCCGCTGATCGGTGACAGCGGCGATGTCGAAGGCGTGTTTTGTGCTGTGGCCGAGGAGACCGAGCGGGTAATCAGCGAAAGGCGCATTTCGACGATGCGTGCACTGGCGTCGGGACTTGCGGCAGTCGATACGCATCGAGAGGTCATAGACGCCTCTTTTTGTGCTCTGAGGGAGAACCTTCGGGATCTTCCCTTCAGTGCTCTTTATCTCTTTGATGAACATGGTCACGCAACACGGCAATGGGTATGCGGTGCCTCAGATGACAATCCATTAATGCCAGCGAAAATTGACGGCGGCGCAGATTTCTGGAAGCTGAACCGAGCGTGGAACGAGCAAAGCGTCGAGCTGGTCGACCTGACGGGAAGAGATGACATTCCATCGGGACCTTGGCCAAAAGCCCCAATACAGGCAGCGGTCATCCCTCTGATCGGACAAGGTGGTGGCAAGCCGAAGGGCGTATTGATTAGCGGACTGAACCTCCATCGCGCCATCAACGACGCATATCTCGATTTTCTCAAGCTGATCGCAGGGCAGATCGCCTCGCGGCTGGCAAGTGCTGAAGCATTCGAGACAGAACGTCAAAGAGCGGCGGCATTGTCCGAGGCCGCCGAGATGCGTGAGCAAGCCGCGGTTGCGCTTGAACAGCTCAATCGCCAGCTATCCTCGGAGGTCGAAGTTCGCACCGCCGAGCGTGACCGGATGCGAGAGCTGTTCCAGCAGGCACCAAGTTTCATGTGCATCCTCAGCGGTCCAGACCATGTCTTCGAGCTCGTGAACGACGCCTACATGCAGCTGGTCGGCCACCGTCAGCTCCTGGGCCTCAGCGTGAGGGATGCCTTGCCCGAGGTTGAGGGACAAGGTTTCTTCGACTTGCTCGATGGCGTGTTCGAGTCGGGCAGGCCCTACATTGGACGAAACCTCCAAGTCACTTTGCGGCGTGAAGACGACGGGGAGAGCGACGAGCGATTTATCAATCTGATCTACCAGCCGATACTGGATGTCAGTGGCAAAGTTACCGGCATATTCGTCGACGGGTTCGACGTCACGCATCAAAAGCGGGCGGAAGATCAGCTTCAAAGCCTCAACCATACCCTTGAGCAGCGCGTCGAGCAGCGTACCCACGAACTGCGATCGGCGCTCTTGCAGTTGGAAAAGGAAACCGTCGAGCGCGAAGCAGCCCAGATCGCTTTGCGGCAAGCGCAGAAGATGGAGGCGCTTGGCAATCTGACTGGCGGCGTCGCCCATGACTTCAATAATCTTCTCCAGGTCGTCAGCGGCAATCTGCAGCTCCTATCCAAAGACATCGATGGCAACGCAAGGGCGGAGCAGCGCTTAAACAATGCTCTGGCTGGCGTCGCCCGAGGCGCAAAGCTGGCGTCCCAACTGTTGGCCTTTGGGCGCCGCCAGCCGCTAGAGCCCAAGGTCGTCAATTGCCGCAAGCTTATCCAGAATATGGACGACATGCTTCGCCGCGCCTTGGGCGAAGAGATCGAGCTCGAAACCGTGGTCTCCGGTGGGTTGTGGAACACACTGATAGATCCCGGCCAGTTGGAAAATGCAATCCTGAACCTCGCGATCAACGCACGCGACGCGATGGACGGCCGCGGACGGCTGACGATCGAGACAGCGAACGCCGTGCTCGACGATGACTACGCTCGCATCCACGAGGACGTTCGGCCTGGTCAGTATGTACTGGTCGCGGTGACGGATACAGGATCAGGAATACCAGCCGATATTATCGATCACGTGCTCGAACCGTTCTTCAGCACCAAGTCCGAGGGGAAGGGGACTGGTTTAGGGCTCTCGATGGTCTACGGGTTCCTGAAGCAGTCCGGTGGGCATCTCAAAATCTACACCGAGGTCGGCCATGGCACGACGATGAAACTCTACATGCCAAGGACGATGCAGGTCCAGGATGAATTGGCGAATTTAAATGCGGCTCCCTTGAAGGGTGGGAGTGAGACTGTTTTGGTGGTCGAAGACGATGACGGGGTCCGGGAGACCTCAGTCGCCTTGTTGACTGATCTCGGATATCGCGTTCTTAAGGCCCATGACGCCCAAGCGGCATTTGCAATTATCAATAGCGGCATGCCGATCGATTTGCTTTTCACCGATGTCGTGATGCCCGGCCCAATGCGGAGCACGGAACTCGTGAGAAAGGCCAAGGCAATGCTTCCGGGACTGGCCGTGTTGTATACGTCCGGTTACACGGAGAACTCGATCGTCCACGGCGGCAGGCTCGACGCGGGCGTCGAACTGCTATCGAAGCCATACACTCGCGAAGCACTTGCCCGTAAAATCCGGCACGTTCTGGGCAACGCGCGGCAACACCAGATCACTGCTGAGGGGCTCGAGCGACAGCAGCAAGCGCCTGATCCAGCGCCACAGCAAGGTGGCACGGACACTGCAAGGGTTCTTGTCGTGGAAGACGAACCTTTGATCCTAATGTCGACGGTCGATATGGTGAGCGAGCTCGGCTATATTGTTCATGAGGCGGGCTCGGGTCAAGACGCCCTTTTGGTGTTGGAAAAAGAAGGCATCGACATTCTCCTTACAGATGTCGGATTACCTGGCATGTCTGGCATTGATCTTGCTCGACAGGTCCGGGAACGCTGGCCCGCGATACGCATCGTGTTTGCCAGCGGCGACGAAAGCGCCAAGTCCGCTTCTGGAATTAGCGACGCCCGTCAGTTGCCGAAACCGTTTACCGTCGATGGGCTGGCCAAGATCCTATCGAGGTCCTAGCCGGCTCGTGAGCTGCATCTCGCAACCGATGGATGAAGGATATCCGACCTTTTGCGCGGGAGACGCTCTGAGCTCAGGTCATTCGCTAAAGCGTCGTTTTGACTTTCACCGACTAGAGGATGTCGCCGATGACAGGCTCTCGCAACAGGTGTAAGTGTTTGAATTTATTTTACCACGTGGGTTAGCGTCGATTTAAGCCGCAATCGCTAGAACTGGTCTATCGGTCAATCGGTATCGCCAAAAAATGAAATCCATTGTGACTCGCTTTAGTAACTGTCGTGCGGGCAATTTCGGCATACTGACAGCAATTTTGTTGGTGCCGATGATCGGCGCGGCCGGAGTGGCAATAGACTTTTCGCACGCAGTTGAGATACGCACGCAGCTCTACAATGCCGCCGATGCAGCAGCTGTGGGTGCTGTCGCAGAGAAGTCTGCCGCAGTCAGCCAAGCCATGACAATGTCAGGCGACGGCTCAATTGCCGTTGGGGAAAGCGAAGCGCGCAACCTGTTCTCCGGCCAGATGTCTGGCGAGGCTCTTTCTCTTCCTGTTAGCCTTACAGCCACCGTGACCCGAAACCTTAACCGGGTCACCTCGAATATAACTTTCAGGGCGTCAGTTCCCACGACCTTCATGAGCATCTTCGGCAAAAATAGCGTTGATGTTTCCGGAGCGGCAAGCGCTGAATTTCTTACTGCCTCTTTCATGGACTTCTACATCCTTATCGACAACACGCCATCGATGGGCGTTGGCGCAACGCCTGCCGATGTCGCAAAGATGCAGGCAAACACGTCCGACAGCTGCGCTTTTGCCTGTCATGACATCGCGAGCGGAAACAAGAGCTACTACAATCTCGCAAAGTCTCTTGGTGTGACGATGCGCATCGACACGGTTCGCCAGGCAACCCAACAACTGACTACGACTGCGAAGACCACACGCGTCGCTAGCAATCAATTTCGCATGGGCGTGTACACCTTTGGCACCAAAGCCGAGGATGCCAAGCTGACAACCATTTCCAATCCCACCTACGACTTGGATCAAGTCCGTTCGTACACCGATGCAGTAGACCTGATGACGATCCCAAGCCAAGGCTACAACAATGACCAGACAACGAGCTTCGACAGCGCTTTAACGCAGATGAATACCATCATCACAGCGCCTGGCACTGGGAGCACGTCTGCAGACCCCCAAAAGGTACTATTCTTCGTGGCCGACGGGGTCGGCGATAGCTACAAGCCTTCCATATGTACGAAGAGGACCACCGGCGGTCGCTGTCAGGAGCCGATCGATACAAGCTTCTGCGCCCCACTCAAGGCACGCGGCATCAAAATCGCCGTTCTGTACACGACTTACCTGCCGCTTCCCACAAACAGTTGGTATAACACCTGGATATCACCGTTTCAGAGCCAGATATCGACAAAGATGGCCGAATGCGCTTCGCCCGGCCTCTACTTCGAGGTCACACCGACCGACGGTATCGCTGAAGCCATGAAGACCCTTTTCCTAAGGGTAGTGCGGCAACCGAGGTTGACGTCGTAGGGGTTTGCAGTGTTTTGATTGCAACGCCTCCCGCAACCGTTCGACGAAAACCAAAACGCAGCGCACGTCCTGATGTCTGCTATCCGTTCGCCGCCGTGGCTCTCTCGTCCACAGCTGTCGCCATTCAATAAGACGAACAGGGCTCCAGAGTGTCTATAATCGCGCCTCCCTGAACGCGAGCTACATCGTTCAGGGGATGGCAAAACAGCGATCCTTGGACCGCCGCCAGCCCCGCCGCCGCATGGCGGCCGATGGCAGACGGTTGGCGTCACAGGAGACGTGAAGGCGAATGCCCGTAGATCACCGTTGAACTAAAACATTATCCGCGCGTTATATGGCGATTTCAATGGAGTGGCATGCATGAAGAAACCATGGTTCAACCTGCCTGCCTCTCCATGGCGCCTCGCGCTGCCCGCGGCATCACTATGGCTGAGCGCAGCCGTTGCGATGACTGCCGCCGCCCAACAGTCTCCCCCAGTCCCCGTCACCGCAGTAACTGCGCGCACGCAAACGATTGCCCGCGTGATCAACGGCATCGGAACCGTAGCGGCGCTTCAGTCAGTCGTTGTGCGCCCCCGCATAGATGGCCAAGTCACAGGGATTTCCTTCCTGGAAGGCCAGGTTGTCAAGAAAGGCGACGTGCTGGTGACCCTCGACGATCGAGAATTGACGGCTGCTCTTGCGTCCGCGCGAGCCAAGAAGGCCCAGGACTTAGCACAGTTGAACAGTGCCAGGACCGATGCAGAGCGCTATGCTAGCCTTGCACAAAAAGGTGTTGCCTCGGCGTCCACGCTTGAACAGAAGACCGCGTTGAGCCAGGAGTATGCAGCAGCCGTTCAATACGATGAAGCCATGATAAAGAACGCTGAGACGCAGCTCGGATTTGCGACAATAACTGCGCCCCTGTCAGGCCGGATCGGTTTCAAACAGGTTGATGTCGGTAGCGTTATCAGCGCGAGCTCAACGGACGGGATCGTGACGATCACACAGATGGATCCAATTGGAGTTTCGTTCGTAGCACCTGGCGATCGCTTCTCGGAAATCCGGCAGTCCCTGACCAAAGGTGTGGCCGAGGTTACGCTCGTGGCAACGGATGGCTCACGCACTCTCGCAACAGGCCGTTTGACGACGATGGACAATGCTGTCGATGGATCGAATGGATCAATCCACCTAAAGGCGACATTCGACAACAAAGACGGCTCACTGTGGCCCGGCCTGCCTGTTGCGACGATTCTGACAGTCGAGAAACGTGAGGGGGTGGTTGTTCCCGACAAAGCCCTCGCTCGCGGCCGCGACGGGCTCTACGCCTATGTTGTTGTCTCCGGCGCAACAGTGGCAAAGCGTCTTGTCAAGACAGCGTTTGTGACTGATGCCAGAGCTCTTGTTACAGAGGGAATTGCCGATGGCGACCAAGTCGTGATGGATGGCCAGTCGCGAATTGGTGACGGCGACAAAGTCGTAGTCACGCCATGGACGGGGTCGCAGACAGGTGAGCTTGCTGGAGAGGCTACGCCATGAGCGAGGATGTCCGCAGCACCAAGAGGGCTTCTGCATCCGGCTTTTTCGATTTCTTCATCATGCACCCTGTCGCGACCGGGCTGATCATGAGCGGCATCTTCCTGGTAGGGGTCATCTGCTATCCGTTCATGCCCGTCTCGGCATTGCCGCAGATCGACTTCCCAACGGTTCAAATCGCCGCCAGCCTTCCTGGCGCTTCGCCCGAAACAATGGCATCGAGCGTCGCGCAACCAATTGAGGAGGCGCTTTCGCGTGTCAGCGGCATATCGGAGATGACCTCCAACAGCTCTCTCGGAACTACATCGATCACCGTACAGTTCGGACTTGATCAGGACATCCAGACTGCGGCGAGTGACGTTCAAACCGCGATTAGCGAGGCCGCCGGACAGCTTCCGAAGGATATGACTGCGCTTCCGACCGTCAGGAAGGTCAACCCGGCCGATGCGCCGATCATGCAGCTTTCGGCAACCTCGGACACGCTGACGCTCCCGCAGCTTGACGAATACATTGAGCGGAACGTCGCCTCGAAGATCGGGCAGGTCTCTGGTGTCGCCTATGTCAACATCGGTGGGAAGCAGAAGCCTGCGATCCGGATCGCCGTCGACCCCGGACGGCTTGCTCAAGCGAACGTGACACTCGAGGATGTTAGGTCGGCCATCGGAGGACTGAGCCTCAGCGCGCCGAAAGGCAACATAGACGACCCGACCCGGACCTTCCCGATCTATACCAACGACCAGATCGGAAGCAGTGCGGAATGGAACGATGCAGTCATCGCCTATCGCAACGGAGGCCCGGTGCGCATTCGCGATATCGGTCAGGCAGTCGACGGCGCCGAAGACAACAAAATGGCACACTGGACGAATGGACAGCGCGGCATTGCTCTCGATGTCTTCCGCCAACCCGGTGCAAACGTCATCGCCGTCGTCGAGGCGGTGAAGGAGCAGCTCCCTGCCCTTCAGGCATCCTTGCCGAAATCCATAAAACTCGAACTCGTCACCGACAGGACGACAACGATCCGCGCGTCAGTTGCGGATGTGCAGTTCACCTTGATGCTGACGATCGGACTGGTGGTCGTCGTTATCTTCCTCTTCCTGCGAAACCTGCGCGCCACGATCATTCCAGCTGTCACCCTGCCAATTGCACTCGCCGGTTCGCTTGCACCGATGTGGGTCCTAGGCTTCAGCCTAGACAATCTATCGCTCATGGCCCTTGTCGTTGCGGTCGGGTTTGTCGTTGATGACGCGATCGTCATGCTAGAGAACATAACCCGCCACATCGAGGACGGTATGGAGCCGTTGGAGGCCGCCCGGACCGGGGCACGCGAAATCGGCTTTACTATCGTCTCGATCAGCCTTTCGCTTATCGCCGTCCTCATTCCGATACTTCTGATGGGCGGGATCGTCGGTAGAATGTTCCGCGAGTTTGCGGTTACCTTGACTGTCGCCATCATCATTTCTGCGGTTGTCTCGCTAACGCTGACGCCTATGTTGGCATCACGCTTCATTCGCAATGTCGAGAAGACAAGTCATGGACGGCTTTACAGGGCGGGGGAGGCGTTCTTCGAATCCATCACAAACCTGTATGTCCGCAGCCTGCAGCCCGTCATTCGGTTTAAATATCTGACATTTTCGTTCTTCCTCGCAACAATCGCACTTACAGCATACCTGTTCGTCGTAATCCCGAAGGGCTTCTTTCCGGAGCAGGACACCGGATTTATCGGCGGTCTGTCCCAGGCGTCACCAGACATCTCGTTCGCTGAAATGGCAAAGCTTCAGGAGCGGGTCAGCGCTATCGTCATGAAGGATCCGGCCGTCTATAGCGTATTCATGGATATTGGTGGCGGCAATGGCGGCAACGCGATGAACCAGGGACACGTCAATATCACCCTGAAACCGCTGGAAGAGCGGGATGCGAGCGCCAAGGAGGTCATTGCTCGCTTGAGCACCGCGCTCAATGCCCAGCAAGGCATCAAGCTCTTCATGCAGTCGGCCCAAGATATTAACATCGGAGCTCGTCCAGCAAAGACGCAATATCAGTTCACGCTTCAGGACGCAAACATTCAGGAACTTGCAGACTGGGCGACGAAGATAACCGCAAAGCTGCAAGGTCTGTCAGAGTTGCGCGATGTAGGCACTGACCAGCAGGCGGAAGCGCCGAACCTGTCCGTCAAAATCGATCGCGCCGCCGCGACGCTCTATGGCGTCCTGCCTTCGACTATAGACGACACCCTTTACGACGCCTTCGGACAGCGCCAAGTGGCCTCTTACTCAACACAGACAGACACGTTTCGCGTGATCCTGGAGGTCCTGCCAAACTTGCAGCGCGACCTGGCAACGCTTGATAGACTTTCTGTCCGCGCTAACAACGGGACCCTCGTGCCGTTGTCCGTTGTCGCCCATTGGTCGAGTGACGGGGTGGCTCCTGTTTCGATTTCACATCAGGGACAGTCGCCTGCGGTGACGGTGTCCTTTAACCTCGCACCGACAGTGGCACTTGGGCAAGCAACAGCAGCGATTGAGAATGCGGTTGCCGAAATGCATCCGCCTTCGTCCCTTCAGACAAGCTTTTCCGGCAGCGCCAAGGCGTTCAAGGATTCGCTGGCGACCATACCACTTCTCATCCTTGCCTCTCTGATCGTCGTCTACATCATTCTAGGCGTTCTATACGAGAGTCTCGTCCACCCGCTGACTATCCTCTCCACCTTGCCTTCAGCGGGTCTTGGAGCCTTGCTGGCGTTGGACCTAGCGGGATTCGACTTCGGGCTGGTTGCGATGATTGGCGCCATTTTGTTGATCGGCATCGTCAAAAAGAACGGCATCATGCTGGTCGATTTCGCCATACAGGTCGAACGAGAGGAAAACCTCAGCAGCCAGGATGCTATCGTGAAGGCTGCACGCATGCGGTTTCGGCCAATCCTGATGACGACGATGGCGGCATTGCTTGGTGGCGTCCCGCTAGCCCTTGGCCACGGATCGGGGTCGGAACTGCGCCAGCCGCTCGGCTACGCCATTGTCGGTGGGCTACTGGTCAGCCAACTGCTGACACTTTATACGACGCCCGTTATCTATCTGTTGCTGGATAAGTTGCGTGGGAAAGAAGATCGGCCGATCGTTCCCGTGATCGAGACTCGTCCGGCAGCTTGACAACAGAAGCCACATATCTCTTTAGGTCCTCATGAACAATTCGATTTTGACGTTTGCGATTGCAGCGGCAACCGCTGCCGGAGTTGTAGTCCGCCCCTTCCGTCTGCCAGAGGCAGTGTGGGCAGTTTGTGCGGCTTTGCTCATCGTCACGCTCGGTATCCTGTCGCCTGAAGACGGCTGGGCAGGCGTACTGAAGGGCACGGACGTCTACCTGTTTCTTGTCGGCATGATGCTTCTCTCGGAACTGGCTCGCAAGGAAGGCCTATTCGACTGGATCGCCGCGATTGCGACCTCACAGGCGAAGGGGTCGCCTAAGCGTCTATTCGTTCTGGTCTACATCATCGGTATCCTGGTGACTGGACTTCTCTCGAACGACGCGACCGCAGTCGTGCTTACTCCGGCTGTTTACGCTGCTTGCCGAGCCGCGCAGGTGAAGAATCCTCTTCCATATCTTTTCATATGCGCATTCATCGCGAACGCGGCAAGCTTCCTTCTGCCGATTTCGAACCCAGCGAACCTCGTGATATTTGCAGGTGGAGAAATGCCGCCACTGTCTCGTTGGCTAGCGACATTCATGCTGCCCTCTATAGCGTCGATCGCCGTAACCTTCATCGTCCTTTACTGGACGCAACGAAGCTCGCTCGCCAATGAGGAAATCGCACCGCAGATCGCAAGACCTGAGTTGAAGACGTCCGCAAAGCTAGCTGGCACAGGGCTGATCGTCACCGCGATGCTCCTTGTCGCGGCATCTGCTGTCCATGTCGATCTTGGCATTCCGACGTTTCTTGCCGGGGTCTGCACCGCGGCACTCGTACTCACTGTCGTCAGGGAGAGCCCGGTTGCAGTTATTAGAGGCGTGAGCTGGAGCGTACTGCCGCTAGTGGCGGGCCTATTCGTCGTGGTGGAAGCAGTCAATCGAACTGGAGTTACGGCAGCGCTCGCCGATGCTCTGCAAGATCTCAGTATGCGTTCGGAAACTCAAGCCATCGCGGTCTCAGGCATTCTCGTCGCGCTGATATCCAATCTGGCGAACAACCTGCCAGCAGGTTTGTTTGCTGGAAGTGCCGTCCAGGCGGCCCACGTCGCAGATAGGGTCGCCGGTGCCGTCTTGATCGGTGTCGACCTGGGACCAAATCTTTCCGTAACCGGTTCACTTGCGACGATACTCTGGCTCTCAGCGCTTCGCCGAGAAGGGATATCCGTGACCGGAATACAGTTCCTGAAGCTTGGAGTGCTCGTCATGACCCCTGCCCTGGCGCTGTCTTTGGCTGCACTGGCATTCACGCCTTAGCGTGCTGACCTTTTTGGCGGCATTTCTTCCGCCGCACTTGCTACCCCTGTGACGGATGTTCGCGCACCCGGAAGGCGCTTACTGGCTGAGCAATATTCTTCATTTGCTTAAAGCCGAGATCATCGAAGATCAGCGTCCGCTGCTTCCTGACATGGTCGCGCACCGTACGTGAGATACAAATCCCTCCTGGCTCGGCGATCGCCTCCAGCCGTGCTGCAACGTTCACCGTATCTCCAAAGACATCGCCATTCTGTACGACCACGTCACCAACATTGATGCCAATTCGAAAAAGAAGACGCTCGGTATCGTGGGAAGCCGAGTGCGCATTTGCCATCTCGCGCTGGATCTCAAGAGCGCAGTCAATCGCAGAGAGCGCGCTACTGAACGCGGCAAGCACGCTGTCGCCCGCAGTCGTCACAATCGTGCCAGCGTGGCTCTCGATGATTGGGTCAATCAAATCGCGGACCATTTGCAGGCGAGCCAGAGTCGCGGTCTCGTCCCCTTCCATCAGCTTACTATAACCAGCGATGTCTGCCGCCATTATTGCAAGCAGTCGCCTGTCGAGCCGCGACAAGAGCTCATCGCGCGTTAACTCTGCCGATCGAGCCCGCCGCGTTGTCGAGCGTATTGCCAGGATGGCGAAAACCGCTGTCACCAAGGCAAGGACAAAAACGACCATCTCCATCCGTCTGTCAGCGCTCCTCGCTTCCGACACGCGCTCGGCCAGCTTTCTCCCTTCCGCGGCCCTCATCGTCTTGAGTGTTTCACGCACACCGTCCATCAGCATCTTGCCTTGCCCGGTCCGCATGATTGCGAGAGCGCCACTGTTATCGCCCTCACTCTGACGGGCGATGCTCTGGCGCAGTTCGGACAGCTTCTGAGCGATCATTGATCGCAGTACTGCAACGTTGCCATCCTGACGGCTGTTATCCGATACACCTTCGCTCAAAGCGTCAAGCGTTCCAGCCACGGCCCGTGTCGCGACCTCATAAGGTTCGAGATAAGAGCGATCATTGGTGAGAAGGAACCCTCGCTGTCCAATCTCGGCGTCTTGCAATAGCGACTGAAGCTGGGACAGGTGTCTTTCGTTACCGATGGTGTGTGCGATGGATTGCTGTGCCTGACGCTCACGCTGCGAAATGTAAAATGAAGCCGCGACTGCTGCCAAGGTAATGAAAATGACGGCCGCGATTATCACACTGGCACTTTGACGGAACTCACTGCGGGCACGGCCGAACAACGTGTTTACAGAAGGTTTGGACATGTTTGCCTTATGCGAAGGGCACCGTGCCCTACCGTGTAGATACGCCACGTCGCCGATATTGGAAGGGGGATCATGCGAACGCAGTGCATTTACCTCTACCTTTAGCAATGCGATCATTTCGACCCAGGATTACCTTAACTGAAACTGAACCGATGTGTTCAGGCGAGGTCAAAGAGAGGACATTTAAGGTTTGAGCCGTGCGCGACAGGAGAAAGCTCGATGCCACATCCGGTTCCGGACAATCGGCCGGAAAGGTCCAAGGACGCTTTGCACGATCTGCGACGCTCCACGTGATATCAACCTGGTTATTGTCGAAGACAGTGCCCGGGAGCGAGCTATGCCGCTTAAACCGAAACAAGGACATCCATAAGATGAGAAAATATGTACTTCCAATCCTTCTCATGACCGCCCTCGCTGGGACAGCAATGGCACAACAAACCCCAGCTCCACCACCTCCAGCTCCTGGCGGACCGGGACATGTCGACGCGGACCGCGCCGGGCGTCCGCCAATCGGTCCTGAAGGCGACATGGGGCCGCGAGGTCAACGCCCTGCGCCACCTCCCCCGCCCTCCAAGGCCGCACACTTCCGCATAGAGGACGGTGCAAAAGTTATCGACATCAAATGCGCCGATGACGAACCGGTGAAAGCTTGCGCAGACATACTCTCGCAGGTTCTCGACCGCATGAGTGGACCTACGCAGCCAGCTCGATAGATGTAGCTAGATAAATGTGAAGTGCGGTCGTGTTTATAACGCGACCGCAATCTCGCAGACATGCTCCTAGGCCAGTTTGCACATTCACCTGATGATGCGCTTACTGGCACCATGACGGCGCTGCTGCGGTCTTTGTCTTTCTGCTTGCCTGAGACGGGCCAAATACCAAAATCCCGAGCCTAGGTCGACACGACCTTCGTCACACAGCTTCTCGGGGAAAGACGTAAGCAACAAATGTCTCTTCAGCGACGCGCCGCAGCCATTCACAGTCTTTCTAACGGTTAGTCCGCGCTCGCAGCGTATGTCCCGTTAATCGACCTATCGAATTCGTTTGGCGGCGACTAGCTCATTTGTCAGCCTCAGCGATCGCCTGAATAAGGCTGATTATGCGTCTTCTGGTTGGATCATCCAATATTTTATGAAAATAACGGTTGAGGGAGATGCCTTCCTTTGTTGCCACAAAGCTCGCTAAATCCTCAGGCACATCCACGCCAACGTCGCCGATCATGCGGGTGTCGTTGAAGAAGTACGAGACCTCGACCTTCAAGATTCGCGCGACTTCGGCAAGGCGGCTGGCACCGATTCGGTTCGTACCGCGCTCGTACTTCTGAACCTGCTGGAAGGTTATACCAAGTCCAGCGGCCAAGCCCATTTGCGTCAGGCCGAGAAGTTTTCGTTGAAGTCGAAGGCGACGGCCCACCTCCACATCGATTTCGTCTGGTTGCTTTGCGCTGCCGGGTTCGTGCCTCATCGTCGCTATCCCTATTCCTCGCACCGGGTTCGCCGTCAGAACTCTTCCCACGAGGCGGCCAAGGCCGCTGTGGAAGGCCGGGCCCGCCGAGGGGGCGTTGTCCGGATAGCGACGACCGTCGGCGATCGCGCGGGCTCAAGCTTATCCGATTGAGAGGTCCGAAATTGACCAACCAGTTCGAAGAGGCCGCGTGCATCTCCGGCAAGCGCGTGGCTTGCCGCGTTAGACTCCTCCACCATCGCAGCGTTCTGTTGAGTGCCCTGATCGATGGAGTTTACCGCTTGGTTGATCTCCTTCAATGCGGTCGATTGTTCCTGCGCAGCCTGCACGATCGCAATCACGTGTCCGTCGATCTCCTGCACTTCGTTGGCTATCCGTACCAGTGCCTCACCGGTTTCATTCACCAGTTTAACCCCGCCCGCCACTTCACCTGCGGAAGCGGTAATGAGGGACGAAATCTCTTTGGCGGCGCTCGCGGAGCGTTGTGCAAGCTCACGCACTTCCTGGGCGACGACTGCAAACCCCTTGCCGGCGTCTCCGGCCCTGGCTGCTTCCACCCCGGCATTGAGCGCCAAAAGGTTCGTCTGAAACGCGATGCCGTCAATAACGCTGATGATCGAAGAAATCGCACTCGATGAACGCGCGATCCCATCCATCGCCATCACCGCTCGCCTTACGATCTCGCCTGAGTGTTCGGCATTCGCCTTCGCCCTAGCCACTAGGCGACCCGCTTCGGCCGCGCGATGACTTGAATCAGCGACAGTCGTGGTAACCTCCTCGAGTGCAGCAGCGGTTTCTTCCACGGAAGCAGCCTGCTGCTCGGTCCGTCTCGCCAGACTGTCAGTGTTCGACTGGATGTTTGCGGAACTCTCGGAGATTGCCTTGGCATTGGTGGCGACGGTAGCCATGGCAGATGATAGCTTGCCAACCGTGTCGTTAAAATCAACTCTAATGGAGTCCAGCGACGGAATGAACGGTAGGTCTAGTGAGTGGTCGAGATCGCCCGCCGCAAGCTTGCGAAGTCCCGTAGCCAATTCGATAACGTTCTCGACCCGGCCGGTTACATCAGTCGCGAATTTGACCACCTTAAATACGCGTCCGTTCATGTCGAGAATAGGATTGTAGGACGCTTGGATATAGACCCGGCGGCCGCCTTTGGCAACTCGTTGGAATTCGGCGGTCTGGTGACGCCCCGCCCCAAGTTCTTGCCAGAAACGTTGATAGTCCGTACTTGCGGCATAGGCCGGGTCGCAGAACACCGCATGGTGTTTACCAACGATCTCCTCCATGCGATAACCCAGCGTCGCGAGAAATATTTCGTTGGCGGTAAGAATTTCACCTGATGGCGTGAACTCGATAATCGCTTGTGCCCGGCTCAAGGCGGCCAGCTTGCCACCGTCCTCGGCCGCCTTAAGTTTGATTGCTGTGATGTCAGTCGCAAACTTGATGATCTTTTCGACCCGATTTGCGCGCATCACGGGGTTGTAGGACGCTTCGATCCAGACTTCGCGTCCGCCTTTTGCTATGCGCTTGTATTGACGTTGATCGGGCTTACCATTCCCCAGGTTCGACCAGAATTGGCGGTACTCCGGCGATTTCACCTCGTCCTGATCGACGAACAGGCTGTGATGCTTGCCGACAATTTCGCGAAGGTCGTAGCCCAATACGCGACAGAAGTTCTCATTGGCTTTCAGTACGATTCCCTCGCAATCAAACTCGATGATGGCGAGTGTGCGATCGAGAGCCGAAAGAATGCGATCGGCGCCAGACTTAAACAGCATGCTCATTGCTACCTCCCTTGAAACGGCAAGGCATCGGCCCCGTCGACAGTCCAAGAATTGAGAGCGGAACGTCAATTTTTGGTTAAATTGTATGATTGTTGGCGCGGTAAGTGGGTTTTCTTGGGAATATAGCATCCGTAACGTGCGAAGGGTCGTGGCGATCCAACTTACGCTATCCTTTGCGGGTATCGTTCGCTCTCCGGCATTCGGGACAAGACACAACCCTCAGATCGACATGCGATACCGATGCACCAAATGGAAAGGTAGAGACGGGCGAATTCGCCAGACAAAGCAAAGCCCCATTTCCGCGCCACGCCCCTTATCGGCAGTCCGGTTCCAATCATCAGGTCCTGTCGCCCCCCCCGATCGTTGGAACGCCAGTTGCAGAGAGCGCATGCCAACTCCCAGATCTTTTGCGAAATGCGCTGTTTTGATCGGCAGGTGGGCGCGGGCAAGCATGCAGTCTGCCGCCGCAAGCGCAATCTTTGGCGGCAGGTTCATGTCGACCCGAGCTTGGACGAATAATTGTGCGGAACACCATGCAGCACAAGCTCGACAAGCCGCTCCTCCAGACGTGATAGCGCGATCGGGCTCGTCATCAGTGTCCCTCCTGGTCTGCAACCTGTATGAATTGCATCGCAGATCAGACGGCAACGGGAAAAGAAGTTTGCGCCCGGAGCACCATTGAAGAGTCGAATGCGCGCTGTGGTATCATCTGAGATCTCATCACGCAGATGGGCTTGGATGTCCTGAGTGAAGATAGCGACACTGCTGAAGTCGGATTGCTTTGAAATAGAAAGCTGAGTGACCGTCTCAGCATCAATGGCCAGACCGTGCCCCCTGGCTACTTCGAGCTCATGGTGAACTGCGATAACGCGGGACGCCCCTACCATCATCGATGAAAAAGTAAATCCGTCGAAGTAGCCGGTACGACTGAAATGCACGCCGTTATTGCTATCCGACCTGCAAATCTTAATCCCGTTCGAAAGCGTAGCTGACACCGTGAAATCGAAGGAGCTCCGCGCATGCGGCTGCAATGAAACTGGAGCGTACGATGTACTCAAAAACTTAGATACTTCATCCGCATCGCCAAACGTAAACGATACCGAGCGGGACACGTCATCCAAATGCGCGTCCTCCTTATCCAATCACGTCACGCGGATGAATTCTGCCGCACTAAACTGGCCGTATTGTGATCCGACCTCAAAGAATTCTTCCACTTGCACGCATAGCGGGAGAATGCTAGTTCAAGTTCGTAATTATCACCTTTTTGAATCGTGCTCAATAAAATGTAAATTGATCAGCCGCCATGCTCGATGTGACCAACGAAACTGAGTTTGTCGATATGCGGTCGGTCCCGCCGATTAGACCGCTGCGGGAAAACGCCTTTATCGCTCGCATGCGTCTTGCCGTTCAGTTCGATCGGATCGCCGTTAGTGGGCTCGACTTACCCCCATTTCAGATCGGGGCCTACCGGTCAATTGACACGGATTTCCCACTTAGCTTTATTGACGCGTACATCGCCGAGAGGCATCATCTCACCGACCCCTTGTACATTGTCGGCCGGAATTCATTAGATCCGGTGATCGACGCGGAGGCGCGAAGGCAATACCCGTTGACGGATAGGCTCGCGCGGCTTCTCGAGTTCCACGATATCCACCATCGAGTTTTCTTTCCGTTGCGGCGCGGCGAACTCATGTTCGCGGCCGTTACAGTGACACGAGGTACGCCATTTTCTGCAGACGAAATCGATGCCTTGGAGGTTCTATCTCCTGTGATGCATTTCGAGCTCACAAAGGAACTGATGCAGCGTTTTGCAGCGCAGACACTCAAATTGACGGAGGGCGAGCTGCTCTGTCTGCGCCTGAGTAGCCTCGGCATGACGAGTGAGCAAATCGGCCTTAAAAGTGGCTATAAGACGGAGACCGTGAATACCTACCTCAAGATCGCGACACGCAAACTGGACTCAAAAAATCGAACGCATGCCGTGGCCGAGGCGATCCGACGGAAGCTTATTGGGTAACACGCAAACCAGGCACCGTGTTTTCGATCTTAATTTGGATATGGCCCGTCCGTGAGAGTAAGACGAGCCTCCTCTGCGAAGAAGAGCATTTCACCTCGTTGGCCGTCACCCTGCTCTTGTGCGATATTCATGACCATTCAAAGTAGCGAATTCCATGACCTGATCTTCCGGTAGCGGAGGCGAAAACAGATAGCCTTGAACACTGATGCCGCCTAAAGCTATGATAGCCGCGAGCTCCTCCTCAGTCTCAACACCTTCGATGACGCAGTCCAGCCCCATATCCGCACTAAGGGTCAGGAGCGATTTGACAATTTTGTAGCTTGAGGGACTTTGGTGCAGGTTTGTTACGAAACTCCGGTCAATCTTGAATTTCGTCAGAGGCAGCGCGTGCAGTCGAGTAAGGCTCGAATAGCCGGTTCCGAAATCGTCGAGCGATATACCACAGCCGAGACAGCGCAGCATCGCGACGGATTGCGAAACCTGCTCGAAGTCGTGGGTGAACGCGGTCTCGGTAATCTCAAGATCAAGGCGTCTTGGATCAAAGCCGCTGCTCTCGATGATGCCAATGAGTGACAGGACCCCACTTTCCGAATTAAGGTCGTGCGCAGAAAGGTTGAACGACAAACGCAAGCTTGGATCCCAGCGGTTAGCTGCGGCGAGCGCCTTCTTAAAAAGAGGCCTGGTCAGAGAGCTTACAATGCCGGCGCGTTCGGCAATGGGAATGAAGTATGCGGGAGACACCTTTCCCAATGTTGGGCTATCCCATCTTGCGAGAGCTTCGAACCCAAGGGTGACCTGATTTCGGATGTCAACGATCGGCTGAAACACCAAAGAAAGCTCTTTGTCCAAATTTGCCTGCTTGAGAACGCTTTCGATCTTGGCATCAGTGTTGATCTGCTTCTCGAGATCGGAATTGAAGAGAACAGCGCGACCTCGCTGCTTTTTCTTGGCGTGGTAAAGCGCATAGTCTGCCCGGTCAAAAAGCTGTTCGCGGCTCAACGCCAGGTCGGGAAACACTGCAATACCCATGGAGGCCGAGACGTGTACCGTGCCTTCCGGCATATGGTACGGCTCTCTTAGCCTCGCAGTTATAGCATTCGCGTTGATAACGAGTTGATCACTTTCGGGTGGAAGGGGAGCAATTATCGCGAACTCGTCCCCACCGAGCCTGAAAGGTGTGCTTGCCTTCAAAACGTCCGACAGACGAATCGCGACCTCGACAAGAAGGCGGTCGCCGACAGAGTGGCCATAAAGATCGTTGACGGGTTTGAAGCCGTCGAGGTCCATCACCCCAAGAGCCAATCGATTCCCGCTCAGCCGCGCCTTTTCGAGCTCGACTTCCAGTGCTGCAAAGAAAGCGCGACGGTTCGCCAATCCCGTAAGGCTGTCGAGATTGGCGAGCTTGAAGTTCTCGGTGCTCAGCGCGTCGCTCCGTTGCCTCGATACAACCATGCTCTCGAAGTTTTGGTAGTTGGTGAGGAGAATGGACATCATTCCCGCACAGACCAGCAGCAAATTGACCGCTATCGCGACAAATGTCGGCTGAGCGGTGGAGATGAAGAAGGCAACAAACGCGCCATTGACGATAAGCGCCACGATAAATGCCGCCGAGCGCACATACATCAGACAGAAAATGCAAGAGATGACAGTGATTGCCATATAGAAGGCCACATGCGAGCGCAGGTAAGCATCGCCGTAGGGAACAAGCGCGAACGACCATAGCGTAAACGAAATCGCGATAAAACCTGCCAGCCTGTTGGCTCGCTTGAGCGCGGCGTACGCAAGGTCAGGAGATGGCTCAAAATGTCTGGTCCGGAGCCAGAACACCACCCTCAGCAGGCAGCCGCATGTAAGCAATAACGGCCCGCCGGTCGTCAGCCATGATGGCGCAACTCCAAAGTGGGTTATGGCAAGCGCCCAAGTGCTCGAAAGCAAGATGAAATACATCATGGGCATTTGACGGGTGAATGCTCGGTACTGCGCCTTGAGAAGTTCGGGATTTTCGCTCTGCACCGACATAAAACCCCGGATGCTGCGGCCTGCTCTTGTAATATTCATATATTCGCCCATCGCTTGATAATCGATTTCTAACAAACGTCTCCTTACAATCACGGAAATCAGTACGGTTAATCAAATCCCACCGGCACGAGGTCGTACCGACGTGGCGCAGCGAACCTTACGGGCAATTGAACGGTAGCTGGTCGAGATTAGACCGACATTCCTCGTTGAAGAAACGATGGCGATTGAAGGCTTGCCAATGGATTGCGCCAGACCCAGGACAGTTGCAACGACAGCGCTGGACGGCCTGCGCACGAAGGGAATTCGTCAACTTCGCGCGTCTCAACCTCCAGAAAGCCGAGGTTCTTCCGTATCAACGCCCTCGTCCGCGCTAATAGCACCTACAATCGATGTCGAGCGAAGCATAGGTCTCGTCGGTGCTTATTGCGCCGATAGGAACACGTTGACCGTACGAGGCGACCGCCACGTCGACAGGGGTGTTACACTTCCAGCTTAGCCCTCTCTCAGCCAAGATCGCAAATGGTGGGGCTATATTCCCCCGCTGAAAGGACAAGCCCGCTGCACGGCAGATCGACGCAGAATGTTGGCAAAGTTTCTAGATGCGACGAAATCCGCTAAGATGGTTGCCGCCTTGCCTAACGCCTATTCAGGCGGATCAATGACGAACTCAAGCCCGTCTCATCATTCGCCAGCCGCAAATGCTGCGACATCCGTCGGCGCGGTCGCAAGCCCTTAACTAAGGGACTGCCATTCGAGCGGGCGAAGTCAGGTAAATCAAGAGATGTCGTTCATTTGCTATCGAGTTCGCCCTGGACCCATTTTGCGAGTTATATGCTGTCGCGACGCCGAATCCACCCAGTCAGGACACCGATCGTCGTCCTAGAAAGCGGGTGTGTGTCATGAGCGTCTAGTGCTGCGTCCAGCGCAGCATAGCAATGTCGTAACCGAGAGCCCGTGCCTTCTCGACGAGCATCTTACGAGTCTTTTCTGAGGCTTTAGGCGACCGTGTCAGGATCCACAAATATCGACCCGAGGCTTCCCCAACAATCGACCATGAATAATCAGGTGCACGATCGAGTATCCAGTAATCTGCGTAAAACGGGCCGAAGAACGAGACTTTGAGCTTGGCGTTGCGGCTGTCCGGAACAATTTTTGCTTTGCCTTCGGCTTCTGTTCGCTTGCCGTTTATGCCGCCTTCGCGGCAGGTGTTCAGCACGCGGACCATGCCATCTGTGCGAAGTGTGTAGTCGGCAGTAACCGCCTCGCAACCGCGCTCAAACTGGTTCTCGTAGCGCGCCGACTCGAACCAGTGGCCTAAGTACCGGTTTAGTTCGATCGGTTTTTTAGGCTGAGGTACGGATAGATTGCCTGAGGGACCTGCCGGGCTGCACGCAGTCAAGCCAGCGGCTAACATCGTCATGATTGCTATATTGAGTTTCATTGCGTCAGAATGCTTCACACGCCCATAAGTTCCAGTCCCTAGATCCTCAGTAAGGGGCTAGAGAAAGTGGTTGATGGTGCTGACGATCGTACGCTTCAAATGGGTTGTTGTTGCTCGCTGCGTTGCCCGCGAAACCGAAATTGAGTGGCATCGCTACTGTGGCCGGGCCAGCACCGGCTGAACACGGTAGGCCAAGGCGCGTCATCTCGAAGAGCCTCTTGATGTGGGCTCTCGCTCGGAACCAATGACCGATACCGTTTATCCTATGATTTTCAATCCCAGAAGCCAACGCTGCGCCTCGGCGGCCCGGCATGTGCCGGCTCGATGGCAAAGAATAGCTTTGCTTTCTCTCCAGCTCCTCGGCGATGCGCCATTATCTCAATCAAGAACAATTGATGGCTAGGCGGCTAGAAGCAACGAAGCGACCAGCCTAAGAAGACTTGGCGGCTTAAGCCGTAGCGCCGGCTATGTTCGGTTTGCTGCCGTCTAGGTTTCCTGTTTCCAAATTGCAGCGCCTTCGCATCCCGATGTCTGCGCGATCTTTAACCTGCTACCGCGGTCAAAACGACAGTTGAACCTTCATCGATCTGCTCCTGTCGCCGGCAGTTTCGAATGCGGTGATTGCCTCCTCCATTGGAAAGGTCCCCGTCATCAACGGCTTCAGGTCAACGCGCCGCTTGTTGATCAGTGCAACGGCCAAGCCGAATTCTTCATGAAAGCGGAAAGTGCCCTTCATCTCGATTTCCTTGGACACGATCGTGTTCTGGGGAATGGATACATCGCCGCCAAGGCCGAGTTGCACAAGGGTCGAGCGCGGGCGAAGCACTTCGAGACCGGATCGCACAGCGCGCTCATTGCCTGAAGCCTCGAATTGCACGTCGAAATAACCCTTGCTTACCGAATAAGCCGACAACTGCTCCGGGTTATCGGCAACATTGATGACCCGGTCGGCGCCGATCTCCAGAGCCTTATTGAGAACCGTGTCCATTACATCCGTGGCAACGATTTCGCGAGCGCCATGGGCCCGAGCGGCGATAATGGCGAGCGCCCCGATCGGGCCGCAACCAGTCACCAGAACCCGCTTGCCGGTCAGCGCACCGGCGCGGTTGACGCCATGCAGCGCGACCGCGAAGGGCTCGGCCATAGCCGCCTCGTTGATCGATACCCCTTCGGCGATCTTATGACACTGATCGGCCTCGGCCACCAGCCTCTGCCGGAATGCACCCTGAACATGGGGCATGGGCATGGCAGAGCCGTAAAAGCGCATGTTCAGGCAATGGTGCTGTTGGCCAGTGAGGCAGTATTCGCAGGCATGGCAGGGGCGGGAGGGCGAGACTGCGACCCGGTCACCGATAGCGAGGGCCGACACCCCCCCGCCTAACGCATTGATCTTGCCCGCCACTTCATGGCCAAGGATCATCGGTTCGCGCAAACGGATCGCTCCGAAGCCGCCGTGTTGATAATAGTGCAGGTCGGAACCGCAGATACCACCGGCTTCGATCGCAACCTCGACCTGTCCCGGCCGAAGCGCTTCGACCTCGCGATCCTCGATGCGCAGGTCCTTGGCGGCATGGATGACGACGGCTTTCATGGCGATTTCCTTACAATACCGGGGTCGGAAGGGCGACACCCGCAAAATGAGCGGCGAGGTTGTCGCGCACCAGCTTACCCATCGCCTTTCGTGTCTCGATTGTACCTGACGCGTGATGCGGCTGCAGAAGAACATTGTCCAGCGCCAGGAAACGCGAGTTTAGCTTTGGCTCACCCTCGAAGACATCGAGCGCTGCCGAGCCGAGCTTGCCGCTTTCCAGCGCCTCCAGCAAGGCCTCCTCGTCGATATTGGAGGCGCGCGAGATATTGATCAGCATGCCCTCGCGGCCGAGCGCCTCGATCACCGGTTTGGAGACGATGTGGCGGGTCACGGCCGATGCGGCGAGTGTCACGAAGAGGAAGTCGGAATGCCTTGCCAATTCGATGGGGTCGGCGATGAAGGTCATATCCTTGGCAAAATCTTTCGCCGAGACATCGCTATAGGCGATATCCATGTCGAAGCCTTTGAGGCGCTTGGCGACCTCGAAGCCGATACGGCCGAGGCCGAGCACGCCGGCTTTGCGGCCCCAGACGCGACGTTTTAAAGGATAGAGGCCCTTCGCCGTCCAGCTCCCATCCTTGACCCAGGTTTCGGCGCCGATCATGCCGCGCGACTGGACCAGCATCATGGCGACGCCGAGATCAGCAACGTCGTTGGTCAGGACATCTGGCGTGTTGGTGACGCGGATGCCCCGGGCGCGAGCCGCATCCAGATTGACCGCATCGTAACCGACACCATAGACCGAGATTATTTCCAGCTTCGGCAACTGGCCGATGAGATCGGCCGAGGCGCCCAGTTCGCCGCGCGTGGCGATGCCGCTGATATCGGCGCCACGCTGCGCGAGAAACGCCTCGCGGTCGGGGGCTTCATAAAGCTTGTGTACTTCAAACTGCGCTTCCAACTCGACCATATCCCATTCCGGATAGGGTCCGATCATCAGGATGTTCGGCTTGCTCATGGTTTCCTCCATTTGTTTTGTATCCGGTCTCAAGGACCGTTTGGCGACGCCAGATATTCGAGCGCCGAGCAGACGATCGCCTCCAGCGGTTGATTGATCTCGATCGCAACGACCCGGTCCTCTGCGTGAGGAGGTTCAAGCGTCGCGAGTTGGCTGTCGAGGAGCGACAACGGCATGTAGTCGTGACTGCGCGCGGCCATCCGTGCGGCCAGGACGTCGCGGTCGCCATGCAGATAGATGAAGACCACAGGCCTGCCGGCCAGCACCCGAAGCCGATCGCGATATGTCCGCTTCAGCGCAGAACAGGAGACGACGACATTGCCGTCACCACCCAGCGCCCGACCGAGCGCATCGAGCCAGGGCCAGCGGTCGGCATCATCGAGTGGTGAGCCCGCCCGCATCTTTTCGACATTCGCCGCGGGATGAAGGCTGTCACCTTCGATGAAATCGGCGCCGATGCGGCGGGCAAGGCCGTCCCCCACCGAGGTTTTACCGCAGCCCGAGACGCCCATGACCACAACAGGCCCGACCAATGCCACCGGATCAAAGGCTGATTGTGATACCGCCGTCGACATAAAGCGTGTGTCCATTCACAAAAGATGAGGCTCGGGACGACAGGAAGACGGCTGCGCCGACCAGTTCCTCGACATTGCCCCAGCGACCGGCGGGCGTGCGTTTTTCCAGCCATGCGGTAAATTCCGGATTATCGACCAGCGCCTGATTGAGCGGCGTCCTGAAATAGCCGGGCGCCAGCGCGTTGATCTGCAGCCCGTATTTCGCCCAATCCGTCGCCATGCCACGGGTCAGATTTTTCACCGCACCCTTCGTCGCCGTATAGGGCGCAATCCCGGGACGCGCGAGTTCGCTCTGCACCGATGCGATGTTCACGACTTTTCCGCGGCCGCGGCCTATCATGTGTTTGGCGACCGCCTGCCCGACATAGAAGGCGCTGGAGATATTGGTCTTCAGCAACCGCTCCCAACGATCCGCCGGGAACTCTTCCAGTGGACTGCGAAACTGCATCCCGGCATTGTTGACCAGGATATCGATTGGACCAACATCGCTTTCGATCGCATCGACGCCGCGCTTGACCGCGTCGGCATCCGTCACATCGAAGTCACTGGCCGAAACCCGGGCGCCGGCATCCGCCAGCTCGCGCATCGCGGCGTCCAGCTTGCTGCGATCGCGGCCGTTGAGCACGACCTCAGCACCGTGCTCGGCGAGCCCGCGCGCAAGCGCGAGCCCGATCCCCTGCGAGGAACCCGTGACGAGCGCTCGCAGACCTGTAAGGTCGAAAAGCGGGAACGTCATTGCACTCACGCCTGTGCCACGAGATCGTGGATCGCGGCGCTGGTAACGCGGTGATAAACCTTGCCTTCGAACATGGTCAGGAGATGCTGCGTCTGTTCGCGCGACTGGAAGCGTGCATCGCACGCCATGGCGCGCTCAAGCGCGGCCTGGTCCGGATAGGTGATGGCCAGAAGCAGGGGCATGGAGGGCGCGCCCTCGTCGCGTTCGAGCTCGCGGCAGACGGAAACGCTCACTGCACCGTCAAATTTTGTCCATAGTGGTGTCAGCGTGGTCTCTACGAAATCGTAGAACTCTTCCTGTTTGCCGGCTTTGATCGTTCCGACGAATTCGGCGTAGCGGATCAGCATATCATTCCTCCTTTAGGCCTTCGGGCCATCGTAAAACTTCATCAGCGCGGCATTGTCGGCCGCGCCAAGCCCTGCGGACACCATCAGCCGATGGATCTCCATGCAAAGCGACGTCATGGGCATCGCGGTGCCTGTGTGGACGGCCAGCGACTGCACGGCGGAAAGGTCCTTGACCATGTTGTCGATGCGGCCGGTGGGCGAGTAATCGTTGCGCGCCATTTTGCCCATGAACTCCTGCAGGATGGCGCTGTCGGCACGGCCACCGCTCAGCGCCGCGGGGATCCGCTGCGCATCGACACCGGAGTCGATCGCCAGTTTGGTGGCTTCGGCCACGGCGACGAAATTGAGCGCACACAGGACCTGATTGATCAGCTTGGTCGTCTGGCCAGCGCCGCTTGGGCCCATCAGGGTCAGGTTCTGGCAAAGGTCGTCGAGGATCGGCTTCGCCTCGGCGAAATCGGAGGGATTGCCACCGGCCATCACCGTCAACTTGCCTTCGTAAGCCTTTGGCGCCCCGCCGGAGAGCGGGCAATCCAGCCACTTCAGGCCCGCCGCTGCGGCATCCGCGCTGAATTGCCTGGTCAGGATTGGGTCGATCGATGACATGTCGATCATCACCGTTCCGGCTGCAGCACCTTTGACGACGCCGGTAGCCCCGAACACAGCGTCGCGAACGATCGCTGCGGAATTGAGGCTGAGAACCACGGCGTTTGAACGCGACGCCGCCTCCGATGCGGACGCGGCTGCCTCCGCGCCTTGGGCCGTCATCTGCGCTACCTTGGACGGATCGACGTCAAAGGCGATGACGGTATGACCGCTTTTCAGGAGCCGTGTGCCAATTGCGTGACCCATGACGCCACAACCGATCAGTGCGATTTTCCGTTTTTTAGACACAGCTGTTCCTCTCCTCCCGACCGGGGGCTCCATGTGATAGCCAAAATGCGTTCTGTGGCGGTCAGCCGATCTCTGATCTGAGGAAGGCTTGCAGCTCGGGCGTTCTGGGATTTGTGAAAAATTCGGCGGAGGGCCCTTCCTCGTGGATGATGCCGTCCTTCATGAAGATCGTGCGGTTGGCGACGCGGCGCGCGAAGCCCATTTCGTGGGTCACGAGCAGCATGGTCATGCCCTGGCGCGCTAGATCCTCTATGACGGCGAGCACTTCGCCGGTGAGTTCCGGATCAAGAGCCGAGGTCACCTCGTCGAACAACAAGACCTTGGGGCGCATGGCAAGCGAGCGAGCGATTGCCACGCGCTGCTGCTGGCCGCCCGAAAGCATGTCCGGATAGGCATCGAAGCGATCGCCGAGCCCAACCATGGACAGGCAGCGCTGCGCTTCGTCCCGCGCGGCGACCTTGGTCTCGCCTTTCACCTGAACGGGGGCAAGCATGATGTTTTCGCCTGCCGTCAGATGCGGGAAGAGATTGTAGCTTTGGAAAACGATGCCGACGTCGCGCCGGAGTTCCCGCAGGGCCGCCGGCTTGCGTGACATGGCATGGCCTGCGATCTGGATGAGGCCGCTATCAACCGTCTCCAGCCCGTTGAGACAACGCAGGAACGTGCTCTTGCCGGAGCCGCTCCGCCCGATCAACGCGATAACCTCGCCGGCCTCGACATTCAGGGAAACGCCCTTGAGCACTTCGAGCGGCCCAAAGCTCTTGCGGATATTATTTGCGACTACGATAGACATGTTTACCTCTCGATGGAAATGCGAGGGCAGCGGCATAGGCTGCCCTCTGCGGCCATTGGGGTCAGAAGGACGGCAGTTCAGGCATCGGCGTCTTCATCCACTTTTCGTAGATCTGGCCGAGCTCGCCGCTCTGCTTGTGAACGAAGAGAACCGTGTTCAGCCAGTGCAGGAGGTCCGGATCGCCCCGACGCAGGCCCACACCATAAAAGCTCTGCAGATAGGTCGTCTTTTCCTCGAACTTGTCGGGATAGCGCTCCTGCAGCTGCGCGCCGATATAGTTTACGGTCCCGATCGCATCCACCTGACCGGCGACGAGCGCGTTCAGCGTCGTGCTGTCATCGTCGAAGCGGATCAGCTCCATTCCAGGAATATTGGCAGCCGACAGCACTTTCTCATGCGCAGTTCCGCGTGGCACACCGACCTTCTTGCCCTTCAGGTCTGCGAGGCTCTTAATCTCGGTGCCTTTCGGCGCGATGATCACCGACTTGTGGCCACCATAGGGGTTGGAAAAGGCGACCGACAGCGCGCGCTCGGTGTAGATGCCGAAGCTTGCGACGACGAAGTCAACCTTGCCTGTCTGCAGCGACGGAATGCGGCTCTGGCCGGTGACCGGCACGAGCTCCAGCTGGACGCCCAGATCCTTGGCGAGCAGCTTGGCGACATCGACGTCGAGACCATCAGGCTGCATTTCGGCGTTCGTGATGCCGAAGGGCGGGACCGAGAGATCAACGCCGATCATGACCTTCTTGCGGGCGATGATTTCGTCGAGAGAGGCGGCGGAGGCCGCAGTGGCGCCCAGAGCGATGGCGAGACCGATCAGGGGCATGAATAGGGATTTCAGGCGCATGTTGTATCCTCTCAGTTTTGGGTTCCGGTTATGATCAGCGACCTTCTTCGTGTCGTTGATGATGAGGTGGTTCAGGCGCGGGCTCCCCGCTTTGCGGCGCGGCTCTCGAGCCAGAGGCTGAGCTGGGTGAGCGGGAAACACACAGCGAAATAAAAGGCGGCTACGGCCAGGAAGGATTTCAGTGGCTCGAATGTCGCATTGCTGACGAGCTGGCCGGCACGGGTAATCTCGACGAAGCCGATGATGGAGGCGATCGAGGTTTGTTTGATAATCTGCACGAGAAAGCCGACGGTCGAGGGCATTGCCAGCCGGATGGCCTGCGGTGCAATCACATAGCGAAGGACCTTGTAGGGGTGCAGTGCCAAGGCGTCCGCACTTTCCCACTGCGCCTTCGGAATGGCCCGAAGCGCGCTTTCCCATATGGCGCCGAGAAACGCGCTGGAATTGATGGTCAGTGCCACGGCGGCAGCTGCAATCGCGCTGACTTCGAAGCCGAACAGTGATGGGGCGTAGTAACAGATGAACATCAGGATAAGCAGCGGCAGACCCTGGACGAACTGCATATAGGCGGAGGTCGCGACGCGCAGAGCCTTTGAAGACGAGATGCGCATCACGGCGAGCGCGATGCCGACCAGACCCCCGCCCACGAAAGCGATGACAGTCAGCGTCAATGTCCAGCGCAGCGCGTAAAAGATGAAGAGGAATTCCGGCGAGCCAAAAGTACGCATGTCAGATCCCCCGGAAAAGATTGCGGCGCGAGCGGCGGAAGATCAGCAACCCGGCAAGGTTCAGGATGGCGCGGAAGACGAAATTCATCAGGACGTAAACCGCGGCAATCACGAGATAGACCTCCATCGTGCGGAAGGTTTCCGAACTGGCGATCATCGCAGCCCCTGTCAGATCTTCGACGCCGATCGCCGACACGAGACTGGTAGACAGCATGAGCAGCACGCATTGCGACACGACGGGCGTGAACACCTTCTCGAGCGCCGGCGGCAGGATGACGAAGCGAAGCGTCTGGAAATAGGTCATCCCGAGGCTCTCGGCCGCCTCAACCTGGCTGCGATGCGTCGACTGGATGCCGCCGCGGACGATCTCCGCGATATAGCCGCCATTGTTGAGAACCAGCGCGATGAAGACCGACGTCAATGGCGACATCCGCACGCCGAGATTCGGAAGTCCGAAGAAGATCACAAAGATCTGCACCAGAAGCGGCGTGTTGCGCATCGCCTCCACGTAGCACCGGACGAGAAAACGCGGCAAAAAGCCCGGTAAGGTGGAGGCAACGGCACAGCCGACGCCCAGGGCAATGCCCCCGAAAATTCCCACGAACGCCAGCAGCATCGTTAGCCAAAAGCCGCTGATGAACTGCGGTAGGTAGTTTACCAGTGGGCCGAATTGGAAGGTGTAATCCATGCTAACCTCGGCTTTCGCGCCTTACAGTTACAGTCGTCACTCGGTCCCGAGCGGTCGCACGCGGATATTCTTGCCCGCTTGCGCGATCGTATCGGGATGGCAAAGATCGAGCGCTGCCGCGACCAGCCACCAAGTGTGATCGGCCTGTCGGATGATGAAGCATTCCGTGCTATGGCCGATCTGACCGAATTCCATTGCGTGGCCCATGCAGATATGGCCGATTTCGTCGGGAAGGCCGACGGACAGGCAGACATGTGCGCCATAGGCGGAATGACGGTAGGTCGGGTCGCCGTAGCGATCGCCGCGCTCGGCCGAGCGCTTCAGCTTGACCGGATCGAATTCCCAGGTCTTGCCAATGTCATGGCAAAGACCGCCGGCCAGAATGATGTCGCGATCGACCTTGGCCTCGGGATAAGTCGCCTTGAATTCTTCATAGATCGACAGAGCCAGACGGGTGACGCCACGCAGATGCGCATCCTGAGTGCCCCGCTTCAGCGAAAAGATGTTCGGGCTGCCCTCGCCCTGAATGTCGGTGACGCGATCGAAGGACGAGCGTTCGAGAGCGAACACCCAGGCGTCGATAACCTTCTCTCGCAATTCGGCTGACTCGATATCCGCAATCTCTGGCAGATCTTCGAGGATATGCGCGCGGGAAATGGTTTTGTACATTTTTTGACCACCTAGCTGAACTGCTTATTGAGTGAGCTTAGGAGTGATTGAATTCAAAATCCAATTAGGATATTGCCAGGTATCGATCGAATTTTTCTATAGGTTGACATGGCTCTCAGCTTTTCGGCGGTCGAGGCATTCTATTGGGCCTCGCAACTGCGCAGCTTCAATGCGGCAGCGGAGAAGCTGAGCATCACCCAGCCGACCGTGTCCTATCGGATCAAGGAATTGGAGGAGCAACTCGGCGTACAGCTGTTCATCAGGCAGAAACGCCAGCTGCAGCTGACCAGCGAGGGGGAGGCTCTCAAGCACTATGCCGAGGCTATGATCGGCATTGCCCGGGACATCGAATCCAACATCAAAACGCGCAATACCCGCCTGCCGACGCTCAGAGTGGGTGTAATGGACAGTTTCGCAGTCGTATGCCTTCCCGCATTGCTGGACGAACTCGACGGTCGCTTTGCCGACACCCGCGTTGCAGCCACCGTCGACACGAGCCATAACCTCGCCCGACAACTTTCTGAGGGGCTCCTCGACATCGCCGTCCTGTCGACACCACCGGAGCACGACAATGTTGCGCTGGAACTGCTCGGCCGTCAGACGGTGGAGTGGTTTGCGAGCCCCAAACTTGAGATGCCGCGCGAATTCGTCTCGGAAGCGATGCTTCTCCGACAGA
Source organism: Rhizobium sp. NPDC090275 (assembly GCF_044772225.1). Lineage (NCBI taxonomy): Bacteria > Pseudomonadati > Pseudomonadota > Alphaproteobacteria > Hyphomicrobiales > Rhizobiaceae > Rhizobium > Rhizobium sp. NPDC090275. The sequence goes on along the minus strand of NZ_JBIVYL010000006.1, from coordinate 274,112 downwards.
GAATATTCTCAACCCCCGCCCCATCCAATCTCCACACTTTGACGACCAATGCCCTGAGCGGCAACCGCGAGCTTGGCCTTCGCCTCAACGTCTGCAACAGCCTTGGCGCCATCCTCAACCTGGTTGAGGCAGGCACGGGCATCAGTATCCTGCCAGGCAGATTGCTTCATACCCAGCTGAAAGCGGGAACGGTACATTTGCTGAGGACCCACTCCCGCCTCCCCATGCAGGACGTGTTCATCGGGACCAACAAGGGCGCGGTGGTGCGGGCGTTACCGCAAGTGGCGCAGATGATCCGCAAAGTGAGTGTGGACGTCGCCTTCTGCGGCTGATCACCGGCGCGGTGGCGTCACGCAGCCTGAAACCCTTCCAACCCGGCCGCGACCTCCCTTGCCAGGGCAACAAATGTCTTGGCCGCAGCGCTTTGGTAGGCGTCCCGGCGCTGCATCAACACGGCGGTGCGCTGCAGGCGCACCGGATCGAGGGCAATTGCTTTCAGGTCCTGATGGGCGAAGGCGATCGTTGCGGGCAGGAGTGTCGAGAGAGACGTCCTGCGGACAATCTCGATCACTGCGCTGATGGAGTTGGCCTCTATCCGGACCTGCGGTTGAATGTTGTGCTGACGGCAGAAACGATCGATCTGCTCGCGCGTGGCGAACTCTGCGCTGAGCAGCACCAAGGACGCCGCACTCAGGGCCTCAAGTCCGACTGATGCTTCACCCGCCAAGGGATGTCCGGTTCTGACCACCAGGGCCAGTGTTTCCACCAGCAGGGGCTCAAGATCGAGGTCTGCTGTCGACGTGCCGGAAAACGCAATCCCGACATCGATCTCGTCAGACAGAAGCAGATCCTCCATGTGCTCTTGCGAAATCTCCCGCAGGTTGAGGGAGATATTCGGGTAGCGACTGTGGAACGCCTCGACGAGGGGGCCGACCAGATAGGTCGTGAACGTTGGCGTCACTGCCACCCGCAGCGCTCCACGGCTGAGGTCGTTCACATCGTGGAGGGCGCGCTTGGCTTCCCGGAACTCCTGCGAAGCACGGCGCACATATTGGAGATACACCTCCCCGGAATCCGTCAATCGTGTCGTGCGCCCTGATCTGTCGAACAACTGCACGCCAAGGCTTTCCTCCATCAGCCTGACCTGCTGCGAAAGCGCCGGCTGCGAGACATGCAGGGCCTCCGCGGCCCGCGTGAAGCTTTGGTGCTCCGCCACTGCAAGGAAATAGCGAACCTGTCGAGAAAGCATATTCAAACCTATAAGATTATCTAATCCATCGCATAATAAACGAGACTTTTACATTATTCCATGCGGCCCGTAGCTTTCATTTCAACAGATCGCGAAATGGAGGTTGCAGCGATGAAAGACATTATCGACGGCTTTCTGAAGTTCCAGAAGGAAGCCTTTCCTGAGCGGGTTAAGCTCTTCAAGGACTTGGCAAATCAGCAGAACCCGCGGGCTCTCTTCATTTCCTGCTCGGACAGCCGCCTGGTGCCTGAACTGGTTACCCAACGCGAACCGGGCGACCTCTTCGTCATCCGCAACGCCGGCAACATCGTCCCGTCCTACGGCCCGGAGCCGGGCGGCGTCTCTGCCTCGGTGGAATATGCTGTCGCGGCCTTGCAGGTTTCGGACATCGTCATCTGCGGCCATTCCGACTGCGGCGCGATGACCGCCATCGCAACCTGCAGGTGCCTTGATCACATGCCAGCCGTGAGCGGCTGGCTGCGTTACGCAGACTCTGCCCGCGTCGTGAACGAGGCCCGCGAGCACAAGAATGAAAGCGCCAAGGTTGCATCGATGGTGCGTGAAAACGTTGTCGCCCAGCTCGCCAATATCCAGACCCACCCGTCGGTGCGGCTCGCTCTCGAAGAAGGGCGCATCACCCTCCATGGCTGGATTTACGATATTGCGAGCGGCCTTATCGAAGCTTTCGATGGCAGCAGGAGCGCCTTCGTTTCCCTCGCCGACAATCCTGACGTCCAGGCCATTAGATATCAGGCCAGGCGCGTCGCTTGAGCCCGACCACATTAACAGCCACATTCCCAATATGGAGACAATAGCAATGTTGCAGTCCCAAGCCACAAAGACCACTCGCCAGGACCTGACCAACGCCATCCTCGCATCGAAACTCAAGAAGGACTTGAGCTTCGCAAAGATTACTGAGGGCACGGGCCTGTCGGAGGCGTTCGTCACTGCTGCCCTTCTCGGCCAGCATCCGCTGCCGGCGAATGCAGCCAAGACAGTGGGCAAGACGCTCGATCTCGATAACGACGCTGTTGCCCTGCTTCAGACCGTTCCGGTCCGCGGCAGCATCGGAGAAGGTGTGCCGAGTGACCCGACCATCTACCGCTTCTACGAAATCGTGCAGGTCTATGGGACCACACTGAAGGCTCTGGTCCACGAAAAGTTCGGCGACGGCATCATCAGCGCCATCAATTTCAAGCTGAGCATCGAGAAGGTCGACGATCCAGAAGGTGGCTCCCGAGCAGTCATCACGCTCGACGGCAAGTATCTTCCGACCAAGCCGTTTTGACAACGCTTATGGGCGGGAGTGCGAATAGAGCGCTCGGGCTGCGGCTTGCCGGTCGCAAGGGTACGCATCGCAGCTAGCATGGCCGCAACCGCGAGCACCGACGTGACTTTCCACAGGCGCGAGTTCTGATCCGAGCTCATGTGCAGACAGCTCGGATCGCCTGGTGGCGCGCCACGGTAAAGGCGATTATTTCCAAGCAGCGCGCCAATGCCCCCTCTCCCGCCCCGTCTCTACAGGCAATTGCTTGACAGGTAGGTCTTGTGACTTCCTACCGTTTCACTGACCCCGGTCCGGCTTCTTCGTGGCGTGAGGATATCGCAATCCGCTGCAGGACATTTTATTTAAGCTTATCGTCCCGGTCGGCGAGATCAAGACCCGCATATCCCCGGCGATCAAGTCCGCGCATCACCGCGATAGACATTCGGTTTCGCGCCCGTAAGCCGGCCGAATACCTTGCGAAATGCTGCAGGATCCGAATAGCCTACTGCCCAGGCAATGCTCTCGACAGAAGCATTCGTCGTCTCAAGCAACTGTCGCGCCTTCATGATGCGCACGTTCTGTAGATATTCGGTCAGCTTAAGCCGTGTCGCGCGAATAAAGCGGCGCTGCAGCGTCCGTTCTGAAAGACGCACGCTGTCTGCCAGTTCGCCGATCGATTTCTGCAACTCCGGCTTCGCATGAAACTGATGCTGGACCTGCAGGACCTCCTTGTCGCCGTGATCGAAGCGCGGAAGAAAAGCCTTGTACTGGCTCTGGCTGCGACGCGGCGGGTCTACGACAAGAAAACGTGCCGTCTCCAGCATCACGGCCTGCCCAAGCAGTTTCTCGACAAGCAGAAGACCGAGATCGGCCCAGGCGAGAATACCGCCGGCGGTGATCACGTCCCCATCGTCGATAATCATGTTGTCGGGCGAAACGTCGATATTGGGAAACCGTTCGGCAAGCCTTTCGGCAAAGGCCCAGTGCGTTGTGGCGCGCCGCCCGTCAATGAGCCCTGTCTCTGCAAGGACAAAGGCTCCGGCGCAAATTGAGCAGACGGTCACGCCACGCGCATGCTGAAACGCAAGCCATTGCGACGCGGGGCTCATGGTCTGCATTTTCTCCGGCATGATGATGCTCGGTGGCGCGATAGCGTAGGTCAGCGAGTGGGGGATTTCAGGATGTGAATCCCATGTACAGGATATATCCACATTCTCCATCTTCCAATAACTGACGCGGATGCTGCGGAGCCTTGTCGGGGCCTGCAGATGCGTCGACCAGTCGCTGGCGATGCAAAACAGATCGGTCAATCCGTAGACGGCAGCCAACTGGCAATCCGGATAGATCAGCAAACCAACCTCTATGAAATCAACGTCGTTTCGATTTGGCACTTTTGCCTCGGATAAAGTCATTTGCGCCACGCGCGTTCGACATAAGATGGCGATATCTTCTGCTTGTCAAATAAGGAATGCGCACACATAGCGCGACAGGAGAATGCAATGACATCCGAGACAAATCGCTTCTTCGTGTCGAGACGCAGCGTACTGCTCGGCAGCATCGCACTTGCCAGCGTGACCATCCCGGGGCTCGCGTTCTCACAGAATTCTTCAACCGGCAACTTTTCACGAGGAGATATCGACATGGGCTTCGTAACAACTAAGGACGGCACCGAAATCTTTTACAAGGACTGGGGTCCGAAGGACGCTCAGCCGATCGTCTTCCACCACGGCTGGCCGCTGTCGTCGGACGACTGGGACGCGCAGATGCTGTTCTTTCTCTCGAAGGGTTATCGCGTCGTTGCCCATGATCGCCGTGGCCACGGCCGTTCCGCGCAGGTCGCCGATGGTCACGATATGGACCACTATGCCGCTGACGCTTTTGCCGTCGTCGAAGCGCTGGATCTGAAGAACGCCGTGCATATCGGCCATTCCACCGGTGGCGGTGAAGTTGCTCGCTACGTTGCCAAGTTCGGCCAACCGGCCGGGCGCGTCGCCAAGGCGGTTCTGGTGTCGGCCGTTCCGCCGCTGATGCTGAAGACCGAAAACAACCCTGAGGGCCTGCCAATCGAAGTGTTCGACGGCTTCCGTTCGGCACTTGCCGCCAACCGCGCACAGTTCTTTCGCGATGTCCCGGCCGGCCCTTCCTATGGCTTCAACCGGGATGGCGCCAAGGTGCAGGAGGGCGTGATCCAGAATTGGTGGCGCCAGGGCATGATGGGCGGCGCCAAGGCGCACTATGATGGCATCAAGGCCTTCTCGGAAACTGACCAGACTGAGGATCTGAAGGCTCTCACCGTGCCGACGCTCGTCCTGCATGGTGAAGATGACCAGATCGTCCCGATCGCGGATGCCGCCAGGAAATCGATCAAGCTGCTGAAGAACGGCCAGATCAAGACCTATCCGGGCTTCTCGCACGGCATGCTCACCGTCAATGCCGAAGTGCTGAACGCCGACCTGCTAGCCTTCATCAAGGGCTGACGCCTATCCGGTGTGGGCGATCCTCGCCGCGGCGCTTTGGGCCGATCGAAAAACAGAGGGGCGTCAGCGCCCCTCCTTGGCGACCAGCATTTGGCAAGTTGCGTGCCGCCGCACGCCCGATCGGCGCGCCGGCGCCGCCGCACTACTGGCAGATGTATTTCGGCTCTAACTCAAGACCAAGAATTTACTGTGGCATGTCCGCGTCGCATTCCCGCGATTACCATCTGCTGCTCGACGAGCATGGCTACGAGTTGTTGGCGATGAAAGATCCGCTTGCCAAGCGGATCGGCGGCGACGCCCTGCGATCCGGATATCTCTTGCAAGCAATGCATCGCTGCTCATGATGCCAACTTCGTCCATCCTCTGAGAAATCTAACGATGGCGCGATCGTCAGCCTGCTTGAAGCTGGAGCGACGAGACCGAGAAACGTATCTGGTTCCTGTTCGAGAGCCTCCTCCACACCAACAATTGATCACGTGAAAGCCGGCATTGCGATCCTGTCCCGGTAGGATTACCGATTGCCGCTTTGCGCCCGATGGGTATTGATTTGACCATCACCACTCACACACGGAGTGGATGCTTAGCAGCATCCTGTGTCATGCGACGATTTCTATACGAGCGCCGAGTTCCCGCAAAAACCGCACTTGCATGGGTCGCAGTCAGTGCGCTGTCTGTTCTGGTCCTCGCCGTTGCCAACTATAGAGCGGGTCAGCAGGAGCTTGTTGAAAGATCAGGTAACACCGAAACGCTCCTTGCTGAAAAACTGGCGCAACACGATGCCCATCTAAGCGCACTCGGCGCGATCGTTCGCATGTCACCAGTTGAGCCGTCGCCGATCATTCAAGGCCTCTCGGAAAACATTCTGGTCCGGTATCCCCCGTATTGTCCAAATCACCACATTCCGGCTCGATACCGCTGCCCCGCGGGCATTCTTGTATGGCCAGCCGCTTGGAGCCACAGAGGAAGATGGCCGCTCGCTCAGCGAATTACCACAGCTCTCCAATGTTGGCGATATCGTGAGCCGCGCCCTGCCCGGCGGGCAGGCCTACCATATCTTCAAGCTTGTCTAGCCCGGCCGCCTCTTGCGTATGCGTATCGACGTCAATGCGTTGCTGGGCCGCGATATAGCGCCCCTTAACTACTCCACCAAGCTGACACTGAATGGCGAGACACTCGCGAAACATGGCCCCGGCGACAAAACGCTCCTTTCGGCTACGACAAGCATCGCGATGATGAGCCATACTCAGCCCCTCGAGCTGGAAATCAGCCGGAATCTCGGCATCGATGAACTCGTCCCGCTTCGGTTGGCCGTACCGCTGATTGTCGGCTGGGCCGCGGTCATCTGGTTGGCCATGTCCCATAGGCAAACCCGGGCCGAACGGCGGCGCCATGAGACGAAGGCAGCGATGCTGAAGCAGGAAGCGATGCTCGCGCATGCTGGCCGGGTCAACGCTCTCGGTGAGATGGCCTCCGGAATTGCCCACGAACTGGCTCAACCGGTGACCGCAGTGCTCAGCCAGAGCCAGGCCGCAAAGCGCGCGCTGGCAATCGGCCGCCAGGACATCCTCGCAAAGGCACTCGACGCAAATATTCGCGAAGCAAAGCGTGCGGGTGATATCCTGGGACGCATGAGGGCCTATATCTCAGGTGCGCCGGCCGATATCAAATTGGTCCCTCTTGATGAGGCAGTTAGGGCCGCCATCGGCCTGATCCAGGCGGATATCAAGGCGCGGTCAATCGCCTTGAATGTCGAGGTTCCCTCGGGTCTGCCCATTGTGCCGATCGACGTGGTTTCATTTCAGCAGGTCATTCATAATCTCGTGCGTAATGCCGCAAATGCGCTCGCCGAATGCCCGTCACCTCTCATTACACTAAGGGCTCGGCGCGAAGAAAGCGGGGTTGCCATCGTAGTGGCAGACAATGGGCCACGCATAGAAACCGCTTCACTTCATCGGATCTTTGAACCGTTCTTCACCACAAAAGCTGAGGGCATGGGCCTTGGGCTGCCTTTGTCGTCGCGGCTGATCGAGCGCATGGATGGTAGTCTCGAAGCATTTAATGACTGCGGCGCCACCTTCATTATCCGCCTGCCACTGGGAGAACCCTCGTGATCTACCTTGTCGACGACAATCTCGCGGTGCGAGAAGCAATGACGCTACTGCTCGCCACCTACGCCAAGGAGGTGACCACCTTCTGTGATGCCGAGCACCTGCTCAATAATCTGGGAAACGTGCAGCCGGGGATCATACTTCTCGATCTCAGGATGCCGGTCGTCAGTACTCGACGATCTTCTCGTCTGCAATGAAAGCAACAGACTATTGGACCACCTCACCTCCCGCGAGCGGGAAGTGATCGAACTCGTATCAAAGGGCTTTGGAAGCAAGGAGATCGCCTCAGCACTTAATGTGTCTGCGCGAACCGTTGACAGTCATCGGGCGAGCATCGCAACAAAACTCGGAACACCCGCAGTCGCGGAGCAGACCCGCATCTGGCTCATGGCGTATGACAGGCATGCGAAACTGCCATTGAGACTAAGGTGAGCCTGCAACACTAAATTTGTTCGCAACCCGGCTAGGCGTCATCGAACATGCCCGTCGGCAGGCCGTCCATGCTGTAGGCGTTTTTTTCCCGCCGATAGATCTCGATACCATCTGGTCCCTTTGCGTCGGTCCATTGATCGAGGCTCGGCCGCTCGGCCTTGTAGTGGAAAAGAGGAACGCCGAAGCAGCAAGAAGTCTGCACGAGGTCAATGTCCAGCAAAATGACCTGCCGGGCTCCTGAAGGTTCCGCACCGTCGTAATGACAGATCAGGATATTGTTATATTCCTGGCTGCCGCGGGGGATGGATCGCCCGCGGCCGTAAAGGCGCAAGATCATCGGTGGCCCGTCAACCGCACAAAACATGATCGTTAGCCGGCCATCTGCGCGCAAGTGGGCCGCAGTCTCGTTGCCACTGCCCGTTCTATCCAGGTAGACCACCGTATTCCCATCGATTACGCGCAGACAACCCGCCTCACGAGGCGAAACATTCACCCGTGAACCATCCGTTGCCGAGGCGGTGAAGAAAATATGCTGCCGGTCGATAAAATCCTTGAGACGATTGTCTATGCTCTGGAATTGTTTCGCCACGACGGGTGCGTCCTTTTGCTTGAAAATGCGATCGATAGGCATCCAGCGGCCAGGAGATCACGCGTGCGCAGCTTCGTCCAGAGCTTCTCCTAAAGCACTGCGAGGTGCGCCACCAAAGACACTCCATGTTACGGCGCCGACCTCAGGTCAGCGTAAGCCCTGCTTGGCACCTCGCAGTGAATGCGACGATATCAAGGCAGGTTTAGGTCTAGTCCAAGCATCCGGCTCGCAAAAAGCGCGACGAGCCCAACGCCGGCTAGCGCAACCAGAAACAATGCGACCACTTTTGTGCCCGTTTGCAGCAACGCGCGTGTCGTCCGCTTCTCGCCTCGGTCGTAATGCCATTTGACAGCGAAATACATTCGCGACAGCCAATGCGGTAAGCTTGAACGTTGCAAAGACTACAGGAACCCAGTTCATATCTGAGACTTTCACAGCCGAGGGCGTCGATCGCTTCGATCGACGCCGCGTGACATCGCTTTCCTATTTGATGCGTGCGCCGACTTTTTCGATCGCCTGGTTCGCGCATGCTTCATCCAGATTGCCGCCTGGTGCACCAGCTACGCCGATCGCGCCGATCGTATCCGCACCGACCTTGATCGGTACGCCACCCGCCAACACGAGAAAGCCTGGGATATCGACCATGCCGGCGGCAACCGGGCTCTTTGACACGTTCTCGGCGATCGCGCTGGTGGGGTTACGCGACGACGCCGACGTGAAGGCCTTCTGCGTGGAGGCGTTGGTGGTATGCGGGCCTGCTTTGTCGGCGCGCACCAAGGCAAGAAGGACACCCGACCGATCCGTTACGGCTGCCGAGACGTTGTAACCATCAGCGCTGCATGCCGAGACGGCGGCCTGGGCGATATCAACCGCGAGGGTGGTTGCGATGCTTGTCTGCTGCAAGGTGTCTTGAGCATAAGAGGAGGTCGCAACCAGCGCGCTGGTGGCCAGGGTGATCAGGAGGATCTTCACTTTGGTAACTTTCTTTCGGTTGTCGATAATTCTCAGCTTACTGGAAGCCATGATCAGGTGAATTCGCGTCGCCACGGAGTGGAATCGGTAGAATTACCGAGCCGCCTGCACGATCGGCAGCCTCGCCGCTAAATCTCGCACCAGCACGCGCGTGTGCTTGGCATAGTCGATTGGACCTTCGACAAGATGCACGTTGCCGATCGCGAACCCATTGTTCAGGGTCGACGACTACCGAAGGTCATCCCGAAATCGGCAAAACGGTCGACAGCCTGCTTCCAGTGGATCATCCCGTAGCCATCTCCTTTGATCAGAAGAATAACGAGCGTTAGCCGCAAACGCACCGCTTTTATGGGTCACAGACGTTAACGAAGAAGATCCTCATGGTGTCAACCTCTTCCGATGACGCGCGTTGAGGCGAACACGTTGCCGTGGACATCGGCTTCGGAAAAATCAGCGAGGTTATCGCAAAGAGGATGACGTTATGATGATAAGCTGCCTCTCCAGCTCGCGAAGGCCACGGGGCATGTCTCCGCAAGCAAAATCTTAGGCCAGGCAGCGGCGAGGGGTCAAAACGACCTTTTACCCGAGGAATTGTCGAGTGCCGTCCCGTCAAACGCCAATCGACCATGAAGCTGATCGATAGCGCGTTGGAAAACGGCGGGATCGTCGAGTGCCCTGGACAAAACGATCGCGCCCTGGATGGCGAGAACGGCGTCTTCCGCGAGGATGCGCGCCTGCTCGACGTCACGACCTTGCCGAACGAGCGCCGCTTGCAGAGCGTCTACCCAGCCGACGAAGTAACCTCGGATGGCCTGGGCGAAGAGGTCTCGGGTGTTGGCGACAGCGAGCGCACCAACGAGACAAACGCGCCCGCCCGACCTGAAGTATTTCGTGGTTTCCTTGAGCATCGTCGCGATGGCAGCATCGGCATCCTCTTCGTCTCTCAGCGGAGAATAGACGGAATCTTCAAACCATTGTCCGATGTCGGCGAGCACGGCCCGGACCATCTCCTCCTTCCCATTTGGGAAGAAGTGATACAGGCTGCCCTTGCCAAGACCTGTCGCCTTGCCGATCAGGGCAAGGCTCGCACCTTCGTATCCATGCTCGCGAAAAACTTCGGCCAGGGAGGCAATGGCATCGGATCTTTCAGCGACCATGCGGGCCATGATCAGAGACCAAGATCGCTGAGGCTGGGATGGTCGTCCGGACGACGGCCGAGCGGCCAGTGAAAAAGGCGATCATCGTCAGCAATTGGCATTTCATTGATGCATGCGTGGCGGTGCGCCATCAGGCCGTCCTCTGCGAATTCCCAGTTCTCGTTACCATAGGCACGGAACCAATGGCCACTGTCGTCACGATATTCATAGGCGTAACGCACAGCAATGCGATTGCCGGTGAAGGCCCAGAGCTCCTTGATGAGGCGGTACTCATGCTCCTTGTTCCATTTGCGCTCCAAAAACGCCTGGGCTTCCTGGCGGTTGGTGGCGAATTCGACGCGGTTTCGCCAGCGGGTGTCGAGAGTGTAGGCAAGCGCCACCTTGGCTGGGTCGCGACTGTTCCAGCCATCTTCAGCCAGACGGACCTTTTCGATTGCGGTTTCGCGTGTGAACGGCGGGAGAGGAGGACGTGACATTTTGTGTTTCCTTTGCAAATCGTTAGTTTGTACTATTCGGTAAACTGTTTACTGATCGGTACAGTATTTTCGATCAGTTTGTGTGTCAACGTGTTTTTCAGCTCTCGAAACTTTTTTTGGTGGGCACTCATCTGCCGAAAAGCGATCCCGTCGGCGATCGACCAATCCGCGCGAAATCGAGCGTTGCCAGCGGCCGAAAGCGCGAGAGCTTAGCTCCAGGGAGTGAAGCGTCTCGGGACACACGCACGACGAAATCGGCCAAGGCCAAAGACGGATTGCCTCTCCTCAGCCCTTGGCCGAATTTTTGCGTACTGGCGATGTGACTTTGGAAATGCTTCTTGAGGGCGCAAGCTCTCCTCGCGACCAGAAGCGTGCCAGAAGGTTTGCGACGGAACTTTGACAAGTTTCCGCAGCTGACGCTGCATAGTTGGAAGATCAGAAAGGCATCGGCTTCGATGCCATGATCGAAAACGCCAATCGCTTGGCAGAGGAGCCCCGTGAGAGCCCCATCCTGCCGTTTTGGTCAAGGCACGAGAGCCCGAGAGGCCATTTTTGGCGATCTTGTCAGTCGAAGACGACCAGCGGTCGGTTTTTCGTTTTTTGCCGGCTCCGATATAGCATCATCGTCCAATTCGAGGCGGAATTCGGCGCGAGCTGGCTGGGCCTGCCTGAACGAATTTCAGATGGAACCAAATGACCGTCGACGCTGACGCCAACTTCATACAGCCGAACCGAGCTGGAAAAGCCCAGTTTGCTCTGTCAGCCCAGTTTCACGTTCACGTCTTCCTCGATCACTTGTCTACGGCTGCAACCCGGCGCAGCGCGCGGTATTTCGAATGTGCGTTTCCATCTCAACGCGAGCCATATCTCCGGCATTGGACTTTAGAGCTGTGATAATGCGGCGGTGTTCCGCGATTGATTGACGCATTCGTTCCGGATCCGTGATGGGGATAGGCTGACGCTGGGTTTCCGTGACCTGATCGCGCACCGTCTTATAAAGCGCCTTTAGCATGGTGTTGGAGCAAGCGGACACGATGATACCGTGAAACTCCAGATCGGCATCGACATTGGCGAGCAGGTCCTGACTAGCCCAGCACTCCTCCATGGTCTTGGTTGCTTTTTCCATCAAATCGAGCTGTGCCTGCGACAATCGCCCAGCCGCGAGGCGTGCGATCTCGCCCTCCAGCAGGATCCGGGTCTGGAAGACGTCAAAAACAGAATAGCTTTCGGAATAACGCCACGGCGCCATGTTGCCACTTGGGCCGGCCGTCCCATCACCGGCGGCCACGAATGTCCCTCTCCCAGCTTCCGTCTTCAGCAAGCCCAATGTCTCGAGCGTTAAAAGTGCCTCGCGTAACGACGCCCGGCTGATGCCAAATCTTTGGGAGAACTCACGTTGAGAGGGGACTTTCTCACCTGCTTTCAATTCCCCAGACTGAATCATGGCCTGGATTTCGCGGGCAACCGATTGTGGCAAAAGCGTTTTATTCAGCATCCGATCCTAGCTCCCTTAAACCCGCACTGCCGCTTTCGATACATTTTTCAATTGGGATCTTGCAAAGGATTAATGCACGTGCTTGTCTGGTCATACTGGTCTGACCAGTTAGACCAACGTAGATTGGCTTGAATCATAAAACAAGGGGTTCTCAAATGCTTCACGTTTCGCGCATAAAAACTACTTTTCTAGCCGGGCTGGTGTCGGCGCTCGGCGTGTTCAGCGCCCAAGCCGCTGATCTGACGGTTGGTGCCAACATTGGTAACGTGCCGTGGGAGTTTCAAGATGCCAGCGGAAAGACCGTTGGCTTCGAAGTCGATCTCGTCAACGAAATCGCAAAGCGCCTGGGCAAGTCGGTAGAGTTCGTCAATACGCCGTTCAACGGTCTCTTTTCCGCTGTTCAGTCCGGCCGTATCAATATGGCGATTTCATCGATTACCATCACAGAGAAACGCCTGGCGTCGGTTAGCTTCGCCCAACCATACTATGACAGCGATCAGTCTCTAACAGTGACAGCAGCTTCCGGCATTACCGGGCTGAAGGACATGAGTGGCAAGGTCGTTGGCGTAGATACCGGATCGACGGGTGATATGTGGGCGGAAGCCCATAAGGGTGATTACAAGCTTGGCGAAATCCGCAAGTTCGAAGGATTGCAGCCCGCCATGCTCGATCTCGTTGCAGGACGGGTCGATGGCTATATCTCCGACATTCCCGCACTGCTCTACTACGCCAAGGACAAGCCGGAGCTGAAGGTCGTCGAGCGTATTCCGACAGGCGAAAAATACTCGATCATGTTCAACAAGGGCGATCCGTTGGCTGCAGAGGTCAACGCAGTCATCACCAAGCTAAAGGGCGAGGGCTTCATCGCTAAGTTGCACGAAACTTGGTTCGGCGCAAAGGCCGAGGACACGACATCGACCGTTCCTGTACTCGATATGCCCAAGGCCAAGTAGGGCTTACACTGCGTCTGGCGGGGCCGCACGTGTCCCGCCAGGTTGCCAAGGGAGCCTATCCGGCATGAACCTCATAACGACCTTCTTCAATATTCCGGTCTTTCTTAATAGCCTGCCGCAATTGCTTTGGGGACTTGTTGTCACCGTTCAGATCGGCGTTGCCAGCATCCTTTGCGGTCTGGTCGGGGGTCTATTTCTGGCGATAGCACGTCTTTACGCCCCGGCCATTTTCACGCTGCTGATCCGAATCTACATCGACATCTTCCGGTCGATCCCTTTGCTGGTGCTGTTGATCATTATCTATTACGCGCTCCCATTCGTCGGGATCCGGCTGTCTCCATTCTTTTCTGCTGTCACCGCGCTGTCGCTGGTGTCTGCCGCCTATACCGCGGAAATCTTTCGCGCTGGCATTGAGGCTGTTCCCCACGGTCAATTTGAAGCATCCGCAGCGCTTGGCTTCTCCAACCGCAACACCATGGTGGATATCATCCTTCCGCAGGCCATCCGGATCGTTATTCCACCGCTCACCAACAACTGCATCAATGTCATGAAAGACACCGCCCTTGCGTCGGTCGTCGCCATGCCGGACTTGTTGAAACAGGCAACACAAGCGCAGGCGCTCAACGCCAACCCGACGCCGCTGATCGGTGCGGCCGTGATCTACATCGCACTGCTTTGGCCAATGGTTGCTCTGGTTGCGCGGCTTGAAAGACACTTCAATCGGGGGAAACGTTGATGGGAAAGACCACAACCCCACTGATTTCCATCCGCGGGCTGACCAAAGCGTATGGGTTATACACCGTTTTGCATAGCATTGACCTCGATGTGGCTGAAGGCGAGGTCGTCTGCGTAATCGGTCCTTCCGGCTCCGGAAAATCGACGCTCATTCGCTGCATCAATCATCTGGAGGCCTTTCAGCCAGATAGCAGCATCACGGTAGATGGCATTCGCGTGGCGCCTGGCCCGGCACTTGCCAAAGTGCGTGCGGAAGTCGGCATGGTTTTCCAGTCGTTCAATCTGTTTCCGCATATGACCGTTTTGAGAAACGTCATGATCGCTCCCATGAGGGTTCGAAAGACACCAGAGGTGGAAGCTGGACGCAAGGCGCGCGAGCTTCTAGCCCGCGTCGGCATTGCCGAGCAGGCTGCGAAATTTCCAGGTCAACTCTCTGGCGGCCAGCAGCAGCGTGTGGCAATCGCCCGGGCGCTGGCCATGGAGCCACGAGTTCTTCTGTTTGACGAGCCAACATCGGCTCTCGATCCGGAAATGGTCGGCGAAGTGCTGGATGTCATGCGCACACTGGCCGGCACCGGAGTGACCATGGTGATTGTCACGCACGAGATGGGTTTTGCACGTCAGGTGGCAGACCGCGTCATCTTCATGGATGGCGGGCGCCTCGTCGAAACTGGCACACCTTCCGACATCTTCGACAATCCTAAAGAGGCAAGGACGCGTGAGTTCCTTCGTGCCGTCCGCGACCACTGAATAAAAGACCATTAGGGAGACACTAGGAATGATTACCTCATCACCGCTCGACCTCGACTACGTGCGCAGCCAGTTCCCAGGCCTTCACCGCGGCTGGACCTATTTCGACAATGCGGGTGGATCTCAAATCCTCAAGGGCGCACTGGAGCGCATCAATAAATTCCTGATCGAAAAAAACGTGCAGATCGGCGGCTCCTACGCCGTATCGCAGGCGGCCGCCGAAGCGCTCTACGAAGCGCGGACCGCAGCCATGCACTTGGTCAACGCTTCGCATCCCGAAGAGATCGTGTTCGGCAATTCCACCACAGCGTTGCTGCAGAACCTAGCCCGTGCGATGCAAAGCCAGCTTTCGCCAGGCGACGAGATCGTCGTTACGGTCAGCGATCACGAATCCAACATCGGCCCCTGGGACCGGCTGAAAGAGGCCGGCATCACGCTGAAGATCTGGCCGCTCAACAAAGACACCTTGATGCTCGATCTCGCAGACCTGGCGCCGCTGATGAGCGGTCGCACCAAACTCGTCTGCGTGACCCACGTCTCCAACATCCTTGGATCGATCAATCCGATCCGCGAGATCGCCGATTTCGTGCATGCGCGTGGTGCAAGAATATGCGTCGATGCCGTGGCCTTTGCCCCGCACCGTGCCGTCGACGTACAGGCCTTAGACGTCGATTATTACGTTTTCAGCCTCTACAAGACCTACGGCCCACATTACGCGCTGATGTATGGCAAATATGATTATCTGCTCGAACTCGACACCCTATATCATTATTTCTACGGCAAGGACAAAGTGCCAGGAAAGCTGGAGCCGGGTAATCCCAACTATGAACTGGCCTATTCCACATGCGGCATCGTCGATTATCTGGCCGCACTTGGCGAACAGGCAGGCGAGACTGGACCGGTGCGCCAGAAAATAGAGGCAGCCTTTGCAGCAATCACCGAACAGGAAAATCTTCTGACGGAGAGGCTCCTGGGCTACCTTCGCTCTCGAAACGACTGCCGGATTGTTGGACAGGCCAATCAAGACGAGAAGCGCGTGCCTACTATTGCCTTCCGCTTCGATGGCCGTCAGGCTGGCGCGTTGTGCAAAGCAATGGACAGCGAAAACATCGCCATGCGTTTTGGGGATTTCCATTCGAAACGGCTTGCCGAATATCTTGGGCTCACCGACCATGGCGGCATGCTGAGGGTGTCCATGGTCCATTATAATACGCTGGAAGAGGTCGATCGCTTCACGGCAGCACTTGACCGTATTCTGGCGGGAGATGCGGGATTTGCGAAAGCAAGCTGAGCAATGACGACAAGAAGGATAGGGAATGATGCGTTTCGATACGGTGATCAGGCACGGAACAGTGGTGACGGCAAGCGACACGTTCGTCAGTGATGTCGGCATCAAGGATGGTCGTATCGCTGCACTTGCCGCTGACCTGACCGATGCCGACGAGATAATAGACGCCACCGGACTGTTCGTGATGCCCGGTGGTATCGACAGCCATGTTCATCTTGACCAGCCCTCCGGTGATGGCATCGTCATGGCCGATGACTTCGACAGCGGCACCCGCTCCGCCGCCATTGGTGGCAACAGCACAGTTCTGGCCTTCTGCATGCAGGAAAAGGGGCAGACGCTTCGGGAGGCATTGAAGGTCTATCATGCCAAGGCAGAAGGGAAATGTCACGTAGACGTTGCCTTCCATCTCGTCATCACCGATCCGACCCCAGAAGTCCTCGGCCAGGAACTCCCAGCATTGGTGCAGGATGGCTATACCTCGTTGAAAGTCTTCATGACCTATGAAGGACTACGGTTGCGCGACGACGAAATCCTTGCGACGCTGGATACGGCACGCCGCACCGGCGCTCTCGTTATGGTGCACTGCGAAAACGAGGATGCGATCCGCTACCTTATCGGCCGGCATGAAGAAGAGGGCAAGTTCGCGCCGAAATTCCATGCCACGACGAGGCCCGTTGCAGCCGAGCGAGAAGCCACCCACCGCGCACTTTCTCTTGCCGAAATCGTGGATGTGCCGGTCGTGATCGTCCACGTTTCGAACCGCGAGGCGATGGAGGAAATACGCCGTGCCCGCCAGCGCGGCCAGAAGATTGTAGGCGAAACGTGCCCGCAATATCTTATGTTGACCGCCGGTGATCTAGATCAGACCGAGATGGAGGGCGCCAAATACGTCTGCTCTCCACCACCGCGTGACAAGGCAAGCCAGGATGCCTGCTGGGAGGGTTTGAAACAGGGCGTGTTTGATCTGTTTTCCTCCGATCATTGCCCTTTCCGTTTCGATGATCCCGAAGGAAAATTGAACGAGAAAGGCAAGCGGCATTTCCGTTGGATCCCGAACGGCATTCCCGGCGTTGCCACACGCTTGCCGATTCTTTTCTCGGAAGGTGTCATGAAAGGCCGGATCGACATCAACCAGTTCGTTGCAGTCACCTCTACCAACCATGCCAAGCTATACGGTCTTTATCCGCGCAAAGGCACGATTGCGATTGGTGCCGATGCCGACATTGCCCTATGGGATCCGGATAAAAGGGTCATTGTGACGAATGACATCCTCCAGCACGGCGCTGACTATACACCTTATGAAGGGCAGGAGGTGCGTGGTTGGCCTGTCCAGCTGCTCTTGCGTGGCGAGACGACCATGAAGGACGGGGTGCTTGCCCAGCGGAAGGGATGCGGCACCTACCTCCAGAGAAATCGCTCTTCGCTGGTGTTGAGCAGCGCGACACCCAGCTAGACAAAGCGTCGAAAGGCCAAAGCCTGCTCAATTTTGTATGCCGGGCTCGGCGACGGGCGATCCACCGCAAGCTCTTGATACGATACGAACCAAGTACGTCTCTTCAGACTCTAGGCCGAAAAAAATCGTTGTCTGACGCACTCCGTGCGGCTAGCAATCGTTCTGATCCAACCGAGGTAAGCTGCAAAGTGGAGACATCAGCCGGCACCGGCGTGGCTCGGCTTCATCTTACGTTTCACGATCGAACGGGTCTATGTGATGGCCGCCATTCATCGGCGCTTGTGTTAGGACGGAGATGTTCGATTTTCGCGCTCTCTTGTGTTGTTCCAAGTTCGATCCTGGATGCAATCTGTGCAAACATCTACGACACGCAGACGTTAGGCTCCAGTGTCAGACGGAGTTTTGCCCTCGGGCCGAGCGACGCCAGTCAGGCTCCTGATGAACGAAATGCTTTATACCTGCTTGATACCTCTCGAAGGCGTGGCACTTACCTGTCGCTCAGACGGAAAATGATCCCGACACTCGCAACCGGCTGTGAACTAAACGCCGCAGGCTGACCTAACCGCAAAGGCCGACCTCAGTCAGCGCTTGGTTGCAGTTCCAGATATGCCGCCACAGTTCTGCAGGGCTATTGCCCAGGGCGCGAGGATGGCTTTCCTATGCGATCGTCGCGTCGCTATCCATATACACCATCACATGCCCCGGCCCCGCATCAGCACTTTGGCAACGCGGGCCGCTACTCGGACGACTTCACTGGCGTTGCCATAATTGCGTGTGAGACCTTTGGCCACAACTGCCCGTCTCATAAAATTTTTGTTGTGTCTCTGTGTGCCTGCCCTCACTTGATTTTTTTCTCGTCAGTCTTGGCTACTTTGCAAAACTACGGTCGCAATACCCGCACTCACAAAATTGGACAGTCGGCCAAAGCTGCGCGGCTGCAGACATACGTCTCGTGATTGACGTTCCATTGCCGAGAAATCAAAGAAACGATGAACACCGACCCTTTACATCGCTTCCAGGGACGCAACCTATTGGTCCGCCACTGAATCTGAGGGACGACATGAGGGAAAATCCTGAGCCGCCAAAGATCAACAAGGGCAGCCTTCAAGAGCTGATTGGGGGCCTGAGTGACGGCATTATCCTTGTTGAGCAGGCTGGACGTATCGTTTGGGCCAATGCCGCAGCCATCGCCATGCATCGAGCGAGTAGCATCGAGGAGCTCGGGGGCGACGCAGCGGGATATCGGCGAACGTTTACTCTGCGGTATCGCAACAATCATCCTCTGGAGGAAGGCCAGTACCCTATGGAGCGGCTCCTCGCTGGCGAGACAATCGACGACGTGACAGTCGAAGTATCGCCGGCAGCCGATCTTGACTTGGTTTGGGTGCACACTGTTCGCACAATGTTCATCACCGATGCTGGCGACAAGCCTGACGCACTGGCTCTGATCATCAAAGATGAGACGCCGCGCTTTGAAGCAGAGGAGCGGTTTGAGCGGTCATTTAATGCCAATCCAGCCCCAGGTCTGATTTGTCGGCTCGATGATCAGCGTTTCATGCGTGTCAATGAAGGCTTCCTTGAAATGACAGGCTTCTCAAAGGAAGACGTCATCGGCAGAACCGTCGAGGCGATCGGACTATTTTCGAACTGCGAAACCGGAGACGACGCCCTTTCGAAACTGAACGAAGGCCGGGTGATCCGCCATCGAGAGGCCTTAGTGCCTCTTCCCGATGGTGGCGACCGGCTCGTCATCGTTGCCGGTGAGCCGATCTCCGTCGTCGAAGAGCCTTGCATGCTTTTCACCTTTGCCGACCTTGACGCCAGACGAAAGGCCCAGAACGCCCTTCGTCAAAGCGAAGAGCGGTTCTCAAAGTCTTTCAGGCTCTCTCCCGCGCCAGCCGCCATCTCCCGGCTCGATGACTTCGTTTTTACAGAAGCGAACGACGCTTTCCTGCAGATCTCAGGTTACGGGCTGACTGAAGTGGTCGGCCGCACTGCCGGCGAGCTTCGTCTTTGGGAGGACATTGCGTCCAGACGCGGAGTGGAGCAGAAGCTGCGCGACAACATCTTCGTGCGAGACGAACCGATGCGGTTGAAACAAAGGGACGGTGACACGGCCGACTGCCTTGTTTCGGCTGAACGCGTGGAGATCAATGACGAACAATGCATCATTTGGGCCTTTCAGGACGTAACAGAACGCCGGCGCAGCGAAGCGCAACTCGTCGAGGCGATCGAAAGTGTCATGGCCGATACGTCCTGGTTCAGTCGCTCCATTGTTGAGCGTCTCGCGACCTTGAAGCAAGGCTCGACGACAAGGTCGACAGCCGGACTGCTGGAGCTTAGCGAGCGGGAGCGTGAGATCCTCGGCCTGATCTGCAATGGGCAAAGCGATGCGGAGATGGGACAGACGCTCCATCTTTCAAAGAACACCATCCGCAACCACATCGCCTCCCTTTACGGGAAGATCGGCGTTAACCGGCGTGCGGCTGCTGTCATCTGGGCGCGGGAACGCGGCTTTACGGGCGGCACCGACGGAAGATCATCAACGCGCGGGGGTAAAAAAGCGCGCGGAAAGTGACGTGGAGCCCACAAAAAGGTCATTTGATACTAATTGCGATAGTACTTTCCACTCTCAACTTTCATCGGGAACGGTTCTATTTCCAATGTCATGACACCGCAGTCGCCGGTGTCTGATGATCGAAACGCTATCTAAGGAAGGCTGCATTATGGATAAGAACCGTATCGAAGGTGCCGCAAAGGAACTGAAGGGCACGATCAAGGAGGTGGCGGGCAAGGTCACCGGTAACAAGGAACTGGAAACCGAAGGCAAGGTTGACAAGGCTGCCGGCCAGGCTCAGAGCACCATCGGCAAGGGCAAGGACGCCATAAAAGATGCGTTGAAGTGAGTGTCTTGCAACCGACTGGCTCGCCAAAATTGGCGAGCCGAAATCTCCCAGCCGAGGTCATTCCCGATGCTATTTCCGCTGTTCACGAGCGCAGCAACTGCTGCGAACTCCATCGCGGCAGGTGCTGCGATCAAATGCCTCCTGGCTTATACCCATGGATTTGAGGACTGCCTGATTGACGTCGAGATAGCACAGGGCGTCGTCATGCTCACGGGAACGGCGTCATCGCAGCAAGCCGCACGCAATGCGATCTCGCTTGCCGCGGACTTCACGTCGATGCCGGTGATCTGCAACCTGCGGATCGCTTCTGTTTCGCAGCCCGCCTGACAGGCGCCAGGGCAGACCTAAAAGCTACATCAAACAAGGAGCCAACCATGAAAAAGATGCTCATCCTCGCGCTTTCGGGCACAGTTGCTTTGGCATCGGTCGCTTCGGCGGCCGGCACCCATCACAGCAAGAAACCGCATCACCAGCAAGTTGCTTCGCAACCTAGAGAGCGACTTGGAACACTGTCGTGCGAAGTCGCTGGTGGGGTCGGTTTGCTCATCGGTTCCAGCCGCACTGTCGATTGCCAGTTCAAACAGCGCACTGGCAAGGTCGAACGCTATACCGGCACAATTGGCAAGCTCGGTCTCGATGTGGGCGTTACCGGAAAATCATATCTAAGCTGGATCGTCGTCAACACGACGCCGACGACAGTTGGAGAAGGCAGCCTTGCCGGGACCTATGTCGGAGCATCCGCTGGCGCATCTCTTGGCGTCGGTCTCGGAGCGAATGCGCTCGTTGGCGGCAACGCCAAAAATTTTGGCCTTCAGCCGCTGAGCGCGGAAGCGGGCACAGGTCTTAATGTTGCGGCCGGCGTTTCGCGCCTACAACTGCGCAAAGCGAGCTGATTTTAGCTTGAAGGACCCCAAATCTTTGGATGTGCCAAGCATCGGGGCGCCCTAAAGCCCCGTGCTCTCGCTCCGAACTCACATGCGCCAAATTCGAAAGGACACGCTCATGACTGAGCCGATTGGTGTAAATCGTCGAGATGACAGAGAAGATTATGTGCCGGAGACGGCAATTTTGAACAAGGTTTCCTGGGGCGCTGTCTTTGCCGGTGTTGCACTTGCACTCTCCGTTCAAGCCCTGTCGAACCTACTTGGCCTTGGGATCGGTTTAGCGGTTTTCGATCCATCGTCGTTTGGCAACCCCGCAGCCGGAAATGTCTCGACAGCTAGCGCTGCGTGGTTCCTTGCCTCAGGCGTTGGCGCGTCCTTCGTCGGCGGCTACATCGCCAGCCGCCTGTCTGCCCGTCCCAGTAGAGCGACTGGTGGTTATCAAGGCCTGACGGCATGGGCTGTCACGACCTTGCTGGTTCTCTATCTGCTGACCACATCTCTTGGTGCGATTGTCGGTGGCGCATTCAGCGGCGTTTCGGGCATACTTGGCGGTGTCGGCCAGACAGCGACATCGGCGGCAACTGTTGCGGTGCCGGCATTGGCAACCAACGGGGATCAGTTTTCAAGCATCGAACAGCAGATCAGATCTGCAACCGGCGGCAATGATCCCCAGGCGCTACGCGACACTGCCGTTACTGCCCTGCGGGCAGTGATCTCCGGGGATCAGGCGACACTGGATGACGCCCGTAACAAGGCGGCGGCCGCGCTCGCTCGCGCGCAGAATATTCCGGCCGATCAAGCCAAGACACAGGTTGCGGACTACGAAGCCCAATACAGGCATTCGATCCAGATAGCAAAGCAAAAGGCGATTGAGGCGGCTCAGTCGGCCAGCGAGGTGCTGTCAAAGGGCGCGATCTTAGCATTCGTTGCGCTTTCGATCGGGGCGGTCGCAGCCTGGTTTGGCGGCGTGGCAGGCACGGTGCGAGCCGGATTGCCGCGACATTAAAGACATGACGATGACGACCTGCGCAAAACCAGCTCACGCCGCCAACCTGAAAGGCTGGCAGCGCACGCC
This sequence comes from Rhizobium sp. NPDC090275, assembly GCF_044772225.1. Taxonomy (NCBI): domain Bacteria; kingdom Pseudomonadati; phylum Pseudomonadota; class Alphaproteobacteria; order Hyphomicrobiales; family Rhizobiaceae; genus Rhizobium; species Rhizobium sp. NPDC090275. The sequence goes on along the minus strand of NZ_JBIVYL010000006.1, from coordinate 251,846 downwards.
AGCCTTGTCCCGCCGAAATTACGGCATCAGCCGATGGTCTCGTTGATTGCTAGCCTTACCGACTTTCGAACTCCCGGAACACGCGTTGAACTTCGTCGATCGAGGTTGCTCGCTCGTCCCGGGCAATGCCGGAAATCAAGCGTTGAATTGACGGCATAAAAAGTTCGATGCCCATGCGGCTAGGACGTTCCGCTTGTCATCTACCGACAGAAAGCAGGATCTGACGGCGCCGATCGGCCGCCGAGACCGATCTCATCAATATCGCCGGCCCCGTTATACTTGGTGATCGACCGCATGCTTCTCATTGCACGTGTGGATCGCGGTCTCGTCGCATTCGAGAGGCAGCAATCGCGGCTGTTTCGGGAGCCAGTAGATCATGCTTGGCGGCGAATGCTGCGAAGAGGCCGCGCGCCGTCTCTGCTTCGATTTCACCGCGAAGTGCGGCTTGACACGCTTTCATAGCCACGCAGTGCGCCGTGTCTCTGAATGATGTAGGCCATTCGGCAAGGTGTCGGTAAGCGTCCATCACGCTGCGAACTTGCGCGGGAAAGCCCAGGCCAACTAGAATTGTGACAGGGTCTTTGAACATATCGGGTTTCATCGCTGTCTCCTTCCCAACCCGGAATGTTGATGGGCGCCAGCGCTTGGCGCCCTCGCCTATGATTGCATCTGAAAATTAAGCAGCCTTCTGCGCTTCGATTTGCGCCGCGGCGGCCGGTTTTGCGAGGGTCGGCGTGCTCTGGATGTGGATCTTCCTCGGCTTGAGGGCTTCCGGGATTTCACGGACAAGATCAATCGAGAGCAGACCATTCCTCAAATCGGCTCCCTTCACACGCACGTGGTCGGCAAGCTCGAACCGGTGCTCGAACGGACGGCCGGCTATGCCACGATGCAGATAGCCCTCATTCGTGGCCTCCTGCTTCTTGCCGGTGACGATCAGCAGATTGGACTGGAAGGTAATGTCGAGATCGTCTTCGGCGAAGCCTGCGACTGCGATCGAAATTCGGTAGCTGTCGTCACCGCTCTTGACGATATCATAGGGTGGCCAGTCGCTGATCGAGCGTGCGCGCTGGGCATTTTCAAGTAGGTTGAAGATCCGGTCGAAGCCAACGCTCGAGCGGAAAAGTGGTGCATAATCGTAAGATGTTGCCATAGCCATATCCTCCTTGAAGCAACATGGATACGGGAATGCCAAAAGCGGCGCTCCCGGCGAAACCAACCCTGTCTCAGCGGCTGGCGCCAAACGATCTGGTTTGAACGGCTATCCCTTTCAAGATCCGCTTCAAAAATTTTTTGCCGACCGCAAGTTTGGTATCGTCAATGCACCTATCGGCTGACAACGCAATGTCGGTAAGCGGCATCCTCGCTAAATACCCGCTCAGCATTTGGGGTCTTTCGCCTTCCAGTTCCTCGACATTTAATTGGATCACTTCCGCATAGTCGCAGACATCGTCGAGACCCGGCCCCACCCCAGACGAGAGCCGGCCTGCGGCGCTTTGCAATCACAGCATCACATCGACCATGACCTCTTCCCTGCGGGCGATCTTGGCATCCAAATGATTTTAGACACTCCGCTTCTCGTTCTTCCATTCCTCACAGACGTTGAAGGCGATCGCCCCTGGTCAAGGCCGATCGGTAGGGATAGTGAGGAGGTGGAAATCTCAGTTTCAAGAGTTAGTGCATCTTGAATTCGCCATCGACACGGCGCCATTGGTTCGGCCCGATCAAGTGCTGGTGGCTATAGCGAACCGAGTGAAGAGGACCATCGAGGGTGGCTTTCCAAAAGTCCAGAAACTTGTGCATCTGAGGAAAATCCGGGGCGAGATCGTAGTCCTGCCAGACGTAGGTCTGCAGGACGGATCCAAAGTCCGGAATGCGATAGAGAATATGGGCGGTGGTCAAGCCGTAGCCGTTCAGTTGGCGTTCGAGGTCCGTTGAGAATTGCATGCTTCATCTCCGTTTCGTAACGCGATGATGGTGATCCAAAACGTTGCCCCGATCAACAGAATCGAGGAACCCCGCGTCGATTTTCTGCGCTTTTTCAGCATGTTAGCAGCAATCATAGCTGAGTGCTAATTTTTCGCAGCGCCCCTCTTGAAATTGGAAAATCCCGAAAATAAATTTTTCGCGCGAACGCTCGATGAGGTTCGCACCTGCCCGGACTGGTCATCCGGTCCGGCCAGGGCATTCAACGTCATCATTTTTGCTCAACGGAGGAAAACATGTCGTTCCGACCGCTTCATGACCGCATTCTTGTCCGCCGGGTTGAATCCCAGGAGAAAACCAAGGGCGGCATCATCATTCCCGATACTGCCAAGGAAAAGCCGTCCGAGGGCGAGGTCGTCGCAGTTGGCACTGGCGCTCGTAACGAGGCAGGCCAGATCCAGGCGCTCGACGTCAAGCCCGGCGACCGCATCTTGTTCGGCAAATGGTCCGGCACCGAGATCAAGATCAACGGTGAAGACTTGCTGATCATGAAGGAAAGCGACGTATTGGGTATCATCGAAGCCCAGGCCGAGCAGAAAAAAGCGGCCTAATCCGTCCTACCCAACCATCAGTCAAATAGCTGCCTATAGAGGAGTTAGATAAATGGCTGCAAAAGAAGTCAAATTCCACACTGACGCCCGTGAACGCATGCTGCGCGGGGTCGACGTTCTCGCCAACGCTGTGAAGGTAACGCTTGGTCCGAAGGGCCGCAACGTGGTGGTCGACAAGTCCTTCGGCGCGCCGCGCATCACCAAGGACGGTGTATCGGTAGCCAAGGAAATCGAACTCGAGGACAAGTTCGAAAACATGGGTGCCCAGATGCTGCGCGAAGTGGCGTCGAAGACCAACGATCTTGCCGGCGACGGCACCACGACGGCGACCGTTCTAGCCCAGGCAATCGTCAAGGAGGGTGCCAAAGCGGTTGCCTCAGGCATGAACCCGATGGACCTGAAGCGTGGCATCGATATCGCCGTGGACGCTATCGTCAAGGAGCTGAAGACCAACGCCCGTAAGATTACCAGCAATTCGGAAATCGCCCAGGTGGGCACGATCTCGGCCAATGGTGATGAGGAAATTGGTAAGTACCTCGCCGAAGCCATGGAGAAGGTCGGCAACGAAGGTGTCATCACAGTCGAGGAAGCCAAGACCGCAGAAACCGAGCTCGAAGTTGTCGAGGGCATGCAGTTTGATCGAGGTTACCTCAGCCCTTACTTCGTCACCAACCAAGATAAAATGCGGGTCGAACTGGAAGACCCCTATATCCTTATCCACGAAAAGAAGCTTTCGAACCTGCAGGCCATGCTTCCGGTTCTGGAAGCGGTCGTTCAGTCCGGCAAACCGCTCCTAATCATCGCCGAAGACGTCGAAGGCGAAGCGCTGGCCACCCTCGTGGTCAATAAGCTGCGCGGCGGTCTGAAGATTGCCGCCGTCAAGGCTCCGGGCTTCGGTGACCGCCGTAAGGCCATGCTGGAAGACATCGCTATCCTTACGGGTGGCACTGTTATCTCCGAGGATCTCGGTATCAAGCTCGAGAGCGTGACACTGAACATGCTCGGCCGGGCAAAGAAGGTGGCCATCGAGAAGGAGAACACGACCATCATCGATGGCATCGGCTCGAAGGCCGAGATCGACGGCCGCGTCGCGCAGATCCGTGCTCAGATTGAGGAAACGACCTCCGACTACGACCGCGAAAAACTGCAAGAACGGCTTGCCAAGCTCGCCGGCGGCGTCGCGGTCATCCGGGTTGGCGGTTCGACGGAAATCGAGGTCAAGGAGAAGAAGGACCGCGTCGACGACGCGCTTCATGCAACTCGCGCGGCCGTCGAGGAAGGCATACTGCCCGGCGGTGGTGTTGCTCTGCTTCGCGCGGTCAAGTCTCTCGACAATCTCGCCACGCCCAACCAGGATCAAAAGGTCGGCATCGACATCGTCCGGCGTGCCATCGAGGCACCCGTGCGGCAGATCGCAGAAAATGCCGGTGCGGAAGGCTCGGTTATCGTGGGCAAGTTGCGGGAGAAAACCGACTTCTCTTTCGGCTGGAATGCCCAGACGGGCGAATACGGTGATCTTTATGCTCAAGGCGTCATCGACCCCGCCAAGGTCGTGCGGACCGCGCTTCAGGATGCCGCATCCGTCGCTGGTCTCCTTGTGACCACGGAAGCGATGATCGCCGAAAAGCCGAAGAAGGACGCCGCACCGGCTCTGCCGACCGGTGCCGGAATGGACTATTAAGCAGGATTGCCCGCCAAAAATTGGCGGGCATTCCAGGCTAAGGATCAGATGGCAAACAATCTTTCAAAGGAAGATCTGCGCATCTGCGTCGATGTCGTTAAGACGATCGCACGTGAACGCGGAACAGCCAAGGACCCGGCGGCGGTCGCGGAACTCATGAGTGCAGTTGCCCGCAATTATAACAGGGGCGTCCGCAGCTTCGAACAACTGATAGCCGCCATGAAGGCCGGCACCTGACAGGAAGCGCCTGGCTGATAACCGGCCGGGCGCTTCTTATACGCTCCACCGCGCGGTGCACTGCGGATGGACTAGGATTCGGCCGAATGGCCTGCCGACGCCTCCATAAAACATCCACTGCAATCAACGGGTCAAGCAGTCGGGAATTCGTCGCAACGGCGTGTTCGACCTTGCAAAGGATATCGATCGAAGACTAATAGCCGCGATTGAAATCGATCCCATCGGGCAGAAGACCATCTGCGCGGTACTGAACAATCCTGTCAGCGACAATCTGCGCGGCAGTTGACGGATTGGTGGGAGCCGAAATGTGTGGCAGTACGGTCACCCCGCGGTGCCCCCATAGAGAGCTCTTCCCATCGAGGGGTTCGTTCTCGAAGACGTCAAGCACTGCGTGCTTCAAGGCGCCGGTGTCGAGTGCGGCAACGAGATCAAGCGTTTTAATAATGCGGCCACGCCCAAAATTAATGAAGCCAGCATTCGCGGGCAGCAGCTCAAACTCGCGCGTGCCGAGGAGAGCGGTCGTTTCGGCCGTCAGCGGCAACAAGCAAACCACGATGTCGGATGCCTTTAGCATGGCTTCCAAGCCCCCCGGGCCGAAGTAGGTCGTCACACCCTCGACCTTCTTCTCGGTCCGGCTCCAGCCACTGACCGCAAAACCCGCTAGCTGCAACTGCTGGGCGGCGGCGCGACCAAGAGCCCCCAGTCCCAATAGGCCGACCCGGGTGTCGGGTGCCGATCGGTAGGGGAGTTGCTGCCAAAGACCTTGGCGTTGCTGCAGGCCATAGGCCGGCATGTCGCGGGAGAGATAAAGCGTCCAGGCGAGCACAGCCTCGGCCATGGTTCGCGCAAGATCCGGGTCGATGAGGCGCACGATCGGATGCGAGAAACCTTTGAGTTCCAGAACCAGCCGCTCGACGCCCGCCCAAAGGCTATGAACCCATTTCAGGTTCGGCAGCCGCCCGAGATCGACAGGATCGGGATTGGCGACGATCGCGATATCGACGCGGTCAAGCTCTTCGGTCGACAGCGCATGAATGGGACGGATGGTTTCACGTGGCATAGCCGCACTGAGGACTGTGAGCCAGTTGTCTTCGGCTGCTTTGGATAAGCGCGTGATAAGCGCGACGCGAGACGACATCGATATGCTCTGCATGGGTTGCCCGTTGTGGACGCCGGGCGATACTAAGAAGGAAGGCCGGGCACTTTTTGTGCCCGGCCAGGCGATCATTACTGAATGGTCTTGATCGGGTCCTTGGGTGTCGGATCAAATCCGACCAGATCGGTGGTCAGCTTGGCGTAGGTGCCGTCGGCAACCATGTCGGCCAGTGCCTTATTGACTGCCTCGACCAGATGCGGCTTGCCCTTCTTGAAGGCGAAGCCCTTCTGGACATGGCTGACATAATCGTCGGTCATGGTCAGCGGCATTTTCGCGGACTTGATGGCGTATGCAGCGGCGATCGCATCGGTGATGATAGCGTCGACATTGCCGTTGACGAGGTCCTGCATGGCATCGGATTCGGCCTTGTAGCCCTTGGCGGTCGCGCCCTTCTCTTCGGCGATCTTCGTCCAGCTCGAGGCGACAAGGGCACCGACCGTCTTGCCTTTGAGATCGGCAGCACTCTTGATTGCGGAACCATTGGGCACGACGATACGGCCACCGGATTCCAGCCATCCGTTCGAGAAGGTGACCTGCTGCTGACGGGCCTCGGTGATGTCCATGGCGGCGCTGATGACATCGTACTGGTCCGCCTGAAGGCCGACGAGCAGCGAATCCCATTTGATCAGGACGGGCGTGTATTCGAGGTTGAGGCGCTTTGCGACTTCCGTCATGACGCGGATTTCGAGGCCATCGAGCTTGCCGTCAGGTGCGCGCATGCTGAACGGCGCGTAGGTGCCTTCGGTGGCGACCATCAGCTTGCCAGGCTGCAGGAGTTCAAGGTCGGCAGCGTGGGCGATGGAGCTCACGGCCATGCCCGCAAGTGCGGCGGCGGTGATGATCAGAGACTTCAATTTCATGGTCAGTTCCCTTTTATGTTGTTTCGGTGCATTCACTCGGCGTCGCGCCGCCGGTTTTCGTCAGCCCTTCGCCTTGGCGCGTTGGGAAGCAAGCAAAGCCATCAGCTCCGCCGTCACGGTGGCGGCCATCAAGGCGGTGATCTGTCCTGGCCCGTCGTAAAGCGGATTGGCCTCAACCACGTCGCAGCCGACGAGGTTGAGGTCGTTAAGGGCGCGCAGGATTTGAAGCGTCTCGCGCGCCGTCGGTCCACCCGCCTCGGGGGTCTGGACCGCGGGTGCTGCGGACGGATCGATGAAATCCATGTCGAAGGATATGAAGGTCGGGCGCCCACCGACGCGATCGGCGATCCGCTGTGCTAGACCACGAAGACCGAGATCGAGTGCATCGTCAGTCGTCAGCACCTCGTAGCCGAGATCGATCGATTGGCTGATATCGTCCCTCTGGAACAGCGAGCCGCGCATGCCGATCTGGATCGAGTGCGCGGGATCGATGATCGCTTCCTCGGCGCCACGACGAAACGGCGTTCCCGCGCTGTATTTCTTGCCGGCGAAATACTTGTCCCAGGTGTCCGTGTGGGAATCGAAATGAACAAGCGCGATCGGGCCATGAACCTTGGCGAGCGCCCGGATCTCGGCAAGCGTGATCGAGTGATCGCCGCCGATCGCGAAGGGGACGATGCCGGCATTGACCAGAGCCGCGACCGACTCCTCGATGCGCTCCAGGGATTCGATCTCGTATCCCGGCACGACGTTGGCATCGCCGACATCCGCGACAACAAGCTCTTCGAAGACGTTGATGTTGCCGCGATACGGGTTGATCGGACGCAGCATCACCGACATGGCGCGCACCGCGTTCGGTGCGAAGCGCGCGCCGGTGCGATACGGACCGCCGGAATCGGAGGGGAGCCCGATCACGGCCGCATCCAGCCCGCTCAGCGTCGTCGCCTGCGGCAGGCGCATGAAGGTCGGAACGCCGCAGAACCGTGGTGTTTCAAGCGAGTCGATCGGAAGGACACTCATGGCTCACCTCAACCCAGGTTCGCGTAGCGTCGCTCAAGCCAGGAGGCGACGAATGTGAGGATCGTGGTCAGGACGAGATAGATGACCGCCACGGCGATGTAGAATTCGAAGGGACGGAAGGTCGCCGCGATCAACGTCTGTGCGTAAAGCGTCAGCTCGACGACGGTGATGGTCGAGAGAAGCGAGGTGTTCTTCAGCGTCGAAATCGCCTCGTTGGTGACGGCGGGCAGAACGATGCGGAAGACCTGCGGCAGGATGATCGTGCGCATCGTCTCGCTCGGGCTGAAGCCAAGCGCCAGGGCCGATTCATTCTGGCCGCGCGGGATGGCGTTCAGGCCACCGCGGATGATTTCGGCAACATAGGCGCCGCTGTTGATACCGAGCGCGATGACACCGGCGGTAAACGGCGAAAGCCGGATGCCTATCTGCGGCAGGCCGAAATAGATGATGAAGACCTGGATCAGCGTCGGCGTGCCGCGAATGAACCAGATATAGAAGCCCGCCGCCACGCGCGCGGATTTCCATTTGGAACGCTGCGCCAGCGCTGCCAGAAGGCCGCATGCCCAGCTGACGACGATCGTCAGGATCGTCAGGCCGAATACCGTCCATGCGGCTTCAAGAAAGCCTGGACCATAAAGCTGAACTTCTTCGATAAAACCGCTCATTACGCCTGCGCTCCCTGACCTTGATCGTTCGAGAAGGAATGACCAACGTCGTCATGCAGGATGCGATGAAGGAACTGCTTCAGGCGGTCGCTTTCGGGATGCCTCAGAATATCCGGCGGCCCCTCTTCGGCGATCACGCCCTTGTCGAAAAACAGGACGCGCGAAGAGACGTCGCGCGCGAAGGCGATCTCGTGGGTAACGAGCAGCATGGTCATGCCCTCGGACGCCAGAGATGCCATCAAAACCAGAACTTCGTGGACGAGCTCGGGATCGAGCGCCGAGGTGACCTCGTCGAACAGCATCAGGCGCGGCTTCATGGCAAGCGCACGGGCGATCGCCACGCGCTGCTGTTGGCCGCCCGACAGGCGCGACGGATAGCTATGGCGCTTTTCGAACAGGCCGATGCGCGACAGAAGTGCCTCCGCCTCCTCGATTGCCTGCGCACGCGGCAGCTTCAAGAGACGGATCGGCGCATGCGTGACGTTTTCGAGCACCGTCATGTGCGGCCAGAGATTGTAGCTCTGGAACACCATGCCGACGCGCGCCCGCAAGGACTGCAGCTGCGACGGCGTGGGGAAGAAGCGCGAGGCCGGACGGAAATCGAAAGACAGGCCCTCGAACTCCATGAAACCCGATTGCGGCATTTCGAGCGCGTTGATCGAGCGCAGGAAGGTGCTTTTGCCCGAGCCGCTGGCGCCGATGATGGAAACCACCTCGCCTGCCTTGACGTCCAGTGAAACGCCTTTCAGCACTTCATTGTCGCCGAAGCTCTTGCGGATTTCGCGCAGTTTTAGAAGCGGTTCGCTCATGCTGGCACCTCCGACGGATAGGCATCGAGAATGTTCACCGCCACGTCGCGCGGGGTGCGCGCGGCGCCGTTGATCGGCGTGATGTCTTGCGGACAGGCGGAGAGAACGAAGATCAGATCCATCTCGGCGCGCATGACGACGTAGTCGCCGGCAGCGGTATCCGGCGGGACGCGATCGACGGTGCCATCGGAAGTAACCGGCACATTCATGAAGAGGTTCAGCGAGGCTGGCGTGAAGGGCATTTCGATACCCACGTCAGACAGCGCCTCGTGGAAATTGTCGGTGCAGCTGCGGTGATATTCCTGGCATCCGAGTTGCTGATAGAGCTCGCGATTGCAGGGGCAGAGCAATGTGTCGTGCCTCACCTTGGCGCTATCTGCGACCATCGTCAGCATCGGGCGGCGGCGGGAGCTCATCAGCGCCATACCCTCGGTGAAGAAGATATTGCTGTTCATTGAACGCGTGTGATCGAGCGAAGACGTCTCGAAGTGATCACTGTCGGCAAGTGCCCAGGCATCGACGACCTGGTTGCCGTGGGTGTTCGTCACGAGGGCGAATTGCCCCGCCTTCATCCTGAAGGAGCGCCCTCTGGAGGCGGGCACGATGTCTGCGTCTAGGCTCATTTCAAACTCGTCTTTCTTCGATGCGATCGGTGCTGGGATGGTCCGATCGATCAAGTCCTGGCAACCCTATTCAGTATACCAGTGGAGTTCAAGTAGCAATTTCAATAAATTATAGCCTTTATAATCGCCTTCTTGTATATAATTTAGACACGAAATGCTTATCGCGTAAGCATATTAGACCGGTTGGCGCATTAATCAGCAGAAGGGCAACAGGCTCGATTGACGTTCGGATACTCGTGGTGTACCGAAAATCAAGGCCTTAACAAATGAGTGCATACGGAGTGACATGATGGAGCGCTATTTTCCGCTGGACGAATACGAGGCCCGCTGGGCTCGCGTTCAAAACGAGATGAAACTGCGCGGCTTCGCCACGACTGTCGTCTTCGGGCGCGGCGGCGGAACGACCGACAATTGCGGCGACATCCTCTACCTCTCCAACCACTATGCAATCAGCAGCGGCATGGACTCGCTGATCTGGACAGCACGCTCCTTCGCGGGCGTCATCCTCCAGGAAGGGCGGGCGCCGCAGCTGCATATCGATGAGCCGGAAGTGCGTCGCGATCTGGTTTCGATCGATGACGTGCTGAGCAGCAACCATCCATTTGAAAGCGTTGCCCGCTCGCTCGTCGAACGCGGAGTTACGGGTCCGGTCGCGCTCGTCGGCACCAACCTGATCCCGGTGAAATATTACCGGCAGCTGGAAGCGATCGCGCCCGAGATCGAATGGGTCGCGGCCGACGATCTCGTCAGATCGGTCCGGCGCATCAAGAGCAAACGCGAACTCGACTGTTATCGTGTCGCGGGAGAGACGGCGACGGCGGGAATGACAATCCTGATGGAAAGCCTGATCAGCGGCATGTCGGAGCGCGAAGCGGCCGGCGAGGCGGCGCGTGAGGTCGTGCGCCGCGGTGGCCGGATCCAGATGATCGGCACCAACCATGGCGACACGCTGGGCTTCGACCAGCGCTTCCCGTTGACAGGCTACAGCGCCGATGTGCCTGCTGTCGGCGATCTCGTCACCGGCACGCTGCATGGTCCCCTGTTTCAGGGATATTACCTCGATCCGGGCCGGACAGCGGTGCGTGGCAAGGCTAACAGCGAACAACTGCGGCTGATCGAAGCCGCCGGCGATATCGTGCATCGCCTGTCGGATATGATGAGGCCGGGGACAAAATTGCTCGATGTTGCGGCGGAAGGCGATCGCATGACGGCCGCGTTCGGCGGCTCGATCTCTTCGATCATGAAGAACTTCCCCTTTTTCGGCCACGGCATTGGTCTCGGCTTCGAGCTGCCGCGCATCTCGACGACCATGTCGATGCCAGAGGACGTCGTGGAAGAGGACATGGTCTTCGGCGTCGAGGCGTTCTTGTCGCTCGACGGCGTTGGTGCTGCCTTCTTCGAGGACATCATCATCATCGGCAAGGATGGCAACGAGCTGCTGACGAAGTCGCCGAGCGTCTTCTAGGTCAGGCGGCGGTAACCGCGATAACAAAGGACCGGGCGAGATAATCGCCCGGTCCTTTTCTTTTTAGTGCGCGAAGACGCTGTCGAAATCCTTGAAGCCCTTGACCTCGATCGGGTTGCCGCTCGGGTCGAAGAAGAACATGGTCCGCTGCTCGCCCGGCTCACCCTCGAAGCGGACGACCGGCGGAATATCGAAGGCGATACCGCCCTTTTGCAGGCGTTCGGCGAGAGCGAACCAATCTTCAAGGGGCAGCACGACGCCGAGATGAGGCATCATCACCATATGATCGCCAACCTTGCCGGTACGCGTGACTTCGAACGGCTTGCCGAGGTGCAGCGAGATCTGGTGACCGAAGAAGTCGAAATCGACCCAGGTATCGGTCGAGCGGCCTTCGGCGCAGCCGAGGACGTCGCCGTAGAAGCGTCTTGCCGCGTCGAGATCGGTGACATGGTAGGCGAGATGGAAGAGTGAGCGCACGGTGGTCTCCTTTGTGATGGCGAAATGGTCTTGATCAGCGAATGGTGAGGGTTCTGGGTAGGCTCGACAGCGGCTCGGCCCCGTGTTCGGTAACGATCACCGTCTCCGACGCACCGACCGTCCAGTGGCCGTAGCTGCGCAGCGTCGCCGGCAGGTGGAACACCATGCCCGGCTCGATCAGGCGCGAGACGCCGGTAAACAGGCTGAGGATTCCCCCTTCGCCCCAATCGGGCGCGAAGGCGACGCCCATCGAGTAGCCGATACGCTTGCGAAACGCGGCGGTGTAGCCGGCCTCGTCGATGATGCGCTGTGCGGCTTCATGTGGCGCCGAACACGACGCACCCGGCTGGATCGCCGCAAGCGCGCCGTCGAGGGCGCGTAGCGAGCAATCCATCATACGCTGTGCGGCATCGGGCGGGCCGCCGATCCAGACGCTGCGCATGAGCGCGGAATGATAACGAGCATGGCTGCCCGCGAGTTCGAGGAACACCGGATCGCCCGCCTCCAACAGGCGCCGGCGCCAAGTCATGTGCGGCAGGCCGCTACGCGGTCCCGATGAGACGAGCGGCTCCATCGCCATGGCCTCGGAACCGGCCTGTGTCGCCGCCTGCAGCATGGCCGCCGCGATGTCGTTTTCGCTGGCCCCGTCCCCGCAGGCGTCGATGGCCGCGATCATGCCCGCCTCGGCATAGCCCGCGGCAGCGCGGATGGCGGCGAGCTCATCGGCCGATTTGACCATGCGCAGCGGCGGCAGGATATCCGAGCCATCGGCAAGACGCTCTTGCCCGAGCTCCCTGGAGATCTCCTCGGCCACTCGTGGGGGAAGGAACCAGCCACCGAGCTCGATCGCCGGCCGCGCGATTTTTCGGTCCCGCAACAGCGCCATAAGCGTCGAGACCGGGCTCTCGCCATCTTGGTAGACGACGATATCGGAGAGCCAGGTGTTGGCCACCGTGCCGTAGAACTCCAACTGCCGAACAAGCAGCGTCAAGTCCCCCGATGCCGTCAGGATCAAGGCCTGAAACGCGAAATATCCGGCGGTCTGGCGCCCGGTCAGCCAGTAGATCGTCTCCGGCCCCGTGACGACAAGCGCCTCATGGCCGCTGGCGGCAAGCGCCGACACCGCACGTGCCTGGCGCCGCGAGAACTCGTCGCGCGAAAACGCTGCCTCGCTTGCGCGGAGCGTATCGATGCTTTCATTCAGTATCTTGGATTGCATGTTCAATATCTAACTCCGCGCTAGCCAGCCGAGGAAGCGGGCACGCACGCTGTCGAAATGGGTCTCCATCGCCATTCGCGCCGCCGCGCTGTCCCCGACTTCGATAGCGTCGATGACCGCGATGTGTTCAAGCGCCTGCTGGTCGAAACGGTCGTGGGTGCGAGTAATGGTGCAGCGGCGCGCAACGCCGCGCATCTCGGTCAGCATGGCCGCGAGCAAGGGAAGGTCGGCTGCATAGGCAACGGCGTTGTGAAATGCATCGTCGTCGAGCCAGAAGTGATCGAAAGCGATGTCGCCACCACTGGCGTAGGCACGCATGAGTTCGCGCGAGCGGATGAGATCGGACGTGAGGGGCCGGGTCGCTGCCGTCTCGGCCGCGGCTCCTTCAAGCAAGCGTCTGAGCTGGACGATCTCGAGCAACTGCTCGACGGTCACTTGGCGCACCATGAGCGCGCCGTTCGGCAGCCTTGAGATTACGTCCTCTTTCTCCAAGCGCGAGATCGCCGCGCGCAGCGGCGTGCGTGATATGCCCGAGTCCTGCGCGAGCGAACGTTCGGTCAGCATATCGCCGGAGGAGAACTGCCCCTCGAGGATGCGCTGCTTCAGATCGCGATAGACCTGTTGTGTCAGGTTTTCCTTTCCACTCATCGTGAACCGCCCGTCTCGCCGGCAATCGCGGCGTACAAGGTTTCGACCGCGGCAGCCAAATCCGCATTGTCCATGGCTTCATCGGGATTGTGGCTGCCGTTCCAGTTGCGCAGGAACACCATGACGGAGTCCCAGCCCGCCTGCGCGAAAGCCGCCGCATCATGGCCGCCTCCCGACAGCATCCGGCGCGGGGAGTGGCCGAGCCGTTTCGCCGCATCGGCAATCATGTTGCCGAGACCAGCCGACAGCCGCGTCGGCTGGCTGCGCGACTGTTGCCCGAAGTCGAAGCGCACGCCGCGCGACGCGGCGATGGATGCCGCCTCGGCCTGCAGCAGCGCATCGGCGCGTTCGAGAACCGCGACATCGTCGCTGCGCAGATCGACGCAGAAATCGACCCGGCCCGGCACCTTCGCGAAGGCGTGTTCAGAACTCGCCGCATCGACCCGACCGAAGGTCACGGCGAGATCGTCGCCGCCTTCGAGGATGTTACCCCAGTGCTTGTCCATTGCGACAATCAGATCGGCGAGCGCGAAGACCGCGTCCGAGCGTGCCGCACGCGCCGCGCCGCCGGAATGCGCCCAGGTGCCGCCGATGCGCGCCTCACGATAGCGCAATCCGCCGCGCACCCCATCGACGATGCCGAAGGCTTCCTTCGCGTCGTCAAGCACCGGCCCCTGCTCGATATGCAGTTCGATGAAGCGTGCGGGCGAAAGGCCCGGACCGCTCAATATGGCATCGGGATCACCGCCTTCCGCGCGGATATGGTCGCTGAGGGTGCGGCCGTTATCGGCCCGTTTCGCCTGCAGCTCAGGCGCGGTCAGGCGTCCGAGGGCGGCCCGCGAGCCGGCATAGGAGACGGGGAACCACACGCTTTCCTCTGCGCGCGTCACGGTAACGACAAGATCGACCGGCGGCACCTGCCCGCTGTCCACGAAGGCCGCCGCAAGCGCAACGGCGCCAGCGACACCGGCCGCGCCGTCATAAGCGCCGCCCATTGCAACAGTATCGACGTGCGAGCCGATATAGATCGGGGGTGCATTGCGATCGCGGCCTGGTAGGCGCGCGAAGAGATTGAGGGCCGCATCCCGCGATACCGCCATGCCCAGCCGCTCGACCTCCTCGGCTACCACATCATACGCGCGGCTTTCGAGGGGGCTGTAGGATGGGCGGGTGAAGCCCGGACCGGGATCGGAAATGGCGTTGATGCGATCAAGCAGGCGATCGATCGTGTCCCTGATGATTGCGCTCATAAGGCTACCTCCGGTAGGAAATCAATGGTTGTGGCCGGCTTCTCGCCGGAAAGCGCCAAAAGCGCATTGCGGGCAGCACCAACAGCGACGCGCTGCAGCGCCTCGGGCGTCGTGCCGCCAAGATGCGGGGTGAAGATGACGCGCTCGGTGGCGCCCAGCGGACCGCTCGGCGCTTGCGGCGAATAGACATCCAGTGCGGCAGCGGCAACGACGCCGTTCGCGAGCGCGTCGCAAAGTGCCGTCTCGTCGATCAAACCGGCACGCGCAGTGTTGACGAGAATGGCACCCGGTTTCATGGCCGAAAAAGCGCTGGCGCCGATCATGCCCCGGGTTTCGTCGCGCATGGGTGTGTGGAGCGAGACGACATCGGCCTGCGCCAGACCTTCGGCGAGCGTGCTCACCCGCTGGAACGAGCCGATGTCTGTGCTTCGCGGCGAAAAGACGAGAACCCGCATGCCGAGCGCTGCATAAAGCATCCGCCCCAAGCCGGCGCCGGTCGCGCCCCACCCGACGACAAGCGCCGTCTTGGCGGACAATTCATGAAACGTATGGGCTTCGCGAAAGCCGCGCTCGCCGGAGCGCACCGCACGATCCGCGGCCGGAACAAGCCGGGCCGCGGCGAGCGTGAGCCCCAAGGCGAGTTCCGAAACCGATTGCGCGTTCGCGCCGGGTGTGTTGCACACCAGCACGCCCTTTTGATGCGCCGCGCGCTTGTCGACGGCATCGTGGCCCGCGCCGTGAACGACAACGACCTTCAGGCGATCGCTTGCGAGGATGGGCGCAGCCGAGAGGCCCGCATCGCGGGTGATGGCGGCGTCGCAGCCCATGATCATTGTCGATACGGTCTCAGCGTCCGGCGATGGGCACAGCACGGGTTCCACGCCGGCCTGCTGCAGAAGATCAAGGCCATCCTTGTGAATGGGCTGAACGATCAGGCACTTCATCGCGTTGCTTTCCGCTCGTTGGTTTCCAGCCGCCCGACAATCGCGTCGCGGGCGTTGAGGACATGCTGGCTCATCAGCTTTCCAGCCTGCTCGCCATCCTTTGCGCGCAGCGCCGCGATGATTTCGAGATGCTCCTCGCAGCCCTTCAGATAGCGTGCGGGTACAAGGCTGTGGTCGAACATGCAGGTCCGGCGCCTGAGGTCGCTGATCGTCCGCACCATCATCTGGTTGGACGTGGAGCTGGCCAGCGTCAGGTGGAAATCGTCGTCGACCCGGCGCTGTTCGTCCTCTTCGCCCGGCCCTTCCGTCATCAGAGCAGCCACGCGCCGTTCGAGACTGTCGAGAACTGATGGTGCGACCGCCGTCGCATGGCGAGCGCAATAGCCTTCGATGACGCTTCTCAGAAAGAAGATCTCGTTCACCTCGCCCGGCGTCAGCGTACGAACCTTGAGAAAGCGCCCTTCCTGGATGGCAAGGCCCTCTGCCTCGATGCGCTTGATCGCCTCGCGCACCGGGGTACGCGACATGGCAAGCTCCTCGCCGAGCTTCGCCTCCTGCAGGACGTCGCCGGGCTTGAGGCCACCGGCGAGGATCATCTCGATGATTTTCGCATAGGCCTGCTTGGCAAGCGGTTGGCTCATGATTGTTGTTCCTCCGCCTTTGTCGCGGCCTCTGGTTTTTCTTCGAGAGATGCAAGGATATCCGCGAGCGCCTCGTTGCGCGCAATCAGCAGATCTTCAGCCTCATCCTGGGATATGGATTTGAAGCGAATGGTGCTGCCCGTCGCGGTCTGCGCCAACCGTGGCAGGTCGACCGAGGCAACCGTCGCGATCTTGGGGTAGCCGCCCGTCGTCTGGCGCTCCGCCATCAGCACGATCGGCCGGCCGGATGAAGGCACCTGGATCGAGCCTGCCACTGTGCCATCGGAAACAATATCGTGCCCTGTAAAGGCATGGATCGCCGGCCCGTCGAGAACCTGCGCCATGCGGTCTCGAGTTGGCGTGACGCCGAAGGGTTGCTGCAGAAAATTCTTCCAGGCCTTCGCGTCGAAATGATCCGCCTGCGGCCCCGGAACGACCCGCACCGGCCCACCGGAGCGGGAGAACGGTTTACGCAGCGCCAGCAGCGGCGCCGGTTTCGTCTCGCCGAGCGGCAGATGGTCGCCGATCGCAAGCCGCCGACCCTTGATGCCACCGAGACCGGAGCGAAGATGCGTCGAGCGCGCCTCCAGAACCATCGGCGTCTCTATGCCGCCCGAGATCGCAAGGTAACCCCACACCGCCTGTCGCAATGCACCGATCTTCAGGACCTCGCCCGGCATCAGCCAGTGGCTTTCCCAGCCGTGTCTGACCTCACCATCTACCGTGATGTCGACAGCGCCGCCGGTCACAACGAAACGCACCGGCTTCTCAACCACGAAGGCCCCGCCGACATGCGCGAATTCCAACGCCGCGTCGCCATCAGCGTTGCCGACCAGCCGGTTGGCGATCAGCATCGATGCGCGATCCATCGCGCCGGCCCCGGAGACACCGAGGTGCATAAGCCCGGCGCGGCCGAAATCCTGGACCGTCAGCATCGGGCCGGCCTGTTTGATATGGAGCACGGTCATGGCGTCTCCCACTCCTCCACCGCCTTGCCTCGGCTGATGGCGGCATCGAGGCTTTCGGCCTCATCGACATCAACATGGCGGAACCGCACGCGATCGCCGGCGCGCAACAGGAATGGCTCGGCGCGAGAGGGATCGAACAGTTTGAGCGGCGTGCGCCCGATGAACCGCCAGCCGCTCGGGCCGGGAACGGAATTGATGCTGGCCTGCCTGCCGCCGATGCCGATCGCGCTCGCCTCGATCCGCTGGCGCGGAACGGCCAGGCGCGGCGTGTGCAACGGCTGCGGCAGGCCGCCAAGATAGGAAAAGCCCGGCGCGAAGCCGATCATGTAAACGCGATAATCCGCAGAAACATGCAACGCGATCAATTCCTCGCGCGACATCTGCTTCATTTCCGCCAATTCATCGAGATCGATCCCGACCTCGTGGCCATAGAGAACGGGCACGGTGATCCGGCGCGCGGTAGCGCTAGCCGCCGACAGCTGGCCGAGCCGTGCTTCGAGCGAAGTCGAGAGGTTCTTCGCGCGGATGACGGTTGGGTCATAGGCGACGAGAAGCGAGCGGTAGGTCGGAACGGTTTCGACGATACCTGTGATTGGCTGTGTCGCCAGCATATCTGCAAGCGCAATCACCCGCTGATTCGTTTCTTCATCGATCTGGTCGGAGAATTCGACGACGAGCGCGCTGTCGCCACAGGCGATGATGCGCGGATATTTGTGCTTTACCGACTGGGTCATCACCATATCCGGGACTTCACCTTTACGAGGGCTTTGGGCGCAGTAGAATGCCGCTCAGGCGGGAGTGCCGAGCGCAAACTTAGAGCGAGAGATATTTCCACCATCACCATCAAACACGTCTCGACAAGCGAGATTCTCAATCGACAATGCACTTGTCATTTCAGTACACCAACTGTATGTCAAGCATTATCCTACATGCGCCGGCAATTGAAGAACGACCGGCAGCACCCTCGCAAACAAGGAGTTCGACCATGGTATCCGTAGATTTGAACTGCGACATGGGCGAGAGCTTCGGCGCCTACAAGATCGGCGACGACGCGGCCATGATGGAGATCATCACCACGGCCAACGTCGCCTGCGGTTTCCATGCCGGCGATCCCGTTGTCATGCGCGACACGATCCTGAGCGCAAAGAAGCATGGGGTCGCCGTCGGCGCCCATCCCTCCTTCATGGATCTCTATGGCTTCGGCCGACGCAGAATTTCGGGCGAACGGCCTGAAGATATCGAGGCACAGATCGTTTATCAGATCGCCGCGATCCAGGGCATGGCAACAGCACTCGGCTGGCCGATCACCCACGTGAAGACGCACGGCTCGCTCGGAAACATGGCGGCCGAGGATGCGGAACTGGCTGCGGTTTGCGTGCGCGCCATCCGGGCGGTCGATCCGAACCTCGTCTTCATCACCCTCCCCTACTCGCAGACCATGCGCGCCGCGGATAGCGCCGGCCTCAGCGTCGCGTGCGAGGTCTATGCCGATCGCCGCTATCTCGACAATGGCATGCTGGCGCCTAGACAGATGGAGGGCGCTGTCATTCATAATGTCGAGCAGAGCGTCGACCAGGTGCTCTCGATGGTCTGCAACAACAAAATCCCGACGGTCGGCGGCGCAAGCCTTGCCGTCGACGCGGCCACCGTCTGCATTCACGGCGACACGCCGGGCGCTGCGGTGACGGCGCGTGCGTTGCGTGACAAACTCATCGCCGCCGGAATCGACATAGCCCCCTTTTCCAAGCCTGAAATCTGAACGAGGAATGATCTTGACCCGTACCGTATATTTGAACGGCAGCTGGCTCGCCGAAGCTGACGCAAAAATCTCCGTCTTCGACCGCGGCTTCCTGTTCGCCGACGCGATCTACGAGGTTACTGGCGTTGTCGATGGTAAGCTGCTTGAATATGCCGGGCATTCAGCTCGCCTGCATCGCTCGATGGCCGAGCTCGGCATCGACTGCCCGCTGACGGAAGAGGAACTTCTGTCTGTTCATCGCGAGATCGTCCTGAAGAACGGTCTTCAAGAAGGGCTTATCTATTTACAGATTTCCCGCGGCGCGGCCGACCGCGACTTCGCTTTTCCTGAAAATGTGACGCCGACGTTGGTTCTGTTCACGCAAGCAAAGTCTGTACTTGACAATCCGAAGGTAAGGACCGGAATTTCCGTCGCCCTGGTTCCCGATCAGCGCTGGGCTCGGCGCGACATCAAGACGGTTCAGCTGCTTTACCCCTCGATGGCGAAGATGCAGGCAGCATCCATGGGCGCCGATGATGCCTGGCTGGTGGAGGACGGTTTCGTTACCGAGGCGAGCGCCGCGACGGCGCATATCATCAGCAAGGACGGCAAGCTGATCACGCGCGGCCTGTCGAACGCGATCTTGCACGGCATCACGCGCTTGAGCGTTCTCGACATCGCCCGCAACGCCGGCCTCGGCGTCGAAGAACGTGCATTTACTCCCGAGGAAGCGAAAAACGCTGCGGAAGCCTTCATCACCTCGGCCACCAACTTCGTTCTACCGGTCACCAAGATCGATGGGCAACCGGTTGGAGACGGCAAGCCGGGCCTGCAGACGCTCAAGCTTCGGCAACTGTATATCGACAACAAGCTGGCGAACGCGATCTGACCAACCGTTGTCGCCCCTCAGGGGCGACAACGATCCATTTGCAGCGTGGATTGCGATGGCAGCTTCAAGTGGGCAGAAGACTTCGTTCGCGGTCTTGAGAATGCTCCTACAAGGCAAGAATTTTGGCATGCAGATCGTCAGAGTGTCAGGCTGGAGATAAAACTCTGCCCCGTGACAGCGAATTAGTCTCGAACGCGATCGTATTGCCGACGGGCGGCCTCAAGCTCCGGACCGTAGGCCATCGACCATGCATAAAGCGCCTCGAACGGTTGCTGGAGTGAGCGGCCGAGCGGAGTAATCGTATATTCAACGCCAACCGGTGTCGTTGTCGTCAGAACTTCGCGGTAAATGAGCCCATTGCGTTCCAGCCGCTTCAAGGCTTCGGAAAGGGCCTTGTGCGTAATCCCGTCGAGGCGCCGCATGATTTCGTTGAACCTGGATGGCCTGGAGCACAGGACCGTCAGGATCAGCACTGACCACTTGTTGGCGATCTGCTCCAGCACCGGACGCGCTTTCTCCACATCCAGCAAGGCCTCAGTAGACACAGCTTTGGGCCGGCGGGAGGGGTCTACTTTGAGAAAAGGACCTTCATCCGGTGCAGTCATAGGTATACTCCTCGATATCTGCTTTACCTTTAGTGCGTAATTGACGGTAGGTATAGAGCGTATATCTAGGCTTCATCAACGATGATGGAGTTCACATGAGCAGATTGGCAAACAAGGTCGCCCTCGTGATTGGCGGAGTCGGTGGCATCGGTGGAGCGATTTCTCAACGCTTCGGCCGCGAAGGCGCGCAGGTCTATGCAACTAGCCGCAAAGGTGGAGAGAGTTTGCTGGAAACAGGAGGCTCCGGCAGCATCCGGGTCATTCAAGCAAACGCCAGCGAGAAGGCCGATCTTCAGCTTGTTCTAGAACAGATCAGGTCAGAACATGGCCGGATCGACGTCCTCGTGATCAATGCAGGCCTGTCGGAATATGCGCCGTTGGAAGACATTTCGGAGGATCATTTCGATCGGACATTTGGCCTGAATGTGCGGTCTCTCGTCTTTGCGGCACAGGGCGCGCTCGACCTCATGAAGGCTGGTGGAACGATCGTGCTGATAGGCTCGATCGCCGGCGATATCGGCACGAAGGGATACGGCGTCTATGGTGCGACGAAGGCGGCAGTTCGTTCGTTTACCCGCACATGGGCCAATGAGCTCGCTTCGAAAGGAATCCGCGTCAACGTTGTCAGCCCCGGACCAACCGATACGGCAATGATGGCAAGCGCCTCGAAGGAGGTTCGAGATGCCTTGTCCAGCATGATCCCGCTTGGTCGCATGGGTCGGCCTGAAGAGGTGGCGGCAGCAACGCTCTTCCTTGCAAGTGACGAGAGCAGCTTTACGACAGGCGCAGAACTAGCTGTCGATGGCGGCATGGCACAGATCTGACACGCACCCTCGGTTGGCTTGGGCAACAGAGGTATGAAGCCGACTTAAGCCGCGTGGTCACGGGAATGGCGACACCCTCACTGGCTGCACGGCGTCGTGGCGAGCAAAAACCAGGACCAACATCCGACGGCGCGCGGACGCGACTTCAGTCCTGCGCTGTCGGACGAACAACGATGCTTCCAACCTCGACATCGCCGGGCTGTTCGATCGCAAAGGCGATGGCGCGTGCGATAGCGTCCGGCGAGATTGCCAGCTGCTCTTTCTGCGTATTGATCCTAGCCCTCACGGTTTCGTCGGCAATCGATGAATCGGTGAAGGTGGTGTCGATGAAGCCCGGAGACACTTCGGTCACCCTCAGGTTTGGACCTGCTTCCTGACGAAGGGCTTCGGTAGCGGTGCGAAGCGCGTTCTTGGTGGCGGCATAGACCCCCATCGTCGGGACGATCTTGAGGCCGGCGGTCGACAGGACGTTGATCACATGGCCTCCACCCTGCCGCGCGAAAACCGAAAGTGCTGCTGCAATACCATAGAGCGTGCCGCGAAGGTTGACGTCGATCATGGCGTCCCAGTCATCGACACGCAGCGCATCAAAACGAGAAATCGGACCAATGCCTGCATTGTTGACGATCACGTCCAAGCGACCGAATGCTTGGCAGGCGCGGCCAACCAGCATGTCGAGGTCAGACCGCTTCGTAACATCGGTCACGCAAAATATGGCCTTGCCACCTGCCCTAACGATTGCGTTCGCCACGTCGGCAAGCTCGACCTCGCTGCGAGCGCCGAGAACGATACAAGCGCCACGCGCCGCCAGGTGCAGCGCTGTCGCGCGCCCTATTCCCCGGCCAGCGCCGCTGATGACGATGACCTTATTTTCGATGGTCATGGAATGCTCCTTTAAAGTTGCTAACAATATACCGTGGCAAAGCTGGACCATCCATGCTTGGGTGGCTCATTCTTTGTCGAGATCGGCCAAACCTCATGAATGACACCTTCTCAGACGTTCTAACGGCTCTTGGCACCAGCAGTGTCCGCGGAACCAGCCTGGAAGCAGGCGGCGCGTGGGCACTAAGCTTCGACGGAAGGGAGCGGCTGAAATTTGTCGCGGTCGTCAAGGGCCAATGCTGGCTCGTGCTTTCCGATCGGCCTCCTGAAGCGCTGAACGAGGGAGACGTGATCCTTCTCAGCGATACATCCTACACGGTGACGAGCGATCCTGGCCTTGATGCGTCAGATGGCATGGAGCTTTACGCGTTTCCGGGCCACAACACGGTGCGGATCGGAAAACAGTGCGACACTGTTATGATCGGCGGCGGCAGCGGGTTCGCAGCCGGCTGTGGATCGTTCGTTCTCGACGCACTCCCCAAGTTCCTGAAAATACAGCCTCGATCGCCGAGCGCCCGGAGCATTGCCTCGACGCTCGCCGCACTCAAGGATGAAGCAAACGCCGAGAGGCTCGGCGGCAGCCTTGTCGCTGCCAGGCTCGCCGACATACTCGTTGTCGAGGCCATCAGGGCTTATGTCGCGACCCATCCCGAAGACAAGCTGGGCTGGATCTCGGCGCTGGCCGATCCACGTCTCGCCAAGGTAATCAGGCTCATGCACGAGGATGTGGCGCGTCGTTGGACCATTGAAGCCCTGGCGCGGGAAGTTGGAATGTCGCGCTCGGCACTCACGTTGCGCTTCTCCCGGCGCGTGGGCCGGCCACCCCTCGACTACCTGACGCGGTGGCGTATGATCCTGGCACAGCGGGAACTGGCTCGGGGACGTGGGGTTCCAGAAGTCGCCGAACTTGTTGGCTATGCCTCCCAAAGCGCTTTTGCGCAAGCGTTCAAACGGACCATGGGCCGCACGCCCAGGGGGCAATAGTCTGCGAAGGGTACGTGGGTTCCTTCAAATGCGTATGCCCAAGGAGGTGCCGACGACAGAAGCGAGCATGACCTTATCGGATATCTTTGTCCAAGTGCTCGCAGCCATTCTCGTATCGCTTAATCTCCCGCCGCAATTCGCTAAACCGAACAGGCTGGTCCCTGAGGATAGCGATGATGTCCAGGGTCCACTTCTCGCCGACGAGGTCGGGGATTTCGCGAACCACCTCGGCCTGACCGACGTTGAAACTGTTCGCGTCGAGGGCACCGTTTTAGGTTCCGAGGCTGCCATCGCAGCCGCCGAAACTCAGGTTCGACGTCTGATGCCGAGGATTTGACCGCGAAAGACCAAAAGTCTTCGATGGTCTGTGACGTTCTGATCGTCGGCGCTGGTGCTGCAGCTATGGCGACAGCGGCCAGCCTCCTAAGCGTCGAAAGTGTAAGCATCGTCCTCGTCGATCCCTCTGAGCGTCATGCCTACCAGCCCGGCTGGACCATGGTCGGAGGCGGGATTTTCAAACCCGAAGATACAGTCAGGCCAATGCGCGATCTCATTCCGGATTGTGCCAAGTGGGAAAAGGCTTCGGTCGCCGCATTCGAACCGGATCATGATCGCGTTGTTCTGTCCGACGGTCGCCGCATCAGCTACTGCATGCTGGTTGCCGCTCCTGGGATCAAACTGAATTGGTCAGCCATAGAGGGCCTCGAAGAAACGCTCGGCCGAAATGGCGTGACCTCCAACTATCGCTACGATACTGCCCCTCATACCCGGTCCCTGGTCCAGAACCTCAAGGGCGGTCGCGCCCTCTTCACCCAACCGCCCATGCCGATCAAATGCGCCGGAGCTCCGCAAAAAGCGATGTATTTGTCGGGCGATCACTGGTTTCGACAGGGCCGGATCAACGATATCTCGATCCAGTTCCACAATGCCGGACCGGTTCTGTTCGGTGTGAACGACTATGTGCCGGCGCTGATGGAGTATGTAAAAAAATATCGCGCCAACCTGAACTTCGCATCGAAGCTGCTTGCGGTTGATGTGACGCGCAAGGAAGCTCGACTTGCCAACACTGCTGCCGACGGCACTGTCACCGAAGAGACGGTCGGTTTCGACATGATCCATGTCTGCCCACCGCAGATCGCTCCCGACTTTGTCCGCGACAGTCCGCTCGCCAACCAAGCCGGCTGGATCGAGGTCGACGAGGCAAGCCTGCAGCACAAGCGTTATCCGAATGTGTTTTCGCTTGGAGACGCGGCTGGCACATCGAATGCCAAAACGGCGGCAGCTGCCCGCAAGCAGGCGCCGATCGTTGCGGAAAATGTCCTCGCCGTCCTCGATGGCAAGGCGATGCCCGCCGCCTACGACGGGTATGAATCGAGCCCACTGACGGTCGAGCGTGGCAAGATCGTGCTCGCCGAATTTGGCTACGGCGGCGAACTGCTGCCGACGTTCCCAACCTGGATTATCGACGGCACCAAGCCATCGAGCCTTGCCTGGTATCTGAAATCCGAAGCGCTGCCGCCGATCTACTGGCACGGCATGCTGAAAGGTCGCGAGTGGCTTGTCAGTCCGGACCTCAAGAAGGCAGCCGCCTGAGGACCCTGGACAATGAACATGATGCTCGATCCGCTGCAATACGGTCTTGGCGCGATCTCCGGGGGGCTCGTCGGCTTCACGCTCGGCTTGTTTGGCGGTGGCGGCTCGATCCTGGCTGTGCCCTTGATGGTCTACGTTGTTGGCGTCCCGAGCGCACATATGGCAATCGGTACGAGTGCCTTTGCCGTCGCCGCGAACGCCTTCACCAACCTTCTCGGCCATGCCCGTCTTGGCAACGTGAAATGGCGCTGCGCCGGTATCTACAGCGTGACGGGTATCATCGGGGCTTTCGTCGGCTCGACGTTCGGCAAGATGGTCGACGGCCAGAAACTGCTGATCCTGTTTGCCTTGTTGATGCTGGTCGTCGGCGTGCTCATGTTTCGCAAGCGCGGCGCACAAGGCAACCCGGGTGCCCAGTGCTCGCGCGAGAACGTCCACAAAGTTGCCGGCTTCGGCGGCCTGACAGGCATCTTCTCGGGTTTTTTCGGCATTGGTGGCGGCTTTTTGATCGTGCTTGGTCTTATTGCATCGACGAACATGCCAATCCTTTACGCCATCGGCTCATCGCTTGTCGCGGTCACTGCCTTCGGCCTGACAACCGCGCTAAACTATGCGTTTTCCGGCTATGTCGACTGGGCGCTCGCAGCAATTTTTATCATCGGCGGCATCTTCGGTGGCTTTGGCGGCTCTTATCTCGCAAGGCGACTTTCGGCAACGAAGGGGACACTCAACAGCCTATTTGCCACACTGATTTTTGTCGTTGCGGCGTATATGCTCTATAGAAGCATTGGCCCAGCGATGCATGCCTGACGCTCATTGTTTGGATTTTCCATGTCGAGCATTTCGACACAATCGTCCTTTCCCGCGTTCAGTTCGCCTTTTCGGTCTCCGGCGCACAGCATATTCCAGCCTTTTTGATCGGCTCCGCGAGCTATCTATCGATCTGAAGACCAATCGCGAGGCCATCTCGTGCTCTTCAATCTCGTTGTAAAACTTTGGCGTCGCCTTCGCCATGGCTGATCCGGCGTTGTGATGTCCTACCTGTTGCTACCATCTGTGCTGTCTGTCTCGAGAAGGCAGGCCGGTCTGTCCGTTGATTGGCCACGAGCTGTTAGCAACTTTGTTTCTGGGGGACATGCTTGCTCGGGCAGCTCATGCCGGTCAACTGGGTGGCGGTGATCTTCAATCTGCCTTTCCTTTGTCGCCCGTCCACGTTTGCGCGGTCGGTGCATGGTATCTGCTGCGGCGCACCGCCCCTCGGCGCGCCGCCGATAAGGATCTCAACCGCTCGTCTGTGCTGCCATGGTACCTCCCATCCAGATACTGGCTTGAGATGCCGAGCTGAACACCCTCGAGCATCAGCCTGCCAAGGTCTTGGCTAGGCTCTCTCACTGGACAATCAATCGTGCTAAGCTGACGTAATTGCGAGAGATCCGTCTCGTAGTGTGACCCGCGCTCTTAAAGACTATGCACTGGAGGACAATCGTAGATCTCGACACGATTGCGACCAAAACTCTTTGCCCTATAAAGAGCTTGGTCCGCCTGATCCCGCAATGTTTTCGCGGCTAAATGTCCATAGCTGACAGCGACACCAACGCTCGCGCTTGTTGTTATTCGTTTTCCAGCGTGTCCAAGACTGAGCGCCGCCACGCCATGACAGATCTTTGACGCGATGCTCAATGCCGCCGAAGGCGACGAGCTCGGCACATATAATCCAAACTCCTCACCTCCGAGACGACCGAAAGCGATTTCCTCACCGGCGATCCGCGCAATTTCCTGGGCCACGCCAACGAGCACATCGTCTCCTACTTCATGCCCATAGGAGTCGTTTATGTTCTTGAAATGGTCGATGTCCACCATGATGAAGGCGTCGCCCGCGCGAACATTCTGCGGAAGACCGCCAATGAAGTGTTGGCGGTTGGGAATTCCAGTCAAGGCATCTGTATTTGCGAGCCGTTTCAGTTTCGCTTCTGATCGCTCCTGCACAAGCACAACAACAAAAAGAGAGAGGGAAAAATGGCAAATGATCAGCATGAAAAACGCGTCGCCCGGGTCCATTGCGGCGTATTGTGGAAGCATCATCGCTTCCACAATCAAAAAGCAAAAAATAATCACCGATGAGAGCGAGGCGAGCAGGCAGTAACGCGCGGGCAGCCGGTCTTTCGGGAAGTCCCTCAAAAGTTGTATGCAGGCCAAAGTAAGGAATCCAGCTGCCGCTGAGTTGAAAATGGCCGCTCGCATTTCATTATCAGCATACCAATTCGCCGCCCCAATTACGACTGACAATGCTATCGCGACAAAACTGATGAGCCAGTAGATCTTGTTTCGCCCGCGATAGCTTAGGCGTAGGATTCCCATGGCCGTCAGCGCGTATCCCGTTATGCCGATCGCGAAACTTCCAAACGTCCACATCGTAAAAGGAAGTAAACGCTGTTCACCCATGCCGGCAATGGTTGAGGCGAATGCTAGCAGGCCATAACCTATTGCCAGGCATTCCAGCCCAGGCTCTTTGGAACGCCATCGGATATAGGCAAAACAGATGGTGCCAACGATGAAAGAAGACTTGCTGAGAAGTAATATTGTGGCGAGGTCCATTGTCCACCAATGCTTATGCCGTCTTGTGGTTCAAATTTTGCTGGATACTCATAGGTGAAGCCTAGATTGCTCAACATAATCTCGAAATCGGTCGCCGCGGCTGAGTAGAGGCGCATCGTGGCCGATGACGAGGTGGAGACCTCTAAACGTACAAGCTTCCGGTTACCGGGCGTTTTGTCCCTGAGTGCTTACTTATGAAGAGTGCTGCGAGCCCAGGATCATATAGAGCGAGACCTGCGAGCATCTCGCCATGTCTACCCTGTCGCGTGCCCGGAAATCACGCCGTACCAGCCGAGAATAGCGCCGTCTGCAGCGAAATGGGCACGGGCGCGGCTTAACACAGGACGATAAGTTCCATCGGGGCGCGCGATCCGAAACTTTACTTCCCAAGGCTTTCCGGTCGTAATCCATTGCAACCAAGTAGACCTCACACGCGCCCGGTCTCCAGGATGGATCTTTCCCATCCAGCGATCGATGCGGTCCTGCATAGTGTCATTGGGAAGATCCTCGAATGTCGGACTGATGTAATAGACAGTGCCTTCTACATCTGCCGCCCAAGCTATGTCGGGATTAAGTTCGACCGCGCGACGAAAGTGCTCTTCGCTCTGCTGAAGCGTCCGCATCGTAAGGTTCTGTTCGGTCACATCGATCGCGACGACGGAAAACCCCAGGTTCTCTCCACCGATGTCGCAGACCTTCTGCCCAAATACACGGAACTCTCTCTTCCCCATCGTGTAATCCTGCGGTGGCAGTGGATCCGGCCCCAATGCCTCGCTCAACACAGCCTCAACCCTCGCGAGCGTTTCGCCTTGCATCACATCGTAGATCGTCTTGCCCTCTAGCTCCGGCCCGGTGAGGCCATGCATGGCTGCGAAGATGTCGTTGGCGCGTACATGCCTGTAATGCAAATCGAGAAAGCAGAGCCCGACAGGAGCCTGGTCATAGAGGGTTTCCAACTGGTGAAGCCGCTGAAATGGTGACGTATCAAGAAGAGAGGCTGACGACGCCATTTTTGGAAAACGTTCGCAGACTTTTTGGGCCTCTGTGGCGGGCACGCCCTTTCCATAAAGCCAGCCCTGCCCCAATGGACAGCCGAGGCCTTGCAGTATCGCTGCCTCGGCTTCTGTCTCAACACCCTCGGCAACCACCGTAATGTCGAGACTTTGCCCCAAGCCGATCACGGCCGACACAATTCTGCGTTTGCGATTGTCATGCTCCAGTCCGCGGACAAACTGGGCATCGATCTTCAGTTTACGGAATGGAAAAGCTTCAAGCCGGGCCAGACTGGAATATCCTGTCCCGAAATCATCAAGCGAGATGGCGACACCGATCTCGTTCAGTCGGTTGAGCGTTTGATAAGCCGCAGTACTGTCGGAAATCAGTGAGCTTTCGGTGATCTCAAGCTGGATTCGTTCTAAGGGAAAGCTCATTTCTGCAGCGACGGCAGTGAGCCATTCGGGAAGACTGTTGCTGAGAAGCTGCTCTGGGGTGACATTGAAGGCAAGAAAGAAGCGACCTTGCCACCGTGCGGCCGCTGCGCATGCCTCGCGCATGAGTGCTTGCAACAACATGTCAACGAGGCGATGTTTTTCGAGAAGCGGGATGAACTGCACCGGGCTGATGTCGCCAGCCTCAGGATCGCTCCAACGAGCAAGGATTTCAAAACCAGCCAGAGACCGGGAACGGATATCGACAATCGGCTGAAAGGCCGGCCAAACCTCCCCGCGGCTCAGCGCATTTTCGAGCTTCGAACGAAGCTTCGATCTGGTTTGCGACGCATCCAGGAGCGCATTCTCGTTGTTCATCGCTTCTCTTTCCGCGCCGTTGGATGTTTCAAGTTATGCTGGCTCGTCCCTGCCCAGCTATCAGACGGAGCTTCCCCGTTTGCGGCAACCTTGAGCTTTCGCGTCGTATTTGCGCATGACCCCTGCTGTGATGGGCGCGCCACAGCCCTTGGCGCCGTGCAGACGTCTGTGCTTTTCTGAGGCTGAAACGCAAAATCAGGCTCCACGAGCGACCTGCTTCTTCTGCGAGCGCATTGGACGCCGTCGATTGCGCGAGCGCGGCGGCATTGTGCTCGGGGCTCTGGTCCATGGAGTTCACGGAACAGTTGACCTCGCCCAAATCCGCTGGCTGCTCTTTGTCAGAGGTAGCGGTCGCTTCCAATCGAGTGTCGCCATCTGCGGCTTGATCATATGAGCGAGCATGTCTCTCTGGTGAGGTGGACTCATTTGAAAAAAGGTCGGTCTGGCTGCCGGTCAGCTTGTCGACTGCGGAGCCTAGCAGTGCTTTCTTCATAAGGTCATTATCAACCACGCTCAGCAATGGACGAACAGCATAGGTCATGTAAGCGAAGTTTAGCCTGCCGTCGGCAATCATGTCTTTTGCTTCGATATAAGCAAAGGCCGCGAGTTAAGCCTTCGCATTTTGCTGATCAGCCCTGTCATCTCGGCACTTTCACCTCTGTCGTTTGAGATCGGAAACCAGCGGCTAGACGGTCCAAGTCAAACTTCACTTGCGCATATGTGCGAATATTCACACTTTGCCATTAAAATGTAATTAATGATAATTTTTCATCTTCTATTACTTATCCGAAAAGAGTGACGCGCATATCGTCTCCAGAGGTGCATTTAACAGCTACTTAAAACCGCGCGACGATACAATTCTGTTAAAGTTCCGGGTCGATACCAAGGAAACTGCGTCAAGATTGGGCCCTTCGGGAGCTTTTTTCGGCAGATTCTGCCTGCCTTAACGGCTAGTGTGAGCGCGGTTGCCAGGGTGTCCAAAGCGGCGTTCCCGCCGTCATCGCCGAGTGGAAATAACTGTCCGACGCGGGCCTTTGCATGGCCACGGCAGACCATTCCGGCGAATAACTTCCTCAGCTTTCGGGCGTCGGAACATGCGACGGTACTCCAGTCGCTTTCCTGCCGCTGTCAACATTCCAGTGATTTGCTCGTCCGTATATCGTACACCTCCGTATTCTGTGCGTTTCCTCTGCTACGGGCCCTTCCAAAGCTTGGGAGCTTCAGGTTCCATGCTAACACGCAGTCGGGTGGCAGGCGTGAAATGACTATGGGAGAAAACTCTCACTACGCCAATTTCAAATCCAAACCTGTCCGGAAACTGTCGGGGAGATGGGTTTGTCAGCGGCCATCGTTGAAGCACTGAGCTGGATCTCGCCCGTTGCTCGTCTCTATCGCCTGATAATATCAGCCTCACAATATCGTGACTCAAAGAAACGACGCACCGATCTCCCGTTTAACCAGAGCTTAGGAAAAAGCAGCCAGCATCATTTCGAGCGTGCAAGGCGATTCGTCTTTATATTATATCACCCTAATTCGAGATATATTACGAGACTATTCGAGAGCGAGCGCGTGGCTGAGATGAACTTGGCCGTATTACGGACAATGAGCTGAAATTCATACCATCATTACGTGAACACGGAATCTCGAATGCATTTCTCTGACTTCTCTATAAGATCAAAAATTCTTTTTCTCATGGTCCCCTTATGTATCGGTGGGATCGGCGCGGCAGCACTAATGGGAGGCCGCTACAAGGCAGCCGACAACCATTACTCAACGTTCATTGCGACCGACGCCATGGGCGCTCTGACCATGTCGAGGGTTGACCGTAACATTGCGGGCATTGTACTGGCGTCTTACCAGATGTTGAATTATGACGCTGCCACGCCTGAATACGCACGCGCCAATTCGGAATATCAGCGACTGGTTGAACTCGCTCCTTCGCGCTTAGTACAAGCGAAGGAAATGTTGCCTAGCGCGAGCGACATCATCGCAGACTCTATGAGTGATGTTTCCAAGCTCGTAAAACTAACAGACTCAGCAAACGTGCTTTCGTCCCAAGACAAGGATGATGAAGCCCGAGCAATACTGAGGAAGGCCGACGAAATCGCCCTGAACATCAACAGTGACTACGTCAAATTTCTAAACGGTGCGAGCGCCGAAGTCCTGCAGAAAAGTGATGCTCTGACAGCCGAGACAGACTGGAATATCAAGGCTGTGCTTGGAGCAATGCTCGCGATCTTCGCGGTCGGTCTTATGCTCGCTGTTTGGGTGACGAATAAGGCCATTTCATCTCCAATTCGTCGTCTCAGCGATAGAATGACAGCGCTTGCATCGGGGGAAACACAGTCAGCTGTTGAGGGCCTCGGACGCAAGGATGAGGTTGGCCAGATGGCAGCGGCGGTCGGCGTTTTCAAAGAGAATGCGATTGAGAGGGCGCGTCTCGAAAAGCAAGCTGAAAACGATCGGGCAACGTCGGAGAGCGAGCGAGCCGCACGGCAGCACCAAGACACTCGAGAGGCGGCAGATGTCAAGTTCGCGGTCGATAATCTTGCCGAAGGCCTAGCCAACCTGTCTGAGGGTAATGTGTCATTCCGCATTGAAACACGGTTTGTCGACAAGCTAGACACCGTACGGCGCGACTTCAACAGCTCTGCGGAAAAGCTACAAACAGCACTCCAAGACGTTGCCTCCAACGCACGTGGAATAGAAGCTGGAGCAAACGAAATACGATCTGCTGCAGACGACCTCGCCAAGCGGACAGAACAGCAGGCAGCTGCCCTTGAAGAAACCGCTGCGGCACTCGAACAGATCACGACAACTGTAAAAGACGCAAGCAGGAGGGCCGTTGAAGCGGGCCAGCTTGTCTCTCAAGCAAAACAGAGCGCTGAACAGTCTGGGGAGATCGTTGAACGGACGGTATCCGCAATGAAGCAAATTGAGAGATCGTCCGGAGAAATTTCCAATATCATCGGGGTTATCGACGAAATTGCGTTTCAGACGAACTTACTCGCTCTCAACGCCGGGGTGGAAGCTGCGCGCGCGGGCGAAGCTGGAAAAGGGTTCGCCGTCGTCGCACAGGAAGTTAGAGAGCTTGCACAACGGTCGGCTCAGGCTGCGAAAGAGATCAAAACTCTCATTGGCGCGTCAGGTGAGCAAGTCCAGCAAGGTGTCGGCCTTGTCGGGGAGACCGGTAGGGCCCTGCACAGCATCGTATCCGAGGTCCAGGAGATTAATCGTCACGTGAGTGCCCTTGCTGAATCCTCCCAAGAGCAGTCATCGGGACTTCAGCAAATCAACACGGCTGTCAATCAGATGGATCAGGATACCCAGAAAAATGCCGCGATGGTCGAAGAAACGACAGCAGCGAGCCATAGCTTGGCCAAGGAGGTAGCGTCGCTAAACCGGCTTCTTTCGCAGTTCAAGTTGAACGTTTCGACGATGGATGTTGCTATGCGCCCAGTCGCTACGACCTCACCCGCTCGCTCATTGCGCCAGAGCGTCGCGGCCGCATTTGTCGGCAATGCCGCACTCAATATCGATAAAAACGAGTGGCAGGAATTTTAAGCGACAAAAAGGGGGCCGTTGAACTACACCACGGCCCCCCACAAACTTGAGCTGTGGTAGCGCCTGGATTGAGGAAGATCGAATCTAATCCACAAGTTTCTGTCCGCCGCCGCGGTCTGCAGGAACCGATGCGACTTACGCTATTCGTGGGTCTGATACCGAGCTAGATGCTAACACTCTTGTTTCCTGCTTCTCGTCGAACCCTTGCCGGCAAATTCAATGCAGGCTTGGGCTTCCATGAGTGAGGGGTTTGGTTTCTCTTCATTGCCTCCTTGTGTATAAGCTGAGTGCGCGTTGCGCCTGGAGGCAATCCAGGTTCAAAGCTGCCGAAAGGCACCAATCCAAGCAGTAAAAAGGCTGATTGTTCGTGTGCCAGAATGTCCAAGAAGCTTGTAAGCCAAATAAGATCACATCTCCGTTTCGACGACTTAGAGTTCCTTTATTTTAAGAGTGGTTGTGTATCGCTTTATGAGAGAAGATGGCCATAGGCGCCGGGTGCAGGCGAGCTTAGTTGGTTCTGGCATCATCAGCATATTGGTTGGCCTGGGTTGGGGTGCGGCGTTCGTCCATTTCGATCGGCCACTGCTGGTCGCGATGCACGCTAGTCTCGTTGTCTTCGGCGCAGTGGAGATTTTGCTTGCGTCCCAGGGGATGTTGACGATTGGGACGTTGCTCGCTGGGCATATCTTTCCCCTGTTCGTCCTCGCTTCTTGCCTCTTCGACAGTGTCCCTGATGGCATGCACCGTGCCGCGCAGATGCATTTCCTTCCTGTCGCCCTTGGCGGCTATTTCGTGTTTCGGAGACATGGCATCTACCTGAAATACGTCATACCGGCTCTGTGCCTAATTGGGTTTGTCGTTTTTTCACATACGTCG
This sequence comes from Rhizobium sp. NPDC090275, assembly GCF_044772225.1. Classification (NCBI taxonomy): domain Bacteria; kingdom Pseudomonadati; phylum Pseudomonadota; class Alphaproteobacteria; order Hyphomicrobiales; family Rhizobiaceae; genus Rhizobium; species Rhizobium sp. NPDC090275. Next base: position 218,291 of record NZ_JBIVYL010000006.1, on the reverse strand, counting down.
ATCGGCTTTCACGATCCCGCCCTGGTGATACCTAGCAGCGCTGCTCAGGCTGGCATCTGGATCAACACGCTGACCGCGATAGCGGAGTTGGCCTTTATCGTCACTGTGATGAATGCAGACCTCTCGACGCGCCGCATGATGGATACTGAAATTCGCAGGGCTATTGCCAATGACGATTTCCAGCTGCATTACCAACCCCAGGTCAACGAGGCAGGAAAGGTGATTGGCGCTGAAGCTCTCATCCGCTGGCAGCATGCCAGGATGGGCAATGTTCCCCCTGTCAAATTCATCCCTCTTGCCGAAGAGACGGGTCTTATCGTTCCTATCGGCAATTGGGTGCTGCGTACCGCTTGCATGCAACTGTCTCGGTGGTCAACACACCCGCAAATGCAGCATTTGACTATAGCCGTCAACGTCAGTGCCTCGCAGTTCCGCCAACCTGATTTCGTTCAGAATGTTTTAGAAATCGTCCGCCTTAGCGGCACCTCACCGTCGAAACTCAAGCTTGAACTCACCGAAAGCATCTTTGTCGACAATGTGGATGCGACAGTGGCCAAGATGAACGCTCTTCGAGAATTCGGCATTGCTTGGTCGCTCGATGATTTTGGGACTGGCTATTCCTCTTTGAGCGTTCTTAATAGTTTCCCGCTTGGCCAGATCAAGATCGACAGATCTTTCGTGCGCAACATGTTTTCCAAAGCTTCCAACATGGTCGTGACCGAGGCCATCATAGAACTCGCGCGTAAGCTGAACCTGCAGGTTGTCGCCGAAGGTGTTGAAACGGTTGAACAGTACAAACACCTGCGCGAGGTCGGTTGCCTGATCTATCAAGGTTATCTCTTTAGTCCACCGATCGATATTCACGCATTTGACAAAGTTGTATCGTCTGATGCTGCCAGCCTGCAGATTTTGTCTTGATCGCGCCAGGCGTTGGCGCGTCGGTTTACCCACGCGCATGAGACCGGGCGCACATGGCGGTTGTCGCACGAGGCCAAACTAAGGATACTGGCGCAAGCCGATGAACCTGGTGCCCGCGCTGGTGATGCGGCTCGCCGGCACGACGGTCATCGCGGCCAGATCCGCTTTGAGCGGCGGCCATCCATTTATCTCGATCGATCGACGATGTTCATTCCGTTGGAGATTGCCGACAAGGTCGGCCTAGCCAGCCATCGACCACGCAACCGATGTCGGCAGTTGTCGAGATCTCGGTGCGAAACGTTGAACTGCAGCTGCTTGGCTCGATGGTGGCCTGATGGAGGCGCATTGGTCGGATCGTCTGGTCATGTGCGGTCATCCTCGCCTGCGGGGTAACGGACGCGCGGCGTGGTTTTAATGGTCTGTCGGCGCTGACGGAGAGGAACGTAAAATAGGTTCCGCCCCCTGGCGTGATCGTCGGCTTCCTCGACAACCGCTCTAAGTAGATCAACTTTCTGCGGTGGGACTGCCAGCCGTTTTGCATGCTCTGAAAGATTTGGGCTGCGTGTATTGTCCTTGGCCGACGGCCAAAAGTTTTGTGGCGCACCTCATGCCGGCAAAGTTTTCAATGATCGTTAGGCGATAGATTGAAGAGCGGCCTCTACGCCCGGTCGAACGGACTTAAAAGAACGTGTCCATTGCAGCGGTGTTGATGAGACGGCTGGTCGCCGTGTAACGCGACCCAAGATAATTGATTGCCATTTGCTAATCCTTGCCTCTCTCAGGCGTGTCAGAGTAAGCCCGCGCCATGGGTGGCCATCGAAGAACGCCACAATTTGGTGGTCCACCGATCCCGAGAATGGTTTGGCGACGGAATATCAAACAAGGCAAGAGAAGAGCACGGTTCGAAAACGCGCTCGTCCTCAATCAGCCAATTCGGTGCTCCTGCAGTCAGCTTCGCGCTCAAGGCCTGGACAACGCAGATCGCCAATCGACGTGGATTTCGAAATCTGTCCTCCTGATCCACCGTCGCGAGCGTTTAGAGAAGAGCCTCGGGAATGCAATCTGCTCAGCTGGAATCGGACGCAGTCGTCCCGTACGTGCCCCAAGCGCCCATAAGCATCTCCAGGAACCGTTCAGCTGCTGGTGACAATCTTGCGCCGCGTCGTCGCACGACACCGATCATGCGCGAAATTTCAGGATTGCGAATTGGACGCGTAACGAGGAATGGATGTTCACCTTGCGGGGTTGCCATTTGCGGCAATACCGAGATTCCGAGCCCTGCCTCAACCAGCCCCAGCGAGGTCGAGAGGTGGGTCACTTCGTAAAACCAGCGCAGTTTGATGTTGGATTTGGCGAGTGCCGCATCCAGAAGTGTTCGGTTGCCGCTGGAACGGTGTACCGTGATCAGAGGGTATGGCTCTAGGTCTGCCCATCCGACCTCGTCTTTTTTGGCAAGCGGATGTTCTTTGCGTGCGGCGAGTACGAACGGATCTTCCACGAGCCGGTCGAAGGTGAGGTCGGGATCGGATGTCCCCATGATGTTGATACCAAACTCGACTTCTCCACGTGACACGGCCTGCAATCCCTCGGTGGCCGGCAGATCCAAAATGCGAAACCGGATGTTCGGGTACTCTGTGTTGAACTGTTTTATGACCTTTGGCAGAAAGTAAAAGGCAGCCGTCGGAAGGCATGCAATCGTCACCAACCCGCCCCGATTGACACCGACATCGCGCACGACGAACAACGATCCGTCGAACTCCTCCAGCATACGACGCACGAGCGGAATGAGTTCCGCGCCCAAAGCTGTCAAACTGACATGCCGCGTGGTGCGTTCCAGCAGGGGAGCTCCGATTGCCATTTCCAACTTCTGGATGCGCCTGCTCAGCGCGGGTTGCGACAGGTTGAGCACCTCGGCAGCACGGTGAAAGCTCTCCAACTCGATGACACTCAGAAAGGCCCTAAGATCCAGTATTTCGCAATTAATGCTCATAACGCATCAATACTCCGAATATTCGCATTTCCCATATCAATCGATTTGCCACAGAGTGCAATAAATCGACTTATTGATACCCACTACACATGAGTGGAGGTGAAAGCACAAGCATGAATGACTTGATCTCTATTCCCTGCGTATTGATGCGCGGCGGCACGTCGAAGGGGCCGTTCTTCCTGGCGTCGGATCTTCCGCGTGAGACCGACGAGCGCGACCAGATCCTGCTTTCCATCATGGGTTCGGGTCACCCTCTTCAGATCGACGGAATCGGCGGTGGCAATCCCGTCTCCAGCAAGGTCGCCATCATTGGCCCCTCGACTATTCCAGGTGCCGATGTCGATTACCTTTTTGCACAGGTACGGATAGACCAGCAGATAGTGGATACGGCGCCGAACTGCGGTAATATGCTGGCTGCCGTCGGCCCATTCGCCATCGAGGCCGGCCTCATGAAGGCACAGGGTGCGACGACGCTTGTCCGCATTCATAACGTGAACACCGGAAAGCTTATCGAGGCGGAGGTCCCAACGCCTGACGGTCAGGTGTCCTACCTCGGTGATGCAAGTATCGATGGTGTGCCGGGTAAAGCAGCTCCGATCGCCTTGACATTTATGGACGCTGGAGGAGCAAGGACAGGCAGCCTATTTCCCTCTGGCCATCTTATGGAACTGATCGAAGACATCGCCGTCACCTGCATCGATTGCGCGATGCCGATGATCCTCATCGATGCAGAAGCATTGGGCGTCAGCGGTTACGAGAGCGCCGCAGATCTCAACGGCAACGCATCCCTTATGGCAAAGCTTGAAGTTGTGAGACTGGAAGCGGGGACACGGATGGGTATGGGGGACGTGACCAACCAGGTCACGCCCAAGCCTGTGCTCATTAGCAAGGCGAAGAATGGCGGCGATGTCAATGTGCGGTATTTCATGCCGCATGAGTGTCACCCGTCACTTGCAACGACGGGCGCTGTCGGGATCGCAACGGCCTGCATAACGGAAGGCACAATTGCCGCCAGACTCATCGGCATACGAAGGCCACCTTTGGCTCTTTCTATCGAACATCCTAGCGGTCATCTCGACGTCAAGCTCCATTACCGCGATGGGAAGCTGATTGCCGGAATTCTACGAACCGCACGTCGACTTTTTGAAGGTCAAGTCTTCGCAAAGCCTGTCACCAAACTCGATCGCGCTGCATAATTCACGTGGTTGCCGGGAGGGCGCCACTTAACTTGGAGGAAATTCAATGCGTAAACTTATTCTTGCGCTCGCTGCAACTGTAGCATTCGCTGGAGTGGCCATGGCAGAACCGGTTCGCATCAGCGTTGGCTCATACAACCTGAACAATCTGCCCTTTCCGGTCGCTCAGGGTCTAGGCCTTTACGAGAAGGAAGGACTTGACGTCACCGTGGAGAACTTTGCTTCGGGCGGTTCCAAGACACTGCAGGCCCTCGTGGCAGGCTCCACGGATATCGCTGTCGGTTTCTACGACCACACGATCCAGATGCAGTCGCAGAAGAAAGCCGTCGTCGGCTTCGTCGTACTGGCCCGCAACTCCGGTCTCGTTCTGGCTGGCGGCAATAAATCGACATTCGACCCGGCAAAGCCGGAAACCATCAAGGGTGCCAAAGTCGGCATCACTTCACCCGGTTCATCCTCTGACTTCTTTGTGCGGTACTATCTTAAGCGACACAATCTCTCGGCAGATGATATCGCTCTTATCGGCGTCGGTTCCGGCTCTGCTGCCGTTGCCGCTCTAGAGCAAGGCAAGATCGATCTGCTCGTCAACTATGACCCAGCGGCAACCTTCATCGAAGCCAAGGGCGCTGGCAAGATCCTGATCGATGCACGCAGCGACGATGGTGCTAAGGAAATTTACGGCGGCATTTACCCGACATCGGTTCTTTATGCCACGCAATCTTACATCGACGGAAACCCTGAAACCATTCAGAAAGTGACCAACGCCACGGTCAAGGCGCTAGAATGGATCAACACGCATTCGGCCGAGGAAATCGTCGAAAAGCTGCCCAAAGAATTCATTTCCGGCGATCGCGAGACCTACGTAAAGGCGGTCCAGAACGCCAAGGCAATCTTCTCGACGGACGGAAAATTCAACGAAGAGGATATCAAGACACCGCTCGCTGTTCTCAAAAGTTTCAACGAGAAGGTAGCGGCAGCCGAGATAGACATTTCGAAGACATACACGAACAGCTTCGTCGGCAAGGCGCCGCGCGCGGCTGCGAACTGACAGGAGGAGACAATGTCATTGGCCGTAGTCAAACCCACGCCAGAAGACGGTGTGCATGATAGCAGAAAGGCGATGGTGTCTATCGACGCCGTTACGATGTCTTTCGGCTCATTCGTCGCAGTGGAGAATGTCAACCTGACGGTGGCGGAAGGCGAGTTTCTCGCCATCGTCGGCCCCACGGGATGCGGGAAGAGCACCATTCTCAATGCTATAGCAGGACTGTTGAAACCTTCTCATGGCACCGTTTCAATCGATGGCAGAGCTGTCAACGGCGTCAATGATGAAATTGGCTATCTATTCCAGCAGGATGCCCTGCTGCCTTGGAAAACAGCGCTTGAAAACGTCGAGCTGGGTCCGATGTTCAAGGGGGTCGGCGCGTCTACGCGTCGCGAAAGCGCGCTGGCTTGGCTCGCAAAGGTCGGCCTCAAAGGCTTCGAACAACGCTATCCACACCAGCTTTCGGGTGGACAGCGCAAACGTGTGCAGATGGCCCAGGCGCTAATCAGCGGTCCGAAAGTGATCCTGATGGACGAGCCGTTCTCTGCGCTTGACATCCACACACGCCACCTCATGCAGAACGAATTGCTGCGGCTTTGGCAGGAGGAGCGCCGCGCCGTCGTCATGATTACCCACGATCTTGAAGAAGCCATTGCGCTCGGCGACCGCGTCGTCGTTCTGGCAGCTGGCCCACGCAGCCGGGTGATAGACAGCTTCCCGGTCGATCTCGATCGTCCGCGTGATGTCGCCGAGATCAAGCTCGATACGCGCTTTTTGGATCTTTACCGCAATATTTGGGCGTCGCTGCGCGGCGAAGTGGAGAAAAGCTATGAACGCCATGACTGAACGTCTCATCCAGCTGTGTCTGCTGGTCGTCATTCTCGGTGGTTGGCAGCTCGGCACATCGCTTGGGATCATCGACGTGTTCTTCTTTCCGGCACCTGTCGATATTCTCGACCAAGTCGTCAGATGGGTGAGCGATACAGGCTTTTACCGCCATGTGACGATTACCTTGACGGAAACCATTCTCGGTTATCTCATCGGCACAGGTCTCGGCGTAGCGGCAGGTGTCTGGCTCGGCCTCAGCCGCAGCGCCTCGCGTATCCTTGATCCTTTCATTAAGGGCCTGAACGCCATTCCGCGTGTGGTTCTCGCGCCGATCTTCGTTCTCTGGCTGGGCCTTGGCCTTTGGTCGAAAGTCGCACTCGCCGTGACGCTGGTATTCTTCGTAACCTTCTTCAACGCCATGCAGGGTGTTCGCGAAGTCAACCCGGTGGCGTTGTCCAACGCCCGTATCCTCGGCGCGAAGCGCTCAGATCTCTTGCGTCATGTCTACTTCCCGGCCGCCGCCAGCTGGATTCTGTCTTCGCTGCGCACATCCGTTGGCTTTGCGGTCGTCGGTGCCATCATCGGCGAATATCTCGGTTCTTCCGCCGGTCTTGGCTACCTCATTGCCCAGGCTGAAGGTAATTTCGATGCGGTCGGCGTTTTCGCAGGTATTCTGATCCTTGCGATCTTCGTGCTGATTATCGACAGCATTCTTGATGTCATCGAAAAACGCCTGATAAAATGGCGACCAGGCGGGAACGAGCGAACAGCCTGATCCTCCGCCATCCAGGATGCAAAATCGGGCCCGTTGTCAAAGAAACAACGGGCCCGATATGTCTGTGGCCTATCTTCTCGCACTATCGTCCTAGAGGTAGAAATAAATGACCAAATCTATTGATAGCTTCCACTGTCGTTCCGTCCTTGCCGTAGATGGTAAGGACTATGTCTATTTCAGCCTGCCGAAGGCCGAAGCAAACGGCCTGCCCGGCGTTTCCAAGCTTCCCTATTCGATGAAGGTTCTGCTCGAGAACCTGCTGCGCTTCGAGGACGGCCAGTCGGTCACCAAGGAGCATATTCTTGGCGTCGCCGAATGGCTGAACAACAAGGGCACGGTCGAAAACGAAATCGCCTATCGCCCGGCGCGCGTTCTGATGCAGGACTTCACCGGCGTTCCCGCCGTCGTCGACCTCGCCGCGATGCGCGACGCGATGGTGTCGCTCGGCGGCGATCCGGAAAAGATCAACCCGCTGGTGCCGGTCGATCTCGTCATCGACCACTCCGTCATCGTCGACGAATTCGGCACGCCGCAGGCGTTCTCCAGGAATGTCGAGCTAGAATATCAGCGCAACGGCGAGCGCTATCGCTTCCTGAAGTGGGGTCAGCAGGCCTTCCAGAATTTCCGCGTCGTGCCTCCTGGCACCGGCATCTGTCACCAGGTCAATCTCGAATATCTCGGCCAGACCGTCTGGACCAAGGAAGAGGACGGCGAGACGATCGCTTATCCGGATACTTGCGTCGGCACGGACAGCCACACGACGATGATCAACGGTCTCGGCGTGCTCGGTTGGGGTGTCGGCGGTATCGAGGCGGAAGCGGCCATGCTTGGCCAGCCGGTGTCGATGCTGCTGCCTGAAGTCATCGGCTTCAAGCTCACGGGCAAGCTCAAAGAAGGCGTCACGGCGACCGACCTCGTGCTGATGGTCGTGCAGATGCTGCGCAAGAAGGGCGTGGTGTCGAAGTTCGTCGAGTTCTTCGGCCCCGGCATGGACAACATGCCGCTCGCCGACCGCGCGACGATCGGCAACATGGGCCCGGAATACGGCGCCACCTGCGGCTTCTTCCCGGTCGACGGCGAAACCATCAACTACCTCACCATGTCCGGCCGCTCGCATGATCGCATCGCGCTGGTCGAAGCCTATTCGAAGGCGCAGGGCATGTGGCGCGAGGGCGATGGCTCGGATCTCGTCTTCACCGATACGCTGGAGCTCGACCTCGGCGACGTCGTGCCCGCCATGGCCGGCCCGAAGCGTCCCGAAGGCCGTATCCCGCTGGAGAACATCGCGTCCGGTTTCGCCGGCTCGATGGATGCCGATTACAAGAAGCCCGGCCAGCTCTCCAACCGCTATGCGGTCGAAGGCACGGATTTCGATCTCGGCCATGGCGACGTGGCGATCGCAGCCATCACGTCGTGCACCAACACGTCCAACCCGTCGGTCCTGATCGCCGCCGGCCTGCTTGCCCGCAACGCCGTCGCCAAGGGCCTGAAGACCAAGCCGTGGGTGAAGACCTCGCTGGCGCCTGGCTCGCAGGTGGTCGGCGAGTATCTGGCGAAATCCGGCCTGCAGGCCGATCTCGACAAGCTCGGCTTCAACCTCGTCGGCTTCGGCTGCACGACCTGCATCGGCAATTCCGGTCCGCTGCCGGCGCCGATCTCGAAGACGATCAACGACAAGGGCCTGATCGTGTCGGGCGTTCTGTCGGGCAACCGCAACTTCGAAGGCCGTATCTCGCCCGACGTGCAGGCGAACTATCTGGCCTCACCGCCGCTCGTCGTGGCCTACGCGCTGGCTGGCACGGTGCAGAAGGACCTGACCAAGGAGCCGATCGGCGAGGACCAGAGCGGCAACGCCGTCTATCTGAAGGATATCTGGCCGACCTCGCACGAAGTGCAGGCCTTCATCCAGAAATACGTCACCCGCGAACTCTACGAGACGAAATATGCCGACGTCTTCAAGGGTGATGCCAACTGGCAGGCCGTGCAGGTTCCTCCGGGCCAGACCTATGCCTGGGACGACAACTCGACCTATGTGCAGAACCCGCCCTACTTCGTCGGTATGGGCAAGACCGGTTCCGGCATCTCCGACATCAAGGGCGCGCGCGTCCTCGGCCTCTTCGGCGACAAGATCACCACCGACCACATTTCTCCGGCCGGTTCGATCAAGGCGGCCTCGCCGGCCGGCGCCTATCTGCTGGAGCACAATGTCGGCGTCGCCGATTTCAACCAGTACGGCACGCGGCGCGGCAATCACGAGGTGATGATGCGCGGCACGTTTGCCAACATCCGCATCCGCAATCACATGCTCGGCCCGAACGGCAAGGAAGGTGGTTACACCATCCACTACCCGTCGAAGGAAGAGGAATCGATCTACGACGCGGCCATGCAATACAAGGCCGAGGGCGTTCCGCTCGTCATCTTCGCCGGTGTCGAATATGGCAACGGCTCGTCCCGCGACTGGGCGGCGAAGGGCACCAATTTGCTCGGGGTCAAGGCCGTGATCGCGCAAAGCTTCGAGCGCATCCACCGCTCGAACCTCGTCGGCATGGGCGTCATCCCCTTCGTCTTCGAAGAGGGCACGACCTGGGCGACGCTGGGGCTGAAGGGCGACGAGACCGTCACCATCGAGGGGCTCGAGAACATCAAGCCGCGCGAGAGGAAGATCGCGAAAATCACCTATGGCGACGGCACCGTGAAGAACGTTCCGCTGCTCTCGCGCGTCGATACGCTCGACGAGGTGATCTATCTGAACAATGGCGGCATCCTGCAGACGGTGCTCAGGGATCTCGCGGCCTGATATCCGCCAGCACGACTTCGACAATCTAGAACTGCATTTGCTTTAGACGATAAGCGCCCCTGCATGGCAGGGGCGAATCCGCGGGGTGTAGAGCAACGGCATTTCTGGCGAAAAGTATTGCGTCGCCAAGCAGTCGGCCGTGACCGGAGCCAGTAACTTCAACCTTGCTCCTGTCGCCGCCACCATCAGTTGGCTGGGCTTCCAGTCTGGCGCGGCTCTTGCCACCGTCCTCGCCCTGTTGATCGTCGATTTCCTACAGCTATTTGAGCCAGCAACGCGCTCTAAGCCTGTGTCGATGGCACATCGGCGAGTGCGCTGCGCATTCGGGCCACCACGCGGGAAAATGGCATTCCGGTTCATCCTCACTGGAATGTAGCTGCACAAGAGCAGCAGGATGGCGGACGGTTTTCCGAGAAGGCCAAGCCACTTAAAGATTTTCACCGATAAGCCACCATCGTCTTCCATTGCCGCCGTCAGGCCTTGCCTGGTCGATTGATCGTCAGGAAGTGCCGAACGACGGGCTTTTCCGGACCCGAGTGGTAGGCAAGAACCTTGCCCTGCAGGTCGGCATCGGCTTTCGACACCCGCTTGTGCTGCCGAAGATGCTCTGCCCAGCTTTCCACCATGAACCATTCGACGATCTTCTCAGGGTCAGCGGAGTCTTCCGTGACACCCCAGCCATAGGCACCATCGCGGCGGCGTTCGTTCGACATGTCGTTCAGCGCACGAAGGAAGGCAGAACGGTTGTGCTTTTCGACGTCGTACTCGATCAGGATCAGGACCGGCCCACGATCGTGGGCGACAGGCTCTGCGACAAGCGGCTCCGGCCAGTGGCTTGAGGGAACCAGATCGGCATCACCGGCAGGCAGCTTCACACGGTGCATGATAAGACCGGCAACGAGCAGACCGGCGGCGCCGATCAACAGGGCACCAGGGACACCGACCGCTTCGCCGACGGCACCCCAGCCAAGGCTGCCGGCCGTCATCGCGCCATTGAAGACGGTGAGGTAGACGGCAAGACCGCGACCACGCACCCAATTCGGAAGGACAGCCTGAGCCGCGCCATTGAGCGTCGTCAGAGCGGTGATCCATGCGCCACCGAGGAAGAGCAGAGCGAGGATGGCAACGGCCTTCGGCGGAGCAAGCGACAGGATACCCATCACGACAGCGGTGATGATGGCGGCACCGAGCAGGAGGCCATCGGCGCTCAGACGTTCACGCAGCTTCGGCATGACGAGCGCTCCGCCGATCGCACCAGCGCCGACCGCGCCGAGCAGGATACCGTAGAAGCTTGCGTCACCGCCGAGAAGCTGGCGGGCGACGAGCGGCAGCAGGGCCCAGACGGCACTGGCGAAGGCGAAGAAGATCGCGGCGCGGAGCAGCACGACATGCAGCGGGCGGCTGGCACGGGTGTAGCGAAGGCCGGCCCGGAAGGCACCGAGGAAATTCTCCTGCAGGGCATCATTGGCGTTCTTGGCACGCGGCCACCAGACAAGTGCTGCGATGACGATGATATAGCTAGCAACGTCGGCACCATAGGTGAGACCCGCGCCGAACGCCGCAAGCAGAAGACCGCCGGCCGCCGGTCCGATCGAACGGGCGATGTTGATGCCGAGCGAATTCAGCGCAACTGCGCTCTTGACGTCCTCGCGCTTGACGAGCTCAGGCACGATCGCCTGCCAGGTCGGCCCCATGAGCGCCGCGCCGATGCCGCCGAGGAAGGTGAGACCGATCAGAGCGCTGACCGAGAGCATGCCGGTCTGGGCGAGAACCATGAGGCTGATGCTGACGGAGGCGAGCAGCAGCTGGACGGCGATCAGGAACTTGCGGCGGTCGAGAATATCGGTCAGTACGCCCGCCGGAATGGCGAGAAGAAAGATCGGCAGCGTGCCCGCCGCCTGAACCATGGCGACCGCAGCCGGCGAGGCCGAGAGGTCGGTCATCAGCCAGGAGCTCGCGACATCGCGCATGAAACTGCCGGTATTCCCGAGAACGGTGGCCGCCCAGAGAACGGCGAAAACGGGTTGGGCGAGTGGAGCGAAGCTGCCCCCCGTGGATTTTGCGGTGCTCATTTTTCAGCTCCTTTTGATATGCCTACGGCAGTGTTGACAGCACCCGCGCTTCTACAACTTCCAGCCATGCGCCTCTCGAGTCGAAGAGGCCGTGCCCCTTCTCCAGGATTTTGCCGATGGAGCAGCGCTGCAAAAATTTATGTTCGGTTGAGCAATATCTAATGGAAAAATCGGCGCTGGTGATTGAACTATTCGCTTCAGTTTGATTATTACCATCGCGGTGGCGACTGGCCCGCAGGCGTATACGGGGAAAATTTGCAAACTTAGCAACACCAACGCCTTGCTACTACTAGCGTGTCCGCTGAAGCCATTACTATAATGGCTTCGTCCCACAGATCGCGGAAAGCCAATTGAAAGTGCTAGATTTCAAACTTGCACCGCCACCTCTTGACCGATGAAGCGACGCCAGGCGCTAGGCGTCGTCCCCGTTGCCCTGCGAAAGATACGGGAGAGATGAGCCTGGTCCGCGAGCCCGCAGTCGAGCGCGATCTCGCTTAGGGAGTCGCTGCTGTTTGCCATGCGGTGTTTGGCATGTTCTACCCGGCGGCTAATGATGTAGTTATGCGGCGACATATCGAAACTGACTTTGAACGCTGCAGAAAAATAACTTGTGCTGAGGCGCACCTGACCCGCGAGCTCATCGAGCGACATCGCGGTCGAAAGGTTTTCTTCGACGTACTTTTTGACGCGGTTTACCTGCCATGGGGCGAGCGCGCCGGTCGTCGCTCGCCTGCGGCCATCCACATTCGTCAGGTGCGGACGGAGCAGGATCGACGCTTTCTTCATCATATCGATCGCAACCACTTCGTCGCTCTCGATTAGAGTGATCGCGCCAAGCAACAGGCTAGAGACTTCGCTGGAATTTTGGGCGAAGAGAGCGTTAAAGGCTGCAAATTTTTCGTGACTTGAAACAGCGGCGGCACCGGGAAGCATGTCGATCTCCTAATGACCTTGAAAAGAATGTGTCTATAAGGTCATTCTGGTCGGATCGGCCCATTCCGGGAATCGTACATCCATTGGCTTCGCCAACACACGAGTCGTAATGGATCATACCTTTGTATGATTGATCGCGGTGTTCACAAGCAAGAAGGATGATCGTGAACGGTCCGATTTATTTTGGACAATCCAATACCAGATCATCAGGCCAGCCTTGCACTCCCGACCATAGAAGCTACCGTCGATTTGGAAACTGCGAGATAGATCTCCGGCCTATGTTGCCGGGACGGGTCTCCAACGGTTTTGGGATGGGACATGGATAGTGAAATTCTTTCGCACGGGGCGTTTTCTCTTGCGCCACTCGCGATGATCAGACTTGATCTTAAGAGAACGCGGAATCTGGTCGCCGACAGGAAAATATCCCTGGACGGCGATCAATGCTACGATAACGCCTCAGTGTGCGCCCTGACGAACAGCGTCGATATCCTAGACCTGAACGGCGCAGCCCACTCGATCGTTTCATTGGACGGAAAAGCACCGCCGGAGCGCGTGTCGCATGTCATCCCTGAGCAGCTCCAAAAGCCGTTTGCCAAGGGCCTTGTCGCGCTGCTTCATGGAAAGAGCTTTTCCATGGCAGGCACCGTGAAGTCCGCCGATGGGATGGACTTTCCTGCTCAGATAACGGGATGGATTGACGCCCGCCCCGGCGGCAGTGATGTGGTCATGATCGGGATCACGAAGCTCGATCAGCCTCGTGACAGTGAGAAGGCCGCCATTCTCGGCGACCTTGCCCATGCGGCAAGGATCGCGATGCTCGGGGAGATGACGGCATCCATTTCTCATGAAGTGAACCAGCCTCTGGGTTCGATTGTCACCAGCGCCGAAGCCGGGCTTCGATGGCTCAATCACGAGACGCCCAACCTTGCTGAAGTTCGCGCACTGCTGGAAAGGATCGTTGCTAGCGGCCGGCGCGCGGCAGACATAATATCTTCCCTGAAGGGCTTGGCGCGCAACACAAAACCCGAAAGAGACGCAGTGGATGTAGCCGGGCTCATCGACGAGGCGGTCATGATCCTCCGCTCCGATTTGAACCGGCGCCAGATTGCGCTGCGTTTGGAGATCTGTCGCGATCTGCCCCCGGTCTGGATTGATCGGACACAAATTCTGCAAGTGATCGTCAACCTGGTGACCAATGCGGCTCAGGCGATGGCGGATGGTCAGGCGTGGAATAGGACGCTTGCAATCCGGGCGCGGGAAAGTCCGCAAGGGGTCGTCCTGGAGGTCGAAGACAGCGGACCCGGGGTCGATCCAAAGGTGCGCGAGCGTCTGTTCGAAAGTTTCTACACCACGAAGACAACGGGAACCGGGATGGGATTGGCCATTTGCCGATCCATCGTCGAAGCCCATGGCAGCGAGATCGAACTTCAATCCTCGCAATACCTTGGCGCACGGTTCAGTTTTGCGCTTGGTAACGAGCCCAACGCCCGCGATACGATTTGAGCGACGGCTCCAGCTGCCGATCGCCAGGTCCCTCAGGTATCGCGATGGCGAAGGCTACTCGCCTTTTTCAGGTTGGCACTGAGATCTTCGGCGGAAAAGGGCTTGGCGACCACGGAGATCGCGCCACTTGCATAGGCCTTCTCGGCCAGCGCGGGCTCCATTCTTCCGGTCATCAGGATGACCGGGAGGTCCCGCTCAAGATCACTGAGCGCGTTCGTCAGTTCAATTCCATCCATCGAAGGCATGTGAATGTCACTGATTATACACAAAAAGTCTTTTAGGTTTGAGTGATGAAGGAGCTGCTCAGCGGAATGAAAACATTCAGCGCTGTATCCCAGCGATCTGACCAGACTGCTGATCGCGACCGGAATATCCCTGTCGTCGTCGACTATTGCAATAAGTGAACTCGATGGCATCAGCGTCTCCAATCGCACCGATCACTGATGCCTTGAAAATCAAACTAGATCTTTAGGCGGGAACGTCAATCATCCCTACGTATGCTCCTTTTAACCACGAGATTTAAGGCGAGGCCGATTGCGAGGTTTTTGAGGAGCGGTCGGGCAAGACGGTGAATGCCCGACAAGCATCACAAAGCTTTTCTAGACTGTTTTAGGAAAGTCTTCTGCCGGACGAGATCCAAAAGGAGTGTCACCAGCGCAAGAACGGCGATTGTAGCAACGCCGATATCGACTGCCGTCGTCAGGCCATAGAATGTGGCGATCCTTCCGAGCGACAGTGCGACCACGGCCTGCGCGAGGTAGGCCACGAGGAACAGGGCCGATAGCGTTGCAGCCCTGTGCGTCACAGGCAAATGCGCATTGATCAGCGAGAGTCCGCCGAGCAGTAGCCAACTGTATGCAGCGCCGGCGCCAAGCTGGGCGAGCATGTAGATGGTTAACGAGTGTTCGATCGCCGCAAGGGCAAGCAGGGCGGAGGAGACGATGGCAGTCACTCCACCTGCCAGGATGACCCTTCCAGCTGCAAGCTTACGGGCGGGAACGGTCGCAAGTGCGGATGCCGTAGCAAATAAGGCAATTGTTCCTCCGTTGACCAAGGCGTTTGAGGACGCAACGACATCATGCGCGATCTGCGCGCCAAGGGAGAGGGTCATTGCTCCTAGCACATACGATCCAGTCACCGCCGCTGTCGACGCGACGAAGACCGCAAACACACCATTTGGAATGGACGGCACCTTCGGCCTCCAACGGCCGGTCGCCCGTGAAGCGGTGTGATTTGGCATGAACCACGTGACGGCAATCAGGCCGACAAGAACGGCGGTCAGGACGGCGAAGTTCATCCTGAGTGGAAACGGCGCATACTGGATAAGCGCGCCGCCGACGAGGGAAGCCGCCATCATTCCAAGCGCCTGCGCCGCCGCTGTCGCGCCGCCCGCCTGACCAATCCGATGCGGCGGGCTGAATTCCACAACAGCCGCCGCGGAAGGCCCTGCTGAAAGGCCGACTCCCACGCCCATGAGGGCCCGACCCAGAAATATCCAGTCTACATCAGGCGCAATCGCGAATATCAGCGATCCGGATGCGGAGAAGGCAAGTCCTGCCAGCATGGTCTCTCGCCTTCCGATGTAATCGGAAAGATTTCCGAACAGCACCAGCACGAGGACGACAAAAACGGGGTAGATCGCGAATATGGCCGTCGTCGTAAACGTCGTGAGATGCCATTGCCGGGCATACAAGGGATAGGTCAACGCGGGCGCTGCACTCGTCCAAATGGTATGAGCGACAATGGCGGTCGCCGTTAGAAAGCTCGCCTGGCGACTGAGTACCCTGCGTGTCATGACCTTTCTCCGGCAGCGTTCGCGAACTCGTAGGCATCGCCGGCCTTCACGATCCTTCCCACGCCCGGATAGGTCCAGTGAAAGCCCAGCAGCGTCGCGTTCTGCGCGCATGCCTGCTCCAGAAGAGCCCGGCGGGTAACCCTTGCCTTTGTAGGATCCATGTCGAAGCCGAAGCTCCAGTCGGGATGTTCGAAGGAGACGATCTCGCTCGAGACGGCATCGACGGTGATGATCAGAGGAACATCACTGTCGAGCACCACCGACAGATGGCCGGGGGTGTGTCCAGGCGTCGAAAGGACATGCATGCCCGGAACGATTTCGTCGCCACCTTCCAGGAGGTTCACCCTGTCCTGCAGGGCGGTCAGATCCCGGCGGGCTCCCTCAACGAAAGGCTGCATTTCCGCTGGCAAGGCGGAAGCTACCTCGCCCATCCAGAAATCCCACTCAGCCCTGCCGACGTAGTATTTTGCCTTAGGGAAGCGCAGGCTACCATCATCTCTCAGCAAGCCCCAGATATGATCGGGATGCGCATGCGATATGAGCACGATCGTCACGTCGTCGGCCCGGACGCCGACGCGCTCTAGATTTTCCTCAAGCATGCCCTCTGTCGGCTGGAAGCGCTTTCCTGCGCCGACATCCACCAGGATGACCTGTTCGTCGTGGACGATCAGCGGAATGTTCGATTGGGCGTGGGCGGTGTTGTCCTTGCCATCGAGGCGGGAGACGATGGCGGCTCTCTCGTCATCATCTGCTTCGGGCGCAAACAGTTCGCCGTTCAGGACAATGGGACCATCCGAAAGTACGGTGATGTCAAACTTGCCGTGGCGAAAACTATGAAACTCGGACCGGGTCATCTGCGAACTCCGTTGTTGATGGCACTCCATATCGGTCCATCGAATTTGTTTTGAAACCGACATTATTGAGGACTTTCCGTTCATTTTTGAACGGGACATCTCCTGACGCTCATCGCGGAGGGGAAGATGTCCTGTCATGGCTTTGCCGATGGTCCTTCGTAATTCGCGGGGATCCAATAGAAGTGACCCTGGGATGCGCTGACGTGGCCAAGACCGGGGAAAGAAATATGGGCCGCGCCGATCCAGTAGCCGTTGCGGGCGGCGTCGGAGAAAATCATCTCGCGTTCATTCTCGGCCATCTGTGCATCGCTGTCGTAAGCCAGCGTCACGGAAGGGTTCGGAAACTGCACGGCTGCAACATGAACGACATCGCCCCACATCAGCATTTTCTGCCCTTCGCTTTCGACCATGAAGAAGCTATGGCCGGGGGTATGACCGGGGCTGGCAATCGGCGTGATACCGGGTGAAAGTTCCTTGCCATACTCGAAAGGCTTGAACTTTCCCGCGGCGATATAGGGCGTGAGGGAAGCCTTGTCGCCCTCGAACATGGAATTCAGCAGCTTGGGCGCTGCCTGCTCGTTCTTGTCGTCGAGCCAATAATCGGCATCGACCTGGCTCACCCTGACGATGGCGTTGCTGAACGTCATTTTCCCGTTTGGCGCAATGCCGCCGACATGATCCGCGTGCAGATGGGTCAGATATACCTCATCGACCTGGTCCGGTGAGTAACCAGCGCTTTTGAGATTATCGATGAGGTGACCACAGCAATCGCCATAAAGTGAACCGGCACCGCTGTCGATCAGGATCAGCTTGGTTCCGGTATTGATCAGGAACGCGTTGATCGACCCCTGGACCGGCACGGCAAGTCGGTTTTCCGCGAGCAGTGCATCGGCCTCGCCGGGCGCGACCTGATCAAGCGGTATTGCGCCCTTGTCTGCGACGACCTGCGTCAGCACCTTGTGAACCGGAAAGGGGTGCGTGCCGTCGGATAGGACGGTTATCTCGAACTTACCAAGCATCATCCGATAGAAGCCGGGAGCCTGCGTGCCGACGATCGGCGCCGCAGCCCGAGATGGCTTCGCCATCGTCATGGTCAGGGTTGCGGTTATGGCCGCTGAAGCCACCGCGATCGCCACTAGGCGCACTGGCGCGTGAAAGGTCAGTCTCTTAAACATGTGTTTTCTCCTAATTCATGCGCGGCAGCATTGTCCGGGGCGTTCAGGTATCGATCGTGTCCGTCTTTGACGGAAGGTCAGCGCGAGTGGTGCCGGCGGGAAGATGCCCGAACATGTGCGGCTTGATCTTATAGAGCCAGGAGACCGCGGCGGGTTCCTTGCTCCAAACAGTAAGAGCAAACGGGATGATCTGTTCGCCGACCAGGATCCCAAGGAGGCCCACCAGCGCGATGACCGGCGGGGCGGGTGAGCGGACGTTCAGAAGGCTGTAGATGATGCCGACCAGCAGGCCAGCCCCAAGAGACAGGATATAGATTTTCATGGACAGGATCTCCATCAGCGTCAGGTGACCGCTCCATAGTGAATGGAGCGGTATTCCCAATTGTTGTCAGTGGCTTTCGGATGCGTTGAACATCGTCTTCGCGTAGATGATACCGAGCCCGTACGATCCACCAAACTTCTTCGCCACACCCGTCGTCATGTCGTAGGTTTCCGTGCGCGCCCAATCGCGCTGCAGTTCGAGCATATACTGGAGCGACGTCATCGGCTGTACGCCGATCTGGATCATGCGGTCCATGGCGCGGTTATGGGCCTCTTCGGTAACATCGCCGCAGGCGTCCGCGAGCACAAAGACTTCGAAGCCCTGTTCGATCGCCGACAGCGCGGGACCAACAATACATACGCCGGTCCACAGGCCGGTCAGAACGATCCGCTTCTTACCGATCCGGTTGATTTCCTCGATGACGGCCGCATCTTCCCAGGTGTTCATCGAGGTGCGATCGAACAGCTTCTGTCCGGGAAAGGCGTCGGTGATTTCGTTGAACATTGGGCCGGAGAAGCTTTTTTCGGCAACGGTCGTCAGAATGGTGGAAACACCAAATCCCTTGGCGGCGTTGGCGACGAGGGCAGCATTGTTGCGAAGATTGACGGCATCGATGCTCTTGGTCGCAAACGACATCTGCGACTGAAAATCGATCATGAGAAGCGTATGGTCCTTCGGTGTCAGAAGCTTAGAACCCGGTGTCGGAGTGGCATGAACGGTCATAACGTGTCCCCTAGTGATGCTCGATTGCATGGGGACACCATGCTGCAGAACGGCCGGGCATTCTTGTCGCATACAAGGGCGGTTTGGATGATCTTGCGGAGAGCGTGCAAGGGATCCATCAATTGGCTTGGGCCAGCGTCATTGGAAGGCGATATACGGTTATGCAAAAGCCTCAATGAGCGGCACCCGAAGCGGAGTGCGCAGCGTACGCCGTTATATTTTAGTACGTTTGTGCTCAAATTTGACGATTGCTCCCATTAAAAGGCAAGGCCTCTGGCGGTACGCGCGAACAGCTGGTAAAGCTCGATTAATCCGCTGAAATCAAACATCGGGGCCGTCAAATGCCAGTACTGACCGTTCGCGACAACACCCGCCTCTATTACAAAGACTGGGGAAGCGGGCCGCCGGTTCTCTTCAGCCATGGATGGCCTTTGAATTCGGACATGTGGGAAAACCAGATGATGCACCTTGCATCGGAAGGCTTCCGGGTCATAGCCCATGACCGCAGAGGGTTCGGCCGGTCGGACCAGCCGTGGCACGGATATGACCACGATACTTTTTCCGAAGACCTGGCTGAAATCATAAGCGCTCTCGAACTCAGGGATGTCACCCTTGTCGGCTATGCGATGGGCGGCGGCGAGATTACGCGCTATATCGGCCGGCACGGGACCGGTCGAATTTCTCGTCTTGTCCTGATTGGCGCCACCACACCGAAACTTGCCTGGAGCGAAGATTATCCGAACGGAGTTCCCGAAGCTGTCTTCGAAGGCGTCAGAGCCGGATTGAGGGCCGACCGGGCAGAGTTCATTCGCGGCTTCTCACGCCTGTTCTTTGGCGCCGACAAAGAGGGTGCGACTGTTTCCGAGGGAAGCATGATGCAACTGCATCAGATCGCGATGCAATCCTCCCTGAAGGCGGCACATGATTCCATCACCGCTTGCGCCATGACCGACTACCGCGGCGACATAGAGAAGTTCGACATTCCGGTTCTCATCATTCACGGCGAGGACGACGCTTTTGTCCCGTTCGCCGCGACCGCTCAACAAGCAATCCAGCTGATGCCGAACGCAGAACTGAAGGTATATGAGAACGCCCCGCACGGACTGCTGTTCACGCACAAGGATCGCCTGAACAGCGATCTCCTAAATTTCCTCCGCCGATGACCGGCGTCACCACAGAGGAAGCCGTCGTGTTCATCGTCGAGGACGATGACGAACTGCGGCTGTCCCTCGACAGCCTCTTCCGATCCATCGGCCTAAAGACGAGCATGTTCGCCAACGCACGCGGATTTATGGAAGCCAAAAGACCAGACGTAACGGGATGCCTTGTGGTCGATGTTCGGCTGCCAGGCCTCAGCGGCCTGGATTTCCACGAGCAACTAATCAAAGCCGGTTCAGCCCTCCCGGTTATTTTCATAACGGGCCATGGAGATATTCCCATGAGCGTTAGGGCGATGAAGGCGGGAGCCGTTGATTTCCTGCCGAAACCCTTCCGGGATCAGGACATGCTGGACGCGGTCGCATCGGCACTAGAGATCGATCGCAAGAGGCGGCGGGGCGAACTCGAGCTTCTTGCGCTGCGAAATCGCTACGCGGAGCTAAGTCTGCGCGAACGGCAAGTGATGGCGCTGGTGACGACTGGCTTGATGAACAAACAGGTCGCGGGAAAGCTCTCGTTGAGCGAAGTCACCGTGAAGATCCATCGCGGGTCGGCCATGCGCAAGATGGACGCGAAGACATTGCCGGACCTCGTCAAGATGGCGGAGCTTCTGGAACTCCACGGCGACCTTCAAGCATCCTAAGACCAGTCGCTGACGGATTGGCTGATCGTTTCCATGAGATCCGCGAGGCTAAAAGGCTTCGTGACCAGGATGGCTGCCCCTGTAATAGCCGCTTCTCGGCAAGACCTTGTTCAAACCCGCCGGTCATCAAAATGATCGGCAGATCAGGCCGAAGCTTTTTCAGAAGCGGAACCAGGTCCAGACCGGATATATTCGGCATGTTAATGTCACTGATGACACAGCGGAAACGTTCGACGTCTTTCGACGAGAGAAGCGCTTCGGCCGATGAAAAACATGTTGCATTATAGCCGAGAGAGCGGATCAAACTCGCCAGAGCCACAGGAATATCCGGATCGTCATCGACGATGCCAATCAGTGGCGTCTCCTCCATCCTCTTCCCAGTCTGCATCCGATTGATGCGTCGTCATAATATCCGCGCCTTCAGGAGCACATTTCTCCGTCAGCGGAGCCCGATGCCGGATGTAAACCTGGTCTTTCGGACGTTTCGCATATGGCAGACGGAACGGCTAACCCATGCCAAATCATCCGTATTGAATTATCCAATGAGACGTGGACGATTAACCTGCCATTCTCCTACCCTCGATTTCGAGACAGCTACACGTATGCAGGAACCATCCGTTGTATCGTTTCGTCCGTTGCCAGCTTTGGTATTCTCTCGCTCGTTGCCTCGCATAGAGGCGGTAGCGGATCCTCCCATGCTACCGGTAAGTTTTGGCTCCCCTGTCCGAAGCAGCCGGGATGATCCGTCTGGCCGCTCAGTGTCGCCCCTGAGCGGCCAATTTTCGTCCGTAGCCGAAGATGGCGGGACGGATTCGTAGCCGGTTTTCATCAAAATCAGAGCATCCGTTCAAGCCAGCGGCAGGCATTTGGTTTAGCCCTGTGCCTCAAACAATCGCATCCAGGAGCCACAGAATGACGAAACCACCCCTGCTCACGCCGGCCGACGTCACCCTGTTGATGGTGGACCAGCAAGCTGGTCTTGCCTTCGGGGTGGGATCAACCGACCGCCAACTCCTTCTCAACAACGTGATTGCGCTGGCAAAAACCGCAAAGACGTTTCAGATACCAGTGGTCGTCTCGACATCGGCGTCGAAGGTCTACAGCGGACCACTGCTGCCATCGATCAGAGGCGTTCTTGGAGACGTGCCGCCGCTGGAACGCCGAAACATGAATGCGTGGGAAGACCACGCCGTCCGCGATGAAATCGCAAAGACCGGACGCCGGAAGCTCCTCGTTTCCGGCCTGCTTTCCGAGGCCTGCGTGTCGTTTCCAGTCCTATCAGCCTTGGCCGACGGCTACGACGTGTCCGTCGTCGCCGATACCTGTGGCGGCATTACGCCTGAGAGCCATGCGCTGGCCCTTCGCCGCATGGAAGCTGCCGGCGCCACGATGACCTCGTGGCTGCAGGTCCTCCTCGAACTCCAAAGGGATTGGGCTCGGAAGGAGACCTACGACGCAGCGCGCGCCATCGTCGAAAGCCACGCCGGCGGTTACGGCATAGGGCTGGCCTATGCACGCGACATGATCCACCCGGTGTGATGGCATTAGCCAACGATAGCTCCCTCTACCGAAATCTTGAATCGGAGACCCCTAATGACCGCCGACCTCATCCTCCACCACGGTTTGATCACCACGCTCGATCGCACCAATCCAACCGCCAGCGCCGTCGCCATCAAGGACGGTGCCTTTCTCGAAGTCGGCACCGATGCCGAGATCATGGCGCTCGCCGGCCCGGACACCAAGATCGTCGACCTCAAGGGCAAGCGCGTCCTGCCCGGCCTGATCGACAATCACACCCACGTCGTGCGCGGCGGCCTGAACTACAACATGGAACTGCGCTGGGACGGCGTTCGTTCGCTGGCGGATGCGATGGACATGCTGAAGCGCCAGGTGGCGATCACGCCGGCCCCGCAATGGGTTCGCGTCGTCGGCGGCTTCACCGAACACCAGTTCGCCGAAAAGCGCCTGCCGACGATCGAGGAGATCAATGCGGTCGCGCCGGACACGCCGGTCTTCCTGCTCCATCTCTATGACCGCGCGCTGCTCAACGGCGCTGCTCTGAGAGCCGTCGGTTACACCCGCGACACGCCCAACCCGCCCGGCGGCGAGATCACCCGCGACGCCAACGGCAACCCGACCGGCATGCTGCTTGCCAAGCCGAACGCCGGCATCCTCTACTCGACGCTCGCCAAGGGCCCGAAGCTGCCCTTCGACTACCAGGTCAATTCCACCCGCCACTTCATGCGCGAGCTCAATCGCCTCGGCGTGACCGGCGTGATCGACGCAGGTGGCGGCAACCAGAACTATCCCGATGACTACGAGGTGATCCAGAAGCTCTCCGACGAAAACCAGCTTACCGTTCGTCTCGCCTATAACCTCTTCACGCAGAAGCCGAAGGCCGAGAAAGAGGACTTCCTCAACTGGACGTCCTCGGTCAAATACAAGCAGGGCAACGACTACTTCCGCCACAACGGCGCCGGCGAGATGCTGGTCTTCTCCGCCGCCGACTTCGAGGACTTCCGCCAGCCGCGCCCGGAGATGGCGCCGGAGATGGAAGGTGAGCTCGAGGAAGTCGTGCGCGTTCTGGCCGAAAATCGCTGGCCCTGGCGCATGCATGCCACCTATGACGAGACGATCTCGCGTTCGCTTGATGTCTTCGAGAAGGTCAACAAGGATATTCCGCTGGAAGGCCTCAACTGGTTCTTCGACCATGCCGAGACCATCTCGGAGCGCTCGATCGACCGTATTGCGGCACTCGGCGGTGGTATTGCCACGCAGCATCGCATGGCCTATCAGGGCGAATACTTCGTCGAGCGCTATGGCCACGGCGTCGCCGAAGCCACGCCGCCGATCAAGCGCATGCTCGACAAGGGCGTCAACGTCTCGGCCGGCACCGACGCCACCCGCGTTGCCTCTTATAATCCATGGGTGTCGCTCTCCTGGATGGTGACCGGCAAGACGGTCGGCGGCATGCAGCTTTATCCGCGCGCCAATTGCCTCGACCGCGAGACCGCGCTTCGGATGTGGAGCGAGAAGGTCACGTGGTTCTCCAACGAAGAGGGAAAGAAGGGCCGCATCGAGAAGGGTCAGTTCGCCGATCTCGTGGTGCCAAGCAAGGACTTCTTCGCCTGCGCCGAGGACGAAATCTCCTTCCTCACCTCCGATCTGACGATGGTAGGTGGCAAGATCGTCTACGGCTCGGGTGATTTCGCCAAATACGACGAAAGCAACATCCCGCCCGCCATGCCGGATTGGTCTCCCGTGCGCAAGTTCGGCGGCTACGCCGCCTGGGGCGAGCCTGATGGAGCCGGCGCACGCTCGCTGCGCCGCACCGCTATCTCCACCTGCGGCTGCGCCAGCGATTGCGGCGTCCATGGTCATGACCATGCAGGCGCCTGGACATCGAAGCTGCCGATTGCGGATCTCAAGGGCTTCTTCGGCGCACTCGGTTGCTCCTGCTGGGCCGTTTGAGGGGGAATATCACTATGGCTACACATCGACACACATCGGCGGACACGGAAGCTGGACTGGGCAGAAGCTTCGCCAGCAGCAAGGCCATCGAGTTCATTGCTCTTTCTGCCCTTTGTTCCGCCTACATTCAGGGTCCGCTCACGAAGCTTTTCGATTTCAATGGCGCGCTCGCGGAGATGGATCACTTCGGGCTGCGGCCAACGCTCCTTTTCGCGATCGCGGTGATGATCTTCGAGCTTGCCATGTCGGCGGCCATTGTCGGCGGTTTTCTTCGCTGGGCGGCAGCGCTGGCCCTTGGCGTCTTTACGCTTCTCGCAACGTCGCTGGCGCTCCGTTTCTGGGAACTGCCTGTCGGAATGGAGCGGACGATGGCGATGAACGGATTTTTCGAACATCTCGGTCTTGCGGGCGCCTTTCTTCTGGTGGCTTGGCACGATCTTAAATCCAAGATGCGCCTTTGAAACGGCTAGCGGAAACTGGAAACATGGTCATGGCACACAAAATTCGCGACGGCGTCGAGACGATGCCAGAAATGGAAGACTTGGAGCTCGAACTGGCCCCCTCACCCAACAAGCACCAGGAAGAACTGCTGGACGAAGCTTTGCAGGAAACATTTCCTGCAAGCGATCCGCCGGCCAGCGGCCGGATGGAATGAGCCGAAAACGCAATCTAGGAGCAGTCCATTGAACGACGACATCAAGGCACGCTGCGCCGCCACCCTGAGGACCCCGACAGGTCTCGGCGTGGATGCACCCGAGACATCTCCGCAGGCGCAACGACCTGCTTACGGATGTCTTTGGCCTCTATCTGAAG
The DNA here is from genome assembly GCF_044772225.1 of Rhizobium sp. NPDC090275. Classification (NCBI taxonomy): domain Bacteria; kingdom Pseudomonadati; phylum Pseudomonadota; class Alphaproteobacteria; order Hyphomicrobiales; family Rhizobiaceae; genus Rhizobium; species Rhizobium sp. NPDC090275. The sequence continues at coordinate 193,280 of NZ_JBIVYL010000006.1, read as the reverse complement.
ACCAAGAACTTTCACTGGCACATGTCGGGGGCGAATTTCCGCGACTATCACGTGGTTCTGGACGATCACGGCGATGAACTGTTCGCGATCACGGATCCGCTGGCCGAGCGTCCGGAAGCTCGGCGGCTTTACACGGCGCTCGATCAGCGACATCTTTCGCCGGCAGCGGATCAGCGATAACGATGCCGATTTCGTGCATCCGCACGAGCTGCTCGCCGAATTGCGCGGAGACAATGCCTCGCTGGTGGCACGCATGCGGGCACGTCCACGACGTCTGCGACGAGCACGGCGGGGGTGCGACAGCAAGACTGCTCAACAACGGGATCGACGAAGGCGAAAAACCCGTCTCGTTCCTGTTTTAGATCCTGCGCGAAGCAACGCTCAAGCTGTATCGGACCACTCAAAATCAACCCACGCGACGGCCCCGTCGCGTGGCTTTTTTGATGGCGTCGACGGCGACGGCAATTGCCCGGTCCTCGGTGCCGGCGCCCTGGCATTGTTCAAAAATCGTCGGAACCAACAAGATGGGCAGGGCGGCTGTCGCTACAACTCATCTCACGGCGGTCAATCTGCCGCCAAGTCACCAGGGGGCCACCGATGGCAAACGATTTCGACTTCTCACTCTCCCGGCGCCAGACGCTCATCGCAGGAGCGGCATTTTCCGCTGCGATGGCAGTTCCGGATCTCGCATTCCCAAAATCAGCAACCCAGACCGCACAAGGAAACTTTGAAATGACCGACGGCTTCGTTAAGACCAAAGACGGCGTGAACATCTACTACAAGGATTGGGGTCCAAAGGACGCACAGCCGATCCATTTCCACCATGGCTGGCCGCTCTCCTCCGACGACTGGGACGCCCAGATGATCTACTTCCTGCAGAACGGCTTCCGTGTCGTTGCACATGATCGCCGTGGCCACGGCCGTTCGTCGCAGGTTGCCGAAGGCCACGACATGGACCACTACGCGGCCGACGCTTCCGCCGTCGTGGAACATCTGAACCTGAAAAATGCTGTCCACATCGGCCACTCCACCGGCGGCGGCGAGGTTGCCCGCTATGTCGCAAAGTTCGGCCAGCCGCAGGGCCGTGTTGCAAAGGCCGTCCTCGTCAGCGCCGTCCCGCCGATCATGCTCAAGACGGCCTCCAATCCGGGCGGCCTGCCGATTGAAGTGTTCGACGGCATCCGCAAGGGCGTCGCGGAAAACCGCGCCCAGCTCTTCCTCGATTTCCCCACCGGCCCGTTTTACGGTTTCAACCGTGACGGTGCCAAGGTCTATCCCGGCGTGATCCAGAATTGGTGGCGCCAGGGCATGATGGGCAGCGTCAAAGCCCACTATGACGGCATCAAGGCCTTCTCCGAAACCGACCAGACCGAAGATTTGAAGAAGATTACCGTACCGACGCTCGTCATGCATGGCGATGACGACCAGGTCGTTCCGATCGCCGATTCCGGCGAGCTGTCCGTCAAGCTCGTCAAGAACGGCACGCTCAAAGTCTACAAGGGCTATCCGCACGGCATGCTGACAACCCATGCCGACGTTCTCAACCCGGACCTCCTCGCCTTCATCAGGGCATAAGTCCGGTCACGATGCCCGCTCGCGGATGATCGCGAGCGGGCCTTTTCAATTCAAGCGCGCCGTGGAAGGCTCTGAAGGGACTGCCTGTATCCGTATTGGCGAGTTCAAACGGCAACGCCCGGCATCAGTGCAATTGTCAGGCCGCCCACGATCAGCGCCGCAGCTGGAGGCTACCGCAGCCGCCCGGCCACCAACTCAAGAAGCACTGTTGCCACCAGCAGCAGGACCAGGAACTCGTAGATGGTCTCGGAGTTCATGTGATGCGTAAGTCTGACGATGAGTTGACAAATGCGTGCACGGTCAGATTACCAAGTTCAAAACCTGAGCGTCTGCCTAAGCTCTGCGGCATGCCTTTAGCTAAGCGCTAAACGCAACGCTTGAACAATACGACGTAAATCGTGTCAGACGGGGAGGGTATCTTCCAGAGCTCGGCATCTCTCATTTGCTTACGCGAGTTCGGTTTTGCCGCCGCCACTTGCCAGGCGTGTTCCCGGTCACGCCTTGGAAGATACGGGTCATGTGGCTCTGGTCGGAGAACCCGCATTTGATCGCCACCCCGAAAATGGTGTCGTCAGAGAGAAGCAGTTCCTTCGCCTTCGCGACCCGATATTCCGTCAGCCAGCGATAAGGACTCTTGCCAAACGTATCCTTGAAAGCGCGTGTAAAGTGGCTTCGGGAAAGCCCACACGTCTCGGCGAGCTGGCTAATCGAGACCTGATCGAATGCCATGCTCGTCAGAAATTCGAGCGCTCTTTTCTCTTGCCACGGAGCAAGCGAACCGCTCTTTTTTGCGGGGAAGTATTGACCGCCGTAAGTCTGCGCAAGGTGCGTCAGCAGCACGATGCTGATCTGCTCCAGGAACATTTGGTTCGGCTCCTGCTTGCTCAGCAGATAAGGCGAAATGGCCAGTGCCAGGCCCAAAATCACTTCATCCTTCGTTCCCGGCTTGCAATCGAACCCGTCGAATTGAGGCCGCCCCAATTCCTCGAGGAACGTTCGGATAAACGGGAGCGGGATGTTGAAGCGAATGTTGTCGAATGGCGACAGATGGTGGCACTGCCATTCCTCTCGAAGGTCGGTAATAGCAATTGCGCCCTTGGAATGACCTCCCTCGAAAACGAGCCGCCCATTTCGCCAAAGACGGTGCAGCCGAAAATCAGCCAGCTGTATAATAACGGAGACAGCTTCCTCACGCTTGCTCGGCGGAGCGATCGGCAGATCATTGCCGTCGTAGCATAGACGCGTAACGGTTACGGCCGAAGCTTTGAGCGACCACCTTGTAACCTTGGCCGAAAAAGATGTGAGAGCACTGTCGATATTCGTATCCAAGGTGTTCTTTCCGGAAATGCAATCCAGTCGCAGCTGGTCCAACTTAATGAAGTTGACGATCCCGCCATCGAGCGGGGGTAGTGCCCACTTCTCTGGAAAAGACCTTGGTGAAGTGACTTTGATCGACAAAGCCGCACGCTCGGGCGATCTCCTTGATCGAGAGTTGGTGTTCGGAAAGAAGGACCTTTGCGGCTCCGATCCGTGCCTGCGTCAGCCACTGACGTGGCGTGAGGCCGGTCACATTCTTAAAGCCCTGCGCAAAATATGCAGCTGAAAGTCCTATCACCGCCGCGACCTCACTTACTTTCAGTTCACGAGCAAGGTTTTCCTGCATGTAGCCTTTGACCGCCATCTCGCGATCGGAGGGGAGAATCGCGCCGCCCTTCGGCATTACGACGTCGAGGGAGTCCTGAAGGAGATGTGCACAAAGCGCGATCGACAAATGACGCAACAAGGGATCAACCGCTTCGGGATCGCGCTCGAACAAAGACAAGACCACCGAGGCCAAGTTGCTTACCACCTTGTCAGGTTCCGCCCTACGGCAACGCAGCGTTTTCGCGCCTTGTCCGGGGAAGCTGGCGCGCCCCACTTCACGGACCAGGGCTTTTGGCAGGTAGATTGCCAGGGAATACAGGTCGCGATGAAGGACCGCGGACACGCCTTCATCGAGATCAACGACGCAGACGGTACCCTTAGCGCACCAGCGCGGTGGCGCCAAAAGGCCGTCGCTTCTAACGTCCGAGTGAATCGTATCCTCGAGATAGACCATCACGAGATAGCCGTCGAAACGCGGGATCGCTACCCTTGCCTCGACATCCCTCGTTACGGACCGGATGATCTTGCTGACGACAATCGGCGCCGAAGCCATTGGGACGGTCTTCAGAAAGGGTGCCTCGGCCGTTCCGAAATACACGCCGAGCGAATTGCCGTCAGGACAGTTGGGATTCAAGCTTGCCTCCCGGATGGGCCTGTTTGGCGAGGTGACCGGACACCGCCAGGATACATGAACGATCTCATCATAAGCATTTCTGTTTTGATCGAAATATGATCGTGGGGAAGGTTCGTTACCGCAACATCCCCATACTACCCTCGTCATAAACCTATGAAGGCGCCAAGACCAGTAGTCTCGGCGCCCTTGTTTATTCGGACCATCAAACGGACTTGATGCCAACAGGAGTGCCGGACGTCAAGCGGCCTCGACCGCGGCCACTGCAGCGAGGATCACACTGGTGACCGCTTCCGGCATGGAAAGCAGCGACAAGTGGCTGGCCGCGAGCTCTGTGGTCGTTGCCCCCATAGCGGCTGCGAGTTCACGCTCAAGGTCAACGCTGACGACACGGTCTTCCGTTGATACGATATACCAGGTTGGCCGCGACAGCCATGCGGGCTGGGTCACCTTGTCACCGAACGTGCTGGCCGCGAGCGGGGGTTGAAGTACACAGAGCACCCGCGCCTCCTCCTTGGGAAGGTCCTGCCCGACGTCGTTCACCCAACCGTCCTCCGAAAGCGTCAAATAGCCTGCGCCATCGTTCCGGATCTGCGACAAGCCTGGAGGTGCAGGGTGCCTGCCGACCTGGTCGCCCACGGTCTCGCCGGCTTTTGGGGCAAAAGCGGCAACATAAACGAGGGCTTTCACCTTGGGATCATTCCCAGCTTCGGTGATGACAGCGCCACCCCAGCTATGGCCCACAAGAACGATCGGACCGTCAACGGAGTTGATAATGCGGCGGGTGGCATCCGCGTCATCGGCAAGCGAGGAAGTCGGGTTCTGAACTGCGATCACGGGAAGGCCTTCCTTCAGCAGCAGCGGGATTACTTTTTGCCAGCTTGAACCATCGGCCCACGCACCGTGGACGAGGATGACAGTTGGCTTTCGCGACGTTGAGGTCATTTGGCTTTGCTCCTAAGGACGTTTGGATGGTCAGGAGCCTAGAGGGTTAGCCAAGATCGTTCTTGTTGGATCAGACGGCATTTGGACGACACCATCGCAACACCTCGTCCGCTCGCTCCGAGGCACCGCTTCACCGGAGTATGAGGTAACATCGCGTTCGCTGGGAGCCGTCAAAACGACAAAACTGCATTGGTCCATCCAAGCATGGTAATCGATGCAAGCTGTAATATCGGAAACCTTAAAACTTCAGGTCCCGCTACAGGAGCAGCCATGCGCCACCGAACGTCCATTCTAACGCTGTCTTTCATCGCAGCAGTCACCCTTGCATCCAGCGCTTTCGCAAACCCTCCGATTTCTTCGGTCGCTGTCGCACCGCAATATGACACGACGCATGTCTATGTCGCACCCGCAGAGGTGGACACCTTCGTTCAGGCGTTTCTTGGGACCTTTGGCGGACAGTCCACGCCACAGGTAGTCGCGACCGTGACGCCGACGCCAAGCAGCACGACAAGCCAGTTGCTTCAGACCCCGGCCGGTACGGTTTCTCTCTTTGGATTTAAGACCCCGGTCCCCTATCCGTTCGGGCTCGAACGCAACGGCTATCTCGTCCGGGACTTAGACATCGCCGTCAAGGCCGCGCGCGACGCCGGCGCCAACGTGATCGTCGAGGCGTTTCCGGATCCCATCGGCCGTGACGCCGTCATACAATGGCCCGGCGGCCTCAATATGCAGCTGTACTGGCACACCAAGCACCCCGATTACAAACCGTTGGAGACCATACCCGAAAACCGCGCCTATATTCCGCCGGGCGCCGTTGACGAGTTTCTAAAGGACTTCCTGACCTTCTCCGGCGGCAAGGTCGTCGCCGACGACAAAGATGCGTCCGCGGCAGAAATCGGGAAGCCGCGCGACAAGTTCCGGCGCATCGAAGTCCAGTCTGATTTCGGACGAATGCTCGTACTGGTCTCCGACGGGCACCTGCCCTACCCCTACGGCTATGAGACAACGGGATATGAAGTCCAGGATCTTCAGCAAACCTTGGAGAAGGCGAAAAAGTTCGGTGTAAACGTATTGGTGCCGCCCCATCAAGCCCGGAACCGTCAAACGTCCATAGTTCAATTTCCCGGCGGTTACATCGCCGAAGTTCATGCGGTGTCGAAATGATATCCGCAAGCAGAAGGTCGAAGAAATTCCCGAACGAAGTCTGGAGCAGATACGGGAAGAGGACCGTCTTGTCGGCGCTCCCGGCGCTCACCCTGTCGATTTCCTGCGCGATCGCGCACGCTGAGAGCCCTGCCCCGTCGTCGAAGCGGCCGGCGATCAAAACAAATCGCTGGCAAGAGGATTGGTCGTTGCTATCCGACCCAAACCTGAAAACGATGCCGCTGGATGATCTCAAGTATATCCCGTTGTTTCCCGCTGAGCCTGAAAGTTACGTCTCTTTCGGGCTTACTCTTCGTGAACGTTACGAGGTCAATACGGCGCCGGGATTCGGGATCGGAGACGGCGCGCGGGATTCCTATCTTCTCCAGCGCGCTCAAATACACATCGACACGCATTTCAATGAAAATTGGCAGTTTTTCACTCAGTTCGAGGACGACCGCGCCTTTGAAAAAGCAGATATCGGTGGCGCCGATGAAAACAAACTCGATCTCAGACTTGCCTTTCTCGGCTATTCCGAGACATTCGACGCAGGGACGTTCAAGGCACGCGTTGGACGGCAGGATTTCGCTTTCGATCTGCAGCGCTTTGTTTCGTCTCGCGATGGGCCAAACGTCCGTCAGTCCTTCGATGCGGTCTGGGCCGATTGGGAAAGCGGACCGTGGCGTCTCCTGGGTTTCGTCAGCCAGCCGGTCCAGTACCGGAGCGATGAGATCTTTGACGACACCTCTAACGGACATTTCACCTTCAGCACCATTCGCATCGAGCGGCAGGTCCTCGGCAAGAATGAGCTTTCCGCCTACTACGCGCTGTATGACCGAGACGATGCGCATTACCTTGACGCCGCCGGAGACGAAATACGCCATGTTTTCGACGCCCGTTTTGCGGGAAGCTCTCATAATTTCGATTGGGATCTCGAGGGCATGGGCCAGCTCGGGACCGTGGGGTCAAGCGATATCAAAGCTTGGGCGCTGGGCGCACGCGTAGGATATACCTTCGCCGATGCCTCCTGGGAGCCAAGAGTGGGGCTCCAGTTCGACGTGGCCTCGGGCGACCGAAACCGAGGCGATAAGACCGTCGAGACATTCAACCCGCTTTTCCCCAATGGGTACTACTTCACGCTAGGCGGATATACGGGCTATTCGAACCTGATCCATTTGAAGCCGTCGATCACGGTCAAACCTGCCGAAAAATTGTCGATGACAACTGCTATGGGCTTCCTTTGGCGCATGACAACAGCAGACGCCGTCTATACGCAACCAACCATCTTGGTCGCCAACACCGCGGGTCACGGCGATGCTTGGACGGGTGCATATGTCCAATTGCGCGCCGACTATGCGTTCACACCCAACCTGACCGGAGCTCTGGAGGCAGTGCACTATACTGTAGGCTCGACAATCCGACATGCGGGCGGGCGCGATGGCAACTATCTTGGCGCCGAGCTGAAATTTTCCTGGTAATCGTATTTCGAGTTACGCCAAGGTGGATTGGCTGAAGCGGATGCCCTCAGCCGATCCTGCCGCATTTAGTCGCCCTGCCGAGGCACGCCAATGGCAAAGCCGTTCAGCGTCATGGAAACGGAGCAATAGTGCCCGACAAGCCAGATCAGCTCTCGTGTACCGGCTTCTCCGAACACCTGAAGCGCGTGGTTATAGACCAGATCAGGTAGCATGCCGCCACCGAGCAGCGCCTTGACAACGTCGAGCGCCGCCGCCTCCGATACCGACAGGTCACTTGGCCGCTCACCGGCCGCCAATGCCGAAAGCCGCGCATCACTCATCGAATGCCTGTTCTTTGCAACCGCCGAGTGCGCATAAACTTCATAGGCCGCCCCGAAGTGGGTTCCCACCGCGATAATGGCGACCTGTCTAACGGCGTCGTCCAGATGTTTGAAAGCAGTCATTGCCTTGGTGACGGTCCAGAATGCCTCCCCAACCTCGGGCTGGTGCAGCCAGGCATTCCAAGGTCCTAGGAACGCCCCGTCTGCACGCATGGTAACGAAATCCTGATACTTAGCGCCGACACCGGCCTTCATTTCATCGTAGAGCGCCTTTTGTCTGGCATCGAGTTCGTTTGGTGATAACGGGGGCAGGCGCATTGTGGTCTCCCTTGGCAAAAGACGTATCGGTCCCAAGTCGTGTGTAAAGCGGCCTCGTGAAGAAGAACTCTTTAAACCTCACGGTGTCCGTGGAGACGACGAGCCTGTCGCCGCCGCTTCAGAGCAGTTCTTCAGTTCATTTGGTCGCCAGCTTTGGCTTTTTAAATGCCGCTAGCCCGGGCAGACTTGACCGTATCCGCAGTAACGACGCCCTGCTTGCCACCGAAATGCGCAATCACATAATTCGCGAGCGCGGCCAATTCTCGATCATCATAGGCGGCGGCAAAAGATGGCATAGATTGGCCTGGATCACGGTCCTCGGAAGATGCACCTTCGAGCAAAAGCCTGATCAGATTCGTTCCTCCAGGATCACTGACATTGCGGTCTCCGATCAGCGACTGACGGCGCGTCGCTTGACCGGAGCCATCCCAGCCGTGGCAGCTCGCACATGCACTTTCGAACAGAGACTTGCCGACGGACGCGTCAGGATCGCCTGACGACCAAGAACGCGCGCGCGCCATACTTGATGTAGACGGGATCCGAGCCGGATCGTCGTTTTCAACAGATGGAATGGAGCGAAGATATGTAACGATGGCATCAATATCACCGGCTTCAAGCTTTCCAAGACTTAAATCGATCGCTTGCTTCATGCTCCCGGTTGCCGCCCCATGGCCCTCTGCCCAACCCTGAGAGAGGTAATGTGCAATCGCCGCGTCAGTCCACATGCCAATGCCCGACTTCATGTCCGGAGTTATGTTCCATGCTCGCCATCCGTCCACGGTTCCGCCTGACAATTCTTCTGAGGATTTTCTGGCAAACAGGATGTTTCGCGGCGTATGGCACTCTCCGCAATGCGCGAGGCCTTGGACGAGGTATGCGCCACGGTTCCACTGCGCAGATTTCCCGGTGTCTGCTTCAAGGGGATCGGTGTTCAGGAATAGCAGCTTCCAGGCCCGAAGCGACCAGCGCTGATTGAAGGGAAAAGCCAGCTGATTTTGAGGAGCAGGATCGCCCACAGGTGCCAGCGTTTTGAGATACGCGAATATCGCAACCATATCCGCGTCACTAAGCTTGGCATAGGACGTGTAGGGGAAGGCAGGATAAAGATCCTCGCCGCTCTTGCCCACGCCATGCCGCATGGCTCTAACGAACTCGGCACCATTCCACGAGCCTATGCCCGAGGTGATATCCGGCGTGATATTTGCGGAGTAAATCTTTCCAAACGGCAGTTCGAACGCCAATCCCCCCGCAAACGGCTTACCGCCTGCGGTGGTATGGCAGGCCGCACAGTCTCCAGCGAGCGTGAGATAGCGACCACGCTCGACAAGCGCCTTGTCGTTCAGGTCCATGTTCGCTTCCTTGATGGGATCCAACCCATGTGGAAGAACAAAGAAGGCCAATGCGGCGCCAGCAGCGAGCGCACAGGCTGCAGCGGACCTCCAGGGAAATCTCATGACCGGGCTCCACCATCAAGCAACGAAAAGCTGTTTCTTTGATCGGCTTGACGTTTGTGCAGGAGTGCCCTGTTCACCGGCAGTGAACGAAGCCGTTGCCCAGTTGCAGCGAATATGGCGTTGCATAAAGCAGGCGCGGCCGAAACTGTGCCAACCTCGCCCAGACCACCCGGCGGCTCAGTGCTCTTGATAACCTCAACGATAATCTCAGGTGTCTCATTTAGTCGCAACTGACGATAATCGTTAAAATTGCGCTGTTCCACTTTCCCCTCTTTGATGGTGATACCGTTATAGAGTGCAGCGGAAAGACCGAAGAGGATACCTCCCTGCATCTGCGCAACGACGCCATCAGGATTGATGGCCAAACCACAATCGACAACAGCGGATACTTTCTGGAGCGAAACCATCCCAATGTCGTCCAGCTTTATCTCGACGACAACAGCGGCATGACTACCGAAACTATCATGGATCGAGACGCCCCGGCCGCCTCCTCTCGGGAGAGGTGCATCCCAGTTCGACAGTTTCTCGACGCGATCGAGGACACGAAGCGTGCGTGGATCCAGCGCCAGAAGACTTCGACGATAAGCGATAGGATCGACGCCGGCCCTGTGCGCGAGTTCATCAATGAAACTCTCGACCACGAAAATGTTGTGCGTCTCTCCAACGCCGCGCCACCAGTTTAGCGGGACTGGGCCGTCGTGTCTTAGCCATTCTGAGCGCGTGTTGGGAATACCATAGGGCAGATCAGCGGCACCGGCGACAGCGTCCGGGTCTAGCTTGTTGGCCGGCCATTCCTTACGGTCGTAGAATGGCCGGACCGTCGAACAGGTTGTTCGGTGGATGAGCGCAACAGGTTTACCATCCTTTCCCAGACCTGCCGAAATCCGATCGACGTAGATCGGCCGGAAACGGTCGTGCTCGATGTCCTGTTCGCGGGTCCACATGATTTTCAGCGGATAGTCGACCTGCTTTGCAAAGCGCGCCGCCTGCTGGATCGTATCGACGGCCAGTCGTCTTCCAAATCCGCCTCCCACCATGTGATTGTACAGCATGATCTTTTCCGGCGGCATACCGATGATTTCGGCGACAACCGTGCGCGCAATCTCGGGCACCTGGGTACCGACCCAAATATCACAACTATCGGCGCGAACGTGGATCGTCGTATTGATGGGTTCAAGTGAGGCGTGGGCCAGATATGGAAGCTCGTAGGATGCATCCACACGTACGGGCGCGGAAGCAATAGCAGCGTCGGCGTCGCCCTTCGCGCTCCCTATCAGCGGCGTACCTGTCGCGCTTCTCAGATCATTGAGGATGGCTTCTGTGGACAGCCCAGCATTCGGCCCAGCATCCCAATCGATATCGATCTGGTCGAGTGCTTTTTTTGCAATCCAATAGCTTGTGGCAACGACAGCGACAGCATTATCGATCCGCAAGACGTCAACGATGCCATCCATCTGGCGCACCGTTCCTTCGGCGATGGACCTGACCTTACCGCCAATGGTGGGCGCCATTGCCAAGGCGGCATAACGCATTCCTTCTACATAGGTATCGATGCCGTATTTGGTTTTACCGTTGACCTTTGAGGGCGTATCGACGCGTTTGAGCGATCTACCGATCAGCTTGAATTCTTCAACCGGCTTCAGCTTCACATCGGCCGGAACCGACTGACGGCCGGCGGCCAATGCCAACTCCGCATATTTCGCATTTCGCCGGCTCGCGTCGTGGTACACCACCCCAAGTTCAGCGCGACAGTCAAACGGGTTGACCTGCCATTCAGCCGCAGCGGCCGCCACGAGCATTTCTCTTGCAGCGGCACCGGCTTTCCGCAGCGGTGTAAAGAACGCGCGGGTCGAAGTCGATCCACCGGTAACTTGACCTTTCAACAGCGCCTGATTGTACGCCGTCGGGTCGGGAGGGGACATCTCAACCTTCACCTGATCCAGCTGCACTTCCAGCTCCTCGGCAATCATCATTGCCTCGGCCGTGGCAATGCCCTGGCCCATCTCCACGCTCGGAACGACGAGCACGATTGTTCCATCTACGCCGATCCGGATGAAGCCGTCAGGAGTAAATCCTTTGAAACCCGTGCCGGCGGCATCATAGGCACCAATTGCCTTGAGGTCGTCTGCCTCATTCGCTCGGGCCGCCTTAACCAGAGAGAAGCCGACAACCAACCCGGCGCCTGCCAGAAAGGCGCGACGGCTCAATCCATCTGCATAGGCCGACGGTCGCTTGCTCATCATACTGTCCTCAATGCTTCGCGGATCCGCACATAGGTACAGCAGCGACAGATGTTTCCTGCCATCGCCTCATCAATGTCGGTATCACTCGGCTTTGTCGTGCGCGCCAGAAGCGCGGCTGCCGCCATGATTTGCCCTGACTGGCAATATCCACATTGCGCGACCTCAAGCTCCAGCCAGGCCAATTGCACACGCTTGCCGACCTCAGTCTCGCCAATGACCTCTATCGTCGTGACCTGCCCTTCAAGTTCACCGATAGGCAAGACGCAAGACCGCACGGGTCGGCCGTCGATATGGACCGTGCACGCCCCGCATTGGCCGATGCCGCATCCGAACTTTGTCCCCGTGAGACCTAGATGGTCCCGTATCGCCCACAACAGCGGCATATCTGGAGGACCGGTGACGATATGATCCGCACCATTGACGTTGATCGTCGTAGATGGCCAAGTTCGGCCTTGAGCCTGTTCTTCCAAGAGACGTCCTCTGCTTTACCGGAGCCTCGATCACCGTAGCTCTGACCATCCGCTTCAGCTTGCATGCATCTACGGTAGTTGGACGAATTGGCTGCTGCCGCTCCGCCGGCCAAATGGATATCTCAGGATCGTCCAATCACAGTGGATTTCGACAAGTCCTCAGATTTCTGACCATGCTAGCTTCTCTTCAACTAGCACGGGAACCATGAGACATGGTCGACTGCATCAAGGCAAGGCTGAAGTCTATGTTGAACAGGCTCCGTCTGGTCACCGGTCACCAGATTGCTCCGCAGACGAGATGAATCATCTTGCACGAAGACAGGCTCCATCACGGACAGCGCTTTCAAAGCCACAGCATTAGGATGACGAAGGTCAAGGCGATATGGCTCTTGCGATCGACCCACATTCAATTTCTGCGGAACGGTCCGTACATCTAGCATCGCGTGTGGGACGTCTCTTGTTCCTCAGCGGCGCAGACACCCAACATGTCTTAACGGGCGTGAGCGGTGTTGCCCAAGGGCTGGGACAGGAGGTGCATGTGCTGGTCACGCCTGAGGCTATTCTTGCCACGGTCGGAACGACGGATAGGTTTGTGACAAAGCTCGGCCCGGAATTTTCGGTGCGTTCAGTTAACATGGAGCGGCTTGCCGCTGTGGAGACACTTATTGACGACATTAAGGGTGGTTTGAAGGATGCTGACATCATCGAGCAACGTCTCGACGCGATAGAGCTTTCGCCTCAAGGATACTCCGCTCTCAGCGCCATCATTGGCGTTGGGTTTACCAGCGCATCGTTGGCCAAACTTTTCGGAGCAAAATGGTCTGTCGTAGCGGCCGCGTGTGTCGCGGGAATTCTCAGTGGGGCCCTCAGAAAAATTTTCGCGCAATTCTCCGACAATCCGTTTGTGAGCGTGTTTATCGTCGCAGGGATCAGCGGCTTAACGGCCATTCTCGTCTTGAAACTAGTCCCGCACGCCTCTCCCGTTCTTGCACTGACGGCCGCGGGGATGATCCTCGTGCCGGGCGTTCCGCTGATAAACGGCATCCGTGAGATCAGCTCTGGCAATGCCGCAAACGGTGTAACGCGACTGACGACAGGGGCGGCCAGTATACTGACGATCGCCTTTGCCCTTTACGCGGTCGGTTCCCTCAGTGGCGCAATGCTTCCAATCGACCAGGGGCCTGGTTCCCTGTCTCCACTCCCCGATCTGCTTTTCGCAGGTTTGGCGGCGGCAGGTTTCGCCATAACCTTTAACGTTTCTCCCCGCGCGGTTGGGTTCTGCATCGCTGCGGGGATGGCAAGTCACGCGCTTCGCACATCACTGGAGCAAGCGGGTATGACATTGCCTATGGCCTCCTTTGTCGGCGCCTTTGCAGCAGGCGCGATAGCGCGTCTCGCTGCCCGTGTCTATCGCGCTCCGGCAGTGACTTTCGCCTTTCCGGGTGTAGTTGCGTTGATCCCTGGATCATACGGTTTCCGTGCCGGGATCGGAGGGCTGGCTATCATGACACAGGGATCGGCCGCGTCGCCCCTTCTTGTTTCAACCACGATCGCACTGGCAATCACCACGATGGTCACGACGACGGCTATCGGCATCGGCATCGCGCTTTCTTTGGCCGGATCGGGCGAAAACACACACAGCACCCATTGAAGGGAGACAGCATGACTGAAACAAATGAAGACAACTTGGTGATGAACGATGCCCCGATTGGCATTGATGCAAGCGGCGAACGTATCGAATATGACTCGATGGGCGACGTTCCGGTTCCCGCGGATCGCTATTGGGGTGCGCAGACGCAGAGGTCGCTCGGTCATTTCGATATTGGCGACGATCGTATGCCGAAGCTCGTATACCACGCCTATGGCTACGTGAAGAAGGCGTGCGCGCTCGTCAATGCCGAGGCAGGCAGGCTTCCGAACTGGAAGCGCGATGCCATTGTGCGCGCCGCCGACGAAACCATTGCAGGCGCACTCGATGATCATTACCCGCTTTACGTCTGGCAAACCGGCTCCGGGACCCAGTCGAATATGAACGTGAATGAAGTCATATCGAACAGAGCCATCCAGCTTCTGGGCGGCGTTCTCGGTTCGCAAAAGCCGGTCGGTCCCAATGATGATGTGAATATGGGGCAATCCTCCAACGACACATTTCCGACAGCGATGCACATTGCGGCGGTCGACGCGATCGACAGAATGCTGCTGCCATCAATTGAAAAACTTGCCGACACCATAGAGCGCAAGGCGCAAGACTGGATGGATGTCGTCAAGATCGGCAGAACCCATCTCGAAGATGCCGTTCCCCTGACTGTCGGTCAGGAGTGGTATGGCTGGGCCGGCCAGATCCGCGATGCCGTCTCATCGATCAAGGAAAGCCGGGAAGGTCTCTATCAGCTGGCGGTCGGGGGAACCGCGGTCGGTACCGGCCTCAATGCCCCCAAAGGCTTTTCCCGTGAGGTCGCCGCAAAAATCGCCGAGCTCACCGGCAAGCCTTTTGTGACGGCCCCGAACAAATTCACGGCCCAGGGATCTCTTGACGCGATCGTGCGATCCCATGCGGCCATGCGAAGCCTTTCGGTCGCGCTAATCAAGATCGCCAACGATATGCGATGGCTTGCCTCGGGACCACGCTGTGGTTTCGGAGAACTGCTTTTGCCATCGAACGAGCCCGGGTCGTCCATCATGCCGGGAAAAGTGAACCCCACACAGTGTGAAGCAATCGTGATGATATCGATCCAGGTGATGGGCAACGATACCGCGGTTGCATTCGCTGGCAGCCAGGGAAATTTCGAACTGAATGCGATGCGTCCGGTGATCATCAATAATTTCCTGCACTCGGCTCGGATACTTGCTGACGGTTGCGACAGATTCCGAGAGTTTTCGGTGGACGGCACGGAGCTCAACCGAGAAAGGATCAACGGCTATGTCGAGGGCAGCGTCATGCTGGTCACCGCTCTTTCGCCCGTGATCGGATATCAGAACGCCGCACATATCGCTGAAAAGGCAATTGCCGACGGCTCGACCCTTCGCGAGGCGGCTCTCGCTTCCGGCAAGGTCGATGCAGCGCTTTTCGACAAAACCATCGAGCCTCTCGAAATGGTCGGCCGGGGTCTGGCCGGCGCTTGAAGAAAGGGATGAGAACAATGATCAGATGCGTCAGAATGTGGACTGCGGCCGACGGAAATTCCGTTTTTGAGGAAGGCATGATCGACCTCTCCGAAGGAGAGCGTGGCGACTTCATCGGGCAGGCTGTGGCAGCCAAGAACATCTCGTTTCGAGAAACCGCGTCCGGTGGTTCGTTCGAATGGCACCAGGATCCGGTTCCGCGCTTTGTCCTAACATTGTCAGGTACTCTCGAATTCGAAACCAAATCCGGGGCGACATTCACTCTCCGCCCAGGCGATGTACTTCTTGCACAGGATAATAGCGGTTCCGGTCACAAGTGGCGATTGATTGGCTCCGAGCCATGGCGGCGGGCCTATGTAGTCTATGACGAAACCGCTGATCTTCGCTTTATTCCGGCTACAGCGTAAGGGTGGAACAAAAAATGGCGTTCGAGACTAACGAAAATCCTGACATTGTTCTCATTGGTGCTGGCATCATGAGTGCTACACTGGCCACGGTGCTGAAGGAACTCGATCCCTCATTGACGGTCGCAGTCTACGAAAGGCTGAATGACTGTGGACAGGAAAGCTCCCAGGCGTGGAATAATGCCGGCACCGGCCACGCGGCAAACTGCGAACTGAATTACACACCCCAGCGCGCCGATGGCAGCGTGGACATATCGAAGGCGTTGGAGGTTAACACCGAATTCGACATCTCCCGGCAGCTTTGGTCCTATCTGGTGAAGAAAGGGGCCATACCCGACCCCCGCGCTTTTCTACACCCCTGCCCGCACATGAGTTTCGTAAGGGGGGCCGAGAATGTTGCGTTTCTGCGAGAGCGCTACAGGCAAATGTCCGCGCATCACTGCTACCACGGCATGGAATTTACCGAGGATCCGGCAAAGATCGCGGAATGGGCACCCCTGATCATGGAAGGTCGCAAGTCGACTGAGGCTGTCGCGGCCACACGGATCATAACGGGCACCGACGTTGACTATGGCGCCCTGACCCACCTGCTTTTTGCGCAGCTGACCGGACAGTCGGGTTTCGGTATCCACTACAATCGGCAGGTCGTCGGCTTAAACCGCGAGGAAAGCGGCCGATGGCGGATCTTGGTCGAGGATACGTTCGGCGGCACGCGCCAGGAGGTTTCGGCAAAGTTCGTCTTCATTGGAGCGGGAGGAGCATCACTCGATCTCCTTCAGATGTCGCAGATCCCCGAAGGTCGAGGTTATGGAGGCTTTCCCGTCAGTGGCATATGGCTGCGCTGCGATGTCGACGAGGTCAGCGAGCGGCATCATGCAAAGGTCTATGGCAAGGCGGCCAGCGGCTCGCCCCCAATGTCGATTCCTCA
This sequence comes from Rhizobium sp. NPDC090275, assembly GCF_044772225.1. Lineage (NCBI taxonomy): Bacteria > Pseudomonadati > Pseudomonadota > Alphaproteobacteria > Hyphomicrobiales > Rhizobiaceae > Rhizobium > Rhizobium sp. NPDC090275. Next base: position 176,604 of record NZ_JBIVYL010000006.1, on the reverse strand, counting down.
TCTGGACACTAGGATCATTGCGGGACGTAAATCTCTGCTCTTCGGTCCCTATGCCGGCTTCTCATCCAAGTTTCTCAAGCACGGCTCCCTGACTGATCTCTTCCACTCCATCACCCATGACAATATTCTGCCTCTTCTCGAGGTGGCCAAGGACAATATCGATCTGACGGAGTATCTGATCGGTCAGGTGCTGCAGAGCTCATCACATCAGTTCAGCATGCTTCAGGAATTCTTTCCGCAGGCCAAGAGAGGGGACTGGAAAGAGGCAGTCGCTGGGCAACGCGTCCAGATCATCAAACCGGACAGCGATCGGGTCGGCATTCTGGAATTTGGCACCGAGCTTGTGCCTGCCGCCGACAAGTCGCTTGTGGCGCTGCTGGGCGCGTCGCCGGGCGCCTCGACTGCCGCCTTCATTGCACTACGTGTGCTGGAAACCTGCTTCGGCGACAAAATAACAGAGGATGCGTGGCTTCCATCGTTGAAACGGATGATCCCGACATACGGGATCGACCTGAAAGTAGACGCCGATGCCTGTCGGACATCCAGGGCCGCTACAGCGAAAGTCCTAAGGATCGAGAACGTTTAGTCAGCTTGGACAACACAGCCTGATCGCAGTTCAGGTTTCATCTATGGGACATGAACTGCGAGCACCCGTTATGAATTCTGAAGCGTACGCTTCCGTTCTGATCCTGCAACGGGTGAAAGGAAAAACTATTCCAATTCAACCGCTTCCCGCAGCGAGACTTCAATTCGTGTCACCCAAGCCGTTGCGCCCTGCCGCTCTGCGATCCCACAGGCAACCCCGAGAGCGTCTTCAATCCCCTTGCCCGGATGCTCCGCCGATCGGAGTGCTGCAATGCGCAGCAATTCCGGCCCGCACCACAGGCTCCCTTCCGTGTGATGCCTGACGATAAGGTCGTCGCTGTAGGCATCCGGGCTTATTGCCGCGAACACTTCCGCCTGCATCGCGGTGGCGTCCCGGGGAAATACCGTCTTGCCTTCCAGGATAGCTGCGAAACCCTCGGCCCAGACCTGCCAATGACGCAGTCCTCTCCTGGTCGTGCGGCTCATCAGATGGCCGTTCCATTCTTTCGCAAGGGCCAACTCGCCGCACCACAGGGCCACGGGAATGCATCCGATGGCAAGACCGTAGCAGATAGACAAGTCGTGATCGAGCGTGAGGACGTCGGCGGCACAGTCTTTTGCAAGGGAGAGTGCGGCATCCGCATCGCCCTGCAGCCAAGTAATGCGCATGAGCAATGCCAGCACCGCCGTCTTCCCGTCAACTTGGGCATGGTTGGTATGGTTGGCGCGGACGGGAGCATCGTCACCCGCAATCACCTTCATCAAAAACTCGAGCGCTTGCGGCTGGTTGCCGATGAAATGATGGGAGAGTGCAAGCATATGGTCGGCGGTCTGGATGTTCGCAAGCTCCCCGGTCGCATAAGCGGGCTGCTTGAAACGTTCCGCAAGGACAAGGCTTTCCCCGTAGTTGCCGAACAGGATTGCACGGGCCCACAGCCCCCATTCGGCTCTCAGCTTGTGGGATGGAAGGTCGAGCTGGCCGGCTATCGCTCCCGCCCGCAAAAACGCGTCGTTCATATCTTCCGTCGGACCCACCGTGTGCCACAGTGCATGACCATATGTCGCCTGAAGCTCGAACTCCGCGACCGAACCGATCAGCTCTGTCCCCGCAATAGCACTCATGGCGCTACGAGCGATCGCCAGATATTCAGAGGGAAGCGAGAGATGGAACCAGAGCGATGCAGAAGCAATGATCAGTTCCACGCCGAGTTGCTTGTCCCCTGTTGTGAATGCCCAATCGAATAGGGCGCGAAGATCATCGACCCGCCAGCTGTTGGCGGCGAGCCATTGGCCCGGGTTCTTCCCGTCCCATGTCGTTACCTCCGAAGCGAAGAGCTTGAGGCAATGTTGCGCGTGTCTTTGCATCACCTCGTCGAATTCCGTCCCCTTGCCAAGCTTCTCGGCCGCGTAAAATCGGGTCGTATCCAGCAGACGGTAGAGTGACGAACGATCGCGCCGGTCCATCGTCACGAGAGATTTGTCGACAAGTGCCGTCAGTGCATCAAAGACGGCAAATTCTTCGACCTCAGCGCTCGAGCACGCTGCTAAGGCTGCATCGAGCTCGAACGAGGAGCGGAATACCGACAGCCGCCGGAAGATAGCCTTCTCCCTTTCAGACAGAAGATCATGGCTCCAGTCGAGCGTGGCGCGCAGCGTCTGCTGGCGTGGCATTGCCGTTCGCCGCCCCTTCGTCAGAACGGAAAAACGGTCGTCGAGACGCTTTGCCATCGCATGGACGTCGAGGAGATCCATTCGGGACGCCGCCATTTCCAGCGCGAGCGGGATGCCGTCCAGCCGTTCGCAGATATCGAGTACCGCGGAGACATCCCCATCTTGAAATTCGAAACTGCTTGAACTCGCTTTCGCCTTCGCGCAGAAAAGCTGGACTGCGGAAAACTCCAACGCCTCGGCCGCCGTCATGTCCGGCTGACGAGCGGGGACCGCCAGGGTCTGAAGGCGGAAGATCGATTCTCCCGCCGCCCGCAGAGGTTCGCGGCTCGTGATCAGGATGCTGACGTCGGGGGCCGACTGCAGAATTGTTTCAGCCAGCTGCGCGACCGCATCGACAACATGTTCGCAATTATCGAAGACGATGAGCATGGCCCGCGACGCCAGGGCTGCAACGATCCCCTGCTCTGCCAGTCCCGCCACAGCCAGACCCAGTTGACTGGCCAGCGCTGACACCACCAGGCTTCCACTCGAAAGCGGCGCAAGATCAACGAAGCACCCGGCGATACCCTGCTCGGCGGCCACCCTGTGAGCGACCGCGAGCGCAACTGTCGTCTTTCCGATGCCCCCCGGACCGGCGACCGTGACGAGCCGCTTTTCGGGAAAGAGTTCCGCCAGTCCCTGGATGACCTCGTCACGGCCGATTACCTGGCCAAGATTTGCTGGAAGAAATTGGGAAAGGGGCTTTGCATCGACCGCCGCCCTTTGGCCGCCCGCTCCAGTCACCACCACGGGAACGACCCACCTGTAGCCGCGCCCGGTCTCGTTCTGGATGAAGCTGGCGCCATCCGCTGTCTCGCCCAGGCTTTTGCGCAAAGCGGAAAGATGGACACGCATGGCGTTCTCATCGACGGTGGCGTCCGGCCATGCTCTCTGCATCAACTGATCCTTGGTGACCAGCTCTCCCGCCCGCTCCACTAGCAGAATAAGCAGCTCGAGCGCTCGAGCGCCCAGACGAACAGGCTCTCCATTGGAAAATAGCGACCTTTGCCCAATCGAGAGTGTGAACCGGTCGAACGTGTAGGAGGTGCTATCTTGCATGATCGTCCATAAATCGAGGCGCTTCCGGTCATAATCTTATCAACCGGGAAGCTCGGCGTCCTTGGAAGCAATTACTTTTCTTGCGCAAAACGACTGTGCAGGGCGGTTGCGCAAAGCGCCCCTTAATCTCGTTTGCAACTCTTCACAAAGCTTAAGTCACGGTCCGGGCCTTGTCGGCGGTAAATGTTGGTCATCAACAACCGATTATTGGCCTCAACCCGCCGAAAGGAACTTCCGATGTCTCTCTATCGCGTTACCGAAGCCGGTCCGATCTCACCGGTAGCCGTCAAGGATTTGCCCGCAAGCATCGCATCAACCCTGACCGAACTCCTCGATCAGGCCGGTTTCGAGGTGGATCGCGACGTCAACGCCGTCAGGGTCTACCTCGACAAGGCGCGTGCGTTGCTCCGCAACGAACCGGATCCGGAATTTACCGGCGGTCTCGCACCCTGGCAAATGAAGCGCGTCAGCCAGTTCGTTGAAGAGCATCTGTCATCGTCTATCCGCTGCGAAGATCTTGCGGCTTTGTGCCGCCTGAGCGTCAGCCACTTCTCGAAGTCGTTTCGCCAAAGCTTTGGTGTGCCGCCGCATGGATACGTTCAGGGCAGGCGCATTGATCGCGCCAAGAAGCTGCTGATCGAGAGCGGCGAGCCGCTTGTCCAGATCGCGCTTGAGTGCGGCATGGCCGACCAGGCTCACCTCTCCCGGCTCTTTCGGCAAGCGACCGGGGAGACCCCGAGCAGCTTCCGCCGCCGCCGCGCCTACGCGCAATGATTTCCCAAGCTCTTCAAGAAAGCCATCAGACAATGCCGGTTCATATCACGCCTGCCTCGGCCAATCCCGTGCTCGAGACCCTGACCCAAGAATTCCTCGACCGCTTTCAAGGGCCGGCGAGGAGCATAAAGGAATTGAGAGAGCGCATGTCCGCTACCGATGCCCCCCACAATGCCGCAGCCCGGGTGATCGACATCGACGTCGAATTCCCGCCAAACCGCATCCGCGGCAGCCTGGTTCTTCCGGAAGGTGCAGGGTCACCGAGCCCGGTCCTTGTCTTTTTATGCGCGTCAAGAACAGGAGATCGCGGCCCCATGAACGCGACGCGTTTGTGCCTCGACTTGGCCGTTGCCAGCCGTATCGCGATTTTCTGCCTTGACGCGAGCCAGGGGCAGTTATCGGCAAGGGTGGCGTGCGCCCTTTCAACGCTCTCGGGGATCCAGCATAATGGCCGCTCACTTGGGCTCGATGGCTCGCGGTTGGCGGTGGCAGGAGATGGTATCGGAGCGAAAGTCGCCGCAGTCGTTTCGATGGTCGCCAAGGACCGTCCCGATCCCGCAATCGCGCTTCAAATTCTGTTCAACCCGATATTCTCCAACCACATCGAGACCGCCTCCCATGAAGCCTTTTCCGAAGGACCATGGATGACAGGCCAACTCATGTCGCAGATCCTGAAAGAACTGGGTGACCAAGCAGATGCCGCACTTCCCTCACCGACGGAGGCCCGGATCAGGGAACTGGAGGGAATGCCGCCAACGCTCGTCATGACTGCCGAGAACGATATCGCTAGGGATGAAGGCGAAGAGTTTGCACGAAAGCTGATGCAGGCGGGAGTAAGAGTGAACGCCGTCCGCTTTCTAGGCACCATTCATGATTTTGCAGTCCTGGGACCGCTTGCGGAGACCCCTGCTGCGCGAGGTGCCCTGGCTCAGGCGGCCGCCGTGTTGAAGGAGACATTCGGTGAATGACATCAAGAGAATTTGTGAGGAAAGCAGTCCGTATCACGTTCACGAATGCAGCTGAATTCAACGTACTCCAGAGAGGAGGCTCACCGCGAGTTCGACAAATGCCCTGAGACGTCCTGAGCGCCGAATATCGCGATGATAGCCCATCCAGATATCGCGGCTTGGCGGGTCTTCGCCCAGATCCAGTCGCTGCAGATTTGGCTGTTTGTCTCCGACGGGCCGCGGCAGAACGGCGATGCCGACACCGGCACTGCTCATTTGCGCCTGGACGTTTCGGTTGTTCGATTTGACGATAACCTTGGCTTGTGGAAGCTTCGATTTAAGCCAGTCGATATCGGGAAAGGCGCCGAGGGATGTGTCCATGGTTACAAGAGCACATCCCTGGCCCTCGCCGACCCGGGGTGGAGTTATATCCGCCGCAGCATAAACGCCGTAGGGCATCTCGATGAGCTTGCGCTGTACGACGTCGGCTTCTGTAAACGGCGAGATGCGGAACGAGACATCGGCCTCCCGCTGCGCGAGACTGAAGAGCCTAGTCCCGGTCAGAATTTCAGTGTCGACATGAGGGTACATCTTCACGAACGCGGCGACAACGGGCGGAAGGACCCAGGCTCCGAACCAGTCTGGAGAGGAGATTCGAAGGGCTCCCTCGAGCTTCTGGACATCTCCTGCCAGCCGCCTTTGAATGGCCAATGCACTCTCTTCCATATGCTCGGCGATCGATAGCACTGCAGAGCCTTCCTCGGTCAGAACGTAACCATCGCTGGTTCGCTGAAAAAGCGTCTGCCCTGTCGCATCCTCCATCGCTCGCAAACGCCGGCTGATCGTCGGGTGGCTGAGCTTGAGGGAGCGGCCGGCCGCTCCTAGCGTTCCCTCTCTGGCAACAGCGAGGAAAATCCTGACATCACTCCATTCCATACCAGACCCCGTTCAAAAACGTACGAACATTGTGCATTGTCTTCAATTGCAGAACAAGCACGTCAGCCTGATATTCTCGCCCATCAACAATGAGGACGTCGACATGACCATCCATTATCAACCGACGGCGTTACCGAAAATGACGACGCCTCTTACCTTCGCAATGGCGCTCGGTGCCGGCGCGGCGGTTGCCAACATTTACTACAATCAGCCGATGCTGGAATTGATCGGAAAGGATCTGCCGCTTGCCGCAACACTGATCTCGCCGGTTACGCAACTCGGCTATGCCTTGGGGCTGTTCCTGCTGGTCCCCCTGGGAGATATCGTCGAGCGCAAGCGCCTGATCGTCGGCCAATTCATCATCCTTGCCATCGCTCTTCTTGGTGTCGCCTATGCCGGCAACACGGTGATGGTCGTGGTATTCTCTGCTCTCGTCGGAATTTCATCGACGGTCGCTCAGCAGATCATCCCGTTCGCGGTTCACCTCGCGACACCCGCGAAACGCGGCGCGACGGTCGGAACCCTGTTGTCCGGCGTGCTCGGGGGTATCCTCTTGAGCCGAACGGTCGCGGGCTACGTCGGCACCACCCTGGGTTGGCGGGAAATGTATATGATCGCGGTCGCGGTCGCCCTTATCGGCGCGGCGAGCATGTGGGGCATTTTGCCCTATGTTCCTGTCTCGACATCGATGCGGTACCGGTCGCTGATATCGTCGATCGGCACGCTGTGGAAGGAACTTGCGGAACTGCGGCGGGCGGCCGTGACTCAGGCGCTGATATTTGCCGGTTTCTCAGCCTTCTGGACTGCGCTGCCATTTCGCCTTGCTGAGCCTGATCTCGGACTCGGAGCCGAGGTCGCAGGCCTCTTTGGCATCGTTGGTGCCGTCGGCGTGGTCGCCGCTCCGATCGCCGGCCGTGTCGCCGACGCCAGAGGTCCGGCAATCGTGGTGCGGCTCGGCGCCATCATCGCCTTGATGTCGTGGGCGCTATTTGCGGCGTCTCCGACTATCCCCGGCCTCGTCATTGGGGTCACTGCCTTGGACTTCGGAATGCAGAGCGCGTTGGTATCGAACCAATCGCTGGTCTATGCCCTAAACCCGAACGCGCGTGCCCGGCTCAACACGGTCCTGATGGGCTCCATGTTTCTTGGCGGCGCGATTGGATCGGCCGTGGCCATTGCTGTCTGGACCAACGCCGGATGGCTCGCGGTAGCCTCGGTCGGCGGGCTGGTCAGCGCCATCGCCGTCGCACTTCAAGTGAGGCGCTCATAGAGCGAGGACCATAGATGCAAGGAGCTTGGCGGTCTGTGTCGCCGGTTCGGATTTGTGGGTGGAGTTTCAAACAATCTCTGAAATTCAACGCCGCCATACGTGCTGAACGATCTCGCGATCAACGTCGCAGCCGCCCGCGCACAATCCGTTCGGCCGTCGGACACTTTTGAGAAGGCTGCGAGACAATCCGTGTCACGGGCGGCGGCTCGCCACCCGCCGCATGCCGCCCAGTGTTAGACTGCCCGCACCCGCAGTCTTGCGGCGTCCTTGAGCGGCGGCAGGCCAAACTGCCTAGCATACTCCCGACTGAACTGATTGGGGCTTTCATACCCGACGCCGAATGCCACCGATGTCGCCGTGCCTTCCCCTGATAGCAGCAGGGAACGCGCATGCAGGAGACGACATTCTTCTGGTACTGGATAGGACTGAGCGCTGTTACCGCTTTGAAGTGGCGATGGAACGCGGACACACTGAGTGCGGTCATCTCCGCCAGTTCCTCGACGCGGAGAGGTTTCGCGAAGTTTCCCCGGATCCACCGAATAGCATCGCCGATGCGAGAGAGAGGCGTGTTGGGCATTGCAATTTCGCGGAGCATCCAGCCAAGCGGCCCGCGCAGAACACGGAACAGGATTTCACGCTCGTAGGCAGATGCCAGAGCAGCGACCTCGTCAGGACGGTCCATCAAACGAAGCATGCGCACCCAGGCATCGAGCAGCTCGGGAGTTATTGGAGCCACCGAAAATCCCGAGCTGTAGAGGGTTCCGCCGGCAGTCGTTGGCAGGTCAGCGATCAGGTTCGCAACGATGGCCGGATCGAGCGTGAGACTGATCGCGAGGTATGGTCGGCCACGTTCATCCGGATGGACCGAGCCCACGGCCGGCAGGTCGACCGACATTACGAAATAGGTGGCCGGATCGTAGTGAAATGTCCGGTCGCCAACCGTCATGGACTTCGATCCCGTCAGGATCAGATTGACCATCGGTTCGTAGACGGCGGCTAATTGATGCTCCGGGATCTCTCCTTGCACCATCGCCACTCGGGGTATCCCGGTTTCGGTTCGGCGGTTCTCCGCTCGCGCAGCCAGATGTCGGAGTTCTTCAAGCTGTTGTTCCATCGGAGGGACGATTGCACGCGCCAAAAGTTTCAGCAAGAGGAAAGCAGAAATAGGCAATGATCGAGGAGGATCGGGTGAGCGTTGCGCGGCTGCCGCGGATATCAAATCGTCATCCACATCCGACATTGGAGACTTGTCATGAAGATCGTTATTGTCACCGGCGGGAGCCGCGGGATCGGCGCCGCCACGGCGCGAATGTGCGCAGCGAAGGGTATGGGCGTCATCCTGACCTACAACAGTAATCGTGAGGCCGCGGACGACGTCGTCGCTTCTGTAAATGAGCTCGGCGGCCTTGCGGTCGCCCTAAACCTGGATGTCTCGCAGATCCATTCGTTCGCGGTCTTCCGCAAAAACGTAGAGAAAGTGCTCCAAGCGAGGTTCGGCCGCGGCGACTTTGACTTCCTGGTCAACAATGCGGGATATGGACTGTTCACGCCCCTCGCTGACGTGACCGAGGACCAGTTCGATGGTCTGTTCAATGTCCACCTCAAGGGACCGTTCTTCCTGACGCAAACGCTTCTGCCTCTGATGGCCGATGGCGGGCACATCGTGAACATGACGAGCGCGACCAGCCGCGTCGCTTTCGCCGGAGTGGCTCCATACGCGTCCTTCAAAGGCGGCCTCGCGGTGATGACCCGATACTTGGCCAAGGAACTCGGCGGACGACAGATCCGCTCGAACTCCGTTTCTCCAGGGCCGATCCGAACAGACCTTGGTGGCGGATTGAACGAGGAATTCGAAGCAAAGCTTGCGGCTATGGCGTCGCTGGGTCGCGTAGGCGCGCCCGACGAGGTTGGGAGTGTGGTCGCCAGTCTCCTCGCTGACGAGAACCGCTGGATCAACGCACAGGACATCGAAGTTTCCGGCGGCTACGTGATCTAAAGGAAAACAGCGATGCTTGATCATATCTTTCTGACGGTTCTGGATACGGAACGCTCCATCAAGTTCTATTCCAGAAGCCTTCGGCCGATCGGGATCATCGAGCGGCACGACTACGATGGAAAGGACGGCCCGGTCGGCCATCCCGACCTTAAAGGCTTTGGCGCAAGCGGACGGATGTTCTTTTGGCTGCGGCAAGGCGAACCCTCGCCTGGGGCGGTTCATGTCGGCTTTGTCGCGAGCTCAGAACCGGCGGTTGCCGCTGCCTACGACGCAGCGATTGCCGCGGGCGCCACGTCGATCCATGCGCCAGGGCCGCAGCTTCACTATGACCCGCGCTACTTTGCATCGCAGGTGCGCGATCTTGTTGGCAACACTAGAGTTTGTCTTCAAGAGCTGGCAGCACGAAAGGTGACGATGATGGAGAAAAAGGCTGACTTCCACGCCGTGGCCGCACGTCTGATCAATGCGACGAACGCTTTCGATACCGACGCGGTGACGGCTTTGTTCACTCCGGACGCGGTGATCGACGACCCGTCCACCGGAGAACGTTTCGACGGGCACGACGGCATCCGCGACTACGTCGAGCGGTTCTTCGTGGGATACAAGACAGTGACACGTCTCCTGACGGTGGAGGCGTTCGGCCCACGCAGCGCGCGCCTTCGAGTCGATTTCACAGGCGACTTCGGTCACGAGGTCGGACGACTTGATGTCAGATTGGACAGCACGGGACTGATCGAACGGATCGATGCAGACCTCGAATAGCCCGCCGTCATTGCGCTACACGATGGGTCGCTCAGCATTTGGTGTTCTAGGATGTCTCTCCCTTTTCCATGCTTTGACATTGCCCCACTAACGCCATCCCTGCGTACAACCGAACGCTACCTCGCATGCCTAATGAGGAACATCAAACCGGCCCGAGGTTGGGTCTATACGAAGCGCTTACAGCGCATTCAGCTCTCTCTTGTCCAAACTTTGCACACCGCAGTGTCTGTATGACGGAAGGTTTCGAACCCCAATCGCTCATAGTATGATTGTGCAACAATGTTATCTTTGCCGATAAACGCCTCGATCTTGGACAGTCCAGCTTCGATTGCTGCCTCGCGGCTGCATTCGAACAGTCGCCTGCCTACTCCCCTGCGAGCAGCGTCGGGGGACACGTGCGTTCCTATGATGCCCCATCCAACCGGCGTTTCGTACCGGTTGCCCTCGGTTGCGTGGATAAGAGACTGTATCCCAAGAAGACTGCCTTTTTCGTCCTCGGCAAGACAGCACCGGATGCCAACCGGGTTGTCCGTATAGTTTTCACGAACAAATTCGATGTCTGCTCGCGCGGTCCGCTTTCCAGCGGCGACAAGCTTCTGGAGCATCTCGCTGATCGCAGGCGCGTCTTGCGCGGTGGCGGCGCGAATATTCACGGTAACCTCCTTTGATACGATGTGGATGGCTTGGCGAACCTATGTTAGGCGGCTAAATGATCAGCGCCTTATCGGTCCACAGCCGATTGGCTCCGACAAAGGCCAATCTATTGTCCCCACGACGGCAGCCCGGCGGCAGTTCATCCAGTTCGTCCACCTGACCGCCACCGATGACGACATAATCTGGCAGCAGCGCTGCCTGCAGGCGGGAAACGACATCGAACACTGAGGCTTTCCATTTCTTGTGTCCCCTGCCGTCGAGACCTCGGCGGCCCACATAGTCCTCGAACGAGCCATGCTTTTTATAGGGCAAATGTGCAAGCTCAAGCGGCTGAGCGACGTTCTCGATCACCATCGCTGCGCCCAACCCGGTGCCCAGCCCCAAAAACAACAGCCGGCCACCATCATAACTGCCGATAGCTTGCATCAAGGCGTCGTTGACAATCTTGACGGGTTTGCCGAAGGCTTGTTCAAAGTCAAAGTCTTTCCATCCCGGACCTAGGTTCACAGGTTCCAGCGATGGCCGATTGTCCTTCACTGGGCCGGGATAGCCAATGGAAAGGACATCATAGTCAACACCGTGCGCTAGTGCCTGAATGGCAGCGACGGCGTCCTTCGCCGAAGTCTTTGGCCCAGACTTTGCCTTCCGTTCTTCGATTCCGTCCGCCAATATCTTGATGTGATTGCCGCCGATATCGACTGCGAGGATGCGCTTGGATTGTGCGTCGGCATTTATGTCGGGCATCGAAATCCTATCGGGCAAGAGAATGCGTCTAAAGAAACTCGGCGTGCATGACTTTTAACCTAGGGCCCGCGCGTTTTGGGTCCACACCGCCATCTTCGCTCGGTTTAGAATTGCAGCGAGCCGTCGTTGATTGCACGGAGCAGCGATCTGATCACTCACTCGGCGCCCCGCGACCGCTCGTCTGCAACTCCATGCAAACGAGAAAGGTTGAGAGCGCTATTGATCAGGCCCACATGGCTAAACGCTTGCGGGAAGTTTCCAAGCATCACCTTGTGCTGGGGGTCATATTCCTCGGAAAGCAGACCGACGTCATTGCAAAGTTCGAGCAGTCGATTGAAGAGCTTTTTGGCGTCGTCTTCGCGGCCGATCAGACTTAGCGCATCGACCAACCAGAAGCTGCATGCCAGAAACGCGCCCTCGCCAGGCGGCAATCCATCATCAACGTCCTGGGTTTCGTAGCGCAGGACAAGCCCGTCGCGCATGAGCTTGCTTTCGATGGCGGCGACAGTGCCAATGTAGCGAGGATCATCCTCCGGCAGGAAGCCGACCAAGCCTATGTGCAAGAGACTGGCGTCGAGAGTGGTCGAACCGTAGGCCTGCACAAAGCTTCCCATCTTTTCATCGTAGGCGTTCTCACAAACCTCACGATGGATCTCGTCTGCGATGGCGCGCAGTTCTTTTGCACGGTCAGTGTCGCCAGCCTCCGTCGCCATCCAAACCCCACGATCGAACGCAACCCAAGCCATCACCTTAGAGTATGTAAAATGCTGTCGATCGCCTCGGACCTCCCAGATACCCTCGTCAGGGTCCCGCCATACTTTGGTTAGAAATGGAATGAGGGCGGAGTTCAGCGTCTTGCCGCGTGGATGTGGCGGAAGCCCACCTTTCACTGCCTGGGTCATCGCGTCGGCGACCTCGCCATAGACATCAAGCTGAAACTGTTGAGCTGCGGCATTCCCGATCCTAATGGGCCGAGATGAGCGGTAGCCCTCAAGCCAAGTGGCCTCCCACTCCAGCAGGTTTCGTTCGCCAGCGACGCCATACATGATCTGCATCTGCTCAGGTGAGCCCGCGACAGCACGCAGCAGCCAATCTCGCCACGCGGCCGCTTCATCGTAGTAGCCGAGCTTCATGAACGCGAGCAGGGTCAGCGTTGCGTCGCGGAGCCAGCAGTAGCGATAGTCCCAGTTGCGGGAACCTCCCAGCTGTTCGGGCAGAGACGTCGTTGCGGCTGCGACAATTCCGCCAGTGGGCACGTACGTCAGGGCTTTGAGCGTGATCAGCGATCGCTTTACCTGTTCGGTCCAAGGTCCGACATCTGGGCACTTCCTGACGAAGTCGATCCAGAATTTTGAGGTGTCGCGGGCGGCTTGCTCGATCTTTCGTGGCGTTGGAACCGGTAGATGTGATGAGCAGTAGGTGAGCGTAAAAGCAAGCTGCTCGCCTTCCGAAATGTCGAAAAATGCCCGCGTGCGCATGTCTTGACCTTGCAGCTCGATGGGGGAGGTAAGGATCAGCATGTCTGGACCGGCAATTGCCGTGAGGATGCCATCCTCTGCCTGGGTCACCCATGGTATCGTGCGCCCGTAGTCGAACCGAATGACCAGTTCAAAATCGAACGTGACGCGACCCCGTTTGCCTTCCACGATGCGGACCAAGTCGTTGACACCATCTCGCAACGGCATGAAGTCGCGCACAACAGCGACACCGGTGTCGGTTTCGAACGTCGTGTCAAGAATGAGGGTGTCCTTTTGATACTGACGCGTTGTCCGATATTTTTGGCGTGGGCTGATCGACCAGCGGCCGTTTTCTTCATTCCCCAGCAGCGCGGCGAAGCAGGCGGGGGAATCGAACCGAGGAAAGCAAAGCCAATCGATTGATCCGTGACAAGACACAAGCGCTGCGGTTTCGCAGTCTCCAATCAGGGCATAGTCCTCGATCTTGGCTTCCAACCGGCGCTCCCATGTCTAGATGAATGGGGGTTAAATAGGCCGGTGACAAGATCTTCAACCGTTGTGAGGGGACGTGGACATGATTGTCACCTGGAGCAATCTCCACGCGGGGCCAACATGTCGGTAAATCCGCATGAAGCATCTAAGCAAGTCACAGCTTTTTTAGAGATTGCCACTAGGGTGACGACCGCAACCGAGATCTCAAAATGCTTCCCTGGAATGAACTTCTTGCAAACCTGGCAATTGTGGCGCTGGCGACGTCGATCTGGACGGCCGCCCACAGCTGGATGGACACCATTTCCCTGACACGACAGCGGATCGCATTCGGCGTGTTAATGGCCGGCGCGACGTTGATCGTGATGTCGGTGCAATTTCAATTCACGCCGGGTGTCTTCCTTGATCTGCGCTACACGCTTCTGGCGGTCACGGCATATTTCGGGGGGCCCTTAGCGGTTGTGTTTCCGGCAATTGTTGCCGTCACAAAGAGGCTGCATGACGGTGGAGCCGGGGTCTGGGTCGCCCTCCCTCATATCTCACTTGCTGTCGCGTCAGGGCTCTTCGGATTTTATCGCGGTAAAGGGACCTGTCGCGCGCTCCCGCTCTTACTGTTGTCGCTTGCCGTGGTGTTCAGCGGCACTGTCGGCTTCTTCGTCATGGTCCCATACGCGGCCTGGCCTGGGATGATAAGCAAGGTGGTCGCTCCTTTTTCCTCCATCCTCTTCGTGTCGACGTTTTTCGCAAGCTTTGCAATTTCGCAAGAGCTCAAGCGTCAGCGCCTCGCCCAGCAAAACCAGATTTATCGAGCCGTCTTCGAGGCCCTGCCCGACTGCCTCAATGCGAAGGACCTCGACGGCCGTTTCATCGCTGCGAACTCTGCAACGGCAGCGCTTATGGGTGCTCGCCAGGCCGATGACCTGATCGGGAAAACCGACTTTGACTATTATCCTGAGGTTGTTGCCACCTCATTTAGAAATGACGAAAGACGACAGCTGACCAGCAACGCCGCACTGACCGTCGAACAAAGATTTGTACGGCCGGATGGTGAGGAAGCCTGGCTGTCCACCCTGAAAGCCCCGCTTCGCGATGCGTCGGGTGCCATGGTTGGCGTAATCACCCACAATCGCGAGATTACCGTACAGAAGCACCTTGAACTACGGCTTGCCGAAACCCGGCGCAACCTTGCCGACGCGATTTCCAGCATGGCAGATGGGCTCGCCATGTTCGATGCGCAGGACGTCCTGGTATTCTGTAACACTAAGTACCAATCGCTTTTCCCTGTCACAGCCGATGTCCGAATTCCGGGCAGTCCCCTGCGGGCAATCGTCCAAGCCTCAGTTGAGCGTGGAGAGGTTCGGCCCGACGCAGGGAGCGGCGCTACCGACATCGACGAAATCGTCAGCCAGCTCAAGACACCTGGACTCGTGCGCCTCCTCCAGGTTGCAGACGGCCGCTGGATTGAAACACGTTCCCAATCGACCAAACTTGGTGGCTTTCTGCTCATTTTTGCCGATGTGACAGAAGCGAAGGAAAACGCCCAGAAGCTGGAAGCGCTCAACCAGAAGCTGGAATCTCTCGCGAATACCGACCAATTGACTTCATTGCCAAACCGGCGAGCGTTCGATCGACAGCTTGACGCAGCGCTTTTCCAGGCGGGTGTAAGCGACACAGACCTTGTGCTGCTGATGATCGACGTCGACTACTTCAAACTCTATAACGATTGCTATGGCCACGTCGCCGGAGACGAGGCCTTGCAAAAGGTAGCATCATCAATTGACCAGGCGGTGTCGGGTCTTCATGGCGCGACTGTCGCCCGATATGGTGGTGAAGAGTTTGCTGTTGTCCTTCCATTTGCATCCGTTGCCGAGGCGTCAAACGTTGGAAAGCTGATCTGTGCCGCAGTCCGCAGCATGTCCCTAGTACATCAATCCAACCCAACCGGCCACGTAACGGTTAGTGTAGGTGTCGCGTCAATCATGAATCAACGCGAGGCACGTAAGGATGCGCTGCTGGAGGCAGCGGATCGTGCTTTGTATCAGGCCAAGGCTCAGGGTCGAGATCGCGTTCATGTCGACACAGTCGTTGCTCCGGTTTCAAAACACGGTCGATTAGCGAACGTGGAAGCATGCTGCGGCGGCCCATCATCCGGGTCGCCAACTTGCTGAGCAAGCTCACGATGTCCGGTTGATTTGTCTGGAATACGTTCGTCCGTACACCGAGGCCCATTAGGACGTTGACTGGGATGTTGAAGGGATTGCAGAAGCTGCATCTCGTCCGACCACGCGCTTCGTGAACTTAAGTATACGGTCTCCGCGAAGGCTTCATTTGATTGGCGAGTTTCGAGCAGAATAGAAAGAATTCGACACAAAGATCGGCGATCTGAACACCAGCTTGTCCAACTGGCACGCGAAGATGCCGTCATTTGCAGCCTGACTTCCATTCCCGGTATAAGCGTGCTCAGGCGGCGGTGGGTAATGCGGGCGGCTTTGCAAAAGTGCGGGATATGGGTGCAGGGCTGGGATCGTACCTAGACGATGCAACGCCGGCGGAAATCCCCGGCTGTTTGGGATAGCAAAACATGGCAAACTCCAGCGATTTGCTTACCAGATTGGTGCCTACTCAATGGGTTCTTCCAGCCAGGTAATTGCGCCTATACCTCGGCAATAATGGAACCTTGGCTCGGGCCCAATTTTCCGCTGCCGCTGGCCGACTGCATCGGGACCGCTCTACCGAACTCGTTCGATCCGCGCTGTTAAAGCCGAACAACCGCGGCAGGCGAGACGTTGAAAGCAGCAGCGGCCGCCCGGCGCGCTTGGGGCAATTCCCGCGATCTAATCGCCTTCGGCCATGGCATTGTTCTCCACCATCAGCGCGAAAGCCGGCTGGTCTTCTATGGTCGGGGCAAGCATCATCATTCCTACTGGATCGTCGGCGACAATTGGTGAGGGTCGGGGTTTGGTGCATCAAAAACTCCGAGCAGCTTCTCGAATTCAATCAGCACCAGCTTAAATTCCATATCATCCATGGCAGCGATCTGGATAAGCTCTGAAGACACTCGTGCAATGAGCGTGTCGAGCCAAATCCTTTTGTCAACCCGGATACGCCCCAGCACGTCCTTCCTAATATCCCGCAACTCTGTCAAAATGCGCGATACCAATTCGACCCGCTCATCGTAATTCATCCACTGCAGGCCGTTTTGGGCTTGCCGAATTTCGGCTGTGATTCTTGACGGCATGACCCGCCCTCCTGTCGTATCGATGAAGATAACCACGACGAACCTGCCGGCGACACGGGCTTTGGTCGCATATGGCTCGACTATTCGTTTGCCGAGTGGGCCGCGAGAGGGCTTGTACTCACTACCTTGGCCGTTCCAATCGCCACGCTTGCGAGCCGTTTATCGTCTTCATCCTTTGTTGTGAGAGTGGGTTCGCCCGGCGTCATATCGTCCGGGCCGGATCAATGGGATCAGCCGACACGACGTGTGCTAATCCACCCACTGTAATGATGGCGAAGACTAAGTGCGTTGCATTGGAAAGTGCGGATCGCTTCTCCCGGGACAACGTTATGTGCCAACGGCCGCTAGCGTGGTGGTTTTCTCGAAGAGTTCCCGCGCCGGCTGTGGCCTGCCGAAGAGATAGCCCTGCCCCGTTTCGCATCCAAGCTGTCGCAGGGTTTCGACCTCAGCCTTGCCTTCCACTCCCTCAGCCACGACACCGAGCTTCAGCCCATGCGCCAAGGAAACAACGGCTTTGACAATCTCCAGAACACCATCATTGGCGTTCATGACCCGAACGAAAGACTGGTCGATTTTTAACTTATCAAGGGGAAGGGAGGTCAGATAGCTCATTGACGAGTAACCGGTGCCGAAATCGTCAAGTGCTATGGAAATTCCTGTTTCTCGCAATCTGCGCATTTTCTCGATCGTTGGCCCGCCTTGCTCCAAAAACGTGGACTCGGTCAACTCGAGGCAGAGACGCGACGCAGCCAAACCGGAGACGGCTATAGCTACTCGAACAATCTCCTCAACGTCGGACTGTGCAAACTGAACAGGAGACACGTTGACGGCTACCGTGGCGTCTTCCGGCCAATCGGCCGCCGCGGTGCATGCTTCTATCAGCGCCCAGCGTCCCATTTCGCATATAAGTCCTGTCGACTCTGCGATTGGGATGAATTCGACAGGCGAGATCAAACCAAACTCCGGATGCTGCCATCTAATCAGAGCCTCAGCTCCGATCAGCCGACCGCTTGAGAGCTCGATTTGTGGCTGGTACAGCAAGAAGAACTGACGCTGCACGAGAGCCTCTCGCATATCAGTTTCTAGACGCCGCGCTCGCGCTTGGCGAACGGCCGAAGCGGGATCATATTGCGCCCATCGGCGGCCAGGCACAGAGCGTACCAAATCGAGAGCGGACTCGGCGTCGCGGACGCGGCTTTCAGCATTGTTATCGACGTCCTGTGCGATGCCGACCCGAATACTGACCGGTACCGAAGTGAACCCGACGGCAATAGGATCCATAAACAGATCAAGAAGCCTCAGAGCGACGCCTTGCGCCTCGTGAAGGTCCGGGGAACTTAAAGCGACTGCGAAAACATCTCCTGCCAATCGGGCAATGAGGCTGTCGCCGAATTCTGAACGCAAATGCGAGGCTATGGCTCTCAGTACGTCGTCGCCGGTATCCCGTCCGAGGGTCGCGCACACCCCGGAAAATCGCTCGACGTCAAGCACTGCGATTTGATAGGTCTCCTTGGAAACATCAAGGCGGGCTGCGAACTCGCGACGATTGAGAAGGCCAGTGAGCTCATCGTGTTCTGCAAGGTATCTAAGCTTCTCATGGTATAGTCGACGAGCTGTCACGTCTCTTAAAATGACGCAGCCAGCAAAACCGTCATCACGTTGAGTAGCGTCGGTTCGCTCATTCGGAGAAATCGTTGCGACGGCCTCAAGGTGAACGGTCTTCGCACCGACCTGCATCGAGAACTCGACAGTTGTCGAATGGATTTTTGAAGGGTCGGCGCGATGTCTATCGATGAGCACCTGAACTGCTTCGACAATGGTAGGATCGGCATGCTCGAAAAGATCGCTATCTAGTTTTGTATCGAATAGCTGCCTGGCAGACTGGCTGGCTTCGATTACTTTCAGATGACTGTCAAATGCGATGACACCGTCGGAACTGTCTTGAATTATCCGTTTCATCAACAGGCGGGTATTTCTCCTCTCAACGTTCGCGACGACGAGGAGGATTTGCCCGACATCTAGCCGTTCATTCAGGAACATCAGAAAGGAAAGCGACAAGATCAGCCAGGGCACGGCCGTTCCAATGATGAAACCCAAATCTTTCTGGAGAAAAAACGCGCCGATCTCGATCAGTATCCCCAACGATCCCGTCATAATCGCTACGCTTGCCATGCCGATCGAGCGCCAGGTCAGAGCTACCACAATCAGCATCGCGGAAAAAAACAACTCGAGAGGTATTTGGTTAAAGGCACGAAGGTTTCTGTTTTGCAACAGAGTTTCGGCTGCGAGAACATGGATCATTGGACCAGCCAATACGCCATAAATCGGAACCGGGAAAATGTCCTTTAATTCAGTAGCCGAGGCTCCAACGACAATCGACCTCCCTGTCAGCGCATCAGCACCCACATGACCGTTGAGCACATCGGACAAAGAGAAAGTCGGAACGGTATCCGGACGTATCGAAAAATCAATCAAAGACGACCCGACATGATTGTCTGTTTTCGCCAAAGTAGCCGCAGCAGATTGAATAGAAACGGCATCAGATTCCTCGCCAAGCGAGAAGCGACGAACATTACCATCCGAATCCAAGGCAACATTTGCAAACACTGGCCATGACTTCTCGGCGAGCAAGCCAATCGGTCGGGTGATAGTGGTTTCAGAGCCCTTAGCTGTGACTTGCTGGCGAAAAACTGGGAGAAGGACACTTCCACCAGCTCGGTCGAGACCTGCAGCAAGCTTATCATCTTCAGACTTCTGTGAAGGTGTGCTGAAGTCAACGTCGATGAAAATGTCTCCAGCGCCAGCAGCAGAAATCCGGTCGATCAGTTCGGCGTACACGCCACGTGGCCAAGGCCAGACGCCCAGCGCATCCAAGCTCTTTTTATCGATGGCTATGAATGCGATCGTCCCGGAGGCACTACGGGGAGCCATTTGAGATCGTGTCGCAACGATGTTGTCGTTCCAATTCTGCACCACAAACATACTGGGCGCGACTACCGGCAATGCTAACATGGTGCCAATTAGAGCAAGTCGAAGGACGACGGACCCAGATCGACTACCCAGCGACCTCCAAAGAGCCTTGGATCTGGCAATCACTTATTGTTGCCCCTGCCGCCGTTCCCATTGCCATTGTTTCCATTCCCGTTTGCGCCACCGTTACCATGTCCGTTGCCGTTGTTGCCGTTTCCATTTCCTCCACTATTGTTGCCGTTCCCGCCACCATTTCCGTTGCCGTTGCCGTTCCCGCCACCGTTGCCATTGCCGCTGTTGCCGTTTCCATTTCCACCGCCGTTGTGGCCGTTGCCGGCGCCGCTGCCGTTGCCGCTGTTTCCACTTCCACCTCCGGCGTGCCCGTTGCCGCCACCGTTGCCGTTTCCGTTCCCGTTATTTCCCTTATCGTTTCCACTACCATTGTGGCCGGCATTGCCATTTCCACCGGCTTTGCTGCTTTTGCTGTCAGACGCGGCTTCACCTGCCGAAGCACGGCCGGCGGTTACCGGTCCTTCGCCGGGCTTCACTTGCCCGATTGCCGAAATGCGCGCAGCCGAACGAGGCACACTAACAATTGATGGTTCGACTTGGCCCGACACCGTCATCCCTTGCTTGCGATCAACAGCCGCACTTTGACGGGGACCAATGTTGGACCGCTGGCCGCTCGCAAATGAGGTAACCTCAACAAGTCCCCGATCGACTGAAACGGATGCCTTGGTCTTGCCGACCGTCACATGAAATATGGTTCCCTTTACGACGGCAGCGAGAAACGGCGTCTGAACAGTCGTATGAGGCTGGCTTCTCTTTTCAATCTCAAGGTCAATCGAACCTACCTGCTGAAGGACTTCTGTCTTACGAGAGAAGAAGCCAGACGTTGTGATGGAAGCGAGTGTGCCTGGTTGCAATGAGATTGCTTCGACGCCTCGCGTAAGCTGCAGTCGCCCGCGAGGCCCGGTCGAGAGCCATGCCTTGTTTGGAACGACATCTCCAACATGGACGTCGGTCCAGGTCGATTGGTCGACCGTTACCTTAACCTGACTTGTGGTCTTGACGACAACCCAGTCATTACTGGCAGCCTGGGCTGGAGCGCAAAAGAGAACAACCGCTAGAAAAACCCAACGAGAAACAAACGACATGCACTTTCCCCTAAATTGATACGGGTATAAGGGCATGCTTCAGTTAAGAATGAATATAGATAAGCAGCGATATCTCTTGTGCGCTAGCGTACAGAACCCGTCGCTCTGGCAAAACCATCGCGGCGGCGTTGACCTACGAGCGTACCAGGCGAAAAATCGATTGTCGTCTACCTTGAAGTGAAGTGTATTCGAGCTATTTGCCTCGCCAACTTTGGGGGCAAATTTTGACGATTGATGAATTCATTGACCTACAGGAGGCGGGTGGGAGAGCTCGCTTGTTAGGCGTGCCCATGCATGGCAATCCCTACGGTCGCCCACAGCAGTTGGCTAAGTTAGGTCCCGATTTAATTGGAGACCGCGCCATTCGGCACGATGCTTGGAAGTTCGGTTGGGAAATGGAAGATGAAGGCCTGAGAATAAAGATCTCACGGCGTTTCAGAGACTTCGAACGCTCCCATCCTCTGCAAATGCCACAGCATGTTGACGCAAACTGTCAGCCGATTTGAGCGAGATAGTTCGCTACGTCGCAATTGCTAGAATTGAAGCGACCGTCCTTTGCCGCGTTCTGGGCGTCGAGCGCAATGCTGTGGCGGATGGTTGCCCTCATCAGGACCCAGCGTTCTCACAAAGGTTGAACTCTTGAGCGACAACGTTCATGGCTTCGCACTCTCGACGTCAATCTTTCGAAAGCCAGCGACGTCGAACGCGCTCCCCAACACGGCGGAGAACAGGTGTCGATCCTGATACTGAAGGCCCGACAGCGTTCGGGATCGGGTGACCGTATTGCGAAGCTGCAGACGACTATCAGTAAGCCGTCCGAGCTCGACGAATTGCCTGAAGCACCTTGCCTGATATCGTGCGGCAGACCTCTCGAAGCTGAATTTATCAATCCAGTTCCGGGTGTTGGCCCACGAGCCTGTCACGCTTTTGCTGAAGAAGTTGCATCTGCTCGGCCAACTCCGCCATCGCTTCATCGATCTTTTCGACGCTTTCCTCGATGTATAGATAATGCTCCGCAAGAAGCGCTCTTGCCTCTTTGCGGCTGGATGCGTTCGGCGTATCTCCATAAAGGGGTCGATTGGCCGTCTCCCTCAGGAAAAAGGTCGTGAGAAGCCCCGCGGCTGCGGCAATCATGAGATAATAAGCGGGCATGTAGATGTTGTCGGTCGCTTCGACCAACCATGCCGCCATGGTGGGCGTGAGACCGGCGATGATGATCGAGATATTAAACGATATCGCGAGCGCGCTGTAGCGAATGCGCGCAGGAAACAAAGCAGGAAGGGTTGCGGCCATAATGCCGACAAGGCAATTGAGACCGATTGCGAGGATCAACAAACCAAAAAAGATGCCGATCGTGTTGCCGCTTGCTATCAGATGAAATGCCGGCAACGACAAGACGAGGACGATCAAGCTTCCAGCCGCGAGAAACGGCCGACGGCCTATTCGGTCGCTCAAAAACCCGACCAGCGGCTGCACGAACAACATCCCCACCATGACCGCAATGATGATCAAAGCGCCATGATCCTCCGTATAGCCAAGGGTCTTCGCCAGATAGGTCGGCATATACGTTAAGAGCATGTAGTAGGTGACGTTCGTGACGAGCACCATACCGATGCATATTGCGAGCGACCTTGGGTGCCTCTGAATGATCTCCGCTATCGGGATCATTGGGCGTTCAGACAACGCCTGCTTATCTTCGCTCTCAGTTCGCTTCAGCCGTTCGGTAAAGGCCGGCGTCTCCTCAGCGGCATGCCGAAGGTAAAGACCGATGAGACCCAATGGGGCTGCGAGAAAGAAAGGCAGCCGCCAACCCCAGGCGAGGAAATTCGCTTCGCTCATTGCCGCGGTCAGTACGACCACCAGTCCTGCGCCGAGAACAAATCCGGCGATCGATCCGAAATCGAGCCAACTTCCGAGAAAGCCGCGCCTGCGATCAGGCGAATATTCCGCGACAAATATTGCAGCGCCCGTGTATTCGCCGCCAACCGAGAACCCTTGGACGAGCTTGCACACAAGCAGCAGGATGGGAGCCCAAAGGCCAATCATGGCATAGCTTGGTATCAGGCCGATACAGAACGTGCTGACCGCCATGATGACGATCGTCAGCGAAAGGACCTTTTGTCGGCCGAACTTGTCACCCATAGATCCAAAGAACACGCCACCCAATGGGCGCACGAGAAATGGCACGGAAAAGGTTGCCAGGGCCGCTACAGTCTGAAGCGCTGGTGAAGCTTCGGGAAAAAATACCTTGCCAAC
Organism: Rhizobium sp. NPDC090275; assembly: GCF_044772225.1. Classification (NCBI taxonomy): domain Bacteria; kingdom Pseudomonadati; phylum Pseudomonadota; class Alphaproteobacteria; order Hyphomicrobiales; family Rhizobiaceae; genus Rhizobium; species Rhizobium sp. NPDC090275. The sequence continues at coordinate 153,600 of NZ_JBIVYL010000006.1, read as the reverse complement.
CGTGGCTGCGACGAAGCCATAGACGCCGAAATCGAACCATTCCATCGCGTTGCCGAGGGCGGCCGCGGTGATCGCCTTCTTTAACTTGGAGTCCTCGATAACTGTGACGTCGTTCAGTGTCAGCGTGTTGGTTTGCGTGTCGGTCACGATGCCCCTCATGTTTGAATATGCCTGATCGATAGGCGCGTTCAGCCTAAAATTCTCCAACGTTCCAAGCCGTTATCTAGGGCTGGTTTTTGCCGCTCCAAGCTGCACGACAGCTCGGTTAGCGAGCCAATGACACCCGGATCTCCACGGGTGCCTCGCTTCTAAACTGTCAGCCTTGACAACGTAACGTATAATGTGCATACGCGCTTCCAAGCACAACTTAAGGCGCTGATCTTCACGAACTGCTACAGGTCGCGTGTGGCTGTTGCATGCTATCCGCGGGTTATCGAGATGTGATTCTCCGCGCTGAAACCTCCCTTGAGACCGACAATACCCCCCAGAAAATGCGTCCAACACCGTCTTTCGTCTTCCACTAAGTTGGCCGCGGAATTGATCGAAGAAACTTTTCTTTGCGAATGAAGAAAGCTGTTCGGTTGATCGTCGCTTGTTGAGCTTTAAGGATCGCTTGGGGAAAATACGCCATTCAACGGTCGATATCGAGCGAGCGCTAGTGGCGACAAGGTCCAGAAAGTATGCTTCTAATTTTCTCGTTTGTGTACGCGAGCCAGGGTGAGGCTTGCTTGTCCCACATTTCGATCGAGTGACTTCTCAGCGAGAGCGCGCCCGCTCCTGCCGTTGCTGACCTCCGGAGGATGTATTCTCTCGAAGTAAAGATGTCCGATTGATGCGCGCCTCAATGCCGGCAGTTAGAGCTGCCCATTTGGCTGCAATCGGTTGAGCGACGTGATGAAATGCCCTATTCCCAGGGCAACCCGGCAAGATGCAGGTGCCTAGAAGTGGCTCGTCGGTTTGTCCCGTCGACGCCAAGATCTGCGTTTCGTCTTCATGCCGGCTGTAAGCACCGATCACGTATAGCTGTCGATCGCCTGCCATCAGCATCTTGTGTCAGTTGAAAAGCTTCTCTTTGACCAACGCCCCACTCCAGTTCCGATAAACACCCGCCATCAGCGTAATCCCATGCTCCCGAGGACATACGGAAAGGTCGTCGGCACTCAGTCCGAACTGCCGACGAAGCGAGGAATGGACGCTTACTCTAGTAAGATATTCACCTTCAATTTCAGAGGTCTTCATAGCTCTGTCGCTCTGTCGCTCAGTAGCTCTATGCGCAGCTGACTGCTGTCGTCTTCGAGGTGTCGAACGGCTCCTGTTAGCTCGCCGGAAGCCCGCTGAGATCTCGTTTCCTATGCGATCATCGCGCAAGCATTATGTGTGAAACCCGGCCGGTCGGCGTTTTGCCAGTTCCACTGCATGAGTTATAGAGACCTTTTCTATAGCTCATAATGATCCAGTCTATTCATTTATTGCTCATGCCTCGAACGCCGACTGAAGCGGCAGATCGGCTCCAGGCCGCAGATGGCTATCGGCAGCTTTCGACTGAGCGCCTGGGGACGGCCGAGGCGACTTAGTTCACGAGCCGCTCCGTCTGCAACATTCAGGCCTCCACGAAATCGCCCACGCATGAAAATTTGAACAAAGGCGTCGTTGGCAAAAGGCTCATCTTGTCTTTCATGGGGCGAAGTGCCACCTATCCACCCCATGTCAAGTCTCGCTTTCCTGCAATCGATGGGCTTATCATGTTTCACCTAGTCTTCGGGCTGCCCTGGCTCGTCGTGGTTTTGCGCTTCCTTATGCCTTTGCCATGGCTGTGGTCCGTCAAGGTGACAATCGGGGCCATCTTGCTTATTGCATCTCAGTATCATCTGGTCAGTCGCATTTCGTCGGGGTCCGTCTTCTCCCCAGAATTTCCACGTGCGCTGGTGATCGGCTTCAACGTCTTGTTTGGCGCGATCGTCATGCTCGCTGTTTTTCAGATCGCATTCGATATTGTTTCACTCGGCGTCGCGCTTGTGACCGAAAGCTTTCAGTCCGTTTCGCCCGAGGTCAGATACGCGATGGGGATTTCCGCATTTGTGCTCTCCAGCTTCGCGGTTAATCAAGCCATCCGCGTTCCTCCGCTGAAGACTGTCGAGATCGCAATACCGAACCTTCCAAGCGCGTTCGAAGGCTATCGAATACTGCAGCTCACCGATCTGCATATCAGCCGCCTTTTTCCAAGATCGTGGGCCGAGGAAGTGGTCAGGCGCTCCAACGATCTCCAGCCAGACATGACACTTGTCACCGGAGATTTCATCGATGGCAGTCTCGATGCGCGCCGCAAGGACATTGCACCGATTGCTGAGCTCGAAGCAGATGACGGTGTTTTTGCAGTACCAGGCAATCACGAATATTACTTCGGCTACGAAGGGTGGATGAAGCATGACGCTGGGATGGGGATCCGAATGCTCCTCAATCAGCACGCTATCATCGAACGCGGAGGAGATAAAATCATTGTCGCTGGCCTTACCGATCTCGCGGCGTTCGGCACAAACCTCCCCAGACCCGATCTCGACAAAGCGTTGAAGGGAGCGCCCGCCGGGGTGCCGATCATCCTAATGGAACATCAGCCAAGACTGGCGAAACGGTCGGCTGCGCAAGGTGTGGCACTCCAGCTTTCTGGCCACACCCACGGAGGTATGATCCGCGGCTTGGACCTTCTCGTTTCCCGCGCGAACGATGGCTATGTCTCAGGTCTCTACCGCGTCGGAGATATGCAGCTTTACGTGAACAATGGCACCGGACTTTGGCCAGGCTTCGCGCTTCGTCTCGGGCGGCCGTCCGAGTTGACCCTCATTAGCTTGCGCCGAGCACGGTAGCCCGAGCTCATCACTGCGGGCCAGTCGAGACGATGCTCATGCCATGCTGTTAACGCCGCATATTAATCATGCGGCAATTGAGTCGGTCTAGCAAATATGGTTTTAAATGTCGGACTGATCGTCTTCAACCGCGTCGCTCATCGAAAAACACTCGACAGAGCGTCGGGCCTCGAGGGAGAATCTGAAGGCGCAGCTCGTTACGTCGAGGCCGCGCGGGCCGCGGGGCAGAGCGACGCGCTCGGTCTTCGCATCTACACATCCCGCCTCATTGGCGGCGATCCTGACCTCGTTCTGCACGGCGGTGGCAACACATCCGTCAAGGTGTTTCAGACCCTGCTATCGGTCGCAATAACGAGGCAAACTGCGCTCAGCGCGCCTGGTGACATTCTCGCCGACAATCCACCCGTCCCTAAGTTCAATTGTTCGGTCAAACAGGTCCTGCACCCGAGGATCATGGGTAACGACAACCACGCCCGCCCGCCTCGCATCGGCTATCTCCCGAAAAAGAGAGATCACTTGTCGCCCGCGTATGCCGTCGAGTGCGGCCGTCGGCTCGTCGGCGAGAATCAAGGCGGGATCATTTGCCAGCGCTCGCGCAACGGCCACGCGCTGTTGTTCGCCTCCCGACAAGCGGGTTGGAAGGTTACCGACGCGATGTGCGAGATCGACGCTTCCGAGGAGGTGCGAAGCATAGTCGCGCGCCGCTCGCGCCGGCACATCGTCGATCTCAAGCGTCAGCGCGACGTTTTCCACGGCGGTCAGAAACGGAATGAGATTAGCCTTCTGGAAAACGAAGCCGATATTCTTGCGCCTGAAGTCTCGCAGACTGTCCAGATCCGCACCCGGCTCTGAAACAAGGCGGTCGCGGATATAGATCTCACCGGTGGTGGGCGGTTCCAAGAGCCCGGCAATCAGCAGCAGTGTGCTTTTGCCCGAACCGCTCGGTCCGAGGATACCAACGACTTCGCCAGGGTGGATTTCGAACGATACGCCATCGAGGGCACGCACTACCGCCTCGCCGCTGCGGTAGTGGCGGGACGCATTGTGGACGCTGAGAATGGGTGCTTCGCTCATGATAGGATTTCCTGCGCCCGGACCTTAAGGGCTCTTGAAATGCCGAGCAGGCTGGCAAGCCCACATATAACAGCCATGGCAATAGCAAGCATACCGATGTCAGGGAGGTCGATAACGACCCGGCGCGGAAAATAGGGAAAGATCAACTGGGACAGCAAAAGACCGAGAACCAAGCCACCTGCACCGATGAGAAAGGACTGTTGGGCGATCATGCCGACAATCACCGCGTTGCGTGCGCCGATCAATTTCAGCATGGCGATCTGATGACGCTTTTCCATAGTCAGCATGTAGATAATGAGCGAAACGACGATGGCCATAACCAGCATAAGGACCGTGGTGAACGCGAGGATCTGCACTCTCAGTCGCCACAGCCTCTGGTTCAGAAGCAGGTTTTGCTGATCGGCTTCGCTCAGGACGTTTGCGTCTCCCCAGGCCATGATCGCCGCGCGGACGGCCTTCTCGTCAGCACCCTGCTCGAGCGTTACCAGGGTCGCTGCAATCTTGCTATCCTGTTGCACCGAGCTACCGCTTGTGCTTTGTCCGTAGCCTGGTTGCGTTCGGGCAAGCAGCACTTCTTCGCTTGTCCGTCGTTGGGCGATTGCCATGGCATCGTTCACGGTAACTATAAGCAGGCCATCACCACTCATGTCTACCATCCCTCGCGACATGCCAACGATAGTGAAATCGTCCTGGCCGAGCTGGACTTGGTCACCGAGAGCAAGCCCGATGCTCGCGTCCGCGATAGCCTCGAAGTGGCCGTTTTCCAGATGCCGGCCGACCGTCAATGGCACCCATTGTCCGCGGTCCTTGGGAAAATCGAGCCCTGTAATGGAGGCGCGCAGCTCTCGACCGCGGAAGGAAAATTGCTGGCTGATCTGGACGAAGCGGCGGACGCCAGCCACGCCAGCGATACCCGCCACACGGCGATCCATATCGGATGATATGGCGGAGCTTTCGGAAAAGGGGCCAGATCGCCCGCCCTGCACCACCCACAAATCCGCACCCACCTGATCAATGATCACCAAAGCATCCTGTACGATGCCCCGGTAGAGACCGATCATCCCAATGGATGCTGTTACCAGGAATGCAACGCCGGCCGCGGTCATCAAGAAACGCCCAAGATTCTGACGGATATCCTTAAGGGCGATATTCATGGCCGGGACTTCGAGGCGGCGACAGGCATGAAGGCGTAGGCCCGCTTTGGGTCGGTCATGACGACATCTCCCTTATCGAGACCGCTGCGCACCTCGACCCGCTTTCCACCGATCGATCCGAGTTCCACCGGCCGCCACACAGCACGCCCCTTAACGACAGTCCAGACGCCTAGATGATCATCGTTTCGAATGATCGCGGAGGATGGAACGGACATCACGTCTGACCTGCCTTCAAGAGCGATGACCGCGTCTCCACGCTGCCCAATCGCCCAATTCGATGGCAATCGCTGCGGCGTGATGTCCACTGTGAACTCGCGCGTCTCGGTATCGACCTCGCGCCCGATACGGCGCACTTTGGCCTCGATCGCAGCCTTGTCCTGCGAACTGAACGTGATTGTCACGTCTTGCCCTGGCGACATGGAAGCGATCGCGCTTTCATCGAAACGCGCCGCCAGTACGATGCTTTGGGGGTCGACAAGTTCGACAATCGCGGTACCGGGCGAGACGACATCGCCGGGATTGAGATCCCGTGCGACGACAACGCCATTGATGGGAGCCCGGATGATGGACTTGTCCAACTGCGCCTGGTTCATGTCCACCGTTGCAGCGGCTTCAGCCCATTTCGCTTCGGCCTGCATGATAGACGACTGCGCCTTGGATAGATCAGCTTCGGCCTGCTGGACAGCCGTTTGAGCAGATTCCAGAGCTGAGCGTGTCGAGGTTCCCGCGCGCTGCAACTCCTCCTGACGGGCAAGCGTCGAACGGGCGTTGGAAAGCGTGGCTTCAGCGCGCCTGCTGTCGGCATGGGTAGCGTCCACGGTCTTGCGTGCCGCTTCTTGCGAGGCACGCGCGATACCGAGTTGCGCTCTCAGATCGTCGGCGCTGATTTCGGCGATGATATCCCCCTTACGCAACACGTCGTTGCGGTCGACTCGGAGAGCCGTGATGACGCCCTGCAAACTGGAACTGACATTGGCCTTGTTGATCGCATCCAGGGTACCGGGGCCCTTTATCTCCGCTTGGAAGAAGCTCTGACCCACCGGCATCAACTCCGCGGGCTTTGGCACCAGATAGCGAACCGACAGCAAGAGCGCAGCCACCGCCAAGACGCCGACGACAAGCAGCGCTACCTTCCTGCCTGGCCGACGTGGCGTAGAAGGAGGCCGGACGAGGCTCGCCGGCTTCGGAGCTTCGGGTGATCGATCGCCGACTGGCGCGACAGAGGGTGACGGCGCCGGGTTGACAGTGTTTTCGCTGCCGGGTGCACTTGTCTGTTTATAGGTGATATCTTTCCCTCGTGGTCCCTTTTCCCTTGGCTTATAGGCTGTCATTGGATGCACGAGACTACACTCCAGACAATGTTGTGATCATGGCTTCGGGCTTCATGTGGAAGCGCCTGGCATCATTGGAAGCTGATGCCAGGCGCACTCCGTCCGCTCTCCGTGGGGCGGCGGCGAGCAGAGACGAACCTAGTCCGGCTTCTTTGGCATCAGTGTCGCGAGCGTATGGGAGCAGATCTTCGAAAGCTGATCCTTTTTGCTCTGGACGCACCGCATCAGCTGACCATCCCCTGGGCGCAGGCCGGGGCATAGCTTGCGGAAATCGCTGCTACAATCTTCCCGGATCTGCAGCTTTTGAGACATTGAGAGTTGTTGGGCCGAGACACCGGTGACAGCGGCAAGGGAAAGGGCAAGGCTTATTGCGTATTTGTTCATGACAATAATCTCGTGTGTGGGATGACTTCTGCAGGGGACTGTCAGTCGCGGGATAAGGAACCATGACGAACCCGGACGTGACCAAGGGGTCCTCGGTTCATTGAGGTTCCGCTGCAGGTACCATCTGTGCAATGGCCAAAAGCGACATGGCCCGGGCTAATCGCCGCACCACCGCACCCACGATCGTTGCAGCCTGCAACCGCGCCACCTCGGGGCGAATGGGCACCGCGACGATAATAGGCGTTCCATTGACCGTACCACGGACGGCCGAAGTAGTAGGTATTCCAGTACGTCTCATTGAAGCTAACGACGGTAATGCCGACGGCCGGGGCTATCACCGGCGCTACCACTGTCGGGACACCGCGATAAACCACCTGGACGTAATTCGCCGAAACCCATCCGCGTTCCCGTCCCCAGGACACGTCGCACCATGACGTATTCGTCGTGCACCCATGAACCGACAGAGCCGCCCGCGATGGAAGCCCGACAACGACCGGATAGGCCGTGCTCGGGCCTGCTCGCATGTTGACACTCGTCACCGCGACCGCAGACATGGCAGTCGATGCCTGGCAGGGCATCATGGTGCCGACAACGGCGGCAAATCCCGCCAGTAAGCCAAGCAATGTCTTTTTCCCGTTTGGCATCAACAATCTCCTGATTAAAATGGAGCCCGGTGCTCGCCCGGTCCGAAGCGACCCGGCAGTGGGCGTTCTGTTGATGTCAGCCTTGGCCTGACGATCGACATGGAGAGATGTAGTGGTCCGCCGTAAACAGCCGTTGAATAGCTCATATCGTTTTGTTTCAGTTTGTTAATGGGCTGCAAGCATTTGTAAAAACGCCAACAGATGCTTGCGTTTCACGGCTAACCCTACAAAACTAGGTGGATGGAAACGCCCAACCATTCGATCCTGATTGTTGAAGACGATGTCGAGATACGCACTCTTGTGGCGGAGCTTCTCGTTGTCGAAGGTTTTGTCGTGACTCAGTCCAGCAACGGACGCGACATGGACGACGCTCTCAACAAAGCCGTTCCGGACCTTGTCATCCTCGATCTCATGTTGCCGGGAGAGGACGGTCTTTCCATTTGCCGCAGGTTGCGAACAAACAACAACAACGTGCCGATCCTGATGCTGACGGCCAAGGGCGATGAGATCGATCGCGTTGTCGGTTTAGAAGTAGGGGCCGATGATTATCTGGTTAAACCCTTCAGCCCACGTGAGCTGACTGCCCGCATCAGAGCCATTTTGCGCCGCACCAATATGCGCAGCTCGATCGCAAGGGTCCGATCCCGCCGGTTCACCTTCGACAATTTCGTCATCGACCTTGACGCGCGCCAGCTCTCGAACAAAAAGGGCGTCCCCTTGATCTTGACCAGCGCGGAGTTCGATCTTCTTGCTTGCCTCCTCACCCGGCCGCAGCGTGTCCTGACGCGCGACCAGATTCTGGACCGGACACAGGGGCGCTCAGCCGAACCGTTCGATCGTACCGTTGACGTGCTGATTTCACGGTTGCGGAAGAAATTCGAGACAGCCAGTCCCGGCACGAACCTAATCAACACGGTACGAAACGGTGGATATCTATTTACCGCGCTCGTTGAGCAGGTACCATAGTGAAATCCCTCACTCTCGCCCGCCGCCTCTCAGCCATCGTCATCGTCCTCATCCTGATCGTTTGGCTGATCATGGTGATGAACTCTTACCTCGGCAAGAATTGGGAGGAGAAGAGCTTTCGACCGTCACCCGAGCGACTGGCTGCCATAGTCGAGGCGATCGAGACCACCCGTCCCGATCAAAGACCGGGTATACTAAAAGCTCTCACTACGCCGATCTTGTCCTTGCGTATTGTGACGCCGACTGAAAAAATGGAACCCAGCGACGCGTCCGGAAATTTGAGCGACGTGATTGCCGGGCAGTATCGCATTCACCTTGGCGACCGGACCTTGGCTGTCTCGCGCCTCGCCAAATCGCCGACGAAAAGCGATATTCCCCACTTTCCTTGGAACGACAAGTCGACGCTTGAGTTCCGAATTGGAATGCGCACCGGCGAAACATTGATCGTACACAATACGTCGCCGGTTATCGCCACGCCATTTGGACTACCGATCGGCCTCGGTGCGGGTCTTCTCGGAAGCATCGCGGCACTAGGCGCTTTGCTCATTCTCTATCGCGAGATCCGACCGCTAAGTGCACTGGCTCGCGCCGTCGATCACATTGACTTGAACGGTGAGAAGATCAGCCTTCCTGACACAACAGGCCAAAGTGCCGAACTAAAGGCGTTGGTCGCAGCTTTCGATCAGATGCAACACAGGCTCTCACTTTTGCTGCGGTCTCGAATGGTGATGATCGCGGGCATTTCTCACGATGTCCGCACGTTCGCCACGCGGCTACGGCTAAAGATCGAGGCCATACCTGATGTGGACAAGAGAGAGCGTGCAATCTGCGACATCACGGACATGATACGCATGCTCGACGATGCGCTGCTCGCAGCCCGGATAGGAGCCGGTGATCTGCCCCAGGAACTCATCGAGTTGGTGGCGCTTGCGCGCAACGAAACAAACGAGAGGCGCAAGGCAGGGGCTGATGTCAGCTTTGTCGTTCAAACGGGTCTGAGCACATTTGTTCTCGGAGATCCGATGTCTTTAAGACGGGTGATTGGTAATCTGATCGACAACGCCATCAAATATGCAGGGTCAGCGCGCATCTCGGTTACGGTCGATGGCGGATACGCAGTCTTGTCGGTCGAAGACGAAGGTCCCGGCATTCCCGCCGAACTTGTCAATCTGCTCACCGAGCCTTTTGTTCGTGGAGAAGTGTCCCGCAGTCGCAACACTGGCGGTGCAGGGCTCGGCTTGGCGATCGTGAAGAACCTTGCACAGGCGCATGGCGGCGATCTCTCCATTGGAACCGGGCAGAGCGGCGGCGCGCTGATCGATGTTCGAATTCCGGTATACGAGCACTAAATGCTATAGGTTTAGCTTAGCCGAGCTTACTCAATATCGTAGGACAGGTCCGTTCTTTGTTCAAACATTCGATCAGGCGAAAAAGACAAATTTGACAGAACAGGCTGCCACGCGGCTCTTTCAGTTTCGGGAATACTCTCCCTTATCAGAAGGCCGCCGCGAGACTGGGAGGCGAGATCTGGATCCATAGCGAAGACCCAACTCACCTGCGCTCGGATAGCTCTGCATGATGGTGCAACGCATCAAAGCGTTTGATGGTGTCTGGTCATCCAGGAAGTCTCGTTGCTTCGTAAGTTGAAGGGCTGGGGCGTGATGATCTTGGAAGCCCTCGGCAACTCTGGCATCGCCGCAGCATGCTTGCATCGCAACCAAACAGGTATCATCAGATTGCTGTAGCATCGAACTATGACAGTCATGTGCGCGTTGAGTTGGTTCCTCTAGCAGCCGGAGTTCACCTTGTCATCCGAAACCGAAATCAAGCTCGACCTGTCACAGGAAGCCTTCGACGCCCTTGTCGGCTCCGATCTCCTCGGCGAACCCGACAAGGTCCTCGATCAGAGATCCACCTATTTCGATACCGCCGACCGCAGGCTCTGGAAGGAAGGCTACACCTTGCGCATCAGGCAGGTCGGCGACACCAGGATGCAGACTGTCAAAGCGACGGGGCCAAGCCGATCGCTGTTCGCGCGGTCCGAATGGGAAACGCCGCTTGAGGGTAACGAGCCCGTTCTCGATCACACCAGCCCGCTCCTTGGAGAGTTCGGTAGTGACCTGGCGCTCGAACCCGTGTTCGACGTGGTGATCGCAAGGCGGCTGTGGAACGTGGTGGAAAACGGCTCACAGATAGAGGTGGTTCTCGACGAGGGTAACGCCATCTCCGATGACCGCCATTCTCCGATTAGAGAAGTCGAGATCGAGCTGAAGGAAGGAAGCCCGAGCGACTTGTTCGTTTTCGCCCGCAAGATTGATGCAGTGGCCGCCTTCCGGTTCGGTGTGCGGTCGAAGGCCGAGCGTGGTTTCGTTCTCGCCGACGTGCAGAAGACAGTGTTCAAGGCCGAGCCAGTCCAGCTGGAGCGGAGCATGAATGCCGCTGTGGCATTCAAGTCGATTGCGCTCTCATGCGTCCGCCAGTTCAGGCTGAACGAAGATATCCTTCTTCAGCGCCGAAACCCGGAAGCCCTTCACCAGACGAGAGTGGCGCTGCGCCGCCTGCGATCCGCCTTCTCGTTGTTCAAAAGCGTCCTGTCGCGTGACGAGCCGAAAAGACTGAACCAAGAACTACGATGGCTCGCCGCGGTTCTTGGCGAAGCCCGCGATATCGACGTTCTCCTGGCAAAGGCATCCGACGCCGATCTCGTCTCCAAGCTCAAGACCGCGCGTGCGGCCACCTATCGCGATGCCGTCGATGCCTTGGGTTCCTCGCGCACGCGAGCCCTGATGCTCGATCTGATCAATTGGCTGGAGTGTGGCGACTATCTTCCCGGCAACGGACCGGTATCGGCGGACGTGCCCGGCGCGCAGGATTTCGCTGCGCGGGTGCTGGAGAAACAGCGCAAGCGCCTGAAGAAGGATGGCAGCGCCCTGGCAAAGGCTGACGACGAGCACAGGCACGACGTTCGCAAGGATGCGAAGAAGCTTCGATATGCCGCCGAGTTCTTCGCGTCGCTCTTCGACGACAAGCGCAGCGCTCGACGGTACAAGAAGTTTCTAACCGCAATGGAGGCGCTGCAGGACGAACTGGGTGCGCTGAACGATCTCGCGACGGGTCCTGAGGTTCTTGAGAAGCATGGCCTTGCTGACCATCCTGCCAAGGACACCGTTATTTCGCATCGGGACAAGGCAGGACTGCTCGGGAAAGCTCAAGCGGCGGTCGACGACGTTCTCGATACCAAGCGCTTCTGGAGGTAAGTGCAGCCGATCTGGCTGGTCCACTGTCAAAAAACTTTCACAAACAAAAGGTCGCCTGTGGCTCGTCCGCTGCGATATTGTAAACCTCAAAAAAGGAAGTTTCCCGGGCGACGGCTTCGCTAAACGATTGCAAGTCTGCCACGACGTCGGTGCAAGTACGTTTCACCCTTCGCCAGCGCCCGTTTGTAGGTCGGGCGGGAATGCACTTTCAGAAAGTCCGCAAGAGGACAGTGCATCGCCTGCCCTCCGCGGCTTGAGAGACGAGGCGATCATCAGCTCGCGAGGAGAATGGCGATATCCCTGAGCTCCGTGTCTAGACCTTCAATGGCGCCGACCTCAGTTGCCACCCCAGTTTCCAGGTTCACGGTGTAGAGCATCTTGCTCGCAGCCAGATAGGCCGTGTTCTTGCCGTCTTCGGTTCCCTGGATATCGAAGGCATAAGCTGCTGGAGCGTCCTTGAGGCCGAGCTTTCCGATCGCCTTCAGCGTACCGTCGTTTGGCTTGGTCTGCTGGATCAGCGCGCCGATCGTCGCGTCGATATTGTACATCGCCGTCTTCTCGGGCTTGCCGAAGGAATTGGTGTAGGCAGCGGCGACAATGTTTGGCGTTTCACCCTTGTGCATGTCGCCATCCTCGTAGGCCAGGACGCCATCCACCGTCACCGCGCCCGTGTCAGGATGGACCCGATGGTTGGTCGTTCCGGTCATGAAGCGCAGACGGTCTGCCATCGGGTTGAAGTCAACGACGACAGGCGCTTCGGTAAGAGAGAGCGTCTTGTCCATCTTGGCGACCTCACTCGCAGCCCCGGTTTCGAGATCGATCGAGACGATGCGATGATCAGCCGTCACGCCGATGACGGTCTTGATGCCTGGGCGGAAATCGATACCGATGAGTTTGTCGACGCCGGTGACCTCCATCGTCTTGGAGACCGCTGGCTTTGCCGTGTCGAACATGACGAGCGTTTTGTCACCAGTCAGACCGAGCACCGGCGCGGCGAAGGTGGCGCTGGCAGTCATCGCGAATACGGAGGAGGTGATCAGTGCGGCACGAATGATGGACATGTCTTTCTCCCGTTTGGTTGATTTACGGGGCGGCTCGAGGCTTGTTCGAAACGCTCCCATCTTCAGGACACGGCAGCAGGCCTATTTGGATGCAGGCTGCCAAAAAAACTTTCTCGGCACGCATCCATTCCAGCTCGTCGTGGGTATAGGCATTCAGTGGCGACCGTGGTCACCACCGAGATGGGGGACCTTGTGTATGTTGATGGGCTTCAAGCCGGATAATCTTGGGGGCGCGCTCGCCGCATGCGCCAAGGGCGATCGCAACGCGTTGCGTAGCATCTACGATCAGGAGGCGGGCCGACTTGTCGCCGTTGCCGAACGCATCGTGCGCCGGCGCGACCTTGCCGAGGAGGTCGTCCAGGAAGCCTTCATCCGCATCTGGACCCATGCCCACCAATACAAGCAGGATTGTGGTTCGGCCCGCGGCTGGATTTACGCGATCGTCCGCAACCGGGCCCTCGATCTCCTGCGTGACGGCAAACGCGAGATTACAGTCGAAGACGTCGGCGTGCTCCGCGATGGAGAAGACGCCAACGAACTGATCGCCGCCTGGCAATCGCTGGACCGCAGTTCGCGTTTATACGAGTGCCTCGGCGCCCTCGACGAAACAAAGAGGCGCGGCATTCTGATGGCCTATGTCAACGGCTACACGCATGGGGAAATCGCCGGACGGCTGCGGATGCCGCTGGGTACGGTCAAATCCTGGATAAGGCGCGGATTGACGGCACTAAGGGAGTGCATGGCATGAGATACGAGCACGCGGACATTCCCTCGATCGCCGACGAATACGTACTGGGCCTGCTTGACCGACGGGAAACGGCTGAGATCGAGGAGGCGATGGCCGAGGACTTGGAACTTCGGGCGGCCGTGGCAGCCAGCCGTGACCGTCTCCTCCCGCTCGACATGGCGCTCGAACCCGTAGCCGTCGATCAAGCGCTCTGGCAGCGCATCGAAACCGCCCTGCCCGATCGTCATCAAACAGCTGTGTCGGAGGCACGACGGTCATCGAACGACAATCGCGTAGCCATATGGCGAAACACGGCTGTCGGCGCCCTCGCCGCAACCATCCTGCTTGCCGCTGGACTGGCATTCAGCTTGATGCGAACCGTGGAGCCGGTGGTGATCGCAGTCCTTGTCAGCGAGGCTGGCGAAGTCCAGGCGATCGTTGAAGATTTCGGCAACGAGAACGCCGCCGTCCGCCTGCTAACCGATTTTGACGTACCAAATGACAAGACCATCCAGGTCTGGACTTTGCCGTCGCGGGAAATGGGTCCAGTATCCCTTGGACTGCTGGAAGGTGTCCACTCGGCCCGTCTTACAGGTCCTGAACTCCCAGCTCCTAATGTAAATCAGCTCTACGAACTCACGCTCGAACAGGCTGGCGGGTCGCCAACGGGGCGCCCGACGGGTCCGATCCTCGCAAAGGGTTTTGCGAGGTTGCCTCGATAGCGGACGAGAGTGGATCGCCCACAGTTCCAAACCTCTCATAAAGCCGCATGCGCCCAGTCGCTTTCCATTGCGGTTCATGTCGAGAACGACCCATCGAAAAAATGTGAAGGCGCCCCGCTGCGAAGAACAGCAACGGGGAGATATGATCGAGCATCATGCTCATTCTCCTGCAGATGATCCGATGCCAGATAAGATTGGCACAACAGATTTCTGGGCCGTTAATTGCGACGGAGGCTTAATAGGGCCGACCATACTTTCTTTGAACTCGCTTCTCGCCTCTAACTTGAACGGACTCATGCTTCCCAATACTCGGTGCGCCAACGAAATTGCGGGGTCTCAGCGCCCAATCAATCGGCACGACGCAGTCTGCGCCAGGAAGATTCAAACCGAGCGACAAGCAGGTCGAGATCGTCCACAGCCTCGTGGAGGCTATCTTCGGGGAGCAGACTGGTAAAGTGCACAGCATTCACGGCTCTCGCCGCGACGATCGGGGAACGCAAATTGCCTGCAACGATCGGCAAAACCTCTCCACAAGCATAAATGACCGAACAACCTGGAAATGAAGGGCTGCATCAAATATATCCTGAGTAGTATGCAGCCCTGCATCTTGGCCCCGAAATTAACTAAGAACCTACTAATTTAGCCCCGTGGTCGCAACGAAAACCCCTAAAGACTCATGGTAAATGGCTAAGAAATCTGCTCATCCCATTCGCAGCAAGTATATTTTATGTGCAAAAAGTCGTGCTTCGACCGTCTTAATGCAGATAATACAGGTAACTCATAAATATTTATTCAATTACATTTAAAATCTGCGCAATATATAGAGGTTGCCAACCAATTATAATTTCCTAGTATCGGCCCAAATTAACTTCCCGTTAATCATTGGGGCTGATCAATGACTAAGCTAGTCACTTTTATACTGTGGACGACCAGTACACTTACCGCACTGTTTCTTGTCACACAGCCGGTTGGAAACTCCGTCCAAATGGCTCTGTCGCTGTCTGTCATAGCGGTTCTTGCCGTTATCGCGGTTCTGCGTCTCGATGGCATCTGGCGCCACGTGTTTCTGGCGCTCGGATCAGTGGTTGTCCTACGTTATGCCTACTGGAGAACGACCAGCACGCTACCGCCGGTCGACGACCTCTATTCTTTCATTCCAGGCGTCGTGCTTTATGCGGCAGAGATGTACTGCATCGTCATGCTGGCGATCAGCCTGTTCGTTGTTGCCGATCCGCGTGAGCGGCAGGCCGCGCCGCGTCTTTCGGACGAGGACGCGCCCAGCGTCGACGTTTTCGTGCCGACTTACAACGAGGGCAAGGAAATCCTTGCCATGACACTGTCGGCTGCCATGGCCATGCACTATCCGAGCAACAAGCTACGAGTGTTCCTGCTCGACGACGGCGGCACCGACCAGAAGCGTTTCTCCGACGACACCGCAGTCGCCGAGGCTGCAATCAACCGCGCCATCGTCCTCAAAGATCTATGCGCCGATCTCGGCGTCACCTATATGACGCGCGCCGAAAACGTCCACGCCAAGGCCGGAAACCTGAACAGCGGCCTTTCGCGCACCAGCGGCGACCTGGTCGTCGTCTTCGATGCCGACCATGCGCCAGAACGCGCTTTCCTGCAGGAGACAGTCGGATACTTCTCGAAGGATCCCAATCTCTTCCTCGTTCAGACGCCGCATTTTTTCTCCAACGCGGACCCGATCGAGCATAACCTCGATACCTTCACCACAATGCCGTCCGAGAACGAAATGTTCTACGGCAAGATCCAGAAGGGTCTCGACCGCTGGAACGCGTCGTTTTTCTGCGGCTCGGCAGCCGTCCTGCGCCGCGAAGCGCTGGAAGAGGTCGGCGGCTTCTCGGGGATCACAATCACCGAAGACTGCGAAACGGCGCTTGAACTGCACTCCCGTGGCTGGAACAGCGTCTATGTCGACAAGCCGATGATTGCCGGCCTGCAGCCGGAAACAGTCTCCAGCTTCATCGGTCAGCGCTCGCGCTGGTGCCGCGGCATGGTCCAGATCCTTTTGCTGAAAAACCCGCTCCTGAAGGCCGGTCTCAGCTTCGCGCAGCGCATCTGCTACCTTTCCAGCTCGCTGTTCTGGTTCTTCCCCTTCGTGCGCGCCGTCTTCATCTTCGCGCCGCTTCTCTTCATCCTTTTCAACATGAAGATCTTCGTGGCGTCGTCCGAGGACTTTATCGCCCACACGGTGACCTACCTTATCGTCGGCGAACTCATCCGCAGCTACCTCTACGGTTCGGTTCGCTGGCCCTGGATGTCGGAGATCTACGAATACGTCCAGTCGGTCTACCTGTTCCGCGCCATCATCAGTGTCATCCTGCAGCCACGCCGCCCAACCTTCAACGTCACGGCGAAGGGTCAGAGCACTGCCGGAGACCGTCTGTCGGAGCTCTCCCTCCCCTACTTCGCGATCTTCGCGGTTCTCGCCTTCACGCTTGGCGTCTCGATTTATCGCTACAATACCGAACCTGAAATCAGCGGTCTCCTGATGATCGTCGGCGCCTGGAACTTTTTGAACCTGCTGATCGCCGGCGCCGGCCTTGGTGTTATCACCGAACGCCGCAACGTGGTCGAAGGCATTGAGCTGCCGACCAACACCAAGGTATCGCTGACCTTTGGCGACAAGACCTGGACGGGTTCGGCTCTCAAGGCTTCGGCCGCCCGCGCCACCATCCAGTTACCGCAGGCCGCAATGCAGGCTCTTCGCAAGTCGGATAACGGCCACCTGTCGATTGCCAACCCTTCGCAGGCGCTGATCGTCAACTCGATCCCGGTGACGGTCGCCGCACATCCAAGCCAGGAGCAGCAGACGCTGGCGATCCGCTTTGATCTGGAGGCGCAGCACTACCCGGTCGTTGCAGAAATGATCCTGCGCGATATGAGCGATGTCCGCTCGATCCGCACAACCCGCCAGAAGCGCCGCGGCATGATCATTGCGACTGTTGCCCTCCTTCGCTGGGCCCTCAAGAGCCCGGTCAGTGCGCTCGCATTGCTTATGACCGGTGGTTCCGCAGCTTCGGCGCGCCGCTCGCAGGCGCCCCTGCTGCCTGCAAACAACAATACAGCCCAGGCATTCCCCGAAACCAGTGCAAAGGAAGGTGCATGATGCGTATCCCCTATCGTTACAAGCTGGCACTTGCCGCAACATCCCTCTCGCTGCTCACCGGTGGTGCCTTTGCACAGTCTCCAACCGCCTTCTCGCTCGGCGATATCGCCAAGCCGATGACACCTGCAGCGACGGCGACCACCGCAGACGACAGCAATCTGCGTCGGATCGGTGCCACCCGCAATGCACTGTTCTTCAATGGTGAGAGCACGAGCAGGGAATATGCCTTCTACGCGCTTCCGGCGGAGATAGCCGGCAGCACCAAACTCGTCCTGTCGCTGCAGACCTCAATCTCGACCGCGCCCGAAAGCTCGGCCATGCGGGTCTTCGTCAACGACCAGGATGTCGGCACCATCAAGCTCACAGCCGGTGACCCCTACCGCGCCGAACTCAAGGTGCCGAATGGCCTCATTCAGCCAGGCTACAATGCCGTCTCCATTCTTGTCGACCAGAAGCACCGCGTCGATTGCACCATCGATGCAACCTATGAACTCTGGACGCAGGTCGACCCCGAACAGAGCGGCTTCGTCTTCGGCGGCAAGTCCGCCGCCGGCGGAACGTCGATACCCGACCTGATCGCACTGGGCGGGATCAATGATGGCCGCACTCCCATCCATGGACGGATTTCGCCCGGCGCATCGACGACCGAATACAATCGGATCATGGCCGTGATCCAGTCGCTGGCAATTGCCGGCAACTTCGATCGCCCGGCCGTGACGATCGGCGAAGCGCAATCCGGCGATCCCGGCATCGATGTGGTCGTCGGCACACGCAACGCACTGGCGTCCACACTTGGCGCCGATCGCGCGGCGGCGTTGAAGGACGGCATCAGCGTTCTTTCCAATGATGGCACGCAGCGCAAGATGCTGGTGATAACCGGACAGGCCGCTCCTGATGTCAACAACGCGGTCGAGGAGTTCCAGCGGCTCAGCCAGCAGCAGCAGAATGACGGAACGCCGCAGGGTCTGCGCGCGCTTGCCAACACCAAGGGTCGCCCGCTTGCACCCAACTCGGTGGTGCCGCTTCAGAACCTCGGCTTCATCGCGCAGCCCTTCACCGGTCGACTTTACAAGGAGAGCGTCAACTTCTCGATGCCGTCGGACTTCTATCCCGGCGACTACGGCTCGCTCGTCATGCATCTGAGCGCGCGCTATGCCGCCAACCTCGCCCGCGGTGCCGAACTTATCCTGCGCGCCAACGGCGAAACGGTCGCTGACATTACGCTCGGCGCCAGCCGCAACGGTCTCATCGACGATCAGCGCCTGCCGATCCCGCTGAGCAAGCTGCGCCCGGGCGAGAACATCATCGAGTTCGAAGCACGTCTGCCGACGCCGGCCGATGCCGTCTGCGATCCGCTGGCCGGTGCCAATGAGGACCGTTCGCGCTTGTCGATACTCGGATCGAGCTTTCTGGAAGTTCCATCCTTTGCACGGGTCGGCCGTTACCCCGATATCGCAGCGCTGGTATCGGGCGCATCGCTCGCAGCGGGTCACGCTGCCGAGGCCACTTCCGTCTACGTGCCGGATCTGAATTCGCCGGCAATCGATGCAGCGGGTTCGTTTCTCGCCAAGATGGCCTACTCGTCCGGTCGTGTCACGCCGGTCGATCTGATGACATCGGTTCCCGACGCCGGCCAACGCCAGATCATGGCCTTTGCACCCTTCGCCAGACTGCCTGCCGAAATCCAGAGCCAGGCCGGCCTCGACCTCTCCGCCACACCGGCAGGTCTGACCAACGGCCCGCCGAGCAGCAGGCGCGGACAGGCGGCAGCTTCGATGTCGTTCGGGGATCCTGCCAGCGGCCGAGAAGCCGCCGCAGCCGATACGCCGACACAGCTGGACAAGCTTCTCGCGCCCGTCACCGAATTGGCTTCGACGGCAAAGTCATTCGCCCGATCGACCCTGTCGCAACTGCAACCCACACTCGGCTCGGCCGGTGAGACCCGCGCCGAAAACTACCAGCCGAAGGACAACACCGCTCTGCTCA
The DNA here is from genome assembly GCF_044772225.1 of Rhizobium sp. NPDC090275. Lineage (NCBI taxonomy): Bacteria > Pseudomonadati > Pseudomonadota > Alphaproteobacteria > Hyphomicrobiales > Rhizobiaceae > Rhizobium > Rhizobium sp. NPDC090275. The sequence goes on along the minus strand of NZ_JBIVYL010000006.1, from coordinate 134,300 downwards.
TCGCCCAGAAGGAAATGTCATCGGGCGGCGTCTGGACTGTGGTGGCATCGCCTTCCGACACAAGCCTCACAGCGACGGTCGACGCAGTCATGGAACGCTCGACCTGGACCCGGCTCAACGGCTCGCTGCAGTCATTCTCGACGAGCGGCCAGGTCATGGACCAGGTGTCTCCCCGTGACATCGCGCTGTTTCAGACCCAGCCGGTATCCATCGGCAACATGCGCCTGATCATCGCCGGCTGGCTTTCCAACCATGTCATGGAATACACGCTGGCCCAGCTCGGCGCGGCAATCATGCTCGGCGCATCGACCTTCCTGATGCTTAAACTCGGTCGGCGCAAATGATAAACCGCACCGTCTCGTTCAAAGCGATGTTGCTGGCGGGTTCGATTGCCGCGTTCCCGCTGGCACAGGCGAGTGCTGGCGCTGACGACGCGGTTCAGCCGGTGGACTATGTCGCAGGGTCGTGGATGCTCTATCGCCACGAATACGTCACCCAGGAGGGCCGCGTGATCGACACGCGGGCTAACGGGATCAGCCACAGCGAGGGTCAGGGCTATGGCATGCTGATCGCCGCGATCGCCGACGACCGTAAGAGTTTCGAGCGCATATGGGGCTGGACGAAAGCCAATCTCTACGTGCGTGGCGACAATCTGGCGGCCTGGCGATGGGATCCGGCGGCGACGCCACACGTCGCCGACACCAACAACGCGACCGATGGCGATCTGCTCATCGGCTGGGCATTGGCCAAGGCGGCCCATGTCTGGAAAGACAGCGATTATGCTCGTGATGCCAAGCGGATTGCCGAGGAGATCGCCGACAAGACGGTCGTCGACACGGCATTCGGCAAAGCGCTACTGCCGGGCGAGCGAGGGTTTGGCGCCACGGACCAGCCGGACGGGCCCGTCGTCAACCTCTCGTACTGGGTCTATCCCGCCATCGCCGAACTGGGCGTCGCGTCATCGCGTTTTCCAGCCGACGAACTAATCAGGACGGGGCTGTCCCTGACGCAAACCGCGCGCTTCGGACCGGCAGCGCTGCCGGCGGACTGGATATCGCTGAAGGGCAAAACGCCGATGCCGGCAAGTGCCTATCCGGCGCAGTTCGGCCATGATGCGATCCGCATTCCGCTCTATCTCGCCTGGTATTCGCGCGATCACTCAGACCTGCTGACGCCGTTTGCCGACGCCTGGCGCGACACCAACAATGGTGCCGCCTCGGTCATCGAACTGGCAAACGCCACGACACTGTCGCAGATGCCGGAAGCCGGATACCGCGCCGTGACGGAATTGGTCGGCTGCAGTCTAGGTCGCGAGACAGCGGCTCCAACGGCAGCAGCCTTCGAAACCACCGATTACTACCCCTCTACACTTCATCTCCTCAGTCTTGTTGCAGTTGCAGAAAGGTATCCAAGATGTCTGCCAGATACACAGTGACAGCACTCCTGCTTTGCAGTTGCGCTATTTTTCTGACCCCATCGCTGAAAACGGTTCCGGTCTCCGCCGCTGATCTAAGCGGCAACACAGGCCTTAACGCGGTCGTGCCGGCAGGTGGCATGAGCGCTCTCGCCGTCGTGCCGACGCAGAACACGGCAATCACGCCGGCGGTCGACCAGAGTGTTGCCGCGGTGCTGCCGAAGGCGGTCAATGCCGCTCCAGTTACCGGGACCGCGCAGCTTCCCGAGACCAGTTATCGCGACGTCGCACCCGGCGAAAACCCGTTCACGCCTGTGGCGCAGAAAGCCCCCGTCGTCACGACGCCGGCGCCGGCCGCCACACCCGCAGCCAATCCATTTGCTTCGGCCACGGCCGACATGAAGCAGGCGGCAACGGGCCAGGCTAAGGCGGCCGCCCCTGAGAAGGTGGACGAAACCGCATTGCGCTATTATGCCAAGACGCGCGACCTGAAGCGCCTCGGCGCCGAACTGCGCCGCCTCAAGGCGCTCTATCCGAACTGGGAAGCCTCCGAAGACCTGTTCAACCAGACGACGGCGATCGACGAACAGCCGCTGTGGGACATTTACGCGACGGGCGACCTTACACGGCTGCGCGTGGAGATCGCCCGTATCGCAAGCGGCAACCCGGAATGGAAGCCCTCGACGGACCTGATGGAAAAGCTGGAGATGGCGGAATCGCGCAAGCTGATCGACCGCGCCTATACCCGCGCCAATTGGGGCCAGGTGATTTCTGCAGCCCAGCAGCAGCCACAACTGCTCGTATGCGGTGAGATGAACGCGCTGTGGCAGGTGGGCGAGGCCCTTGCCAAGACCAGAGATATGGCAAAGGCATTCGATCTCTACAAGTATGTGCTTACCAATTGTGACCAGCCGAGCGAGCGACTGGCAACCATGCAAAAGGCCAGTGCGCTTCTGCCAGCCGCCGGCATCACCTCGCTGCTTGCGCTGGGCCGCACCCTGCCCGATGGCACCGCGGAATTCGCCAGCTTCAGCTATGATGCGATCCGCAAGCAGATGGGCGCGGTCAGCGAAGGCGATCCTATGGCCCGCCCGCCTTCTGGCGCGGATCTCGAGAGTTTCGCTAACTATGTCGAAAGCGCCCAGTCCGCCCCCGACGCGAGCCTGTTCGGGTGGTATTACTATAGCCAGAAGCAATGGCAGCCGGCGTTGGCCTGGTTCACCTCGGGCATGCAGTATGGTAACGACTTGAAAAACGTTGAAGGCGTTATCCTGTCGCTGCGCAATCTCGGCAAGATGGACGAGGCCTTCACGCTTGCAACCCGCTTTGCCGACAAGTCCGACGATATTCGCAACGAATATATCGAGATCGCCGCCGCGGCGTTGACCGACGAACAGGCAACGCTGAAGATCAGCGATTCGGACCTGAGCACGCTCAAGAGCTACGTCTATGCTGCAAAGTCGGCGTTGGGCGCACAGGCACTTGGTTGGAAGCTGTTCCGAGACAAGGGCCCGGCGGAAGCGCGCCCCCTGTTTGCCCAATCCGTTGAATGGGAAGCCACGGAAGGCGGGGTGATCGGCATGGCCGTCATCGCCAGCCGAAGCAAGAACAAGAGCGAGCTTGCGGCGCTGAAGCAGCAGTATGCCGGGCAATTCGCGGGCCTAAAGGACTTCGCCATCACGCCATCGCTCAAGAAAAGCAAGCGTGTCGTTCAACCGATAGCGGTCGCAGCAAAGCCCGTGACAAACCGGTTCAACCGAATCCCTTCAACAAAATGGATGTATTCGCGAGAATATGCTCGTTAAAGTTTGCAGGAAGTGGATAGTCGGGACTAAGCCACCAAGCTCGGATGCGAGAAGTATTTCGCATCCGAGCTCACCTGCGCACTGAGTAACAATCTCTTATGAACGGGATCGGATCAATGCCCCCTGGTCGCAAACGTATGCACCTCAAAAAACTTGCTAGGTCCGTTTGCGTGATGCGCGGGTGCAGACCAAGACGGGGACGATCTCTATTCCTTCCGCAGGGATGATACAATTTCTTGTGCAAGGCCGCGAGATGAGACAGATTGCCCGCGACACTCGCAATCGTCACCCGGCAAGCCACCGCGGGAGTATGAAACGCAAGTCGTTGAGCGTCTGAGATTTGACGAGCGCCGTCTTGTTCCCGACGACCGCGACAGCAGCGACTTTGCCATAAGACACCATCCGACCCTGATCGTCGGTTTTCTCATCCGTCAGGGGAGACTTCATGCCAACTCGAGTCGAGGTCCAGATCGAGCCGTCGGAACCGCCCCGGCATCGATCACATGCTCGGTTCCGGCGATAGACGCTGCTTAAATAGATCGGAGTGTCTGAGAAGTACTTACTCGGAACTCGTCAAAAATATCTTAAGTGAACTGCATGTATCAGCATTTCAGACCAAGCATGCTCACGTTTTCCAGAGAAATTACTATCTCCCTGCTGCGGCGTAATATCGCCGCGTCGACCGCACGATGCGCGCGCTTCCGAAGCCAATTTGACCGTTTCGTATCGTGTTTGGCGCCAGCTTCACCCTCAGCGAACTAGTCATTCTTCAATCACACTCCAACGCCGTTCTCGAGCCCGGCGTCGTCCACCTCCACTGCAAACCCGTTGGACAAATATCGCCAAAGATCCGGAAGCCGGCTCGTAGTGAGTGAGGTGATTGTTTACGGAAGGTCAGTCGGCGACCGTAGGCAGGTCGAAAGAGCCTCCGCCACCAATGGACTAGCCTAGCAAGAGCCAACACGAAGACATCCACGCACATCGTTAGTACCACTCAGGAGAAAGAAGAACGCTTTCGCATCCAACACTCGGCCACGACCATGCCGGATACTTTCGCTTACACCGTCCACCTTGATAATCATGCAACCAACCGGGCGCTTTGGGGCGTGGCGCGTAATGCTTTAGCGGGTAACCGTCTTCGTCATGACCCACCTTCGCGGTAACCTTGAGATGGCCGGATTTCGGCCTCAATCGCGGCGGATGAAGCACATCGGCGATTGAGATGGCGAGGATAGAGCATTGCGCATAGTTTTGGTCGAAGACGATTTCATCCTTGGTTCCTCGCTTAAAAAGGCCCTCGAGAAACATGCCTATGGCGTTGACTGGTTTCGCGATGCAGAAACGGCGCTCGAGGCCTTGCGCGACAACGCCTATGACACCGTCATTCTCGACGTCAATCTGCCGAAAGCCAGCGGTTTCGACGTGGTGAGAGAGCTCAGGCAAGGCGGCAATCAGGTGCCGATCGTGATGCTGACGGCGCTCGACAGTGTCCGGGATCGCGTGGCCGGTCTTGACGAGGGTGCAGACGACTATCTGAGCAAGCCCTTCGATCTCGACGAATTGCTTGCCCGTGTGCGCGCCTTGCTGCGCCGCCGGCAGGGCCGCAACGAAACCGTAATTCGCTGTGCCGATGTCGAGATCGACCCGGCAGCGATGGTGACGCGCCGCAACGGGATCCAGCTCCACATGACCGCCAAGGAATTTCATCTCCTTAGGCTGCTGATGGAACGTAGCGGCCGCTATGTGACGAAAAGCGATATCGAATATGCGCTCTATGACACAGATGTTTCCGTCGAGAGCAATACGATCGAGGTGACCGTCTATAACCTGCGCAAGAAGCTCGGCACCGATTTTATCCGATCGATCCGCGGCGTCGGCTATATGGTCGAGCGCTAACAGTGACACTCAGCCAACGCCTTTTCCTGCGCATCCTGCCGACCCTGATCGTCACGATCGCTATCATCGGTTTTTTTGCCTATCGCAGCGCGACGCGTGAGATCGACAATATCTACGACGCCCAGCTCATCAACGACGCCAATGTACTGTGGTCGCTGATGAAACATCCGCTGACCCGACCGACGTCGCGGCCGACGGTGCAGGTTCCAGATCTCGACTTCAACATGGATAACCAGCTAGCGCTCAACGAGGATGCTGACGACTACGCCGATGCGCATTCGTTCCGCGCGTGGAGGGGGGCAGCGCTTGCATTTGCAAGCAGCAACGCCTTTCCCGCTGAGGTCACACGCTTTGCAGCGGGCTTCTCCGACATCACCTTTCACGGCGAGCTCTGGCGGATCTATTCGCTGTCGATCCCAAATACCGAGGTCACGATTGAGGTCGCCGAAAAGATCAATCTCCGACAAGGTCTTGTTGACAATATCCTCCTCAATCTCGCCTTTCCGCTTCTCGTTCTCGTGCCGGTCATCGCGATCATCATCTGGCTTGCGATCAACAACGGCCTTGCGAGTATCAGGGGACTGGTTTCGCAGATCAGGACACGGACCCCGGACGATCTATCGATGATCGCCACCAGGGCGTTGCCGCGGGATCTCACCCCGCTTGTGCATTCACTCAACAATCTTCTGCGCAAGCTCGGCCGCTCGCTGACCATGGAACGGCGCTTCTCCGATCTTGCCGCTCATCAACTCCGCACGCCACAGGCCGGCATCAAGCTGCTTCTGCAGCTTCTCGACCGGGCAGACACAGACGAAGAACGCCGAGCACTGCTGAGAGATCTCGTCATCAGCAACGAACGCGCCATGCATCTGATCGAGCAGCTTCTGCGGCTAGCGCGCGTGAGCCACCAACCGCTGCAGCTGGAGGCTCTGGAATTGCCGGAAATCGCGGCATCGGCAATCTCGGATTTCGGCGCCGTCATCAGTAGCCGCAGGTTTGATGTCAGCCTTGAGAGAGGCGAGGCGAAAGCCATGGTGCTGACCGATTGCGCCCTCCTGCATGTGGTGATCGACAATCTTCTTGATAACGCCATCAAATATTCACCCGATGCCACCCGCATCGAAGTGCGGATCGAGCAGAGTCGGCGCGGCTGGGTGCTCTGCATAATGGATAGCGGTCCGGGGATCCCGGCCGAAAAACACGATGCGGCCTTCCAGCGTTTCAATCGACTGGGCGCGGACAGTGGCGAAGGATCCGGGCTCGGCCTGCCGATCGTCGCCGATATCGGAAGCAGGCTCGAGATCGGGATCAAGCTCGGCACCCCGACCTGGGGATATGGGCTGAGAGTCGATCTGGATATTCCCGCTGCGTAAGATCGCACCGGCCACGATTTTCGCGCGAATTCAGTTTCGCTTCATCTTCGCCTCATCCTGCTTTCAGTTCGCAACGCTATAGCCTTCGTCAAGTTCTTGACGGAGCATGCAATGCAAGTGTTTTGCGATTTCGACGGGACCATATCGAAATGGGACGTGACCGATTTCGTTCTTCAGCGATTTGCTCCTCCAGAATGGCACAAGATCGAGGATCAGTGGACAAAGGGCAAGATCACCTCGGCGCAATGCATGCAGCGTCAGGTGCGGCTGATCAGGGCCACGCGGGATGAACTCGATGCGCTTGTCGACATGGTCGAGATCGACGATAGCTTCATTGCCTTCAAGGCCTTCTGCGACAGCAAAGGCCTGAGCCTCACTGTCGTTAGCGATGGCGTCGACTACTTCATACAACGCGTGCTCGCTCGACATGGGCTTACCGGCATATCTGTTGTTGCAAACAAACTCGTCATTGATCCGGCAAAGGTCGGTGCGTGTTTCGACCTTGATTTCCCTTTCATCAATGCCGCCTGCGCCGCCGGCTCGGGCGTTTGTAAATGCAATGTCGTCGCCCCATCCAGAGACGATATTTATGTCGGCGACGGCCGCAGCGATTTTTGCGTCTCCAACGCGGAAGTGACGGTCTTCGCGAAAGCAAAACTGGCCGACTACTGCCATCGGCGCCGTATCCCCTTCATCCCCTATGACAGCTTCGCCGATATCCAGGCCGCTGTCGCAAAAATCCTTTCCAGCCCGCCCCGGCAGCCAGTTGCGCTTTCCGTGGCAAAATCTGCGTAAGAAGAGGACTTCATGCGATCCAATCTGAAACTGGCCGACAGCGCCGAGACAGTGCTGTCAGAAGATGAACTGCGTCTGCTCGAAGAGACCTATTGCTCGCACGGCGACACTGTCCACTATTCGGAGAGGCCGAAATTCTTCGAATCCTGCGAGGGCTCATTTGTGTACGATGCGGCTCAAACGCCGTTCCTCGATCTGCAGATGTGGTACTCGGCGGTCAATTTCGGCTACCGCAACGAGCGGCTGAACACTGTCGCCCATCGCCAGCTCGACCGCCTGCCACAGGTCGCGTCGCAATATCTGCATCGCGAGAAAGTCGAACTGGCGACGCTGATCGCCAAGGATGCCGAGCAGAAATTCGGCATGAAGGGTCGCGTGCATTTCAATGTCGGCGGTTCACAGGCCGTCGAGGATTCGCTGAAGATCGTCCGCAACTACAGCGGCGGCAAGAGCTTGATGTTTGCCTTCGAGGGCGGTTATCACGGACGCACGCTCGGAGCGACTTCGATCACCTCGAGCTATCGCTATCGCCGGCGTTACGGCCATTTCGGCGATCGCGCACAGTTCATTGAGTTTCCCTACCACTTCCGCGGGCCTAAAGGCATGTCGAAGGAGGAATACGGACATTATTGCGTACAGAAATTCGCCCGACTGTTCGAGAGCGAATATAACGGCGTCTGGGACCCAAAGGCTCAGAAATCCGAATATGCCGCCTTCTATGTCGAGCCGATCCAGGGCACCGGTGGCTATGTCATTCCGCCGATGAACTTCTTTAAGGAACTGAAGAAAGTCCTAGACGATCACGGCATCCTGCTCGTCGTCGACGAGATTCAGATGGGCGTCTATCGCACCGGAAAGCTCTGGTCGATCGAGCATTTTGGCGTCTCGCCCGACGTGCTGGTTTTCGGCAAGGCGATCACCAACGGCCTCAACCCGCTTTCCGGAATCTGGGCAAAAGAGGAGATGATAAACCCGACGATCTTTCCGCCTGGCTCTACGCATTCGACATTTGCCAGCAACCCGATGGGAACTTCGGTTGCGCTCGAAACCCTCAAAATGGTCTCGGAGGACGATTTCGGCGCCAGCGTCATGAAAAAAGGCGCCCATTTTCTGGAAGGTCTCAAGGATCTGCAGTCCCAGCATGCCATCATTGGCGAAGTCGATGGTCTCGGTCTTGCGCTGCGCATGGAAATCTGCAGGCCCGACGGCTTTACGCCCGACAAGGCAACGCTCGACTGGATGTGCGACGAGGGCATGAAGGGCGATCTCGTCGTCGACGGCCGGAAATACGGGCTCGTCCTCGATGTCGGTGGGTACCACAAAAACGTCATCACTTTTGCCCCGAGCCTTATGATTAGCCATGACGAGATCGCGCTTGCCGTTGCGCTGCTCGGTCAGCTGCTCACCCGCGCGGAACGGAGATAGATCCGTGCAACTCCTTCTTCTTCATCTCGATGATGCGTTGGAGTTGCAACCCGACTTCATGCACTCTTCCATAATGGCAGGAGCGCATGAAGTCAGCGACAAGGAGAGCGGGCGCAATATCCGTCTCTGGGGGCGGGAAAAAGCACTGGATTGCCTATGGCGCAATCTTGCAAAGACCGGGCCGCTGTCGGCCAAGGGGTCGCGACTGTGCTTCATGGGCTCGGGCGATTTTCACCATGTGACAGCTCTATTGCTTCAGCTTGCGCTGCAAGGCCGTAGCCAGCCGGTGACCGTCATTCACATCGACAATCATCCGGACTGGGTGCATTTCGACAACGGTCTGCATTGCGGCTCATGGGTCAACAAGGCGCTTGAACAGCCGATGGTCAAGAAGGTAATCACGCTCGGCGTCTGCAGCCGCGACCTCAGCTCGCCGGAACGCAAGGGCGCAAATCTTCGGCCTTTGGCCGATGGGCGACTGGAGCTCTATCCCTACGCGCACCCGCCAAGCCGCGTGAAGTCTAGCTATGGTTCGGGCGCGAGTTACAGCCAGATCGCCGGCGCCTTGCATTGGCAGTCGATCTCGGAGCTGGGTGAGAGCAACTTCCTCGACCGCCTGCTCAGCAGAATCGAGACTGAGGCGGTCTACATCACAATCGACAAGGATGTGCTTTCGGATGCCGATGCCGTCACCAATTGGGACCAGGGCTGCATGCGGCTGCCCTATGTCCTCTGGCTTCTGAGCGAGATCGGCCGGCGACACCGCGTCATCGGTGCCGACGTGACCGGCGATTATTCGACGCCCAATTATGGCGGTGATCTCTACACGCGCGCGATGAAGAAGGCGGAGGTGCTGATCGATCAGCCCTTCCGATACCGGGAGAGGATGGCGACCCGCAACATCAACAGTGCCGCCAATCATGCGTTGCTCGAAGTGCTGTTGGAGCTGATGCCATGACGTCGGGACTGACGGGGTGGACGCTCGGTCTCATCCTCTCCTGCATTCTGGCGGAAACCGGCCGCGAACTCTGCTTCAAACATGGCGCATCGAGCGTGCTCGCGGAGACCCTGCGAAAGCCTGCGATCTGGCTCGGCATCGCCTTCTGGGCCGTTGAACTGGTGATGTGGACGCGCGTGCTGGAAGATGTCGCGCTGTCGGAGGCTTTCCCGCTGATGGCGCTGAGTTATGCGGCGATCGCGTTAGCGGGTGCGGTCATATTCAAGGAAACCATCAATCTTCGCCATGCGCTCGGCATCGTTTTGGTGACCTTTGGCGTGGTCTGTGTCGGAGCGACGGGACTATGAAAATCTTCGCACATTCGAAATGGGATATCGTGCCGGTGTTGGCAGCAATCGCAAATCTGGCCTTCAATATCTACTTGATCGCAGGTTTCGAACGCCGCCCGCTCTGGATATCGGCGGTGCTCGGAGCGTTTTATGCGCTGTCAATATCCTGGAATATAAACAGCATCTCCCATAACTTCATCCACACGCGCTATTTCAAGCCAAGGTGGATGAACTACGCGTTTAGCCTGTTGGAATCGATAACGATCGGTTTCTCGCAAGCCTATTATCACTGGGTGCACATGCGTCATCATTCCGGCAACAGCGACCGCCCGAATGACAAGGGTGAGACGATCGACATGTTGTCGATCTACAAGCACGGCAAGAACGGCGAGCCGGAAAATGTCTTATCCTACACATTCCTGAGCTTTTTCCGCGACGATATCGGCGACATCCACCAGGCAATAGCCAGCAAGCGACCGTTCGAGGCCAAATGGGGACGCATCGAGCTTATCTCCTTCATCGGGTTCGTTTTCCTCGCCATTCTTTATGATTGGAAAGCTGCCTTCTTCTTCTTACCCTTCTATTATCTCGGCAACTGCCTTTCGTCGCTTAACGGCTATTACGAGCATCTGAACGGAGACCCTGACGAACCGAGTGCGTGGGGGGTCAGCAGCCATAACAGGTTCTATAACTGGCTTTGGTTCGGCAACGGCTACCATGCGGAACATCACTACCGCCCGAAGACCCATTGGACAAAGCTTAAGGATTTCCATGAGCAGATCCGCCTCGAGCAAGAAGCCGCTGGCACACATGTGATCAGCACGTGTCACGCGCTCGGTTTCATGGCGAAGGAGAACCGGCCGCATGAGGAGTTGCCGCATGCCGGCTGACAGGCTTTCTTTCTTTCTTGAAGGCACGAGTGGCAAGGGTGTCATGCTCGTTCACGGACTAACGGGTGCGCCAGCCGAAATGCGGCTGGTCGCCCGGCAGTTTCATCGTCGCGGCTTCAGCGTGTATGCACCGCTTCTTGCCGGCCACGGCGAAAACGAAGCGACACTCCGTCGCTCACGCTGGGAAGACTGGCTCGATAGTGTGGAGGCCGCCGGAGACTGGCTTTCCGAACGCGCGAACGATGTCTTTGCCGCCGGCATCTGTGTTGGCGGCAAACTCGCTATGATGGCGGCCGATCGCAACCCGCTGTCGATCAGTGCAGTCGCCGTCTACTCGCCCTGCTTCCACTATGACGGATGGGACGTGCCGCGCTATTATTCACTGCTTTCGCCTTACATCCGGTGGATCTCCCTGATCCCGTTCATAGAACGGCTGAATTTCCGCGAGACCCCATCACTCGGCATCAAGGATGAACGCATGCGCCGAATGGTCGCCGGTATGATCGGTGAAGGCATGCTCGAAGCCTTTCCAGGACGTGGGTTGATCGAAATGCATGAACTTGGCCGCGCGCTGAAAGCCCGCCTGCCGGAGATGCGCACACCAACGTTGATCGTGCATTCGCGCGACGACGATCTGAGCGGCCCCGCTCACGCACAGTATATCGCCGCCCATCTCGGCGGACGACGGGAGCTGCGCTGGTTAGATGATAGCTATCACATGATTCACGTCGACCGGCATCATCGGCGTGTCGCCGACATGACGGCGGAATTCTTCGAGGCGGAGCATGAAGCAGCAAGCGCTTAAAATGCCGGTCACTAAGCCCAGCATCTCTAAGGAGACAACCCTCGTTGCAACGGTTGTCTCAAGCATCTGCATGCTCGGGCGCGAAGCGTGGAACGCCTGTTTCCCGGCTGAAATCGAAACCTTCGATTATCTGCTCGCTGTCGAGAAAGCCGGTATCGCGGGATTTGAATGGCGCTATGTCGTTGTCCGCGAGGATGAGGACATCATCGCCGTCATGCCCGCATTCCTGTGCGACTATGCGCTTGAAACGACGCTGGAGACAGGCCGCATCAGACAGGCGGTCGAGAAAGTCCGCGGCGTCTTCAAGAGGTTTCTGACGCTGCGGCTTGCCTGCCTCGGCTCGCCCTGCACGGAAACGGGCGCCATCGGCTTTGCCCCGGGAATTGACGAAGCACGCCGGCCGGCACTCTTTTTCCTGCTTCTCGATGTTTTCGAAGCGCATGCCCGCAAGGAGCGCTGCTCGCTAACGGCGCTGAAGGATCTGGCGCAGCCCCTGCCGACTGATATCGCAAACGCTTTGTCCGCGCGCGGTTATGCAAATTTCGCCAGCATGCCGACGGCGTGGCTAGATATCGAGTTCAAGTCGATCGACGAATATCTCGCCATGCTCTCGTCGGGAACGCGCAAGGACATGCGACGCAAGCTCAGGAGCCGGGAAAAAATCCGCGTCGAATATCGAAAGAGCTTCGGCGACCTTCTCCCGCGCGTGATGCAGCTATATCTCGAAACGCGCCAGCGCAGCGAATGGCAGTTCGAAGAACTGACGCCGGATTATTTCGACGGCATTCTCAAGCGAATGCCGGAAAATTCCTTCTGCGCGATGTATTTTTCCGGCGAGGAACTGCTCGCAGCCAACCTAATGATCCACGATGGCGACAGGTTGATCGACAAGTTCTTCTGCATGGATGCCGAAAAGGGTCGGCCCTACAATCTCTATTATCTCAGTTGGTTCACCAATCTCGACTATTGCCTGCGTCACGGCATCAGGCGATATCAGAGCGGCCAAGCCTACTATCGCAACAAGGTGCGCCTCGGCAGCAAGTTGACGGCCAACGCCATGTATTTCCGCCATCTCAATCCAGCGCTTCAGTTCATGCTAAGAAAGATATCGCCGCTGCTGGTCTCCGATTACGGTTTCGAGGCGGTACCATGAAGGTGATGCGGCCGATCTGGCTTGCTGTGCCACTTTTAAATACTGCGCAGCAGATCCTGTTGAAACAGAGCGCCGAGGATGCGGGCAGCATGGGCGGCGACAACTGGCTATTACAGATCTTGTCTTCCCACTGGTTTCTGGCGGCCGTCGCTGCTGAGATTGCCTGCTTTGCCATCTGGATGAAGGTTCTGTCGGAACTCGATCTCAGCAAGGCCTTTCCGCTCTCGGCTCTGAGCTATCTTTTCATCATGGCGGTTGCCTGGCTCGTCTTCGGTGAAGCTGTTCCTTTGCTCCAGCTGGTCGGCAACGGCCTGATCCTTGGCGGCGTCTGGTGTATCGCCACGGCCGCGAAAGAGACCTAAAAGCTGATGCTGAAGGCTTTGCTAAGAGAGATGCCGACGATGTTCTGGCTTCTACTTCCAATCTTCGAGGTGATAGGACTATCGGCGGCATCGCCGGTCAGGCGGTCGAACCGATCGTAGATCTGGAAGGTCAAGGTCGGAGTTAGGTCATAAGAAACCGCGGCGGTCAATCCGACGGACTTTAGGCTACCACCGGCGCTAAAGGCGGGCAGGCCACCGTTGCGGGATGCCTCTATCTCTGAAACACCGAAATATTTGCGCATGTAGGCATCGTTGCCGAGAGAGGCGCGCGGGCCAACAGAGAATAACCATTTCTCTGCAATAGGCTGAAACCAGTCAGCGCCGACATCGACGACAAGGCCGCTGCCATTCGATACCGCCTGACGAATTTCCGTGCGCAAGCGCAAGTGATCGGGGATAGCCCAATATTGCACAAAGAGACCGGCATCGACGCCCCAGTCGACGGCATAAGTGCCTTTTAGGTTCACCTCGTCGGATTGCGAACGGCTGTCGCGAATCCCGATTACCGGCCCGATTTCGACCCCGCCGAGATCGAAAAGTCCGTAATCAATATTGTCGTCGGGCGCGCTTTTCTCGTCGGGCTCATCGAACCGTCTAATATCGAAGGACGGCATGGCGCTCAAGCCGACGTGTTTGGATCCGGGAAATGTCGGTCCGTATTCGACACTGGCGCCGAGTGTGACGATCCACCTGGAACTATCATCAGGCGCCGGCCTGTCCGCCGCTTCGGCGACAGGCGCCGCCAACCATACTCCCGCAGCAACGGCAAACATTGCTGTGCGTCCGGTTTTGGATCTCGACAAGACTGGTCTCCGTCACACACGCTGCCTGCGCCATTCCCGAAGCTGGTGCAGAATGGCGGGCAATATGTGCTCCGTCAAGAGCATCACACCGACGGAGATTGCCCAAGAGCGGCACTCCGAGAGTGCTCCTCCAGAGGTCCGTCAACGCACAGCATTTTGGATACACTCAGGCGAACGGCCGAGAGCACAGACCCTTCAAACCGAAAGGTGGCGCCCCCTGCTACCGTCGAAGAAAAGCGGGCAACAAAGCCACTTGCTACATTCTGGTACCCAATCGCGCCGGTGGGTACGGCGCCAGCAAAGCGCCTCGCGGCGGGGTGCTACTTCCTAACTTCTACAGCGTAACAATCTTCCAGGTTAACGCATTTTTGCACAGACGAACTCTTTCGGCTCGTAGTTCTACCGAAGAGCCGGTGTCAAAGCCTAGAACAGGCCTGATTTCGGGGATGTGACCTGCGTAACATAGTTCGATCGTGACGGACGCGCCATAACTGCTTTAGATCGTAAAGTCGCACATCTCACGAAGAGGGTTGCTCGTTAGATCGGACGCAATAGAATTGGCAGCAACCAGACCCCTGCCGTATGTGGCGTGTTGCAATCCCCTTCGCGTCTTACGCACGCTACCCAGCCGGTAGCCCGTCCCGTGACAGGAGGCGGGCCGCGCTCCGACGAAGGATTATGGCACTCCACCAAGGCGAGCTGATTACGCGCCAAGCCGTCAATTGCAGACTCGCACCCTTTCTACGTGGTAGCCGTCGTCATAGCGATCCTGCACAGTTTGGCGTTGATACCAGCACTCCGGCTCTGGCGGCGGAGGCGGTGCGTAGTTACGCTGGCCGTTGTCTTGAATCGCGTTACTTATAAGGCCACCGATCAATCCGGCCGCAATGCCGCCGGCGATCACGCCGCCGTAATCGTGATGGCGGTGATAGTGACCCCATTCAGGAGGGGGGCCGCCCCACCCACGATTGTCCTGCCAGCCTCGACCATAGTATTCCTGTGCTTCAACTGTCCCTGCAGAGAGCGATACGGGGACGGCTATTGCAGCGGCAATAAGTGCCAAAGTGATGGATCTTTTCAACATCGCCATGCTCCAAGTCCGGGTCGGACCAAGACCGCGTCAAGGTCACTCCGGAATGAACTCACATTAGCGCATTGTCCTGAATGCTGGTTGAACATGACGTTCATCCTCCCAACCGTCGAGGTGATGGCAATAAGGGTCACGACGACACCCGAAATCAAGGAGGCGTTGCAGCTACTCTCTACCAGTTACGCAGGTGTCGCTGACGGACTTTGCTCCTCGCAAAAACCACGCTACTAAAACTGGCTTTCTGCTGAAATGCCTTGGATCGGCTGTAAGCGCTTCGGTGTCTGTCACCGTCAGAAATGCGGCGCCGAGATCAATAGACCGGCGAAGCCGGCACGGGTTATCAAGTCGATGACGTGGAATGGGATGAGTTGAGGGCGGCAAAGATCGTCGGACGTAAGCGAGGTTCCACAGTCCCCCACGTCCATGACCAGAAACCAGACGAGCGCGATCGGGCCGAACAGCATGGAAACAGACGCCGTTCCAACTGATTGCTCCAAAACCCATGATAGCCATGGTGATCGGTCGGCTTGACGCCGTCAAATTGAAAAGGGCGAAGCGCTTTGGGAGGCGTCTGCTTCCGTCCCGTCGTGGGACGCCTGCGAACGAGTACCGACATCCATAGCTTACGACGGCTGAGGCGCGAGCCGGCCTGCCGTCGACGACCGCTACAACCGGAACTGAGCGCGAATTCACGTCTGGTAAGAAGTACTATGCCGACGGCTGCGGCTGACGGTCGCCGAAGTAGCTTGCAGAGAAGCCGACGGGGCTCTGGGTTTGCGCCGGGTGGCGAGGCGAGATTTTTGGCTGGCAAGGGTCTCCTTCTTCGAACCTCTATGACGAACGGTTTTTGTTGCACACGCATCACGTTGTTCTGGTTCCCTTAGTTGAAGATACATTCGATCTGGCCGAGCGGGCCAAAATCAGCGGCCAAGTGCTGTCGCGGCCACACTTGAAGGATCGTGGTGCAGGAGCCGGTCGCAACCATGTCGTTCGGTTCGAGGCAGCGTCCTCTCGCCTGTAGTTCACCCGCAAGCCAGGCAACCGCATGCAGCGGATTGCCCATGACGGACGACGCCTTGCCCATCAGAACAGTCTCTTTAAAAAGAAAGGTCGTGACCTCGATTTCGGACAGACTGGAGGGCGCGAATTCTTTCATATGATCTCCGCAAAGGGTCGCAACATGAAGACCATAGTCCGCGATGGCTACATTATCGCCTGCGAACGGCCGGCACGTTCTCCGGCCTAGAACCCCGATCGCAGGGCGGCAGGTCAGTACGGTGTCGCCCACGTTTGATAGATCGATGTCTTCTCCGGCGTCAGGATACTGACGCAGCATGGTGAACACAAATTCGCACTGGACGCCAATAACCCCTTCGGGGAGATGGAACTCTCTCGTGTTCGACAGAAGCGATGAGCCGGGAATCTCGGAGAAGATGGGCTTTTCCAAGCCGAGCGTTCTACGCGAGCCATCGCTCGATCCAACAATCGCGTAGCCCTTGCGTTCAAACCCGAGAGCGTCCTGCGCGGCCGCCTGGATGTCGTACGCTTCGGCTTCGGATGAAATCAAGTCGAGAGGCAGATCGCACAGCTCGCCGTGACGGCGGCTTTTTGCAAGGATATCGGCGGTCGCGTCCTTGAGTTCGAAATACATCTTCGTCTCCACATGTCGTTCACCAATGACATGTGGACCTGATCGCGTAGCATTTCTATTGGAGACAATGCCTCGCAAAGTAAAAATCTCATAGAAATGCGCCCAGTGCTTGCACCTTTTCGACAAGCCAATGGTATCCGTTCGACAGCCGTGTTTTAATCTCAACCAGCACTTCGCGTCACGCCGCGATCGTCCAGACGCCGGCACCTTCGATGATACGCGAGCCCATTGCGTCAGACGATCAACGCTCGACGCAACGCGCCCGCGTACATCTTCATTGCATCATTCATTGTGAGGGTCGTCGTTGTGTTCTACCGAAGACGGCTCTCTTCATGCGCTGACTGCGGCCTGAGGCAGACTTAGTTTCTATAATTGACGCTTATTAGTTCGCGCGATTTCATATTTGTGAATTCAGTGCAAATGCAGAAAGTCAGCTTGGGGAAGCGGTGACGTTCGGCAAGTAATGATGCTCACGTGAGCACGACCCCGCCTCGATTACCGATGTTGCATTAGACAAACTCAAAGGATTAGGGGAGATCCGCTTATGTCTCACGTCATAATCAGCAGCTGACCATATCTTTTCACTGAAGACCTACGCGGCGCGCCTGAGCGCACGCCTTTGATAAAAACCCAACGGCACGGGAATAGCGGATTCGACGTCTGCCATGACCCTCTGCGCCCATTCGAAAGAAGATTGAACCACTATGAAAATCAAAACAGCTCTGATTTGTTGGACCGCAGCACTGGCCGCTCTTTCGAGTGCACAGGCCGCTGAGGCGATCGTCGTTGCTGAACCCGAAACTGTTGAGTACGTCCGCATCTGCGATGCTCACGGGAGCGGGTATTTCTACATTCCTGGGACTGAGACCTGCCTGAAAATTAATGGCTATATTCGTTTCCAGGCCAATGCCGGACCAAACGCGGTGACTGCGAACGCTTCGACTTCAGGCACCTCGGATTGGGACGTCTTCACTCGCGGTCAGCTCCAGGTCACTGCAAAAAGCGACACGGAGTACGGGGCGCTAACTGGCGTGCTGGTATTCCAGACCAATGCAGACAACGCTTTTGGACAGGCCACGAAGCTCGACTCTGCATACATCGACATCGCAGGTCTGCGCGCAGGCCTGTTCTATAGTTGGTGGGACGATGACCTCTCCGGCGATACCGACGACATCAAGAGCAAGGTCACTCTCCACAATTCAATGCGCTATCAGTATGAGACCAACGACTTCTATACCGGGGTAAGCGTCGACGAACTCGAAGATGGGTATTACAGTGCCGGCGAGGCTCCCAATAACGTCGGCATTGCGTTCGCTGTTGGCGGCAAGGTCGGTGCACTGAACTACCAGATCACGGGTGGCTACGACACTGACAACGAAGACGGCGCAATTCGCGTTATGGGTAACGTAGCCATGGGGCCGGGAACACTTGGCTTGGCCGGAATTTATTCCAGCGCTCCGAATTCATACTACCAGACGGCCGAATGGATCGCTGCGGTCCAATACGCCATTACCGCGACTGAAAAGATAAAGATCACCCCAGGGTTCCAGTACTACGGTCACTACGGCATCATCGGTGGTGACTTCAACGACGACAACGACGGGTGGAAGGTCGGCGTCACGATCGACTATGAACTCGTCGAAAATCTATATGTTAAGGCAACAGTGAACCGCCTGGAACAAGATCAGGGCAGCGACGTGACGACGGGATTCTTCCGGCTTCAGCGCGCGTTTTGATGGCATGGCCGAGACCGCGCTGAGGCATTCAGTGCGGTCTCCCTGCTCGGAGAGAACTTCTATCACGATTGCAAAGCCGCCTGAGCCCATCGGGAATTTCGGTTTGGCGCATGGTTAGCCTGCAAGCGATGCCCATATTGCGTGGTGGGTTCAACGGACCCTGCAGCGCACTCTGCATCCTCTCGGGCTTGGCGTATGAATGCGCAAGCTTCTCCTTGGCCGTTCGTTGAGTTGCGTCGCGATAGCACTAAGCTTGGCCTGGCTCTGCGCCGGCAATCGGCACCGCGTGGGAGATATTGGCGCAAGAATCGATTGTAGTTTTCATTCGGACCGCCTGCCAAGCTAACCTGGGATAGCACGCGTAGCTTTTGAAGTCAGAAGCCATCGCCGGCTGCCTATCGCCACTCCATCCCTTGCAGCGAGCGCACGCCGCTACGCCAACCCCCTCAACATCGAGGCAGCACCGCGCCAAGTGGCTAACGATCGGGTTTGACGTCGACGACCCCGGCATTCCCGAACAGAACCGTAAGGAGGTTTCCAAGCCGCTCTTTCGCCTCGATCAGGCTTGCAATCTCGATGCGTCGGCTGCGGGTCAGGGAGATGCCCTAGCGCAAGCAAGCAGCGGTGCGCCTGGACTTGTTGCCGCTAACGTTGTAAATTATTAGAATATTTCTAATCTATGTAATCGGCATGGGCAATGCACGGGCATATAGAACGGCATGCGATCGAAAGGATTGGCTGGCTGAGGGCGGCCGTCCTTGGCGCGAATGACGGGATCATCTCGACAGCCAGCCTCATGGTCGGCGTCGCATCAGCATCGACCTCAACCTCGGAGGTACTTGTTGCTGGGTTTGCCTCGCTCGCCGCAGGTGCCATGGCGATGGCAGCAGGAGAATTTGTCTCAGTAAGCTCGCAAGCTGATACCGAGGCTGCAGACCTCACCCGCG
Source organism: Rhizobium sp. NPDC090275 (assembly GCF_044772225.1). Lineage (NCBI taxonomy): Bacteria > Pseudomonadati > Pseudomonadota > Alphaproteobacteria > Hyphomicrobiales > Rhizobiaceae > Rhizobium > Rhizobium sp. NPDC090275. The sequence continues at coordinate 114,847 of NZ_JBIVYL010000006.1, read as the reverse complement.
AACGACGGGAGCTCGAAACACAGTCGGAGCACGAGCTGATCGAACTTGCCAAAATTTATGAAGCCCGTGGCGTCTCGGAAGAATTGGCACTTGAAGTCGCCAAGCAGCTGATGGCCCATGACGCGCTGGCCGCTCACGCACGAGATGAACTCGGCATCAACGACACGTCTGCAGCACAGCCCGTTCAAGCTGCCCTGACATCTGCTCTCACATTCTCGGCCGGCGCTATCGTGCCTGTGCTGACGGCAATTTTGGCGCCGCCGGATGTGATGCAGGTTGCCATCCCGATCGTTTCCCTGCTGTTTCTCGCAGGGCTTGGTGCCGTAAGTGCCAAGGTGGGGGGCGCCGGCATCGTCAAACCGACAATCCGGGTAGCGTTTTGGGGAGCCTTGGCTATGGTGACCACAGGCCTTGTCGGCGCGCTGATCGGCAAGGCAATCTGACATCACGCACATCGCGTGGCGATGTACCAAGATATTCTCATAATAAGGAGTTTGTCGAGGCTGATTGTCAACCTGGAGACCAGCTGTCTCCGGGTATATCCTCGCTGGTCGGCGCAGCCAAAGCCGCGACACCGTTCTTATGTGTAAGGTGATGGCCCAGGCCATCTATGTTGGTCATCACAAGAAGAAGATCGCCTTCATCTTCTCGGCGATGCGCCATTTTACCGATGAATTACGAGGCGCCGGCTACAAAGTCCGACACACAAAGATCAACGACCTTGATAAGGCTGGCTCCTCCAGCGGCGAGGTTAAGCCCCTGCTGCGACCTGGCCGAGAATGGCGATGACAGCCGCCCTGAGATCAGGCGCTAAGCTACCAACATCTCGCTGACCTAAGATAGTCGCTACCGCGCTGAAATGCTGCGTCGGAGCACAGGCGCACAAAAGGCCCGAACCCTTAAGACTGGAAGGCCATTGCGAAAATAGACCCAGTTGCCGACGTCGACCGTTGCAGTTCACTGCGGTGGATCTCAGCGATGCGCGCAATTATCTTCAACCCGATCCCCAGACTGTCGGCCTTCGGCTTCGCCTCAGACCGGCCAACAGCGGCCGGCAGGCAATCTTGAACTTCAATAAGATTAGGTCCGACCCGGACGATGATATGGGACTGATCCGGCGTGTGGCGGACGGCGTTTTCGACCAGATTGCGGATGGCGTCGCGCAGCAGCGCGGGAATTCCCTGGACCACTGCCGTTTCGCCGGCGGTGATCAACTCAACGGAATGCTGGTTCTCGTAAACCCACGGTGCAACTTGCTCGACGGCAGATGCTGAAAGAGCAACTAGATCGACAATTTCAAACGCGCCGTGATCGAAGCTTTCAAGGCGGGCAAGCGTCGTCAACTGGGACACGAAACGCACGAGATCATCGAGGTCTGCTTCCACCATACGCGCGCGCGGATGATCGATATGGCCAAGCTCCAGCTTCATGGCAGCGAGTGGCGTGCGGATTTCATGCGCAATTCCTGATGTTAGCGTCTTCTGCGACCTCATAAGCTCCGCAACCCGATCGAAAGCCCGGTTCACGGCAACAGCAAGATGAGCGACCTCGCGCGGCATCTCGTCGAATTTCAGATGCGAGCGAGCGTCCATAGGGTCGATCTGGTCGGCTGCGTCGGCGGCAGCCCGCACCGGCTTGAGTGCCTGACGGACCGAAAGCAACGTCGCGCCAAGCACGAGTACCAGCAAGATGCTCATCGGTACGATGAGGTGTTCGATAATTTCGTTCCACAAGACTTTGGTCACAACGTCCTGCGGGTCGCCCAAAGTTGCCACATCAATCAGAAACCGTTCGTCGCCGATGACGAATGCCCGCCCACCAACCAATGTAAGCGGCTTGCCAGACTTCAGCGACCGGAGCCAGAAATCCGGCCTGTCGATGTCTTTGGGAAGAAACCGGTCCTCGCAGGCCGCATCGCAGGACTCAAATACGAGAGTGCCGTCGGCCGCACGAATCCTTGCGAGGTATCCGTCGCCGTCCTGACGATAGCGATCCCTCATCGTGTCTGGAAGTTCGTAGCGAACATCTCCATTAAAAACAGAAATGCCCTCAGAGAGCCGCTGGGTCTCCTGCTCTACGTAGAGCCGAGATAGCTCACCGACATTCCAATAATAATCGGAGGTGACGACCGCAAGCTGCACGAGCATGGCGAGAACAGCAAAGAACGCGATGCGCTTGGTCAAGATGGCACCGAGCGTCGGACGGTTGCGGCTCAATCGAGCAACTCGCGAATCATGTATCCGACGCCCCTGATGGTTTCAATCGCCGTTCCCGACGGATGACCATCCAATTTCTTGCGGAGCCGCGAGACGGCGAGCTCGACGGCATTGGTGCTTCTTTCATCTCCGAACTCAGAAAAGGCATGCTCGATCTTGGCTTTCGCAACGACCTTGCCGCCATTGCGCATTAAAAGCTCGAGTAGTTCCTTTTCCGAGGGAGCGAGGCCAATTTCGGTGTCCGCACACATAACGCGACGAGATGCGACATCCATCTGGAGAGAGCCGTACTCAAGGACAGGCATCAAGGTTGCCGGCGCCCGACGCATGAGGGCGCGAATTCGGGCGATCAGTTCTCCATTGTGAAACGGCTTAGTTAGATAATCGTCGGCGCCCGCATCGAGCCCGACGATACGCTCGTCGACCGCGCCCCGCGCTGTCAGAACAAGCACCGGTGTTTGCATCTTTGCATCACGCATAGATTTCAGGACATCTATGCCATCCTCATCCGGCAGACCAAGATCAAGGAGGACCAGGTCATAATCCTGGTCTTCTAGAGCCGACCGGCCAAGTTCAGCCGTTGCAAAGGCATCGATCTTCCAGCCAATATCCCTTACGGTTTCGCTGATAAGCTCGCGGAGTCGGGTACTATCCTCGATCAGCAGGATCCTCATGCCTTCTTTCGACCTGTTACCATGGACCAGACCAGATTTTCCCGGTGTCTGTAGCTCTCGACGATGGCGGCGCCTGCGTGAATGAACACCAGTACCATAATACTGTTGGCGATGGTTCCATGCAATTGCTCGAGCCACTTTTCGCCCCAAAAGGCGTCGAGGGTCGTCATCCAACCGGTCAGCGCCGTGGCGGAGAGTAGCCCGATCAGCACCAGCATCATGATGGAAGCAAGCGGGTTATGGCCGATATAGCGGCTCTCGTTGCGCGTCACTATTCCGAAGAGCTGCCTTCTGACCTTGGTAGGCGTAGGCAGGAAATCGCTAAATCGCGCATGCTTCGTGCCGACAAATCCCCATATCAGCCGAACGACGATTGCCCCGGCAACCACATATCCCGTCACGCGATGCCAGTATTTACCCTCTTCCAGAATGAAGAGGTTGAGCGTGCAGGCGGCGACGATCGTCCAATGGAAAATGCGAACGAGCGGGTCCCAGACCTTGATCGTTCGCGGCGCTATGTTGGAGGGCGATCCGCCCGCCTCACTGGAGCCAATCTTTGTCATGGATCAGTCACCCTTCTGGACAATGTCGCCGGAAACCGGATTGAAATAGACCTCGGCGCGCTCACCGTTCTTGTCTTTGCCGTAGATCTCATAACAGTTGCCGGTAATCTCGAAGGTCTTGACCTTGTAGCCAAGCGTATCAATCTTCGCCTTCATGGCTGCCTCAGAGATCCACTTGGACTTTGGTTCCGTTGTGCAGCTGGGGCTAGCGAATGCCAGAGCCGGCGTTGCGGAAGCGATTGCGAGAGCGGCGATAAGTTTCAGCGTCATGGCTTTGATCCTCTAGGATGCCCGCTTTTGGGCGACGAGGTTATGAATAGGAGCGACAACCTGTCCGTTTGCTGTCAACCGGGTCATGAACTCGGGACCCTCGATGCAAAACAGCGCTCAGAAGAGCGGTGTCGGACATCGGCGATGCAACTAAGCTGATCGTTTGGCCGCGAACCCGTCGACGTAGCAGACGCCTAGCTTTTGACTCCGAGCGCGGGGCCGGCAGGGCTAAGACCTAGATTCGTCACGGCAGGATTTGGGGCTTGCAAAGTACTAGCCTTTTGACGCAACTCAAACGCCTCACCACAGTTGGCAACCTTTGGATCAAATCTTTGCGGAACCGAAGCTACTCGCATCGACATTGATCATGAGAGCTACCGCCAGTGCCGCGATGGTGGCGATCACGAACGTCCCGGTGAAAATAGCCCCCGCTCTGATGGGCCCGATGTGCAAATCCTGAACAAACCAGCGAATCTGTGCCTGTGCGTACCAAATCAAAGCCACAACGACAGTCACTGCGCCCGCCAACACGCCCTGCGCTCGCGGCATGCTGATCAAGTCAATTCCAAGTACGAGGATGAGGGCAAACGGTGCAGCCACGTAGCATTGGCTAAAAAACGGCGGCCGAAGTGTATCTCTGGTAATCCGGACCTTCTTCCATCGAAGCAGTGTGACCGCCATCGAAAGCGGGTAGACGCCAAAGATCACCCCTCTCGCGATCAGAAGGTTCGATCCGGAGCCGAGCTGCCTGGCAGCCTCGGTGGGATCAAAGACTGATGGGAGCAATCCGGACAGGCCCTGGGAGAGCAAAAGCGTAATCAGCAGGAACAGTGGAGGGCTCAGTGTGTCTTCGTATTGGTCTTCCAGCCTGTCGGCGAGCTCGGTATCGGCGTAGCGCATCATGTTGAGTGGCCTCGAGACCGAGCGCCACAGGGTGATCGGATAAAACAGCAACCAGGAGACCAGCTCATAGAGCAGCTCTTCGAGCGACTTCAGCAATTTCATGAAGTCCAATTTTTCGCCCCTTCGATTTCTACCGACAGCGCTTTTCTTATCAGCGCGGGGTCACAACGTCACGTCGCGGCCCTTTCGCGCCCGGCTCATCTCGAAAATGATGCCTAATTTATGGGGTCATGGAGCCATGCATGTCCCTCACCGAGATCTCCGCGAAGCTCTTCGTTCATAGTCTCCGCCGACGTCGACAAGAAACAACAAACGGGTTTGTTCGCGTGGTAAATTAGGATCCTCATCTCTCATAAAACCGTCAAGGCGGTGTGGATCAAGTATTTCATCTGACGGACCAAGTCGTATGGAACCGCACGACGGACATGGCGTTATAGAGTCCAGGCGCAACACGAACTTTCGAGGGCCATCATGACCGACAATAAGTCCGCCTCCCGCACGACGACCGATGCAGGCATCCCCGTGCAAAGTGACGAACATTCACTGACGATAGGACCAAATGGCCCTATTGTACTGAACGATCACTATTTGATCGAGCAAATGGCGAATTTCAATCGCGAGCGTATTCCTGAACGCCAACCCCATGCCAAAGGCAGCGGGGCGTTCGGCCATTTCGAAGTAACCAATGACGTTACCAAATTTACGAAAGCGAAATTCCTTCAGCCGGGTGTGAGGGTGGAGACGGCTGTTCGCTTTTCCACTGTCGCCGGAGAGCGCGGTAGCCCGGACACCTGGCGAGATCCCCGCGGTTTTTCGGTAAAATTTTACACGGAGGACGGTAATTTCGACATGGTAGGCAACAACACGCCTATTTTCTTCATTCGTGACCCGATGAAGTTCCAGCATTTCATCCGCAGCCAAAAGCGGCGGGCAGACAATGGACTGCGCGATCATGATATGCAGTGGGACTTCTGGACCCTCAGTCCTGAAAGTGCCCACCAGGTCACCTACCTGATGGGTGACCGTGGGGTACCGAAAAACTGGCGCGAGATGAATGGCTATGGAAGCCATACCTATATGCTCATCAACGAAGCGGGCGAAAAGTATTGGGTAAAATGGCACTTTCACACCGATCTGGGCGATGGCAACGCTCACCTAACCCAGGATCAGGCTGACAACACGGCAGGTCAGGACGGCGACTACCATCGACGCGATTTGTTCAATCACATTGCCAACGGCGAATTCCCGAGCTGGACGCTAAAGTTTCAAGTGATGCCGTTCGATGATGCCAAGACGTATAGAATTAATCCATTCGACCTTACCAAGACATGGCCGCACCGTGACTACCCCCTCATGGAGGTCGGCAAGCTTACGCTCGATACGAATCCCGTGGACTGGGACACCCAGATTGAACAATTGGCGTTCGAACCCAATAATATGGTGCCGGGCATCGGCCTTAGCCCCGACAAAATGCTTCTCGCTCGCGGCTTTTCATATGCTGACGCACATCGTGCCCGCCTCGGCGTGAACTATAAACAGATCCCCGTCAACCAGGCCAAAGCAGCCGAGGTGCATTCCTATTCGCGAGCAGGACAGGGCCGCACGGTTAATGCGCTTGATCCGGTTTATGCTCCCAATTCCTATGGAGGTCCCGCCGCCCAACCGCAGACAGGCGGCGAAGCGACATGGCTGGCCGACGGCGAGATGGTCCGCGCGGCCTACACCTTGCGAGAAGGCGATGACGATTGGAGCCAGGCTGGCGCGCTGGTGCGCGAAGTGATGGACGACGCACAACGCGATCGCTTTGTCCAAAATGTTTCGGGTCACCTCGCCGACGGCGTCAGCGAGCCAATCTTGGTCCGCGCATTCGAGTATTGGCGCAATGTCGACAAAGACATTGGGGACAGGATCGAAAAGGCAACCCGTGATATCGTCGGCGGCGCCTCGCAATGTCCGGGAATGGCAAGCGCTCAATCAATTTCCGGATATCAAGGCATCCCCGCGACGTCGTCAATTGGAAAAAGCGCAAAGAAGTAGACGCCGGCCCGCAAACTGCATAATCATCGTCCTAAGTTTAGCGTGATTTAACCTCCACTGTTACCGCCTCCCTGCTTAAAATGTGGGGAGGCGGTGTGTGCACGATACACTTCAAATTTGCCTCCGCACCACGTGCCGTCTGTTCACTTCCCTCATTGGGTACGGGCTTGAACGCGTTGGCTCAAATGAGTGAGGTCCTTCTCAGAAAAACCGGAGGATCGATACTTCGTCATCACGGGAACACGCTGGCGGTGTAGTCATCCTGCGATCGACGCAATCAAACACCAGGCACTCGTCAAAGATTTGATGTCAGCACGCCGCGGGGTCCAGCACGCGTCAGAAAATCCTCCTGAATGGCGAAACTAGAGTGGGTGGAGGCCGCGAAGCGTTCACTGCGTGAGCGTGGACCGGTCAGATGGACCGATGGCGCTCAGGACTTCAATCGCCATCCAGCAAACAACGCGCAGTCCGCGGCGTGGTTTGCACGGCAAGCCGCTGAGTCATGCGGCAAGCACTGACTTGCCAAGACCTGCTTTTTGGAGGGAGATTCGGAATAAGCCGCCAACTGCATGATCCCGCCGCATCGTCACAGGCACCCTCAACGCGCAGCCGCGACAAAGGTCGCAATTTATCGGTTATAGCGATAACCATCGGGGTGAAGACCGATGTATTCGTCCCATAGGATCTGCGGCGTCACATGCTTGCGCTTCAGCTCGCGGTGGACCTGCGCCCAATCCTGGTTCCGGCGCGCGGCGGTGTCCTATCTTCGTCCCGGCCCCCCCTGTAGAGCGCCGCCTCCAGGACTGCGTCGCTGACGTCGTCACCAAGGGGCCACGACAAGCCAGCAACCGCTGCACACCGTAGCGTCTCGCGCACCGTCGACGGCGCAGTCCCAACCCGCACCGCAATCGACTTGTGCACAAGTCCTTGCTCAAACCGATATCTCAGTCTCTCGCGGACACGCCGCATCTCCACTCTCTCCGCAGGCATTGCGTTCCTTCCTCCTCGACCTCGAGGGAAGAAACCTCACACCTGCAGACCACCCTCGAAAGATGCCTCAAAAGGGGGCGGCATCATCTCGGAACGAGGGGGCGACTATTTCTCGGAATCAGGGGGCGACATCATCTCGGAATCAGGGGGCGGATTGCCTCGGAATTTGCAGCGATGACGACTAGCGAACGTCACCGCTGCCTAACCAACGGCCGCTTTAAAAGCGCTGGCACGAGTTTCGTCAATTTAAAAGGACGCGCCCTCCCGATCACAGTCCATGGTTTCGATTCCAAGGTGGTTGAGGAGCTTCTCGACAGCGCAGCTGTAAAAGAATAGCGCGTTAAAGACGCAGAGATCGCGGCTCTACAGGCAAAGCTGAAGCGCACAAGCAGAAGCCAAGAACCGCTAGGGATGCATCCTTTCGGCGCGCCAGCTCCAAAGCTTCGGGGCTGGCAGCAATTTCATCACGAATGCCTTACCTTGACCCACAAAGGCCCGGAGCCAAGACTTTCCGGAATAAAGTTGGGCGCAACACGGTACGCCCGTCGCTTTCATCTCAGCGTAGAAACTGGATCAGGTCTTCGTTAAGGCGTTCTGGTACCGTTGCAAACAAGCCATGCGGTTCGCCTTCATACTCGATAAGCCTTGCGCCTGAAATCGCGTTTGCAGCCGCTCTGCCTGTGGGGTCAATCGGTACGGTCTTGTCGCCTGTGCCGTGGATGACGAGAGTGGGGATCGTAAAGGCTGCGAAATCTGGACGGAAGTCTGTCTTGCCAAATGCGTCGACGCAATCGATTGTCGCCTTCGGGCTTGCCATGACGCCAAGAATAAAGGACCAGTCTAGCACGCCTTGGCTGACGGGGCTGCTCACGAAGCCGACCCCATAGAATGTCTTGGCAAAGCTATGCAGGAAGTCGAAGCGGTCCTTGCGAATGTCCTTCTTCATGCCCTCGAAGACGCTGGCGTCGACACCGTCGGGGTTGCTTTCGTCTTTAAGCAAGTAACCGGCGACCGATGCAACCAGAACGGCTTTCGATACTTTCGATGCTCCATGACGTGAGAGATACCGAGCGATTTCGCCCCCGCCCATTGAGAAGCCGACAAGACTGACACTTCCCAGTTCGAGGCCATCGATTACGGCAGCTAGATCGTCAGCAAATGTATCGTAGTCATATCCGGTCGACGGATGTCCTGACTGCCCAAATCCCCGACGGTCGTAAGTTATGACCCTGAAGCCTGCTTCCAGGAGAGCCAATGTCTGGTACTCAAACATATCCCCTGTCAATGGCCAGCCGTGGATAAGGATGACCGGGCGGCCTTCGCCCAGGTCCTTCACGTGCAGCTTCGTGCCATCTTTTGCTTCGACGAATGCCATATGGTGACTCCCTTGATGATGTCACCGATAATGCTGGCAGGATAGATAGAGTTCCAGGCAACTGCACAATGTTCTTTTCACTTTCGTTTGGTTCTTTATCTCATCGGAACTGTCGCGGTGAAGGAAACACCAGACGGAAGGTAAGAGATTTTCGCTACGCCCCCGGCTTCGCTTGCCAAAAGACGTTGAATGAGTTGGGTTCCGAAGCTGGTCTTGACGGGTGGAGTGACCCGCGGCCCGCCGCTCTCTCGCCATTTAAGGTTAAGTTCACGCCCATTCGATGAAGAGTCGATGAGCCATTCAATTTCAATGTGGCCTGTGTCAGTGCAAAGCGCACCATATTTGGTGGCATTCGTCGCAAGCTCATGCAAAACGAGCGCGTAAGCCGGAACAACATGAGAAGGCAGATCGAAGTCCTCGCCCGTAATCGTGAAGCGTGCTGCATCGTCGACACCGAATGGAGCAAGAGTTCGTGTCACAAGGTTCCGAAGAGACGCACTCCCGAAGTCTTCGGTGACAAGAAGATCGTTAGCGACAGCCATCGCGCGGATCCGCGCCGACAATGTCGAGCCAGCCTCATCGAGTGTTTCGGCCCGCCGAATTGTCTGCGACACGACAGCCTGCAAGGATGTCAGCGTGTTCTTGACACGGTGACTCAATTCTCGCGCAAGAAGCGCGCGATGCCCCTGTACAATCCGTCTGGATGTGATGTCCTGTGTCGTACCGGTAATGGACAAGGGGATGCCGCACGGCGAGTAATTTGCGCGTCCACGAATTTGGACCCACCTGAGCTCACCGGCCGGGGTCACAAGTCGGTATTCCGCATCAAGCGGCGTCCCGTCAGCGATCGCTTGATCGATTGCCTCTACTTGCAGCAGACGATCCTCAGGATGAATTGACGATCTCAGGTCTGCGAGCGTCAGCGGTTCTTCTGGCGCTCGACCGCAGATCGACTTACATTCCGTTGAGGCTGTCAATTCACTGGTGGCAAGGTCTATGGTCCATATGCCAAGCCTACCAGCTTCCAGCGCCAGCCGCAGGCGTTGCTCGCTGGTTTCCAGCTCTTCAGCGCGCTTCAAGACCTCGGCTTCAAGGTCGGCTTTGCGTTGCTCGATGGCTGCAAGCTGCTCCACCTCAAGGGTCACATCCTGCTGAGACGCTACAAAAAAGGCGAGTCCTCGCTCATCGAACACCGGCGTGACGAGCAGCCTGTTCCAAAATTTGGTGCCGTCCTTCCGATAGTTCAAAAGATCGACTTCGGTTTCTGCCCTCGCGTTAATCGCTGCTTTTAGGATTACAAGCGATGACTCGTCGGTTGCCAGCCCTTGCAAAAAGCGGCAATTCTTGCCCAAGATCTCGCTTTCTGCATATCCGGTCATCTTCACAAAAGCAGCATTGGCGTAAATGATAGGATTATCAGGCAGATTTGGGTTGGTGATCACCATCGGTGTTCGCGTGGCGCCAACCATACAAACGAAGGGGTCGGCGCTGCGCATCGTGTTCATCGACTCGTAATCAGGCAGTTCATCGTCCTTCAGAGCCATACAACGCTTTCGCAACCACAGTTTCTGGATTGTTTTAGTGCTGAAGGATACCGGAGTCTAGCTAACGCCAAGTTTCAACAAATAGCCGGCGCGGACGTCAAAGCCCCCACCGATCGGGCATCGAGCGTTTTCCCCGTTGCCAAGAGAGCCTCAAAGTGCCGAAACGTCGGGAAAAACTCCACTTGCCTTCGAAGATTTGTCCTGTTTGCAAACGACCCTTCTTATGGCGGAAGAAGTGGGAAAAGAGCTGGCAGAACGTGAAATACTGTTCTGAACGGTGTCGCAACGCAAGAAATGCTCGCAATCGTTAACCCCTGGCCAAATGCGGAACCTTGGATGCGCTCATAACGTTTCCAGTCTTTCGTGGAGCATCTTATGTCGATATCACAGCCAATCCTCTATTTGCCTGAGCTCGAGAGCATCGAAGACGACGAGATCGAGACAGTTGCCGGTCTCAAAGAACAGTTCGACGTCATCATGCAGAAGACGGCAGAAGACTATGGCCATGCCGTGCGCTCAGTGCATGCCAAGGCACATGGCATCATCGAAGGGGAGATGACCGTCGCAGGCGGCCTGCCGCCTGAGCTCGCCCAAGGTATGTTTTCAGCACCCGGAACCTATAAGGTCTTCATGCGCCTCTCGACCAATGCCGGCGACATTCTTCCTGACGCAATTTCTCTGCCTCGAGGCGTTGCCATGAAGGTGCTGGAAGTCGAAGGACCGCGCCTTCCTGACGCCGAAGGCTCGACGCAAGATTTCATCATGGTGAACGGCCCTATCTTCCAGGCGCCAAACGCCAAGAAATTCCTATCTAGTCTGAAGCTTCTCGCCAAAACGACAGACCGAATGGAGGGGACCAAAACCGTTATGTCGAGCGTGCTCCAGACGATGAACAAGGGTCTTGAGGCAGTCGGCGTTGCAAGCCCTACCATCCAATCGCTCGGCGGCGCGCCAAATTCTGATCCACTGGGCGAGACTTATTTCAGCGTCACACCTTTCCGCTACGGTGATTATGTTGCCAAATTCAGGTTGAAGCCGGTTTCGCCTGACCTGACAAAGCGGACGGACACCATCATTGACGCGAGCGTCCGAGACAATGCCATTCGAGAAACGGTTCAGGCAGAAATGCACGAGACGACTGGGGTATGGGAATTCCAGGTCCAGCTCTGTCGCAATATCAACGAACAGCCTATCGAGGATCCGACGGTTGAGTGGAAAGAGAAAGATTCTCCTTTCTTTACTGTGGCGACGGTCACTGCGATGCCACAGGATAGCTGGAGCGATGCGAACGTCCAGAAGGTCGACGAAGAGATGCGTTTCAGCGTCTGGACCGGCTTGGCGGCCCACCAGCCCCTCGGCAACATAAATCGGGCGCGGAAAGATCCGTACCGCCATTCGGCCGAATTCCGAGCCCGGTTCAACGGTTGCCCGTTTCACGAACCATCCCACTGATGCCTCCTGAGTTTTTCTCCCAGAGCGTTTTGATGAACGCAGCGCATTTGTCCTTTTTAATGGGAAAGCTTCTATGACCGAACTCCTGCACAATCCTGAATCCGAAGGCCCTTCTGGCGGATGGGGATCAGTCAAATCAATTGCACGTATTGTTGGTGATGAGCGGCCGTCCCCGATGGTTCTTGAAGAACTGGCTCGACAGAACAAGCCGGGTGGCGTGATGTGCGTTTCCTGCGCGTGGCCCAAACCGGTAAACTACCACCCATTTGAGTTTTGCGAGAACGGGGCGAAAGCGACTATCTCGGACCTGACGAGCGCGCGATGCACGCCTGACTTCTTTACCGATCACACGGTAACGTTGCTTCGTGACTGGAAAGACTACGACCTCGAACAGACCGGCCGGCTGACGCACCCACTGCGTTACGATCGTGAAGCCGATCGCTATGTCGAAGTCGCTTGGGAAGACGCCTTCGAAGATATTGGCAGAACTTTGCAGTCCCTCCCGCGCGAAAGCGTTGTGTTCTATTCGTCTGGACATGCTGGCTTGGAGGCATCCTACCTCTACGCGTTGCTCGCTCGGACCTACGGCAACAATAACCTGCCGCAAAGCTCGAACATGTGTCACGAGACGACGTCGGTTGGGCTGCAGAAGGTGATCGGTTCCCCGGTCGGAACCATCGTATGGGATGACCTTGAAAAGGCTGACGCTTTTTTCTTCTTCGGTCAGAATCCTGGGTCTAACAGCCCGCGCTTCCTGCATCCGCTGCAGGAGGCGAAAAAGCGCGGCGCAAAAATCGTCACCTTCAATCCCGTCATGGAGCAGGGCCTGGTCTCCTTCGTCAACCCGCAGAGCCCTGTCGATATGCTGACGGGGCGCGAGACCCAGATCAGCGATGAATATCTCCAGGTTCGCGCTGGCGGTGACATCGCTGCCATGCTCGGTCTCTGTAAGGTCATCGTCGAAGCGGACGATGCGGCCTTGGCGAGCGGAGCATCGCGCGTTCTCGACGTTCCTTTCATCGATGAGCACACGGTAGGTTTCGACAGTTTCCTCGATCTCATTCGATCGACAGACTGGACCACAATCGAGGCGGAAAGCGGCCTGACTGAGAATGCGATTAGACGTGCCGGCGAGATCTACGCTCACGCGGAGCGCGTGATCGGCGTCTACGGGATGGGGCTGACGCAGCATTCCCAGGGCGCTTTGAACGTTGCGATGGTCGTCAACCTCCTTCTTTTGCGTGGCAATATTGGCCGCGAGGGTGCTGGATGCTGTCCGGTGCGTGGCCACTCGAATGTTCAAGGCCAACGAACTGTCGGTATTGCCGAAAAGGCAAAGCTCATTCCCATGGACAAGCTGAAATCCCTCTTCGATTTTGACCCACCAACCGAAGATGGTGTGACGATCGTCGATGCCGTGAAGGGCATGATGGAAGGAAAAATCAAAGCGACCATATCGCTTGGCGGTAACCTAGTCCGCGCCGTTCCTGATCAGAAGGCAATGGAAAGCGCTTGGGCCGAGCAGGAACTGACCGTTGTCGTCTCGACGAAGCTCAATCGCAGCCACCTTTTTCCCGGCAAGAAGTCATACATTCTTCCGTGCCTTTCGCGTCTGGAGCGCGACGAGCAAAGGACAGGCGCGCAGTCCGTCACCACGGAAGACAGCTTTTCTCACATCTCGGGATCTGTCGGCAAACGTACGCCAGCCTCCAAGCACCTTCGAAGTGAGCTTGCGATCGTGACGGGCATTGCGAAAGCAACAGTTTCCCCGAGCCCGAAGCTGAAATGGGATGAGTGGACAGGCGATTACGGCCTTGTCCGCGACCTCATCGAGATGACCTACCCCGATCAATTCAAGCGGTATAACGATCGAATGTTTCATCCGGGAGGATTCTATCGCGGCAACGCGGCACACGAGCGCGTCTGGAAGACCGAAGAAAAGAAAGCGGTGTTTACCACGCCTAATCAGTTGAACGCTTTGGCGTTTAGCGATGCCGTGGGGCGCTACCGCCTCATCACTATGCGCTCAAACGACCAGTTCAATACGACGATCTATGGATACTCTGACCGCTTTCGCGGAATAGAGGGAACCCGAGACGTGGTGCTGATGTGCGCCGACGATATTCGGTCGGCGGGGCTATCAGAGGGTCAAGTCGTAACCCTTGTGAGCGATTTCGAAGATGGGATCACGCGCGAGCTTCGTGGTCTCAAGGTGACTGAGCATCATCTTCCGCGCGGGACGATTGGAGCCTATTATCCCGAGGCCAATGTCCTCGTCGCGATCGACCATCATGATGAGTTGTCGAAGACGCCCGCGTCGAAAGCGGTGCCTGTCCGGATACATACGTGACGGTTTTAGCAGGCACTTAATTGAAGTGGGAGACTATTGATGGACGCTTACGTTTTCTCAACAGACCACGCAGGGTCGCACAGGCCCTATCTAATTGTTCCCGACCAAAATTCCCCTCGTCCTGGGCATCCAGCTGGCAAATCATGGGTCCCCTGGAAAGCAGTGAAACTCGAAGAGCAGATTTTCGGCCACGATCGCGACCGCGTCGCCAAGGCAGTTGAGGCAGAAGGATATTTCATCAGCGAATAAAAAGTCGCTGTCACTAGCACAAAGCCCATCCTCGCCTTGCGTTAGCAAACTCCGGCGGACGAGATTTACAGCTTTCCCGACGCGGGTTTCCGCAACCAGATGACGTAGCAAACCCCGAATCTCAAATCCTCCGTCGAGACGTTGCGTGTGCTCTTAGGTGAGGTGTCATCCCGTAACAACCGCTATATCCTGTTGATCTCGTTTGTGGAGCGCGGGCCACGGCGCCTCCGCGGCAGTTAGGAGGCGAGCTCCGGTGTCGCTTGTCCGACGCTCTGAGCCGTGAAACGGTGGGCGCAGACCTTTGCCGCCAAAAGCACACCGGCGGCTTTTCGGCAATGCTAACTGAAAGCAGATCGACGAAATCCGGCCGAGTTCTCTGCTGGCGAGCGGGAAAGGCTAATTATGTGGTAGGTGGCATTTAATAAGTTGAGATTGTAAACGGGATGAAGCTTCCCACTGGTGCCGTTGGCAAGGAAACGATCACTGCCATTGCCACGGCCCTTGAAGGGTCGGGGCGCAAGATTTGGCAGCGCTGAAAGCCGGCTTCCGGCCAGCTTTGGAGGTGTCGGTGCGAGACGAGGAACCGATTGGGCCGCCCGCCGTTCTAGCTGCGGCCGCAATCTAAATCATCAAGCCTGCATCGCGTCTCTGTGATTTGCCAGGCATACAGGAGCCTTGAATGCATATCGTCCGGACCGGATGGCTCGCAAACCTCGGATGTCTCGCAGCGCTCTCCTTTGCGCTTTTATCCTGCAACCAGCAGGCACCGCAGCAGCAAAAAGCGGTTACCGATGCAAAGCCGGAAGTAAGCGCTGTTACCCTGCACCCGCAGTCGGTGACGATAACGGCTGAAGTTCCCGGCCGCACGGTTGCATCGCTGATCGCCGAGGTCCGGCCACAGGTCGGCGGCATCATCCGCGCCCGCAATTTCAAGGAGGGCAGCGAGGTCAAGGCCGGCGACGTGCTCTACGAGATCGAGCCCGGCCCCTATCAGGCCGCCTATGACAACGCCGTGGCCACACAGCAGAAAGCTGAAGGTGCAGTTCCCAGTGCGCAGGCCAAGGTCGATCGCTATCAAGGCCTAACGTCGCAGGATGCCGTTAGCAAGCAGGATCTTGATGATGCCCGTTCGACGCTGGCGCAGGCGCTCGCCGATGTTGCCTCTGCGCGGGCAGCGCTGGAGACGGCGCGTATCAATCTCGACTATACGAAGATTCGTGCGCCGATCGGCGGCCGTATCGACGCCTCGGCGGTGACCGTGGGTGCGCTGGTAACGGCGGAGCAGACGACAGCCCTTGCGACCATCAACCAGCTCGATCCGATCAATGTCGATGTCACCCAGTCGAGCACCAATCTGCTTGCCTTCCGCAAGGCGGTGGCTGAGGGGCGGATCAAGACTTCTGGCGACAGTGTCTCTGTCAACGTCAAGCTTGAGGACGGCTCGAAATACGACAAGCCGGGCAAGTTCGAATTCGTCGAGGCGTCCGTCTCGCAGACGCTGGGGACTGTTACCGCCCGCGCGACATTCCCCAATCCAGACCGGCTGCTGCTCCCCGGCATGTATGTACGCGCCACCATCGAAGAGGGCGTCGCGCCTAACAGCTTCCTCGTGCCGCAGCGCGCCGTTACCCGCGATACCAAGGGCGATCCGACAGCAATGTTCGTCGCGTCCGATGGCAAGGTGCAGCGGCGCACGCTCTCGGTTCAACGTAGCATCGGCAACAGCTGGTTGGTTGCCGGCGGCATCAATGATGGCGACCGGGTGATCGTCGAGGGTATCCAGCGCGTCAAGGACGGGCAGGAGGTCAAAGTCGATGAGGTGATGATCGACGATGCCACTGGCGAGATCAAGCAGGCGGACGCTGCCGAGGCGGCGCCCGTCAAGGAAGCGGCCAACACGCCCGTCAAGAAGTGAGGTAGCCTGTGTCCCGGTTCTTCATCGCCAGGCCGGTCTTCGCCTGGGTCATCGCCATCGTCATCATGCTCGCCGGCGTCCTGTCGATCACAACGCTGTCGATCTCGCAATATCCGCAGATCGCGCCAACGACTGTGCGCATCTCTGGCACCTATCCGGGTGCCGATGCCGAAACGGTCGAAAACTCGGTCACGAAGGTCATCGAGCAAGGCATGACCGGGATCGACAATCTCGACTACATGACCTCGACGTCGCAATCGACCGGTCAGGCGTCGATCTCGCTCACCTTCACCAGCGCCGCCAACGCCGATGTGGCTCAGATGCAGGTTCAGAACAAGCTGCAGCTGGTGCAGGCGCAGCTGCCGCTCAGTGTCCAGAATACCGGTCTGACGGTTACTAAGTCGACCTCGAACTTCCTGATGGTCATCGGCTTCGTCTCCACCGATGGCAAGCTGACCTCGACCGACCTTGCCGACTATGTGAACAGTTCGCTGAACGACACGCTGAAACGCGTGCCCGGCGTTGGCGATACACAGCTCTTCGGTTCCGGCTATGCGATGCGCGTTTGGCTCGATCCGGACAAACTTGCCAAATACTCATTGATGGTCAGCGATGTCACATCGGCGATAGAGGCGCAGAACACCCAGGTGGCCGCCGGTCAGCTCGGTGCGCTGCCGCAGCGCAAGGGTCAGCAGCTGAACGCGACGGTGACCGCCAAGAGCCGCCTGCAGACGCCGGAGCAGTTCCAGAACATCATCCTGAAGAGCGCAAGCAGCGGCTCACTGGTACGGCTGAACGATGTCGCGACCGTCGAGCTCGGCGCCGAGAGCTATTCCAGCTTTTCGACCTATAACGGCAATCCGGCCGCAGGTCTGGCGGTCAACCTCGCCTCTGGCGCCAACGCAATCGACACGGCAGAGTCCGTTCAATCGACCGTCGAAGGCCTGCGCAGCACGCTGCCACCGAATGTTGAGGTCGTCTATCCCTACGACACAACGCCATTCGTCAAGCTTTCGATCGAGGACGTGGTCAAGACGCTGATCGAAGCGATCGTTCTTGTCTTCATCGTCATGTTCGTCTTCCTACAGAGCTTCCGCGCGACGATCATTCCAACGCTCGCCGTTCCGGTCGTGCTGCTCGGCACGTTTGGCGTGCTCGCCTTCTTCGGTTACTCGATCAACACGCTGACGATGTTCGGCATGGTGCTGGCCATCGGCCTTCTCGTCGATGATGCCATCGTCGTCGTCGAAAACGTCGAGCGCGTGATGGAGGAAGAGGGGCTTTCGCCGCGCGAGGCGACCATCAAGTCGATGGACGAAATCACCGGCGCGCTGATCGGCATCGCCACCGTCCTGTCGGCGGTGTTCATTCCGATGGCCTTCTTCTCCGGTTCGGTTGGCGTCATCTACCGGCAGTTCTCGGTGACCATCGTCTCGGCCATGCTGCTGTCGGTCGTGGTCGCGCTAATACTGACGCCTGCGCTTTGCGCCACCATTCTGAAAAAGCCGAAACATGGCGCCAAGCGCCGTGGCGTCTTCGACTTTTTCAACCGCAATTTCGATCGCGGCACGCGTCGCTACCAGAAGAGCGTCAGCGGCATCATCCGCCGTTCCGGTATCTTCATTGCTATGTTTCTGCTGATTGCTGCGGCAACCGGATACATGTTCACCCGGCTCCCAAGTTCGTTCCTACCTGAGGAAGACCAGGGCATCCTGATCACCAGCGTGCAGTTGCCGGTCGGTGCCACGGCCGACCGTACGCAGAAGGTGCTGAAGCAGGTCACGGATCACTATCTCAACGACGAGAAGGATTACGTCAACGGCGTAATGGCCGTCGTCGGGTTCGGTTTTGGCGGCCAGGGACAGAATGTCGGTCTCGCCTTCGTCAAGCTTAAGGACTTCGATCAGCGCACGACGCCACAGGCGAAGGCCCAAGCCGTGGCTCAAC
Organism: Rhizobium sp. NPDC090275; assembly: GCF_044772225.1. Lineage (NCBI taxonomy): Bacteria > Pseudomonadati > Pseudomonadota > Alphaproteobacteria > Hyphomicrobiales > Rhizobiaceae > Rhizobium > Rhizobium sp. NPDC090275. The sequence continues at coordinate 96,362 of NZ_JBIVYL010000006.1, read as the reverse complement.
GGGCGATGGGGGCATTCTCGAAGATCAAGGACGCCAATGTCTTTGCGCTGTCGCCGCCGGCTATTCCAGGCTTTGGCAACAATGCCGGCTTCGACTTTTATCTGAAAGACATGAATGGTGCGGGTCACCAGCAGCTTATCCAGGTCCGCAACCAGCTTCTGGCGACTGCCGGCAAGAGCAGCATGCTCGTCGGCACGCGTCCGAACGGTCAGGAAGACTCGCCGCAATATTCGGTCGACATCGATCAGGAAAAGGCGAGTGCGCTGAACCTCAATCTTTCTGATATCGACACGACGCTGTCGACGGCCTGGGGTGGCAACTACGTCAACGACTTCATCGATCGCGGCCGCGTGAAGAAGGTCTATGTTCAGGCAGACAAGGCATTCCGCATGCAGCCGGAGGATTTCGATCGCTGGTATGTGAAGAATTCAGATAGCGAGATGGTGCCGTTCTCGGCCTTCGCCGCTGGCCACTGGAAGTATGGCTCGCCGCGTCTCGAGCGCTATAACGGCTCATCTGCCGTTGAAATCCAGGGGGCTGCAGCCCCTGGCGTCTCATCGGGCGACGCGATGAACGAGATCGATGCGATTGTCGGCCAGCTGCCAGCAGGCTTCACTCATGAGTGGACGGGGCTTTCGGCACAGGAGCGGCTCTCGGGCGACCAGGCGGCACAGCTTTACGCGATCTCGATCCTCGTCGTCTTTCTGGCGCTCGCATCCCTTTACGAAAGTTGGGCAATTCCGTTCGCCGTCATGCTCTCGGTTCCGATCGGTGTCTTCGGGGCCTTGGCCGCGGCGCTGCTCTTCGGTCAAAGTAACGACGTCTACTTCAAGGTCGGCCTGCTGACGACCATCGGTCTTGCGGCGAAGAACGCCATCCTGATCGTCGAATTCGCCATCGATCAGCAGAAGTCTGGCAAGGACCTTGTTACGGCGACTGTGGAGGCGGCACGCCAGCGCTTGCGGCCGATCTTGATGACCTCGCTTGCCTTTATCCTCGGTGTCCTGCCGCTGGCAGTCGCAAGCGGGGCAGGGTCAGGCAGCCAGAACTCGATTGGCATCGGCGTCATGGGCGGTATGATATCGGCCACCGTAATCGGCGTGTTCTTCATCCCGCTGCTCTTCGTGACAGTCCGACGCGTGTTCAAGTTGCGTGCAGACGATGGGAAGTCTGGCGACGCCGATGTCGAGATGAGGTGATTGTTTCGATGGAGACGTGACCCGAGGGTCTCAAGGCGCTTGAAGCTTCACACTCCCAACCTGGGGTCCCTGCCTTTCCGGACGGGGTCCAACGCAATAGAGTATTAGGCTGCAACGTGGCGTGGTACGGAAAGCATATTCTGGAGCTTCCGGCGTCGTATTTAGGTGGCCTTCCCCGCCGTGAGGGAGTGTGATGTCCAACGTAACGGAACGTCACCATGACAAGGAATGAGGATGAACCATCGATAGCGGCAGTCAAAGTCTGCACTGATGAAATGGCAACCGGTCAGTCCAAACATCAGCTGCCAAAGACGCTCTGTAACGCCGAAACGGTGTAGTTAACAAGTGGCACACTTGACGACGTCCGGCCCATCGAGCTTTGCGCTTTGCTAGTGCCAGGCCCTAAATTGTTTGATCCACGCTCGTCGGTTCGACGTACCTCACAGTGATAAACTGTTGGAAACTCGTTTGAATTACAGGATCTCAAAATTAGATCGAACTGCGTTTCCTCTCACACACGAGGCGGCACTTCGTCCGATGGGGCTGATTGCTGGTTGGCCCCCTTCACGATGCTGTTCGAGGAAGCATATCTCGGTTTCCTGCGTCTAGCCCCCCTCTTCAAAGGATTTCTTTGATGAACGATCGTACCTGTCCCGTCCCGCAGGGCCGACTCAGTCGGCTCACCGGCCTTGGCAAACTTGCTGGTGGCATCGCCGCTGGCGTCGTGGGCGAAGGGCTGGAGCGACTAGCACGGGGCGAACGGCCGCATTTGTCGGACTTGCTTCTGACCCCATCGAACGCCCGCAGGGTGACAAATCAGCTCTCACAGATGCGAGGGGCTGCCATGAAACTCGGGCAGATGCTGTCACTTGATGCCGGCGACCTGCTACCGGCCGAGTTGACCGTGATACTTTCCCAGTTGCGTGACTCGGCCCATATGATGCCATTAAGCCAGTTGCAGCAGACGCTGAATTCTGCTTGGGGGGCCGACTGGCGGCGCCATTTTGCGGACTTCGATGTCATACCGATTGCCGCGGCCTCGATCGGGCAAGTCCATCGCGGCGTTCTCACGTCTGGGCGGGAGGTCGCGGTCAAAGTTCAATATCCAGGAGTTTCAGCCAGTATCGATGCCGATATAGATAACGTCGCTTCGCTTATGCGGATGTCCGGCCTGCTTCCACGAGGTCTCGATGTGGAGCCGCTTTTCGCTGAGGCGAAGCGACAGCTGCACGACGAGGCAGATTACCGGCGCGAAGCAGAGCAGATGCGTCGCTACAGGGATTTGTTGGCAGCAGATAACCGTTTTATCGTTCCCCAACCCATCGAGGCCCTCCTTCGCCCAACCATCCTACCGATGGATTTTATGGCAAGCGTTCCGATCGAGAAGTTAGCGGACGTCCCGGCGATTGAACGGAAAAGTGCAACGGAAGCTCTTCTTGAACTGCTATTGAAAGAGTTGTTCGACTTCGGTCTGATGCAGACGGATCCGAACTTTGCCAACTATCGATGGCAGCCAGATACTGGACGGATTGTGCTTCTCGATTTCGGAGCGACACGACAGGTACCGACTCAAACCGTTGAAGACTATCGTGGCCTTCTGCGGGCCGGGTTGGCGCGGGATAGGACAGCGGTGCGAGACGCGCTTGTTGAGATGGGGTTTGTCTCCAGTGCGCAGGCTTTGAAGCATGGCGACGCACTAGACGCGGTGATCGCAACCGGCTTGCTTCACTTGAACGCAAGCCGTAATGGACTGTTTGACTTCGCTGATCGAAGGTTTGTCGGAACGGTTCGCGACCAGGCCGCACCTCTCATCGGCGATCGCGCGAGCTGGGCCCTACCGCCGCCTGACAAACTGTTTATCCAAAGGAAGATCAGCGGCATGGTGCTCCTTCTCACTCGTTTAGAGGCTCAATTGAATGTCATGGATCGTCTCGCAGCCTACGCTTGAAACTTCACGACCACGATCAGCGCATAAGGCCGATCGTTCACTTTGGCACTAAACACCACTGGTACGCGGTCACATACGTTTCCATCAGGGCTGCGCATTCGGGCAATTCCGAAAAGGAGCTGACGGCTTGGCCGCGAGTCAGCTTCCTGCGCAAGACCAGATTCGGCAAATCTCCCGGATTGTGCGCAACGCTTTTGAGAAAAGCGCGCCCTTGGCAATCTCTGCCAGGCTATGGCTGGCATCGAGGTCGGCATCGGGAAGTTGATAGAGACGTGAGCAAGCCGCAGCACCTCGCCATTCCGTTCCATCCCGGCTCACGGTTGCCGCTGTAACATCAGCGTTCCGAACCCTCTGCCAAGTGTGCTATTCCGCGCCAGACAAGCACTGTCCGGACGATTTGACGTTGAGTACTGGAGCCAGATATTGATACGAAAACTTCGTGTATAGAAGCTATTTTGTGGGGATTTGTATCACTTTTCAGAGACGCCAGAAAGCCTCCAGTTTGCGCGGGTGGTGACCATGAAACGAAAATTCAGCACTTCTTGACGATGGACCGCCTGACAAGTCGGGTAACTACGACAACCCAAAAACTCCGGCAAGATGCCTCCGAATTAGCCGCCGTGTTGTTGCATGCGCCGAACGTCAGGATCGGCTAAAATTGTTGTCATCCATCTAGTCTCTGTCGACAAGACACTCCAAAGACGCCCGAAGTACCCATCACGGAATGGTTTTACCGCATTTCAGAATAACCAAACGCCATAACGATCCCCCGCGCCTAAGCGACCAGCTATGCTATGCGATGGAAGACGGCCCAGTGGTCGATCGGCGGAAGTTTCCAGTCTTACAGGAGGCGTCGTATCGAGCCGCCCGCAAGTTCGGCGATTGGGGAGAAGGTGCTTGACGCCGGCTACTGCGCCGTTCTGACGGAAGGAATTATCGATCAGCTGAAAGACCTTGCGGCCAAACATGGCGACGCCTTGTCTCTGACGCCGTTGAATGTCACGAAGCAGAACCAGATCAATGCAGCTTACAGGGCAGCGATCGCTCGATTGGACCAAGTCGATGCGCTCGTCAACAATGCCGGCTACGGATACCTTGGTGCTGTCGAGGAAGGTGAAGACGCCGAGATGTGCGCCGTTTTCGAGACTGAACTCTTTACACCCTTGAACCTGATCAAAACGGTATGCGCGGCACGCGAAAACGCCGCCAAGGCCAGATCGTCAACGTGAGTTCGATCGGTCGCCGCATTATCTATCCAGGGGTTTGCTATTACATATGGTAAGGTTCGGGCTCGAAACTACGTCGGAGACGCTGGCGAATGCATCTTCTCCACACTGGCCTGCCCCACCGGCGACGTCGCTTGTGACCAGCGAGGCCGCCAAAACTCCCTGCGAAGGGGTGCATCCGTCAGACGACGTATTCGTTGGCCCGGATGGACGATATGCATAGGCCGATCGCCTGATGCAAAAATCCCCCTGGACAGAAACAGCCGACCAGCTTGAAGTGGGAGAGAACGCCAACCGAACTCCTTATGTTTCGTATGGAGCGGTCCGACGTGAAGCACCCACGACCCTGAAGCCACGCGCTTTGTGAAAGCACGGCGTCTTCTACCGCAAACGACGCTGCACGGAAAGCTTTATCTGCCTGGCAGCATGGAGTGGAGGACGCCGTCGCGACGGACCAGCCCATGAAACAGTCCCGCCGCCAAATGCATCAGAACGAGCGCGAAGAAAGCGAAGCCAAGGTAGGAATGCGCATCCCACAGCCATGCGTGGAGCGTCGAATTCTGGGGCGCGATGGCGGGCAATCGAACACCGCCAACCAGCACGATCGGGTATGCCGCCGCCGACAGCATCGCCCAGCCGATCAAGGGCATACTGATCATCAAAATATACAGACCGACATGGGACAGTCGGCAGCAAGCTTCATCGGCTCCGGGAGATCGGATGGCCATGACCGATAAGAAAGGTGGTTCCCGCAAGCGCACCGAGCGTCGCGGCAATCCAATTAGCGGATATGCCGGTAAATGGGAGCCACTCTTCGAGAAAAAAGCAGCGGCCCGTGCGACCGCTGCGAGAGTGCTTTCTGGCGTTTCCGAGGGTGTCATACGCGCCAAGAACACAGGCGGCACAATTCGTGTGACATATGTCATTCGATCCTTGGACGAAGAACCCGAACTCGAGATTGAAGAGATCACACCACAAAGGGACGCTCTGGATATAGCGCTTGCGGCTGCTAGGCAGCGCGGGAGTGAGCGCGTCGCTGAGATCCTTAAGCGGCCCGAGATGTTGTCTACAGACGAGTTTGCCGATGAGATCGGCTCCACTCGCGAGACGGTGAACAAAAAGCGCAAGCGTCACGAGGTTCTCGGGCTCGAAGGAGCGAAGCGAGGCGTGCGGTGTCCAAAATGGCAGATCGGGGATGACGGCCAACTGCTTGGTGGTCTCGCGCAACTATTTGAAGCTTTGAACGGGCACCCTTGGGCGGTATACCGGTTCCTTTTGCAGGAAAGCGGTAGCCTTGGCGGCCGAACAGGTCTCGAAATGCTGCGCGCCGGTAGGATCGAAGATGCAGTGGGAGCCGCACGCTTGATTGGCCAAGGTGATTTCTCCTGAGCATCTCATCGAACTTGCTTCCGCCAACCGACTTTGGTTCGCGTGAACTGGTAATTCATGAACTGACCGCTGTGGCATCCTGGTACCGGCTCTACCGAAGTCGGTATCCCGATCCGCTTGGCTACGGCTTCGGATCGAGCCGCTTCAGTGATCCTGAAATCACCCTAACTCCTCCTTATCGTTCGGCGTCCTTTATATCGGCAGCAGCATCAAGGTGTGCTTCGCAGAAGCGATCTTGCGCGAGCGCGCAGTCGGATCAAAGGGCACCTTCCCTGTCAGCATGGAGGAGCTTCTGGAGGTGTCCTGCGCCTCTGTCGCGACCATTGAACCTGTTCGGCTCGCGGACCTGCGCTCGGACGGTATGCTGCGGATGCGGATTCCAACTGATGCTGCCCGGTGCCGCTTCGCACCAACTTGGACAGCAGTGGTCAAGAGCAGTCTGGCTTCACGACGAGAAACTCGATGGGATCATTTACGATTCTCGGTTGAATGGCGAAACCAATGCCGTCCTGTTCGATCGCGCGCTTACAAAACTAAGGGTAACCGCCGCTGGACCGCTGCTGGATTTTCGAAATGAAGTGGCGCAAATCTTGGATGACTTCGCGATAGCTATCGTCTGATCGACTGTGCTCTTCAACGTCGTAGTGACTTGATCTCTTCCCACTCGACACCTGCAACACGCATTTAAATCCTACGAGCGCGTGGCGGGTACCTGTCGCCGGCAGCGATCGTCGCGGCAAAGCCACGAAAGCGATACCTGGATTACGAACAAGACATAACTCGGTATCGGCCGAGCCCTTTATTTAAGCAAGGCGCATTTAATTTAATTAAGCGCCGGACTTAGATAAGCGCATTGAATTAACGCTGCAACCATTGATTTCCCGAGTGAGCGAACTGGTGGCCGAGAAGCGCTCAATGTGCTGCGACCGATACATCTTTTATTAAAACTGCACTTCTATTCCCGCTCGCCCTCGGCATTGGGCTGAGAGAAACGGAACCAACATGACCAGAAACGACCTTTCATCACGTCATTTTCAGCGAAAGATCTTCGAATTCTGCGAACTGCGGATCGCACCGACCGCCTCCAAGCAAGCGCTGGATAATATCCGGCCCTATCTAACGAGCTTGATTATCTATCGAAAGTCACCTCCGATCCTAAATGGCCATATTGATTGGGCGACGATTGGCCAAGCCTGCGGTATCGAAGCTGAGCTCACAGCAGAATTCAAGAAGCAACTCCGGCCTGGCCTTGATGCAATCATCCGGTGGCTCGGTGTCGCACCGGCGGCCGAAGACGCCCGCACGTCAAAACCCACGGGCCGCCAGAACAAGACTCCGGGCGCCAAGAAGACAGTCTCCACACCCCCAACCAGAAAGCCGCAACGCGAGCGGACTAACAGCACCTTTGCTCGGTCCGCATCTGCGCAACGTGGCCCGTCATCAAAGCCAATCAGCCCTTTCCCAGAACCACTATTCGAAGCGACAGAAGATCCAGTGAGCTTTCAGGATGCGCTCGCCTATCATATGCGACGGTTCGGCGACACATATTGGCAGCTCTACCGAGCGGTTGTTCATCTGAATGAGACCTTCGATAATAAAACGCTTCTATCCTGGATCCAAGGAGAGCGGGTCCCTCAAAGCGGCCACGATAGGTCTGGCCCGGTTCCGAAGTGGCCATATAGAAATGATCCCATGGCGCGACATGCGGGCCATCGGGGCGGCCACCGCGCTCGATCGCCTGCTGGGCGACGTCCAGTGCGGCGACGCGGACCGGATCGGCGATCTCGGCGAACAACCGGCGCATCGGACCGAGATCGCCACGCTCATGGGCGGCTACCGAGACGACGGTCATGCGTTCGGCCGAGACGACGGAAAAGTCGATCGGGTGACCGGCCTGCAAGGCAAGGGCTGTGAAAAACTCGCGCTGGGTGCGGCCAGTGCCCTCGCGAAACGGGTGAATGCTGTTGATCGTGGCAAACGCTGTCGCCGCCTTGTCGGCGAATTCTTCGCGCGAAAGCCCTGCCAAGAAGTTGTCGGCCTTCAGGCCGGCAAAAAGCGCATCGAGGCCGCGGTCGATCTGCGGGCCACGGGCAAAGCCTTGGCCACCGGTCTTTTGCATGGTCGGCATCGATGCGGTCGAGCCGTCAGCGAAGGTGAACGGCTCATGGCGAAGATGGCCTGCCCATTCGTAGACATCCTGGAAAAGATGGCGGTGGATGCCGCGCAGGTGCGCGGTATCGAAGGTTTGGGCTGGCCCCAGACCTTCTCGCAATTCGATCAGTCGAATTGCGAGCGGCGCGTGCTCTTTGAGCTCCAGCTCTTCGTAAGAACTGGCGCCGACCTTGTTCTTCAAGGTTGCGCCATCGTCGAGTGTGAAGGCCATGTGAGCCGATCCCGTCTCAGGCTATCCCGAGGATGGCCTTGACCTTCGGCATCATCTCGGAAGCTCGATCTCGCCGGCAATGAAGGCATCGAAGACCGGCTGGCATGCCGGATTGGGCTTGAGGCCTTCCTGCGCGTTGGAGCGGAAGGCGTCGCGCACCAGCTTGGCGCGACGGTCCTGCTCTTCGCGGTTGATCTTCGTGGCGTCTATCGTCATGGCATGCCTCCTTCAAAAAAGCTGACGTCAGGTCCTGTTGATGCGCGCAGCTCCGGCTTTCAGGAACGGAGCGAATTTCTGGCGCAGGACTTCCAGGAACGGGTCGCTGAATTTTCCGAGCGCCGTCTGGCCCGGATCGAAGTGATAGGATTTCTCCAGAATGTCGTAATTGCATTCGCTGACCGTGATCCAGCCGCGCCCGTATTTCGATAGGTTGGCGCGTTGGAGTTCAAGCCGTGGGATTTCGATGGCGGTCTGTCCTTCGAACGGCGGTTTGGACGAAATCGGCAAGAGCAGCATATGGGTCAGGCCCTTGGCATCGACCATTGTCAGAATCAGGCAGGTCGGCCGGTCCTTCTCACCATGATCCCGCCCCGGATCGGCATCGCGCTGCCAACGCCACAAATAGGGATAGGAGACGATATCGCCCTTGGTGAAGCGATCAGTCATCCTTCGTTCCCTTGAATTCACCGCTGTCCGCATCGAGCTGTGTCAGGAACATGTCCGCAAGCTCCTCCGGCATCTCGCCTGCCGCGTAGGCCCGACGCGGATCTGAATTACCTTTCATGCGCTCGTAAAGATCGGCCGAAACAACCACGACAGAGGGCCTCCCATATTTTGTCAGAGTGATTGGCTCAAGCCGCGCTTCGTCATGATATTTGCCGAAATCTCGCATAAATTCCGTGGTGCTGATCGATTTCGCCATCTCGGAAACTCCTGTTCTGTATGTTCTGAATAATACAGAACATACAGAACATTATCAAGTGCGGGCTGGCTTACCGGACGAACCGAGCCGCTCGCCAATGCTCGGAGGATGCGGCTGCGCCGCGAGTTTCGTCATTTCGATGATCATGTCTTTCAACATGTCCGCAACCGAATAACCCTGAGCGCGGGCATTCTCGATGATCGCCTCCAGCGATGTGAATTCTTCAAGCAGCGTTCCAAGCCATATTTCCTTGAACCCACCCATGAAGGCCTGCAGGAAGAAAGTGCGTAGAGGCGGATCGAAGCCGATAATGGCACCGTGGTCGATCTCACCTTTGTGGGTCACCGTGATCTTATGCCTGCGGTCGAATCTCCTCTCCTTCTCGATGATGCGGGCTTTCAGGTCGGCGACCGCCGCCGGAAACGAATTGTCCTTGATGTGTGCGAACTGCATCCAGTAGGCGAGCCGTTCGCCATGCGAGGGGCCGATCCCGGCCCGCCTTTCCAGTTTTCCGATGCTCATGACTGATCTCCTGCTGGCTTCATGTCCTGTTCGAGTAGAGCGACATGATACGCGGATTCTTGAGCAGGTCGCGGCGCACTGGGAAGGTGACACCATGCCAGTCCTGCCATGGTTCCCAGCCCTTGGACGTCGCCCGCCCGTACCAGATCTGTGCCATGACGGTGTCCGCATCGACCACCGCCTCGATGGAGACGGTGAAGGAGCCGCCCAAATTGGACGGCGTATCATAGACCTCGACGTGCGTTTGTCGTTCCATGGTCGCCTCACGCGGTGATAATAATCGGCCTCTGGCGCTCGATGCGAACGCCGAGACTGGCCAGCGTCACGCCGAAGGTTCCCGGCGCTTTGACCTCCTAGAAAACAGGATCGAAGACGGGCCGAACGATGGAGAACATGTCGGCAATCGCGTTGATCGTTTGGTGAGGGGCGACGGTGTCGCCGTCCTCGTCCAATCCCGTTACAACCAGATTTCCCGCCAGCGGTGCAGGATGACCGACCAGTTCGGAGACGGAATGCAGCCCGTCGCCCAAACGAATGTCGTCGCAATAGACAAGGTGCTTGTTGCCGATATGGACGGCGTCGATCAGGCTGCAGCCGATCAGGCCGTAGATGGATTTCAGACGGTTTTCGCTATCGACCCGCACGTAAGTGCCGGCACTCGGTTCGATTAGATAGGCTGTGAAATCCTTGTTCATTTTCGATCTCCATTTGCCGCGAAGCGGTTGGCCCTTGCCCGATCGGGCAGGAGCCCCGCTCCTGTTCCCGAGCAATCGGCGATCCGATCGGGAGAGAGGGGGACAGGGCATTCGGCCGGGAGGGGGATCACCCGCCCGAAGGGTCGGTGGAGGCGCGATTTTGCGCAGCAACCGATGCTGCACGAGCAGGGCCGCAGGTTCTGGAAGGAAGGACGGGGAGACCCGGACGAAGGCCTTGTGGGGGAGAGAGCGGCGGCCGCTCTCGCCCCCTGCCCTAAACCAGGAGACAAAAGCGTCGCCCTGGCGTCGTTTGCCATTACGCCATCGGCGAAAATCGCCAGACTGACCGTCACCCGGATGGGCCGAAACGATTGGGCTGAAAGCTACTGCTGAAGCGGGATGGAGCAGGTCTTGGCAAAGACCTGATGCGACCACTGCGCAAGCTGGCGGGCAGGTCGATCGGTTCGGTAAGCGCCAGCGCGTAGGACAGCGATGCCGAAGGCAGGCGCCTCGCTATCTCTCACCAACGCGGCAGCGGTAAAGCCCAAACCCATCCCTCTTTTGCATTAAGAGCCGATTATGCAAATTATTGCACAATCGCCGCATAATGCGCAACAAGACTTGCCTAGCACCGTCCACAAAACCCAATCCACCAAATGCGCAAGAAACGACCGCCTAATAGTTTCCTTTTGGTACTCGGTCGCTGCTCAGTTATTCGACCGAAACTCTCCAAAGTCTTCAAGTATCCCGCTGTACCGCTCGGCTTGCTCCCCTTTGCATGATGTGGGAGCTCATCTATCCTGGCTGCGACGCGGAAGGCACGACCTGATCTGAAAAGCCAAGCAACCTCCCAATCGCACCCTCTGGTTTGATCACAGACTTGCCGCAGACCATCGTTCCCTTTATGTTCTCGCAACGACACCAATCAAGTTCGTAACCGATGCCGCTGGATGCCCCGGTTGCAAAGGCGAGGGGCAGTCTCGCCTGGCGCCTTGCAGGGTCCAGCCACGACATGGGCTAGCATGTTTGTCTCGTTTAACAGCAGGTGTGCTCCTCAATATCTCATCACCTGACAGTTTCAGCCGACCACCTCCTGCACGAGAGTAAGCGTTCTCAACCTGCGTAGGAAGCGATCTGCGCGCTTCTCGTCGAGTAAGGACGGGACAAGGGTCTGCCAAACTTCGATAGCGTTTTTGACTTGCCTGCTAATTTCAGCTTCGATCCAATCTTCTTCCAGGCCTAGGAACTTTGCCGCGCGACGGAAGCGGCGAACCGTCACGGTGTTAAAGTTGTTGGTGTTGACGAACTGCAACGCCATCTGGTCGTCGGGGATATAGAGCACGGTCGGGACGATGTCGTAGGCTGGCGACAGGCGGATCTCGCCTGGGCTTGGAAACAGAAAGGACCAATTCTTGAGATGGTTATCGCCGTTGCCGACCAATATGTCGGCAACAATGCGACGAAACCCTTCTAGGACATCGGCCCTCCAGTCGGTGCTGAACCGTCGGATCATGTTAAGCACAGTCTCTCCAGTCCCCATCGTATATTTGCGCTCGCCAAGCGCGCCAAGGATCTGGGCCATGTCTTCCATGTGGATGCGTAGACCGTCAGCGCCGCGGTCGAAACGATCGACAACAAGCGCTTGGGGGCCAGCCTTTAGGAATTCAGGTGGAATATCCCTTACGTGTTCGACGGACAGCAGCCGGAAATCGGCGGTCGTTACGCCGATTGAGCGAGCAAGCGTCATTCCGGCAAACTCAAGTTCCGGTAAATTGGGAAAACGTTCTGTCGGCACCTTCAGGATGCAACGTGCGTCGCCCGCCCGTGCCGGCACGGTCAAGCGATCTCCGTCCATCCGGCCGGCAAATTTCAGTTGAACCCCGGCAAGGGAAAATTTCACCGTGCCCTGAGGACGGGGGGCGTCAAAACCAGCGACCTGTTCAAGCTTCAGCGGGCCAGCCGATGCCGGCGTCTCAGTTTCGGGCGTGATTAACACGGCGCCTGGCAGATCCGCGCCGAGCCGTGTCAGGAGATCGAACTGGTCATGATCGCCTGGGCCCATTTCGTGCAACACAAGATCGTGCAGGGCGCCTTCTGGCAAGAGGCCGGCAAACCAGGGTGGCAAAGTTCCTAATATGCCAATTTTGTCACCACGAAAGGCAAGCCGATCCATTGTGCCCTGCTCGCTGGCTGGCTCCAACCAGGAAAGGCTGAGGATCGGACGGCCCGCATCGCGAAGATAGGCTTCCTCGACAATAAATGCCGTTTCGCCGGCAGCACTGCGGGTGAGCGTTCCAACTCGGACAGCTTTCGCTTGATGAAGGAGGTGAACGCTGAGGATCGCCGCGGTCTTTGACATCAGTCATCATCCTCGTCACTGAGGGACACAAACACCTCGTTGAATACTGACTTCGGAGGGGTAGAGACGGGTGGGAGGGTTGAAGTGGTTCCCAGCAGCGTTTCAACCTCATGCAGACGTTGGCGCGGGACGATTAAAGGCACCAAATCGAGCGCGTCGCAAATCTGGACAAGTAGCGTCAGACGGTCCTTGCCCAAACGTCCGCTCGTCAAGTCTCGTTCGAATTCTGTTAAACGCGCGGGGCTGCGACCGATACGTGCTGCCAGCTCTGTCCGTCGCAAGCCCCGCGCCTGGCGCGCGGCGGTTATCTGATCGGCCAATCGCTCAAACATCCGATAACGCATTACGGTATTCCGTTCTTTTGAAGAAACCACACGGAATGTCGTAACAGGCCAGAGAAAAGAACTCAAACGGAATTCCGTAAAAATCTTTAGAATTTACGCTATTCCGTTATACACTAATGGGCCCAGCCATAATCGAAGTAGATTTAGACGGGCGAGACACTTTCAAAATATTCGCAAACGAGCGGAATTTCCACTGTGACCGCTCCGCGTAAACAAATAAAGAGGTCTCTGAAAGCGCACCAACGGGCGTCCATCTCCGCGGGGGCATGAGATGCAACAAACGGTTCCCCCCAGCGCAGGATGCGCACTTCAGCGAGCATTAGAAAAATACAGCTTAAGATTGCGATGTCAAAGCTGAATAGGGCTGCGACGTTGTCAGCCATTTAGGAAACGCGACAATGGCTGCTCGGATCAGCACCCGATCCGACCGGGTGGGCCGGGTTCTAAGGGCGGAGCGGGGGCGGGTGATGACGCTCCCTTTCGGCTTTAGCTTTCTCTGTGGCAATTGTTTCGTCGTCGGCTGATACTCGCTTTTATCTGAATAGAGCGGGTGGGGATCAAAGCTGCACGATGCTTCCGGAAATCAAGCTGCAGGGTAACGTCGATGTCGCCGCGCTGTCACCTCTTCTTCGCGGCATGCTTCTGTCCGTTGCCTCCGCGATCGGGGTTATACCGGCGGTTACAGCGCCGTCACGGATTTTCTCCGCGATGTACGGCCTCCAGCCAGCCAGGGTTTCGAAGTTCGTTTCGAGACGCCGCCTGGTGAGCAGGCGCAGGTCGACTTCGCCCAGTTCCATGTGGTCTTCACCGACGAACCGATGACGCCGAGGATCGTCTGGCTGTTCTCGATGGTGCTGGGTCATAGCCGTCTCATCTGGGCGCGCTTCGTGATGCATCAAAACCTGCCGACTGTCCTGCGTTGCCACATCGCCGCTTTCGAGGCCATCGGCGGCGCTCCTCGCGAGGTGCTTTACGATCGAATGAAGACTGCCGTCATCGGCGAAGGTCAAACGGAAGGCGTCATCTACAACCGTGCTCTCATCGATCTGGCTCGCCACTATGGTTTCCATCCCAGGGCTTGCAAAGCCTATCGAGCCAAGACGAAGGGCAAGGTCGAGCGGCCGTAAATTGAAACTGGCGATATATCGTACGTAATATCGAATAATATGATTTATGGAACTTAAATGCTGACCTTGTCAGCTTCACCGGCTCAATACGGACTATTGCGAACGCCCCAGTCCTTTTAAGGAGCTGATATGAACTTCTTCAATGCTCCATCGATCGCCGCGCCATCCAAATAGCTCAACCCTGGCCCGCCGGCGAAATGCCCCCAAACCGATTCGATTATTTTGAGTGTCGCTTTCGGCATACAGGCCACTTCGATCTCGTTGTCCTGGGGCGGAAAATAGAGATCTGTGCGGCATGGCATGACCAGTGCCTGCGCTTTGATCGCGCCGAGCGCCTTGGTGCAGTCGCCGTGGTAGAGTGGATTGTCGCTAATGTCCCCAGCCTGCCATGTCGCGATCATGGCCAAAAGATTGTTTGCGTCTGCTGGCAGGAAAAGGCTTTCCCAGAAGCCAACAAGAAATTCCTCGAGCGATGGGAAACCGAGCGCGGTCTTGTCTAGTTCCTGGAGGTAGAAGCTCTGGGACACGCACCAGCCGGCATAAACCCGCGCCATTGCCCTCAAACCTTTTTCTGGCGGTTCCTTATACCAACCATCTTGAAAATCGCTTGCGGCCATCAGCGCAGCCTTTGCTCCTTCGAGGAAGACAGTGAGCGCTGCGAACACCCCACCTTTTCTAGTTTTGCTTGAGGATCAAGGATCTGCACTTTGATTTGGAAGGGCGGATTTGATGAACGACGAGAACGATAGTGCCATGCTCAGAGCCAGGCTTGAAGCCAGGCACCAGGAAAGCTACCGCCGGGTTGAAGTGATCACTGGAGAACGTCGGCGACGGGACTGGTCGCCGGAAGAGAAAGACGAGATACTGCTGGCATGTGCCGAGCCCGGTGTGAACATTTCGGCGGTCGCGCGCCGGTACGGTGTCAATCGCGGGCTCCTGAACAAGTGGCGGAAGGCCGCGGGTCTGCCGGTCGGCAGGCATGGCGGTAGAGGACTGGATGTTCCGGTATTCGTTCCGGTGACGATTTCGGACGAAATGGTTGAGTCGCAAAGCGCCGACAACAGGTCCGATGTTGATACGGGCCGTATCGAGATCGAGCTTGGCGGCGGGCGGATTGTCATGAGCGGCAATGTCACGCCAGAGCTGGCACAAGCGGTGGTGTCAGCGCTGCGGGGCAAGCGGTGATCGGTGCGTCGAGGGGGCTTCGCATCTTGGTGGCGACGCAGCCGGTCGATTTCCGGCGCGGAATGAACGGCCTCGTCGCTTTGGTGGCGGCGGCACTTGCTGCCGATCCCTACTGCGGCGACATTTTCGTTTTCCGGGCCAAACGTCGCGACCGGCTGCGCTGCATTTATTGGGACGGATCGGGCATGATCTTATCGACGAAGTGGCTGGAGAGCGGCAAGTTCGTGTTCCCGCCCGTAAAGGACGGCGCGATCTGCATGTCCCCGGAACAGTTCAACCTGCTCGTTGCCGGGCTGGACTGGACACGAGTTCAGCGAGAACCCGTAAAGCGGCCTACGAGAGCCGCTTGATCCCATTGTATTTGCTTGAAGATCCATGCCGGTATGGTAGGTTTCGGCATGTCTCTTCCAACCGATCAACTCCCGCAGGACGTCGAGCAACTGAGCCGTATGGTTCTGGTCCGCGATGCCCGGATAGCCGACCTTCAGGAGGAAGTCGCCAGCCTTAAGCGGTTGATCCATGGCGCCAGATCGGAGATGCTTTCGACCATCGATCCGGCACAGGCGAGCTTTGATCTTGGCGATCTTTCGACTGTCCCGGTTGCTGCCAATGACGATCGACCCGACGGCTGCGAACAGGGGTTGCGATGCAAGCCACCCGCGGCCCGCAATATCGGCTTTCTTCCCAAACACCTGCCACGATACGATGTCGTCATCGAGCCGGAAAGTCATACCTGCTCCTGTTGCGGAGGCGGGCTGCATCGCATTGGCGAGACGACGAGCGAGGCGCTCGATGTCGTACCGGCCATCTTGCGCGTCAGACGGACCATTCGCCCCCGCTATGTATGCCGGGCCTGCGAGAATGGCGTCTTTCAGGCACCTGCGCCGGCACGCTTCATGGATGGCGGCATGGCGACGACGGCCTTTGCTGCCCATATCGTTGTTTCCAAATTTGCCTGCACCTGCCCCTCTATCGGCAGACACAGATCTTCGCAGCCTCGGGCGTCAGTCTCGATCGTGGGACGCTCGGCATCTGGGTGGCGCGCGTTGCCTGGTGGCTCAAGCCGCTTTACCACAGGCTCCTGGCCTTCATTCGCTCACAGCCAAGGGTATTCTCCGACGAGACGCGGTTGCCACGGCTCGATCGGGGGCGAAAGCGAACGAAAGTCTGCCAACTCTGGGCGCAGGCAGTAGATGATCGGCCATGGAACGGACCCGCCCCACCGGCGGTCGGTTATATCTTCTCCGAAAGCCGCAGCGCCCGTGAGGCGGAGCTTCAGTTGGCGGCCTTCGCCGGCGTTCTCCAAGTCGATGGATATACCGCCTACAAGACCCTTGCCAGACATCGTGGCAAAAGCAATTCCAGTCCTCTGAGACTGGCCTTCTGCCTGGCCCATGCCCGGCGTAAGTTCGTCGACGTGGTCAAGCTCACAGGGTCGCCGGAGGCGCTCACGATCGTCTCGATGCTGGCCGAGATCTATCGGAATGAGCGGGAGATTCGGGGGCAAAGCGCCGAGGACCGGCAAAGCATCCGGCAACTTCGCTCAGCTCCGGTCATGCGCCAGATTAAAACCCGCCTGCTTGAACTGAAGGACGACATCTCGACACAGTCCGCTCTGGCCAAAGCCATCAATTACATGCTGACGCACTGGACCGGTCTCACCGCTTTCCTTGACGACGGGACGATAGAGATCGACTCCAACATTGTTGAGCGTTCGATGAAGTCCGTTGCCCTGACGAGAAAGAATTCGATGTTCGTGGGTAATGTAAAAGGTGGCGAGACCTTTGCGATCCTGGCCTCTCTCGTTAACTCCGCCAAACTAAATGGGCTCGATCCACACACCTGGCTGGCCGATGTTCTCGAAAGGATCGTCTCGGGAAGCACCACGATCAACCAGCTCGAGACGCTGCTGCCCTGGAACTGGAAAGCCGATCGGGTCGGTCAAGCCGCATGATCCGACCAGCCGTTTCCTACGACGAACTCGACGAATACCTTCGCGGCGATGGCCACAACGACTACGTCGGGGTGAGCGCCATCGATGGGCTGGTCGCAGCCATTGTCGCCGGCCCGGTGAAGATCCTCCCGGAGACCTGGTTGCCGCACGTATTCGGGGGCTCAATACCGCAAACCAGGCCGGGCTCGATCGAGGAGCGGCTCGTCAATACAGTGCTCAACCGCCACGACGAAGTGGAAAGCCTGCTATGCGACGCCCCAGGGCACTACTATCCGATCTTCATGAACCACAAAGGCAAGACCATCGTCGGTCCCTGGGCGATCGGATTTTCCCTCGGCCTCGGTCTGGGCGGCGAAGCGTGGGCGCCGATCCTCCTTGCCACGCCAAAGCCGGTGATCGCCCCCATCATGGCCGTCAATCAGCAGCTCGCCAAACTCCTCATCCGGCTTTCTCCTCAGGAGCGGCGCAAAATAAGGGCGACGGCCCACCACCATATCTCATCCGCAGTGCTGCAGTTGCACGCCATCACAAGGCAGGCCAGATAACAGCGCTGCCGAAACCCGCACAAACGAAACCGATCCGCAAGATGGCCTGTTCGTTGCGCTTACGATTGAGGAGAAAGAGCCGCATGCTGAATTACAAGAGCATATTGAGCGTAGTCGCCGCACTTTGCGCTGCCACGCCGTCGTTCGCTGCAACGACTGTCAAGGCCATGGAAGACGGCGAAGGTGGTGGCGCCATGTCATTGACCGTCGATCAGCCGACCGTAAAGGCGGGCGATGTCGTGTTCCAGGTCCACAACGATGCGATGACCGAGGAACACGAGATGGTCCTCGTCAAACTCAAGTCTGCCGACCAAAAAGTGGCAGTTCTACAAGGCAAGCACCGTGTCGACGAACGGCAGCTCAAAAGCCTGGGGGAAGTATCTGAACTGAAACCAGGTACCGACGGGTCGCTGAAGGCAAAACTTACGCCCGGTTCGTATCTGCTTCTATGCAATATCAAAGGCCACTACGAGGCTGGAATGCATGCAACGTTGACGGCGGTCAAGTGATCGCAATGGTCGGCGGCTTTGATGTCGCCGACCCCTCGCAGCGACTTTAAACCGGCGTCCGTTTACGGCCGATAGATCAAAATGAATGCCCTTAGCTCAATCCACCAATGTGGAAACTCTTGGTCTCCAGATATTCTTCCATCCCCGCCTGAGCTCCCTCGCGCCCCAAGCCAGATTGCTTGATCCCGCCGAACGGTGCGACCTCAGTCGAAATCGCACCGGTGTTGAGCCCGACCATCCCAAACTCGAGCGCCTCTGCGACGCGCCAAGATCGGCTAAGGCCCTCGGTATAGAAATAGGCGGCCAGTCCATAGGGCGTTCCGTTGGCGATCGCGATCGCCTCTTCCTCCGTTTTAAAGCGGAATAGCGGCGCGACGGGACCGAACGTTTCCTCGCTCGCCAGGACCATGTCGACTGTCGCATCCGCAAGCACGATCGGGGTCGCATATTGCTCGCCCTTTGATACGACCTCGGCGCTTGCGATCACGCGCGCGCCTTTCTCGATTGCATCGGCGACATGTCGTTCGATCTTCGCGATGGCCGGCTGATTGATCATCGGGCCGATATCGACGCCGATATCGATCCCGCGACCGACGGTCATGGATCGGACGCGAGCGCTCAACTTTTCTGCGAAAGCGTCGTAGACACCGTCCTGCACCAGGATTCTGTTGGCGCAGACGCAGGTCTGCCCGCCATTGCGGAATTTCGATACGATCGCGCCGTCGACCGCCTTTTCGAGATCAGCATCATCGAAAACGATGAATGGTGCGTTTCCGCCGAGTTCCAAGCTCAGGCGCTTGACGCTATCGGCAGCACCGCGCATCAAAAGTGAACCGACGCGGGTCGATCCGGTAAACGAAATCTTGCGGACGATGGTGTTTTGCATCAGTTCATCGCCGATACCGTCGGGCATGCCGGTGACGACATTGATCACGCCCTTCGGAATTCCGGCCTGCTCGGCGAGATAGGCAAGAGCCAGGGCGGAGAACGGCGTTAGATCCGACGGCTTGATGACGATGGTACAGCCTGCGGCCAACGCCGGCGCCACCTTTCGAGTTATCATCGCGGTCGGAAAATTCCATGGCGTGATGATCGCACAGACGCCGACGGGTTCTTTGAGGACGACGATACGCCGGTCTGGTGTTGGTGAGGGTATCGTTGCTCCGTTTATCCGCCGAGCCTCCTCGGCGAACCATTTGACGAACGAGGCCCCGTAACGAATTTCACCGGCAGCCTCGGCAAGTGGCTTGCCTTGCTCGCTGGTCAGGATCAGTGCCAGATCGTCGATATTGGCGAGCAGAAGATCATGCCAGACCTCAAGTAGATGAGCACGCTCAGCGTGGGTCTTCTTTTTCCATGCGCCGAATGCCGAGGCGGCGGCCTCTATCGCACGACCTGTATCCGCCGCGGCCATATAGGGCACCGTGCCCAGAACCTCGAGCGTCGCCGGGTCACAGACGTCAATGCTTTTGCCGCTTTCAGCGCTGACCCACTGACCGTTGATCAGCGCCTGCTGCCTCAGCAGTTGCTTGTTCTTGAGGATCATGATGAGAAATCTTCCCTGTCGACAAGACCAATCGGCGCCCGGCCGGCCTGTAGCAATTTCAAGTTTTCGATCGTGGTCATCGCTGCCGATGCCGGCTGTGTGATGGCCGCGATATGCGGTGTGATGATCACCTTCGGATGCCTCCACAGTGGGTGATCCGAAGGAAGCGGTTCGGGATCGGCCACGTCGAGAAACGCCCCGGAAAGATGGCCCGTGTCGAGGGCGGCAACAAGGGCATCGCTGTCCAACTGACGGCCCCTGCCCGCGTGCACGATGCTCGTGCCGCGTGGCAATGCCGAGAACAGCCGCTCGTTCAAGATGCCCCTCGTCTCCGAGGTCAGCGGCAGCAGGCAGACGAGAATATCGGTTGCGCCCAACATTTCGTAGAGGCCATCCTGGCCGCGAAAGCATTCAACGCCATCGATCGATCTTGCCGATCGGCTCCATGCGGAAAGCTTGAAACCAAAGTCCTGGAGCTTGGCGAGCGCGGCCTGCCCGAGGACGCCTATGCCGAGGATCGACACCCGCCGGTCAGCCGGTTGGGCCTGAGGGACCACCTCACGCCACAGGCGCCTGCGTTGCTGATCGATGTAGACATGCAGATTGCGGTGAAGCGAAAGAACGGCCATCACGACATACTCGACGACCATGCGAGTAATGCCCTCATCGACCATGCGGATCAGCTTGACACCATATGGCAGTGAGCCATTCGAGAACTGATCGACGCCGGCGCCGATGCAGAACACCGCATCGAGGTTCGGATAGCGCGCGAGATCTTTCGGCGGCTTCCAGGTCATGATGTAGCGGACATCGTTCGGATCTACGACATCCAAGTCCATAGAAAACCGGACGCCATGAAGGTGCTCGGCAAATGCTCTTGCGAACACCGCACCGCGCTCCGCATCGCAGAGGAACAGAAAGGTCATATCCGTTTCACCGCTGCTTCACACGCCGCAGCGTCTTCTTGTCGTGCCGCTCGTACATCGAGTAGACGATCGGAATGAACCAAGGGCGTCCGCTATAGAAAGGGACGGCTTTGGGCGCAGGGTCGAAATCGAAAGCGCTGCGAGCCTGCTCCCTGTCGTCCAAGACCTTGAGGGCGGCCTTCTTTCCCAGCCAGCGGGCCCACACGACGCCCGAACCGCAATAGCCGGTGGCATAGATGGTGTTGCCTGTAGTGAAAATACGCGGGATCATGTCGCGGTGCATGGCGACGTAACCGAACCAGCTATGCGTCAGTCCGACGCCGGCGAGCTCGGGGAACAGGCGCGCGAGCTCCGCTTGCAAGTGCACCGTCGGCGCGCTTGGGTCGCCCTCTGTCGTTCCATCGCGGCCGCCGAAGAGTATGCGGGAGCCATCCGGTGACGGGCGGTAGTAGTAGCTCAGCTTGCGCTGGTCGCCGTGCATCATGCGCGCCGGCATCAGCCGATCCATGACGCTCTTGCCAAGCGGCTCCGTCGCAATGATCCGGCTGCGGACCGGAACCAAGCGGCGGCGCAGCCACGGGTCGAACCCGTCCGTATAACCATCGGTGCAGACGAGAAGGGTTTTCGCGAAGACCTCACCGCGTTCCGTACGCACCCTGACGCCGCCGGCCTCGTCGATGGAGCCTAGCACGGCAGTGTTTTCGTGGATCTCTGCATCCGTGGAAGCGGCGATCCTGATCATTCCGGCCAGAAGTTTGGCCGGCTGCAGGCCCCCGATGTCCTTTCGGACAAGGCCGCCGACATAGAGGTCCGTGCCGATGTATTTACGGACATCACCCTTATCCACCGCAAACGCCTCGATATCGAGCTTGCGATGGAGTAGATCCGCGTAGCGGCGCAGATCGCCGGTTTCTTCCAACGTCATCGCACCATCGAAGAGGCCCGATAGGAAAAAGTCGCAATCGAGCTTCTCTTCTTCCATGAAGCGCCAGAGATCTTCACGTGCTGTCTTCCCCTCGAGAAGGATGCCATCGGCGCGCTCTTCGCCGAACCGCTTGATCAGCTCTCTTCGGCTGGGTCGAATACTGCCGCTGGCCATGCCGCCGTTGCGGCTTGAGGCCGCCGCGCCAAGGGCTTGCCGATCGAAGAGCTGGACGTGGCGCCCGGCCCGCGCAAGCTCGATCGCGGCGGAAAGCCCGGTATATCCGCCACCGACGATGACGACGTCGCAGGTTGGACTTAGTGGTCGAACCGGCAATGACGGGAAGTCGCAATCATCCCACCAGTAAGGTGTCGATTGAACTGATGTCTGAGCGGATAGAGGCATGAGCATGTACCGTATCGATGTTGCGCGGAGGTGGTGCGGCGTGGATCAGCTGCGCTCGACCCACATCTTGCGGGTAGTCTCGATGACCTTCCAGACACCTTCGAAGCCGGGATGCATGACGAAGGAATCGCCAGCGCTGATACGGCGGGTTTCGCCGCCGTCTTCGGTCAGCTCGGATACGCCCGAGAGGATGTAGCAAAACTCGAATACCTTGCCCTTCATCGAACGATAAGCACCAGGCGTTGCCTCCCAGAGACCGCAGGACACCTGACCATCCTCAGTTTTCGCGATATCCCAGGAGAGAAAGCGTGGGTCGCCTTCGAGGAGCCGCTCCGGCAACGGCTGGCCTTTACGGGGCTCGGGAAGATTGTTCTGGTCGATGAATGTAAGCTTGGACATGACAGACCTTTCTGAGGACGTTGTTATCGGTTGAAGGACAGGCGCCGTTCGAGAATTTTCAACGATGTGAGCGTGACGATGTTGATGGCGAGATAGAAGGCGGCAGTGATGATGAAGATCTCCATGATGGCGAAGGTCTCGCTCATCAACCGCTTGGCATAGCCGGTGATCTCCAGAACTGTGATTGTCGAGGCGAGGCTCGATTCCTTGACGATGATCGCGACTTCGCTGCTGTAGGAGGGGAGCGCCTGGCGCAGCGCCAATGGAAACTTGATGCGCGTAAACACGTGCCACGGAGACATCCCGCAGGCTTCCGCCGCCTCGATGAGGCCTTTCGGCAAAGAGAGGAAGGCCGTGCGAAATATCTCGGCGGTGTAGGCGCCGGTGTTCAAGACCACGGCCAGGATTGCGGCGTTCAGTCCGCTGCCGATCATCCACCAGATCACTGGATTGTGGCGAATGAAACTCACCTGTGCCAGGCCGTAATAGATGATGAAGACCTGCACCAGCATTGGCGTGCCGCGGAAGATTGCGCAGTAGATATCGCAGGCTCGGCGGAGAAGATTGTTTTTCGAGCCGCGTCCGAGGCCGACCAGAACGCCGAACGGCAAGCCCAGCCCAACGCCAAAGACTGCGATCAGCAGCGTCACTTTCGTGCCGACAAGTAGAAACGGCACCGCGTAATCGATGATGCTGAAATCCATGTCAGCGCCCTCCGAAGCCGCGATTGAGGGAGCGTTCGGCTGCCGAAAACACCGACTGGCTGACCGCCGTCATGCAGAAGAACAGCACGGCCGCGATGCAATAGAAGAGGAGCGGCGAGCGAGTGATCCCGGCTGCGATCGCAGCAGTCCGCATCAATTCTTGCAAGCCGACGACCGAGATCAGCGACGTATCCTTGATGGTCATTTGCCAGACATTGTTGATACCACCAAGCGCCAGTCTCAGGGCAAGCGGAAGCGTCACGCGGAAGAAGGTGATGTTCCAGGGCAGAGCCAATGAATGCGCCGCCTCGAGCAGCCCACGTGGCACCGCCTCAAGTGCGCCCCTGATCACCTCGATGGAATAGGCACAGGAAATCGCCGCAATCGCGAGAACCCCGATGATAAACGGATAAGCGTTTTCGGTTGCCTGCTGGAAGCCGAAGACCGTGGTCACGGCCCTTATCCAATCGATTGATCCGAAGAAGAGCAGGTAGATAACCAGCAACCCCGGCACGCCGCGGATCGCGATGCTATAGCCATCGACGAACTGCGATACAACGGGGACCCGTCGCCAGCGCATGACGGCCAAAGGGGTTGCAACGATAAAGCCAAGCGCCATACCGAGAAGCCCGATAGCGATCGTCACAGCGCTGCCCTGAAGCAGAGCCAGTGCCCAACCGCGCTCTACCATCAAAACCCAGAAATCATTCAGCATAAGTACCATCCCATTGACCTGCCCCGACAAGGGCCGAGGCAGGTCGCCTTGTCAAAGGGTCACTTTTTGCAGGGGATGGTATAGTCGTCTTGGAACCAATGCATCGACGACTCCTTGACCTTTCCGTCATTGACCATCTTGCAAAGCGCTGCGTCGATCTTGGCCTTGAGTTCGGTGTTATCTTTACGCATGCCAACGCCCATGCCCTTTCCGAGCGTGGCAGGGTCGTCCATAGCCATGACCTTCACGTCGATCTTGGTGAAGTTCGCGCCATCGGGCGTGGCAAGAAAATCCTGCCAGGTTGGCGAGTCACCATAGGCGGCATCGATGCGGCCGCTCGAGAGATCGGCAAGCTGCTGCGTCGTGGCGTCGTAGGTCTTCAGGTCCGCGGAGGGGATGTTCTTCTGGACGAACTTCGCATAGGTCGTGCCCGTGACGACGCCAACGCTTTTCCCGTCAAGCGCCTTTTCGACTTCGGCAAGCGTCTTCAACTTGGCGAGAGGCGAATCCTTGGCGACGACGAAATACTGCGGCGTCGTCGCATATGGGATCGTAAAGCCGATCTTCTTGGCACGCTCCTCGGTGATGCTCAGACCGGAGATGATCACGTCGAAGCGATCACTGTCCATGGAGGGCACGAGCGAGCTGAAGGTCTGAACCACGAACTTGCACTTCACCTTGAGCTCGTCGCAGATGCCGTTGGCGATATCGGCGTCGAAGCCCGTCACGTTCCCGCTTGGATCGGCCATGCTGAATTTGGGCGCGTCACCTTCTGTCCCAATTCGAAGGACACCTTCTTCAGCGGATGCCGTGCTCGTCGCAGCTGCCAGAAGAAGGCTCGATGCGAGTGCGCCTTTGAAAAATTTGCTGCTGATCATTGCGTTACCCCTTTATGGTTTTTGTGGTGGCCTGCCTTTAGGCACTGGCCGGCATGACACTGGAAAGAAACTGCCTCACCGCTTGCGAAGCGGGATTGCGAAACAGTTCCTCCGGCGTATCGTCCTGCTCAAGGCGCCCCTTTTGCAGGAATATCATCCGGTTCGACACATCGCGCGCGAACCGCATCTCGTGAGTGACGAGGAGGATGGTCGCCCCCTCCTCCGCCAACGTTCGTATGACCTTGAGCACTCCCCCCACCAATTCCGGATCGAGCGCGGACGTTGGCTCGTCAAAGAGCATGAGCTTCGGGCGCATAGCCAGAACGCGGGCGATCGCCACACGCTGCTGTTGCCCACCCGAAAGTTGGTGCGGATACCGATCCCTGAACTCCGCCATGCCCACTTTGGAAAGGGCCGTGAGCGCAAGCTCGACAGCATCGTTCTTTGCGAGCTTCAGCACATAGACCAATGCTTCCGTGACATTGCCAAGTACGGTGCGATGTGGCCAGAGATTGAAATTCTGGAACACCATGCCGATCTGTCGACGAAAGCGCATGATACTCGCCGCACTGCTGACCGTGCGGCCTTGGTCACCGGAACTGACCGAAACGGCTTCACCGAGCACTTCGATCCGCCCCGAGCTCGGCGTCTCCAGGAAATTGACACAGCGAAGCGCCGTGCTCTTGCCGCAACCCGAGGAGCCGATAAGGGAGATCACCTCTCCCTGGCGCATACGGAAGCTGACGCCATCCAGCACCCGTGTCGTACCGAACGACTTGACGAGATCATGGACCTTCAGGACTTCTGTCATTCGCGCGGGCTCTCCAGTGGGGCGACCGTCCATTAGCTCTTCACGACGCCTTGGCTGTCGAGCTCCTTAAGGACTTCGTCGACGGCGGCCTTGGCAATCGCAACCATCTCATCGATTTCCGCTTCGGTCATGATCAGCGGCGGTGCAAAGCCGAGGATATCCCCATGCGGCATGGCACGCGCGATCAGATTGCGGTTGCGCGCAGCCTGGGATATCCGGGCACCAACCTTCAGCGCCGGGTCGAAGGCCAATTTGCTGCCGCGATCGGCAACGAATTCCACGGCGGCCAGCATGCCGACCCCACGCACTTCGCCGACGATCGGGTTTTGCTCGAAGGCGGCCTTGAGCCGTTTCATAAGATAGGCGCCCTTCTTTGCCGACTGCCCGGCAAGGTCCTCGCGCTCGACGATATCAAGGACAGCATTCGCGGCGGCGGCACCGATCGGGTGGCCCGAATAGGTATAGCCATGGGAGAAGGAGCCTACGCGAGGCGTGGCTTCCTCCATGACCTCATAGACTTTCTGCGACACGATCGCGGCAGACAGAGGCACGTAAGCCGAGGTCAACCCCTTGGCGACCGTGACCAGATCCGGCTTCATACCGTAGAGATCGGAGCCGAACATCGCGCCAGTGCGCCCGAAGCCACAGATGACCTCATCGGCGATGAGGAGAATGTCGTATTTCTCCAGAACAGCCTGAATCTTCGGCCAATATCCGGCAGGTGGCGGCGTGATCCCGCCGGTCCCGAGAACCGGCTCGGCGATGAACGCGCCGACCGTATCCGGCCCTTCAGCGATAATCAGCGCCTCGAGCTCATCGGCACGACGCTGCGAAAATGCCTCTTCGGTCTCACCTGGATGAGCGCCGCGATAATAGTGCGGAACGCCGGTGCGCAGGATTCCGGAAACCGGCAGGTCCATGTGATCGTGGTAGAAGCTCAGTCCGGTCATCGATCCCGAAACGATAGAGCAACCGTGATAGCCCCGCTCGCGAGCGATGATCTTCTTCTTGTGGGGCTTGCCGCGGAGGTTGTTGTAGTACCAGACGATCTTGGCCTGGGTCTCGTTGGCGTCCGAGCCGGAGAGGCCGTAGAAGACCTTGGACATGTTGCCGGGAGCCATCCGCACCAGTCGGTCCGACAGACGGGCAAGCTCTTCGGTCGTGTGGGCGGCGTAGGAATGATAGTAGGCTAGCTTGTAAGCCTGCCGCGCTATCGCCTCAGCCACCTCGGTGCGGCCATAACCGATATTGACGCAGTAGAGGCCAGCGAAACCATCGATATACTCACGACCGGTCGCGTCCTTGATATGGACGCCCTTGCCGGTCTCCATGATGGTCGGATCGGTGTCGCCGTTGGCATAATCCTTCAGATAGGTGAAGGGATGGAGAACCGTCCTGCGATCCATTTCGGCGATTTCAGCGATATCAGTCATCTTCATTTCCTTACGCGGCCAAGCCGCCAAAGCAGACGTATTTCAATTCCATGAATTCGTGCAGGCCATGCCGTGAACCCTCACGACCAAGCCCCGATTGCTTCCACCCGCCAAAGGGGATGGGGGCGCCGGTAAAAGAGGCGGTGTTGACGCCGACCATCCCGTATTCCAGCGCGTCAGACAGACGCATCGCCCGTTTCAGATCCTGCGTGTAGACATAAGCGGCCAAGCCCATCTCGCTGGTGTTCGCCGCCTGCCTCACCTCATCTTCGCTGCCGAACCTGAGCACCGGGGCAACCGGACCGAACGTCTCTTCGGTGACGATCAGCATGTCGGGACGAACGTTGACCAGAAGTGTCGGGGCAACGAAATTGCCGGCAGCTGGATCAGGTACGGCGCCCGCCAGCAGCGTTGCACCTCTTTCAAGGGCGTCGGCTATATGCGATCGGCATTTCTCGACCACGGATCGCTTTGTCATCGGGCCGATATCGACACCCGGTTCGAAACCCGGACCGATCTTGAGCTCGCCGACCCGCTTCAACAGACGCTCGACGAACGCGTCGTGGATGCCGTCCTGAACATAGATCCTGTTCGCGGCCAGGCAATCTTGGCCGGAAGTCGTGAACTTCGCCGCGACGCAGCCGTCGACCGCTTCGTCGATATCGGCGTCATCAAAGACGATGAACGGCGCGTGGCCCCCGAGCTCCATTGACACTTTCTTGACCGATTGCGCGGCTTTCCCGAGCAAGAGGCGTCCCACTTCGGTCGAGCCGGTGAAGCTGAACGCACGCACCCTCTCTTCGGCAAGCAATGCATCGGTTAGAAGCACCGCGTCACCGGTAACGACCTGAAATACGCCGGCCGGAAAACCGGCGCGGTGCGCAAGCTCGGCAAGCGCAAGTGCCGAAAGCGGCGTTTCGGCCGCCGGCTTCACGATGACAGGGCACCCGGCAGCAAGAGCCGCGGCAGCTTTGCGTGCAATCATCGCGCTTGGGAAATTCCACGGCGTGACGGCAACGCTGACACCGACAGGCTGCATGGAGACGAAGAGCCGGCTCGAAGGCTTGTGTGCGGGAATGGTCTCCCCGTAGGCGCGCTCGCCCTCAGCCGCAAACCACTCGATGAAATTGACGCCATAAAGGATTTCGGCTTCCGCCTCGCTAACCGGCTTGCCTTGCTCCGCCGTCAGGATGATGGCGAGGTCACGAGCGTGCTCGCGGATGAGCCCGGCCCAGTTCAGGAGAAGCTTTCCACGCTCACGCGCCAGAAGATCGCGCCAACTGGCGAATGCTCGCTCGGCGGCATCCACTGCCTGACCAAGCAGCGCCGTGTCGCAGTCTGCGACACGCGCGATTTCTTCCTCTGTCGCCGGATCGAGCACGCTCGTCGATGTCGCCGTCCCAACCCAGACGCCGTCAACATACGACCGATCACGGAGCAAGGTGGCATCTCCCAACCGCTTCAATGCACGATCTGCTGTCGGTATCGCGTTCAACATTTCGCCCCTCTTGTTTTATTCTGTTGCCAAGAAGCTTATGTGCAGGGCAGCGCTGTTATTCAGCAACATTGCTTGTCTTTGCTCAGAATTCCTGCTTTCTTTGGCTGACAGACGACGGAGACCTGCGAGAAATCCTATGCAGCTTGATCGACTTGATGCTCGGCTCCTCAGCATCCTCCAATCCCATAACCGCTACAGCACCGAAGAGTTGGGCACACTCGTCGGTCTTTCGGCGACAGCCGTGCAGCGCAGGGTAAAGCGTCTTCGCGAGGAAGGCGTGATCGAAGCCGATGTGTCGATTGTTAAACCAAAGACGATTGGACGCCCCATCGCGATGCTGGTCCTGGTCTCGCTGGAGCGCGAACGCGCCGACATCGTCGACCGCTTCAAGCAATCGATCCGCCAGACCCCGGAGGTCATGAACGGCTACTACGTGACCGGAGACTCTGACTTCGTGCTGATCGTAACCGCACGCAGCATGGAGGACTACGAAGGTTTCACGCGCAAGTTCTTCTACGAGAACCCCGACATCAAGGGTTTCAAGACCATGGTGGTCATGGACCGCGTCAAGGTGGGCTTTTCAGTACCTATCGACTTCGACGATTTCTCCTGAAAGTGCTACGGTTCACTCAAGTGGCAGTGTCGTCGGCTGCAGTTTCGTCACCAGTCCATCCTCCCTTGCAAATTGCAGTGTTCGCTTCAGGCGTAGCGTCGCAGCGACCGGGGAACATAGGTAGAGCTAATGTCAGCAGGCCTGGATAACAGTGAAGAGCAAAAAACTCTGGTGGAAACTGAGAACGATTTCATGCTCACCGAGTGGAATTTTTCTCCGGGTCGAGACCGAATTCCCAGCGCGCTTCGTCTATAAAGGCCGCCAACTGGGCGGCCGCTTCCGCAGGAGACCAGCCGAGGTGTGGCGCGGCTAGGTCTGCGGCGGCGCGCGCTTGAGACATGCCAAGGTCGGGTCCCCATCCAACAGACAGACGCCGACGCAAGATATCGGATAGCGTCCGCGCCTGCTCACTGCCTACGGCATGTGCTATTGATGCCTCGTTCACATCTTCCAAATTCGTGGAATCAGGTGCGGAGTAATTGGACGAAGGCGCCCGCAGCGACGGCGACAAACGGCGACCAACCGCGCGGGTGAGGCGCCTGCCGGCATCGCGATGTGTCATCAGCAGGCCACCCGTGAATGTGAAGAAATTCGGCAAACCGGAATCACTCAGATCGTGCTCCCGTACGCTTGATGATGCATTCTTGCCATCAACACCAAGGCTGCGCGGGCGCACGCCTGCCCAGGAATAAAGAACATCGCTGCGAGACAGACCAAAGCCCGGAAAGAACCGGCCGAGCTGATCGAGGATGGCGGATATCTCCGCATCGTTCGCACGGAATCCTTCCGGATTGCCATCCGACTTCGAGTCCCACGGGCCGACATAGTGCAAGTCGCCCCACGGAATTAGATAAAAAGGGGAACCGCTTGGCGTCACGGTCTCGAAACCCATGCCGGCAAGAGCCTTTGGCAGGCGTAGGGCGATGTTCGTGCCCTTCTCTCCCGTATTGCGGCGCAATTCCGGCTTGCCGGCAATCGCGATCATCTCGTCTACCCATACACCGGCGCAGTTGACCACCGCACGCGCCGTGACCTCGCGCGATCCCTTATCGTCGGTCAGTGTTGCTTGCCAGAGATCCCCCAGGCGGCGCAGGCCAGTCACCGCGGTGTAGTTGAACGCTTCCATGCCCATTGCTCGCGCCGCCATGACTGCATCGACGACGATGCGCTCGGGCCATCGGTACTGGTACTCGGTGAACATCATCGCCCCGCCAATCTCGTCGAGTC
Organism: Rhizobium sp. NPDC090275; assembly: GCF_044772225.1. NCBI lineage: Bacteria > Pseudomonadati > Pseudomonadota > Alphaproteobacteria > Hyphomicrobiales > Rhizobiaceae > Rhizobium > Rhizobium sp. NPDC090275. The sequence continues at coordinate 65,978 of NZ_JBIVYL010000006.1, read as the reverse complement.
CAGCCATCCCTTGTAAAGCAGGATGCTCACGCGCCTCTGTCGGCTGCAGCAAGCGAAGATCGAGCGGAACTTTGCCGCCGTCGCTCGCCGCCATCAGGCGAAAGGCAAGCCAAGCCTTCCACCGCGGAATAGCGTTTTCTTTTGTCAGAGGCACGATGAAGGTCACCGGCTTGACCCGCTCCGGCGCTGCCTGGACGAACTCCGCCCTACCCTGCATCGAGCGGCGCATCAGGCTAAAGCACTCGATCGCATCGCGCGGCCGCGACAGGAAGGCGGTGATGGAGCTGCTGGCAGCCGAGAGATAGCCGAGCCCGCAATGCTGCAAGCGCGACGTCTTGCTCGATGTCCCCGACCCATAGTCACCGCGCTCGACTAGAAGCGTCCTAAATCCGGCCGCCGTCAGCTCCTGGCCGGCGGCCGCGCCAATGATACCGCCGCCGATAACGAGAGTGTCGTAGATGTCAGCCATAGCTGCGTCCATTCCTGCCGGTGTTGATATAATGTGAGAACGTTCGCAAAAAATTCTCCGAGCTGTCAAGACAGTTGACCACGAGATGATTTTATATAATACGTATTATAACGTCCTATTGAAAGGCAACCCCAATGGCCCTCCCCGACACCTTCGACTCCGGCGTCCGCGCCGCCCTTTCCGCGATCGATGCGGGCAGCGTAAAGCATGTATTCTTCATTGCCTGCGGCGGTTCGCTGTCGATCATGCACCCGGCAAAGTTTCTGCTAGACCAGCATTCCCCGCTGCCGTCCGACGTCTACAATGCGGCGGAGTTCACGGCGCGGGCGCCGCGTTCACTCGGAAAGGGTTCGCTGGTTATCCTGTGCTCCATGACTGGCACCACAAAGGAGACCACGGCTGCGGCAGAGTTCGCCCGCTCGAATGGTGCGACGACGATCGGCCTGACGGTCGAGCCAGCCTCGCCGCTCGCAAAGGCGGTCGATTACATCGTCGACTTCGAAGCCCCCTACACCACCGGCGTGCCGATCGATGCTGGTAACAGCAATTATTCGCGCATCTATCAACTTGTCATCGGCTTGGTCGCCAAGACCGGCGGTAAGGATCTGACGGCAACTCTGATCGACAGCCTGCAGAAGCTTCAGCCGGCTATCGACAAGGCGCACGAGACCTTCGCACCGATCTTCGCGGATTTTGCACCGCGCTTTGCCAAGGAAGACGTGATCTACACAGTCGCCAGTGGCGCGAGTTACGGCGCAGCCTACTCTTTCGCCATCTGCGTGCTGATGGAAATGCAGTGGATCAACAGCCAAGCGATCCATGCCAATGAGTTCTTCCACGGACCGTTCGAGGTCCTCGACAAGAATCGCTCCTTCATCCTCCTCAAGGGTGTCGACAGCACGCGGCCGCTTGAGCAGCGCGCCGACGAATTCCTTCATCGCTTTGGATCGGCGGAAAACATCCTGGTGCTCGACGCCGAAACGCTCGATCTCGAGGGCATCGACCCAGCTTTCCGCGGCAATCTAGTGCCGCTGATCTTCTTCGACACATTGTGGCGCTTCGCCTATAAGGTCGCTGAGCTGCGCAGCCATGAAATGCTTGAGGCGCGCCGCTACATGAAGAAGATCACTTACTGAACAGAGACAACCGGATCGGGGACGGATGGAAGACCAGGAAAACATCTTACCCCTTTACGAACAGGTTCGGCGCTCCATCCTGGCCAGCATAGACGCTGGCCAGTTCACGGAGAGTGGTTTTCTGCCGCCCGAACCCGAGCTGATGGCGCTCTATGGCGTCAGCCGCATTACGCTGAGGCGGGCTATCGGCGATCTTTGCGAAGCCGGCCGACTGCAGCGACAGCAGGGGCGAGGAACGCTCGTCCTGCCAGGCAAGGTGCGCCAGACGCTCGTCTCGCTTTCCGGGTTTTCCGAAACGATGGATGGTCTGGGGCGCAAGGCCGGGCATCGCATCCTCTTATGCGATGACAAGCCCGATGCGCCAACCGTGCGGGAGCGGCTCGGTGCCATCTCCCTCATCCGCTTTGATCGTCTGCTGGAAAACGACGGCATGCCGATGACGCTGGAGACGCTGTGGTTCGACGCGGCACGCTTTCCAGAAGTCGTCGCGCCTGTCGCCGCCGGCCAGTCCTTCTTCGCTGCCTTGCGTGATAAGGCCGGCGTCATTCCAGCCCATGCGGAGCGGCAGATCGATGTCGGTTTTGCAGCACCGGCCGAGCGCGCCATCCTGTCTGTCACCGCATCGCAGCCAGTCTATCGGATCGAAAAGACTGTGACGGACGCCGACGGCCGACCTCTAGCCCTCTCCCAGCTCATCACGCCGAGCAACCTCGTTACTTACACGATCAAGACCTGAAAGGCTCCTCACATGCAGGTTTTCGACGCCGATGCCGTCCATGCGGCCCTGTCCTGGCCAGTCCTCATTGAAGCGTTGCGCAAGGCGCATCTCGGTCCCATGCCGGCTTGCGAGGTCGTCGTGCAATCCGATCCCACCAATGGTGAGGGGCAGTTCGTCACTCTCCCCGGCTGGGCGCCAGGCGGTCCGATCGTAGTGAAGATGGTCGGCGTCTTTGCGCGGAACGCGTCCCTCGAGCCGCCGCAGCCCGCCGTACAAGGCTTGGTGGCCCTATTCGACGGCGCAACCGGCGCGCCGCGCCTGGCGGCCGACGGCGCAGCGATGACCGCACGCAAGACGGCAGCGGACTCCGCGCTTGGCGCAATGCTTCTCGCCCGTGATAACGTCGAGGACCTGCTCATCGTCGGCGCAGGGGCCCTCTCCCCTTATTTCGCAGAAGCGCATCTTGCCGCCCGTCCCTCGCTAAAGCGGGTCATCATCTGGAACCGGACTCCCGCCCGAGCTGCAGCCGTCGCGGATCACTTGCGGCAAAAAGGCATCGACATTTTCGTTACCGAAGATCTCGACTCCGCCGTGCGTGGCGCCGATATCGTTACTTGCGTCACCATGTCGGACAAGGCGCTGATCAAGGGCGCATTGCTACGGCCTGGCGCTCATCTTGATCTCGTCGGCGCCTATCTCCCGACCCTACGGGAGGCCGATGATGAAGCCCTGTCGCGCGGAACGATCTTCGTGGACAGCCGCAATAATATGACGGGCGGCGGCGATCTCTCTCAAGCGGTTGACTCAGGAGCCATCACTTGGGACGCGGTAAGAGGAGACCTCTTCGAACTCGTTCAGGGCAAAGCCACCGGTCGGACGTCACCCGACGAGATCACCATCTTCAAGAACAATGGCGGAGCGCATCTCGATCTCTTTACCGCCTCTGCGCTCGCGGACACAATTGGCTAATTCCGGCTGGTCGACGCTTCAGGCGTCGTCCAACACGCGCGCCAGGAAGGACTTGGTGCGGTCATGCTGCGGACGGGTCAGCACATCGACTGGCTTGCCCTGCTCGACGATGACACCGCCATCCATGAAGACCAAATGATCGGCGACATCCCGGGCGAACCCCATCTCATGGGTGACGACCACCATTGTCATCCCGTCGTTCGCCAGCTGGCGCATAACGGCCAGCACTTCGCCGACAAGCTCGGGATCAAGAGCAGAGGTTGGCTCGTCGAACAACATGACATCCGGCTTCATCGCCAGCGACCGGGCGATCGCGGCGCGCTGCTGCTGACCGCCTGAGAGCTGTGCGGGATAATAGCCCGCGCGTTCCTTCATGCCGACGCGCTCGAGAAGCACCATGGCCTCCTCTGTCGCCTTGGTGCGCGAGACACCTTTCACAAGCATCGGCGCCTCGATCACGTTCTCCAGAGCCGTCTTGTGCGGAAATAGATGAAACCCTTGGAACACCATTCCCATGCGCTGGCGCTGGCGGGCAAGTTCGTTGAAGTTCATTTCGTAGAGTTTGTCGCCCTTCCAGCGGACCCCGACCGGCTCGCCATGCAGGAAGACCGCGCCGCCAGTCGGCTTCTCCAGATAGTTCAGGCAACGCAAGAGCGTGCTCTTGCCCGAACCGGAAGGGCCAACGATGCAGGTGACGTCGCCTCGATTGACGGACAAATCGATACCGCGGAGCACTTCGAGATTGCCAAAACTCTTGTAAAGGCGTTCGACCTTCAACAGCGGTTCGCTATTCGTCTTCCCGCTCATCAGATTGCCTCCTGCTGGCGCCCGAATAAGTTGAAGAAGCCAACGGCTTTCTTCGTGTCGGTGTTATGTTCGGATTTCAGCCTGTGCTCAACGGCGTGTTCCACCACGGTAAGGATAGTCGTCAGCACGAGGTACCAGATTGTCGCGACGAGCAGCAACGGCACGGTTTGGTAGGTGCGTGCGTAGACCATCTGTGCGGAATAGAGCAGGTCCGGCAGGGCCAGCACGGAGACGAGAGAGGTGAACTTCAGCATCGAGATCGTGTCGTTACCGATGGGCGGGATTACGATGCGCAGCGCTTGGGGTAGCACGATACGGCGTAGCGTCTGGCCCCGTGTCAAGCCGAGTGTTGCCGCCGCCTCGGTCTGGCCAGCGTTGATCGCCTGGATACCGGCGCGGATCATCTCCGCAGCATAGGCGCTTTCGGTGAACGCAAGTCCCATGATCGCGGCGCTGAACGGCGTGATCAGCTCGTTTGTATTCCAAGAAAAGAGCTTGGGTCCGTCAAAGGGGATCCCAATTGAGACCTCCGGCAACAGAAGCGCCAGATTATACCAGAAGATCATCTGCACCAGTGGCGGCACGCCGCGGAAGAACCAGATCCAGGCCCAACTCGCCGCTTGGAATACCTGGCTTGACGACAGGCGCATGATCGCCAGCAGCACGCCGATCGCAAGCCCGATGACCATGGCGAGCACTGTGAGGACAAGTGTCATACCGAGGCCAGAAAGGATAGCCGGGTTCAGCACGTACTGGCCGACCACGCTCCACTGCATGTTCTGATTGGTTACCAGCACCTGCAGGAAGATGATGGCGAACACCGCGAGAAGAATGCCGCCGAGCCAATGACCGACCCTGGGTACAGCGATTGGCTTGAGTTCGTGGATTGAGGGGCGGTTCGGGTGGTCGGACATGGAGGCTCTTTCTGCAGTGGCAAGCGCCGGCCGATCCGATAAGAACAGATGGCCGGCGCTGATTGTTAGAGATCTGCCGGGTGTTCTTCGGTGATCAGGAGCGCCTTTTTCAGAACACCAGAGTCGTTGATGCCCCACTTGGTCATGATCTTTTCATAAGAGCCATCGTCGATCATCGACTGAATGGCATCGGTCATGATTTTCCCGAGCGGATCGCCCTTGCGTACGCCAATGCAGCTATTGACAGCCGCAAGCACGAGTTCCGACACCTTCATGTCGCCGGTCTGCTTGGCCATGTAGGCTAGCTTGACCGAGGCCGCGGCCGTAGCCTGGGCGCGATTGGAGCGTACAGCGAGTTCGGCCTGCGCCTGGGTGCCGTGGGTTTGTACGGTGACCGGCTTATCCTTGCATTCGTTGGCGTTGAGCTTTTCCATCAGGTCAAGGTCCCAGGAACCGTTCAGGACAGCGATCGTCAGGCCGCAGACTTCGGAGGTATTCTTGATGTCGAGCTTGCTGGCTGCAGGATAGGCGAGCGAGGTGCCGATCTTGCGCTGGGACACAAAGTCGATCGTCTTCAGGCGTTCGGCCGTGGTGCCAAAAGAGGAGAAGCCGGCGTCGAACCGTTTAGCCATCAGACCCGGGATGATCGCGTCAAAGCTCGTGCCTTCGAAGGTGAAGGGAACGCCGAGGCGATCTTCGATCTCCTTCGCGATATCAACGCTCCAACCTTTCAGCTGCCCGTCGGCATCGGTGAATTCGTCAGGTGCCCAATCGTTGAATACAGCGGCTTTGATGCCCTTTTCCTTATACTGCGCCGGCAGCGCGTCGTGCAGGGCAGGAATAACATCGGCAAATGCTGGACAAGACAGCATGGCTGCCAGAGCACATCCGGTAAACAATGACTTCAGCATTTAAACCCTCCTTTTGAATGGGCATTTTCCCATCGTTGTCGTTCCCTCATTCCCTGCCATAGGAAATCCATCGGCGAGAACGTTCTCACATATCAGACACGGAGATTGGCAGCTCGTCAAGCGCTGCATCGCTATAATTACTCGATCGTCTCGTTGAAATCGGCCTCGAATGCTTCTAGAGCTTCGATGACGGTCGCTTTCCGTTGCCATCCGATAATCAGATTTTTCTCTGCTTTGATCGGTTATTGTGAGAAGGAATGAGCTATGAGCTCTAAGAGCAAGGCGACGATCGCTGATGTCGCGCGGGCCGCAGGCGTGTCGACCGCGACGGCTGGCCGCGTGCTGGGACATTACGGATATACCAGCGAGGAGAAAAGAGAGCAGGTACTTAAGGCCGCGCAAGATCTCGGATACCGACCGAACGCGCTCGCCCGCAGCCTGATCACCGGAAAGACGCGGACGCTCGGTGTGGTCGCCGGCGATATTCAGAACCCGTTCTACGCCTCCGTCATCCGTGGCATCTCCAACGTCGCAGATGCTAACGGCTTTGGCCTGCTGATCACCAATAGCGACGAAATTCCGGCACACGAAGTCCACGCCGTCGAGCTTTTGGCACAAAAGCAGGTCGACGGGCTGATCGTTACGCCAATCGATACGCGCAAGGCTCGCCACCTATTCAATATCAAAGCTATGGGCATGCCACTTGTGTTGATTGATCGCGCCGTCGGCGGGCTTATGGTCGACCGGGTCGCGACGGACAATATCGCAGCTGCCGAACAGGCCGTCCGCCATCTAATTGGCGAAGGCCACCGGCGTATCGGCATCGTCGCGGAACTTGTCAATGAGAATTTCATGACCCTCGACGACTTCGTGAGCCATGCGATCGCCGGCGATCCGATCGAAAGTGAAACGCTTTATCCAAGCTGGCAGAGGCTTCTTGGTTACATTCGTGCCCATCGCATCGCTGGCCTGACCGTCGACCCTCGCCTTATCATGCGCGCCGGCAGCTACTCCGCCCAGGCGGCGCAGGACGTTGTTCCCCCCGTCATGACCAGCCCTTATTCACCAACGGCACTCTTCACGACCGACGGCACCATGTCAGAGGGCTCCATGCGCGCGCTTACGATGCTGAAGCTTTCTGTACCGGAGGATCTGTCGCTAGTTTGCTTCGATGACCTCGACTGGATGAGTTTCCTGCGCCCCGGCATCACTACCGTATCCCAGCCGCGACTGGCCATGGGTGAAGCTGCTGCCCGCATGTTGCTCGAGCGGATACGTGGCGAAGAATACCCAAGCCGCACTGTCCTTATGCCGGCCGAGTTGATCGTACGCGGCTCTGTTTCCCGCGTCTAAAACGACCATCAAAACTCCCGCGCAGAACAAAGAATTTGCAATACTAAGCAATCGGCCCTAAATGAGAACGTTCTCATTACTCTCTCAGGATCGTTGATGTTCGCTCCCGTTCGAATCTTAGCCTTTGGTGACAATGTCGTTGATTGTTATCGCGACCAAGGCCTGATGTATCCTGGTGGAAATTGCGTAAACCACGCAGTCTTTGCTAAGCGCGCCGGGGCCGAGACAGCGTACATCGGTGCAGTCTGTGATGACGATGCGGGGCGGTTGATCAGGGCTTCACTTGACGCCGAGGGCGTCGATACCTCCTTGATGAGGACCGCTGAGGGTCAAACGGCGTACTGCGTGATCGAGACCGAAGATGGAGACCGGGTATTCGTGGGCGCCAATCTCGGTCCATCGATTATCGCCCCCAATGCTGGTGACTTGGCACGGATCGGTGACTTCGATGCCGTTCACACCGGTCGCTCGAGCCATGTAGATGCCTGGCTTCCCCGTTTTGCCGCAAAAGCAAAAGTGTCCTATGACCTTGCCACAGTCCACCACCTGGACCGGGTGGCGACTGTAGCACCGCATTGCTTCCTGTTAGCGTTTTCGGGTGGTGGCCTATCAAGACAAGAGGCCGTAGCGCTTGCGGGGACTGCTCGAGACCACGGGGCGCAGTGGAGCCTGGTAACACGGGGAGGCGAAGGCGCGCTGCTCATCGGCGAGGCCGGACTTTTCGAGGTCCCCGTTCAGCCCGTCGATGCGGTGGATACGCTGGGCGCCGGCGACACCTTCATCGCCAGTGTGCTGGTTGGTCTGCTAAGAGGCGACGACCCCGATACGCTACTTGCCGCTGCAGCGGCAGCCGCCGCCGAAACCTGTCTGACGCCGGGCGCTTTCGGCTATTCAGCAACAATGTTGGTTGATCTTCACAACATGATGACGCTTGAGCAGGTCTACGCCACTACCAGACCGGCAGCCGATCACAATGACGTCCAAATTGCCGACATCGACTCCAATATAGATTGATTGCAGTTTTGCTGCCTTCTGCCGCTATTTCAACGCACTGAGATTGTGTTCTTGAAGGGGATCGAACCGTCGCCCCTTCCCTCGCAAAACGCTATCTGTCTGAATTTCAGAGAAGAAGAGGATGCAGCGGCCGTAAATGACGGCAGTTGCAAAGCCGCCATAAGCTCTGTTGTTCTGGGGAATGAATGTGGTGGTATTCCCTTGTGCCATCAACACACCACAAGAGAACTTACCGGCAACTACGTCCCGTTGGCCTTTATTAGCGCCCGCAGCTCAACAACACTCAAGCATCGGGGGCCGTAGTGCGCCATGCGGTGGCAATTTGCGCAGAGCATTGCAAAATCTGCTACCCCTGTCGGAGCGTTCACGCCTTCACGCTTTGAAAGCGGATCAACGTGATGCGCTTCGATGAATCCCTTACCATGGGTGCCGTAGGTTTTTTCGAAATCGAAGTTACAGACCTCGCAGACCAAGGGTTTTCTGGAATCCTTAGCAAGCTTGACGATCGCCTTACTTCTCTGGATGATTCCAATTTCCTTGATGATCCGCTTCCCTTCTTGAACAGACGGGTAAACATCGGGGGAGCCCTCTAATTCTGGCACCTTACCGCGATTGATCACGACCTCGAAGCCAAGCGCGCGCATGTCCTCCTCGGCATTCTTATAGCCGTAATGCCGGTGGTTTGCGGTCGGCTGGTGTGCGGCACCATACAGAGCCTTCAGCGGATAATCGATGCCACCCTCGCGGATGTAGCGCGACTTTGGCTGATACCCTTCGGTGTATTTATCGAGGAAGGCTTTGGTACCGATCTCACGGTATTCTCCCATTGCCGCTTCGACACTCTCCCGCGTGGGTAGCTCAATCGGCGATCGTTTGGGATCATCCTTGGGCACGATATCAAAGAAACCTAGCTTCCGGAGATGGAGAATCCCCTGCCGATAGTCCTTCCTGCTGGGGTCTGCATTAGGCATGTGGGCGGCAACCCAGATTGCCTTCATGGGATAAAGCTTGCCGTTGACACGAAGCAGCCACCTGTCTGGAGCGTAACCCTTCTCATACTTATTTAGGAACGGACCGTCTCCGATACGGTCGTATTCGGCCAGTATCTTTTCGACGCTCTCGCGCGTCGGCTTCTTTTCTCCAACCATAAAATCTCAACCCTTAGAATCGTTTCAACATTATATTCTACCCAAAGAAGCATAAAACTTGAATAGTTGTCGGATATAAACAAATATTGTCGTTCTGTTTTCTGAGATTTCGGTATATGTCGAACAACGCGCCACATCGTCACCATTACGTTCCACAGATGGTGCAACGAAACTTCGCCAGCGAGATTGGCGGCTTACACTTTTGGCGCCGAGGTATGGACATCGGCGACGTTCGAATCACAAAACCATCGAACCTTTTCGTTGAGGACCACTTATATACGATCGTCGACAAAATGGGTTCGCGCGATCATTCAATTGAGCATTGGTTCGGCAGACTGGAAACCCTTGCGGCGCCATTCATTCAGCAGTTTCTCGATATAGTTCGGCACGGCATGACGCCAATCATGAATCGGACCCACTGGGACCTCTGGCACATCTACATCTACCATGCTCAGAAACGGACTGTGGCTTGGCACGAGCGCTTTCTTAAACCTGACGACTTTCTGGCCGTATTGAAGGCGACTGCTTCAGAACAGCAGTGGCTTCAGCATATCCGGGCCTGGGAAGAGGATCGGGAGGATACTCTGCGTGAGATGAAAAACGCCCGCATCGCTTCGCAGGCTGACCCGATGCCCCCCGTAATGCTGGAGGAGTTCAGAAGCTTAGGGTTGGTCATCTACGTGGCGCCGCCTCGGACATCGTTCATTCTCGGTGACGATATGAGCGGAGACGCATTGGTCAGTTCACGTGACGGCACACCAGGTCCGCGTAGGGTGCAATTCATGCCAATCGCGCCAGACGTTGCAGTCGGCTATTGCGACACTCGGGGCGTTCATACGGACCACTTAACAGCCGCAGATGTTAGGCGGATGAACGAGGCTATGGCCAAGCAATCGTATCTCATTGCTGGACGATCGAGGGCACAGATCGCTTCATTGTCGCGGATTCCTTATGATCCGCCCGACATAATGAAGGGATGGGCCGAGAGTAGACACGGCGCGTCCCAGTAAAGTCCAGGTGAAAGCTCCTTTGGTCGAATCTGCTTTTTTCGATGCGCGGAAGTTGTACATGCGAACCAGTCTTGCAAGCTCGGTGTTCTCGTGGTTTCGTTTCGGCATCCAATGCCGCATCGGGCGCAAATAGCTCATAGCAGCATCTCCATGAGGTTACTTGCATGAAAGTAGGTCCGGTACGGCAATTGGCGGCAGCTGCGCTGGCTGCCGCGGTGGCTGTAGCCTTCCCCCTCTTCGGCCATGCTCAAGCAATAGAAGACCTTACCCCGGGAAACGACAAAGCCGCTCTTTGGCCCTTCGGAAATCCAAAGGAGACCAAGACCTCCGCAGGTTACACGACCAATAGATATCTTCTGGCGAGCGGCGCTGAGTTAGCCGCAACGTTTGATATCTCAACCAGCAGGATCGTTGCTCTTGAGGAAAGTTGGGCAGGCAATGACAATGGGCCGTCTGCTGGCTTCGGTGATTTTCGCTTTGGCCGGACGACCTTGACGGATATCAGGTCGCGAACGTCCAGCAACGGCATTCTTTACAAGCAAGTTACGCCTGTAGGCGCCGACCAATCAGGCGCAATCAATTTCTCTTCCTTCTATGACGTAACCTCGAGCACAAACGTCGTGCGTTTCGTAACGTCAATTGATCGCGCTGCCCTCGGCAGGCTAAGCAATCGATACGGTGAAAGGGCATACTATTACACTGGATCGGCTGCACTGTTGCGATCGGTAACCGTAGCGACAAGGGAATACCTGGAGAAATCAACGGGAACTGATCGAGTATTGGATTCCCGATACACATCGGTCTCGTGGGCACCGGCGGTAGAAGCCACACCTGCCAAGCCGGCCATTTCCCTCGCCCGTATCAAGCCATCGCAACTGCCCGTTTTCCGAATTTATGACGGCCCAAGAAATTTTCCCGACTTCACCGGCCGCGACAGCAAATTCAGCATGTACAGAACCCGCATCACGAACGGCATGACGGATGGGCCGACTTTTGCCGGAGAGTACTCGGTCATTCAGATCGGGTGTGGGACGAGTTGCTCGTTCGTGTATGTGGCCGACAACAGGACTGGCGAAGTGTTCAATGCTCCGGTGGGCGGCGAGGACAACCTTTCGCTCGAACTGCGATACGAGGTCGGAAGCAAATTGATGACCTCGCAGTGGGGCGACTACAACGCCAACAAGTGTTTTGTTCAATTCTACAGTTTCGATGATGGCGAATGGACCGAGTTGCTGAAAAGAGAGGTCGGAACACTCGACGCCTGCATGAAAACCGTAGTCGACAACATTCAATAGGAATGCAAAATCTAGCTGTTGCTTGGGGAAGCACAACCTTCTAGTGTCCAGAGACAAGTCGGACAGCCAAAATGCAATCGATTCCACTCAGAATAGAAATCCCTCCGCAGTTCCTTCCCTATCTCTCCGACACGATCGTTCGTTTCAGGTACCTACAACCCGACATCGAGCTAGAGATGGGCAAAGGGTTCGTGCTTCTGTCCAAGGCTGACGCGCCTCCGGCCTCGGGTCTCGATCGGGATTTTCTATTCTGTCTGTACCGACAGAAAATCTATGCAGAGACCCTTCCATTGCGCTCCGCGCTGATTGCCGGAGTGACCGGCGCTTGACCGTTTTTCCGCTCAAATTCAAGCCTGCAGCCGATGGAGGCTTTTTCTTCGCCGATGACGCTGGCGGGTACTTCAAATCGGATGAAGACTTTCTGTCGCGGTACGTCAGCGACACGTTAAGCGGTAGCGATAGAGAGTTTCTACTCCGCGGCGGTCACGCTTTCGAGGAGCCTGGTGACCTCGCCTATGCGGGCTTCGAGTTCAGGTTTGCAAGCCGGCTGTATGTGCCCGGACCTTTAGATTACATAATTCTCGTCCCGACACTCCGGTGTAATCTAGCCTGCGGGTACTGCCAGGTGTCGCGCGTCAACGAGAACACTCCTGGTTTCGATTGGAATGCTGACACAGTCGAAGCTGTGATCGCATTTCTCGGAGGCATCTCCGCACCAAAAATGAAGATCGAGTTCCAAGGCGGAGAGCCGACTTTACGCCTCGATATACTTTCGAGGATCCGGGATTTCTGCCGCTCCAGATTTGATCAATGCGAATTCGTCGTGTGCACGAATTTGCAGAACTTGACCGACGAGATCTGGGACTTCCTTTCGCTCCCGGACGTTTTCGTGAGCACCTCGCTCGACGGCGATGTTTCAACGCATGAGTTTCAACGGACATTCGAGTCTCGGCGGACCGCGCAGTTCGTAAACAATCTTGACGCCGCGATCGCGCGTTTGGGCAACGGCAAGGTGAGCGCGTTGCCGACAATCAATCCGCATCGTCCCCCAGATCCAAAATCAGTTATCGAGGCCTATACCTCCAGGGGAATGCACTCCATCTATCTCCGCCCAGTCAATTTTCAGGGATTTGCTCGCAAGCGGTACGATGCCCATGCCTCCTCGTCGATCTGGAACAATTATCATTCACGGTTCATCGACGAGCTCGTGGAATACAATTGGAGGGCCGAAACTCCCGCCGAAGAATACTACTTCGTCCACTGCCTGCGGCGGATTTTGCGCGCCGGGCACAATGGCCACGTCGATCTGCGTAATCCAAATGTTGTTGGTCATGGATATGTGGTCATCGACCACGATGGCAAAATATATCCCACGGATGAGGCGCGGATGGTTAGCAGGGTCGGGCAGTTCGACCTGTCAATGGGTGACGTTTTCAACGGGATGTCGACGGCGACGATAGACGCACTCAATCAAGAGGCGTCGAACAATTTCCATCCGGATTGCGTGCATTGCGCCTACCAGGCATTTTGCGGCGTCGACCTCGTGGACGACCTCTCTCGCTACGGCCGTATCGATGTGCCTAAACACCAGACGGATTTCTGTCAGCGCCATTTTGCGATGTTCGACAAGATTTTCGCGATGATCTATTCAGACGATCCCAAAGTCCGAAAATCTATGGCGATCTGGGCTGGCGTCCCGAACTTTGATCCCTCGCTCGCGCGGTGGCATCGATGATCGACCTTCGCCTGGAAATCGATCCGCTTCCAATCGATGAGCCCCTTGTCGTCAGGCTGCGAAACCAATCCGGAGTGGGTGGAGGCGAACATGATGCCGTACTCATCGACGTCGATAGCTCCAGGCTGGAGTACGACTATAACGGATTTTCGCTTGGCCTTTACCGCAGGGGAGAAGAGAGCTTCGACGGCGACGTCATTATGGCATTGCCGGGAAGTCGCACTGCTCACCGGCTGATCAGGTCGACAAGCCCGCACAACACGTTCTTGGTCACAGAGCAATGCGATCAGTTGTGCGTGATGTGCTCGCAGCCACCCAAAAAGTATCACGCAGATCTCTTTTCACAATTTGCCTTGGCCGCTAGCCTCGCGCCTCGGGGTGCCACGATCGGGATCTCGGGCGGTGAGCCGTTACTCCACAAGGAAAGATTGTTCTCGATGCTCGAAGCGGTCGCTTCCACGAGGCCGGACGTTAGGTTTCATGTTCTCAGCAATTGCCAGCATCTGGACAATGAGGACGTCGAACGTCTTGTTTCCATCGGGACCGACAAGATCCTCTGGGGAATCCCCCTCTACGCGGCGGACGCCCCAACACACGATCGCATCGTTGGCAAAGTAGGCGCCTTCGATAAGCTTCAACGCGGCCTTGCCATCTTGTTGAAGGCGGGTTCTTCCGTGGAGTTGCGCACTGTTGTGATGCAACAGAACAAGGAACGCCTGGCGGAATTGGCAGAGTTCCTGTTCACTCGGCTGAGTCACATCGACGTCTGGGCTATCATGCAAATGGAACGCATCGGCTACGGCCGCATGAACTGGGCAAACTCGTTCCACGATACGTCAACCGACTTCGACGGCATTGCCAAAGCGATCGATATCGTCTCGGCGCGAGGTATCTCCGTCGCACTCTACAACTTTCCGCTCTGCTCGGTACCGACCCAGTACCGAACATTCGCGCTTTCAACCATCTCGGACTGGAAGCGAAAGTACCTCGATTTTTGCGATAAGTGTGGCGCACGCGTAGCTTGTGGTGGTTTCTTTGAGTGGTATAGTCACAACGAGGGGTTTTCTGCGCTGGGTTCACTATGAAGAAAAAGTTGTTTCTTATTCCGTCGTTGATCGCGGCGGGTTTTCTGCCATCCAAGGCTGGAGCGGTCGTTCCCGGAGATTTCGTCACTAAGAAAAACGGGCAGCCCTCGGTTCTCGAGCGGCTGAAGCTCAAGCACATATTCACGTTGGCTGGACACAGATCTCACAGCTCGCATCGCTCCCATTCAAGTCATCGGTCGAGCAGTGGCGGCGGCTATAGCTATCGCAGTTACAGTTCGCCTAGCTACTCCGCGCCATCCGTCCCGACATATACGGCGCCAGCACCGACCTACACCGCTCCCGCACCCGTTTACACGCCGCCCGCAGCGCCGGCTCCATCGGTTGCAAGCCCACCGGCTGCGGCGGCGCTCGCAGCTCCACTCAAGACATTGCCGGGCAACACTGACAAGTTCAAACGCATTGCGATGCAGGTCCAGACCGCGCTTACGGCCTATGGCTACTACTCCGGCCTGATCGACGGGAAGGTCGGTCCGAGTTGCAAGACGGCGCTGGTGGCTATGCAGACGGACTACCGCCTCAAGGTAACCGGAACTATCACGCCGGAGGTGCTCGACGCCTTCGGGATTGTCGCGAATTGAATTCCTAGCAGGAGAGACTAGTACAATGAGCAATCCGTTCGAGCAGCAACCCTTCGAAGGCGCAGAGTTCGTCGATAATCCTGAGCCTCGGTGCCCGTGCCTGCTCATTTTGGACGTGTCGGGCTCCATGAACGGCAAGCCGATCCGCGAACTCAACGACGGCCTTGTGCAATTTCGTGATGAGTTGTTTGCAGATTCTCTCGCTGCAAAGCGCGTCGAAGTAGGGATCGTCACTTTCGGTCCGGTTTCGATCGTAAACGACTTCCAGGGAGTCCAAACCTGGTACGCCCCCCAGCTGCAATCACAGGGAGACACTCCCATGGGTGCGGCAATCGAGCAGGGCCTACAGCTGCTGAGAGATCGGAAGAACCAATATCGCCAAAACGGCATCTCCTACTACAGACCCTGGGTTTTCTTGATCACCGATGGTGGCCCGACGGATTCCTGGCAAGGAGCGGCAAACGCTGTAAAGGCTGGCGAAGCTGAAAAGGCATTCTCGTTCTTCGCGGTTGGCGTTGAGGGAGCCAACATGGAGATCCTCAGCCAGATCAGTGCGCGGGCGCCGCTCGCCCTTAAGGAACTCCGCTTTCGCGACCTTTTTTCGTGGCTCTCGAGCTCCCTCAGCTCGGTCTCCCAGTCAAACCCTGGCGATGCTGTGCCGTTGTCCAACCCCGCGACGCCGGAAGGCTGGGCTTCCGTCTAATGCGTGCATCCTGGCGTTGGGCCGGAGCTCGGTCAATCGGCACATCACACATTAAAACCGGCACACCATGCCAGGATTACGCGTGCGCCAAGGAGTTTCTGACGCACGACGGACCTGTCATGGCGGCCGTCGTGTCCGACGGTGCCGGCAGCGCGTCTCATGCAGAGATCGGCTCGAAGACAGTATGCTTTGCCTTTTTGAAGGCATGCAGATCGTTTCTGGCGCGGTCCCCATTGTCCTCACTCACAGAGGAAGATGTATGGGATTGGATGGACGCAATCCGCGAAGCAATCAACACCAAAGCCAAAACCATGGACGCCCGACCCCGCGATTTTGCGGCAACCTTGGTCGCTGTTCTCGTCGCGCCAGACTCTGCAGTAGCCGTACACGTGGGCGACGGAGCGATTGCACTTAAACGATCGGGCATCGACGAATGGGAGGTGCCGTCCTGGCCCTTTCAAGGCGAGTACGCGTCGACGACTTCGTTCGTGACCGACGATCCGCAGCCGCGGCTGGTCGTCTCATTTGTCGAAGGAACTGTCGAGGAGTTCGCCGTCTTTTCCGACGGCATCGAACGTCTGGTCCTTGATCACGTCTCAAAGACTCCGCACCATCCCTTTTTCAACCGAATGCTTGCCCCGCTGAAGGCGTCGCGAGTTCTGTCACGCGATCCGGATCTGTCCGCCGCTCTCGAAAATTATCTGGAGAGCGCGGCCGTCTGCGAGCGCACGGACGACGATAAATCTCTAGTTCTAGGATTGAGGATATGACGACGGTTGTATCGTCCGACGGCCGCCGTCTCACGCTCGGCACAATGATCGGAAAGGGCGGCGAGGGCGCGGTGCACCACATTGCAGAAGCGCCAGAACTTGCGGCCAAAATCTACAATCCTGGAAAGGCACGCGAGCGGCGCGATAAGGTCGCCGCAATGGTCGCCGGGTCACTGCACCGTAAATCGGACTATGTTGCCTTTCCAGTCGACACCCTGAAGTCGTCGTCGGGCGAGTTCGTTGGCTTCACCATGAAAAAGGTTGCAGGCTACAAGAGCGTTCATGATCTATATGGCCCCGGAAGCCGCAAGGTAGAGTTTCCAACCGCGGATATGAAGTTCCTTCTCCGGTCAGCGATCAACTTAGCGAGTGCTGTTGCCAGCATCCACTCGACCGGATGCGTAATCGGCGACATCAACCATTCGGGCATTCTCGTTTCCAACAAGGCAATGGTCTCCCTTATCGACAGCGACTCGTTCCAATACCGCGCGAGTGGGATCACATATCGTTGCCTAGTGGGCGTGGCGGAATATACTCCGCCGGAGCTGCAAGGAACTCTCTTCGACAAGGTCGACCGCAATACAAACCATGACAACTTCGGTCTGGCCGTCTTGCTATTCCAGCTTCTCTTCCTCGGCCGGCATCCTTTCGCGGGCCGGTACCTCGGAAAAGGCGACATGGACATCAAGACCGCGATCAAGGAAGGTCGTTTCGCTTACAGCTCACGGAAATCTGAAACGATGATGGAACCACCGCCATTCGTTCCGGCACTGGGTGATTACGGTGAAGACGTTCGCAAAGCATTCGAGGATGCATTTCTTCCCCCGAGCAGACAACCTGCTGGTCGACCGACCGCCGCTGCGTGGTTGAGCCTCCTAAAGGCGACAGAAGCCAGCCTTGCGATATGCTCAGCAGACAAGTCACACGCATACCCGCGTCAACTGAGCGGATGCCCTTGGTGCAAACTCGAGCGCACGATGGGGACCTCCCTGTTCCCCGCGCAGTTCTCACCTGGCGCACCGATCATGGACATCGGACAGCTTCTGACGGCAATAAAGACAATGCCTGCTCCCCCGCGAGCACCCGATCCGGAGCAGTTAATCGGCCCCCTGCATAGCCTCAGCCGTTCAGTGGCCGGGAATCGAGCGCGCCAGGAGCGGAGTGCCGCGGTCGCGGCCGCCGCCGTGGCCGCGTGCGTCGCCTTCTATCTCATGTCAGCTGTTAGCGGATTTTGGGGCTTTGCACTTCTTGTAGGCGTGGGATTTGTCGCCATTCGATCTATGGACATCAAGGGACGGTTTACCGCAGAACTAAGCGGCGCGAAGAGCGGATGGGAAGAGCAGCGGAAAATCTGGGAGAGCAAGGCGGGGCCAGAAACCTTCGAGAATCGACGCAGCCACTACCTCACACTCGGCTCGGCCCATGCAAGTCTCCCACAAAAAGAGCGTGAACGCCTTGGGGTGTTGGAAAAGAAGAAACGTCAGCTGCAGCTTGAAAAGCACATGGAGTCGCACCGGATCGACCGAGCCAAGATTCCTCGCGTCGGCCAAGGCCGGAAGGCAACCCTAGCATCATATGGTTTTGAGAACGCATGGGATGTTCAGCGGCGATCGGTCACCGGCGTTCCCGGCTTTGGTCCTTCGCTGGCGAATGACGTCGAAACGTGGGCAAGAACGGTCGAACGGAAATTCGTGTTCAACGCCTCGATACCCACCGATCCTGGCGCAGTACGGGCCGTAAAAAACGAGATTGCAAAACAGCGGGCAGAGATTGAGCGGGAACTCACGAAAGCCCCGGCTGACCTCAAGCACATATCGGAAAGCGCGAATGCGCTTAGGGTTAACCCCCCACAGGCCTTGGTAGATGCCTATACGCGTCTCAAGCAAGTCGAACTTGACGTGAGCTAGCGCGGCCATGGCGACATCGTACCAAGGCTTCTGGCTGATAGTTGGAATGACTGTAGCTGCAGTCGTTATAGCGAACGCTACGTCCACCAAGCATGGTTCGCCTAGCTATTCGAGCAGCGCGAGGAGCGTGCCTGCCCCTTCGAGTAAGTCGACGACGCAATCGTCATCCACGGCTTCATATCAGCCGTCGGGGCAGAACTCTGAGCCACCCCCATCAGCCTCCCTCCCCTCTGCATCTAACAGTCTTTCTCACCCGCCGGTCACCCGGTCGATTGATCTGGACATCCAGATGGCGTTCGATGATGCCATGAAGGTTGCACTCGCGGTCCCTGAACCGCGGACTGTCGAAATCGATGAAGGCGAGAACAACGATGCGGCAGCGGCGTCGCCGCTTTCGCCGCTTGGGGCTAGAGAGGTTCCATCGTCACCTAAGATTTTCGATGAGACCGCAGAAGTCGCAAACCAGATGCAAGGTGCATCCCGTGAACGGGTAAGGACGACTACAGACCTAAACCTCCGCGAGGGGCCCGATCCAGCATATTTGAAGGTTGAGACCCTAGCGAACGGTACAATACTGCTGGTTCTGGAAAAGGATGGCAAATGGTGGCGCGTAAAGTCCACCACGACGGGAAAAGAGGGCTGGATCAACGGGACATATGTTAAGTCAGCGGACATGCAGTAAGGAAGTCGTCTAACCATTCGAGACGACGGTCTTGAACGGACTCGAACCGTTGACCTCTTTGAAAATCTGCCCCAAAAATGGGATGCTAGTGTCCATGCCCGGCAACCATCTTGAACAGGGGCGTTGATGAGCGTGAGACGTTGATGTGAACCCTCAACCACGATCGAAACAACATGAAGCTGCGCCGAAACCCTTGCCCGTAACCGTCGAATGCAACACGTAAGTCTCACAGTGCTTGGGGACTAGCGCGGACAAGTGAGACTACGGGGCTAGTATCTCGCTCAGGGCCCGAGTTCCGCTCTTAATGACCAATAACTCTAGGTCGGCATAAAATGGTGCCTTGAAATTGACGTTTGGTCGCGCGTTCCCATTTATAAATTCGACGAAAACTCCATTCCGCTTTCGAGAGGAACGCTCAAACAGTTCGCGGTATCTCCTCGGAGTAACGCCGTGAAAGTGTTTAAAGCGCACTGAATCGTATTCGTCGAAAACTCCTCGATTGGCGCCCTCGATCTGAATAGAATCGGAGTGCAGATCGAATGCCAAACTCTTGGGATAAGGCTCAAGAAAAATCACTTCGGAGATTCCGGTCGCGACAATATGCTTAGCACACATATGGCAAGGAAATGTTGTGCAATATAGCACTGCATCTTTCAATTGAATCCCCAGCCGAGCCGCATCAGTAATGGCCGACATCTCTGCATGGACGATCCTGCCATACTCTAAAGCGTCCATAAACTGACTGTCTCGGATCGGCTTCGACTCAAAATACGCCTCAAAATCGCCGCCAGGGTTGCTAATCTCGAATAACTCCCGGAGCAACTCCTTCTTCCGTCGATCATTGGAATCTTCTCCGTAGATGTATTCTCGAGCATCGAAGGGAGGTTCATCACACCAATATGTCCCTCCTGTTGCTTTTGGAACTTCATTCGAACCCATGCTTAGTATTTCGCCTGTAGGCCGAAATATGGCGGCTCCGACTTGCCTTGAAAGATCCAAAGTTCTAAGCGCCGCAGCTTTCGCCGCAAACATCGAGTATTCCATCTTTGTTGGTGAAATATAATTCGCGGAAAACAGGAGAAAGCAAAATCGTTCTATTTGCTTTTTTACAGAGTCCTTTCCCAGCTCATCCTGGTTCACTATGAAATCGGCGTCATGGAAGATTTTTCCAACGCGTTGACCATGTGAATTACTGGTTTCATTTTGATCTCTTACCACAAGATTGTTAGCTGTTGACCTGAATGAATCTACATCGGGGCTGTTTTGCTCGTGAGCAAGTTTGCGGGAGAGGTACTCGATCCGAGAGAGCTTCTTCGAGTAAACCGAAATTTGAAAAAAGCCGCGTCCATAGACCGACCTCATTAAATCGACTTCTTCTTTGCGCTTGAATTGATGAATAATGAAAACTCGACGTGAATAACTAATTTTATCTTCGCGTTTAAACGCCCTTTGCCTTAATCTTGTTATCCGAAATATCGTGTATGCCGCCAAAATAGCGTCGTCATTAAATAATGACCTTACGTGATTCCCGAAATTAATGTATTCGTCAATTCTAATATCTGTGGGTCCACTGGATAGTGGTAAATCTATATTCATAGATCTTTTTATATTTGGAAAATAGTCTGTGACTTTGACTGGAATTACCTGATAATTCTGTGAAACGAAGAAATCTGATAGCGATCGAATTGTAGACGAGATATCGACGCCCACTGGAGCAACGATTCCGATAAACAGTTCGGGGAACTCAATGCTGGACAGCGGGTTTTCCAAGTTAACTCAACCTTAAAATTTTGATAGCATGATCAGGTCAACCGGAGAACAAACCATGCACAAGCCACGTTCGTCTGATATTAAAGCGGGTAAGCTCGGGCACTATGTCGATGATTTGGTTTCCGAAAACAGCTCGTATTACCAGCGATGGTTGATCGCTGAAGGCGATGTTTCTAACGCTAATCTGATTCGCAGCAAAGATGCCGATGAACAAATTTCAGTGCGGAATTCTGAAACTGCTGCATGATAACCAGTTTCGGCGGCTCGGATTCCGCCACCACATTTTCGATGGGAACCAACTCGGCTAGCTGTTGTTGAGACGAACGCGCATTTGTCTCAACCGATTTGGTTAAAATTGAGTGCTTTCCATTCGATTATCCGACCTCGCTGTTGATCCTAGATCAGGTCGTTTCCTTTAATGAAGGATCATCTCTTATTGGTTTATAATGCATTTTTCTGGAAGAAGTGCATAGTTGGCTCGGAAGGTTCCCGTAACTTTGGCGAGATCCGTCTTCAACTGCTCCGTCCGTTTCAGTAGCAGCAATCGTTACCTCGCGGCATCTGGCCCTTAACGCCTTGCTGAAGAAGTCGGCGGCGTGGTAGAACGCCGCTTAGGTTCTCCGATTAGCCAGACCTCTAGTTGTCGGATGTCCCAACACCTTCCTGCAAAGCAATTTCGATCAATGACTCATCGCTGAGGATGATCGCTTCGGGATTACCCAACTGCGTGTAGCGGATTGTGTCTGACTTAGCGATTGCAGCCAAGACGGATGGACGGATCGCGCTTGGCGCGAGGCCACGCACACCGGCGAGGCGATCTATAAGCTTGTCAAACCAATGAGAATCAAGGCCGTTTATTTCGACATTGGCATGCCCCTGCAATTCGTCGAAAGTGGCGGAACCTGGCGGCCCGGTAAGTTCGCTGATTATCTCGGTCGCCAACGACATGCGCAACATGCCGCTTACAATCTCCGTCCAGGTGATCGCACGTCCATATGCCCGCACGGCATTAGGCGTAAACTCAGCCAGGCGATGCATCAGCCGCCCTATGAGCATCGCAGATCTCCGGCCATCAACAGGAAGGAATGTGGCGAGGACGGTTCTTGCCCCTAGAACAATGAAGCCATTGGCGACAGTCGCATGGCTCGATGCGTCTATACCATGCGTATCGCAGGCACTCAGGATGACAATCGGCGGGCAGCGTACTTTTCCGCGAAGGCTCCAGACATCAAGTGACTGGTTTCCGATTTCCAGCCTTCCCACCGGCTTTTTATCGTTTGGGGCACCGTGACCATCGAAGATCAAAATTGCCCCATCAAATTGGTTCAATGCCGCCTCCAATTCCTCGACACTCGATATCTTGACGTGAACGAGTTCGAGCTCTGGCCAGGCATCACGAATGATATTGATGGAGCCTGAAAGGAGATCTCGAAGCGGATCAGTTGGCGCGAAAGACGAAACAACCAACACCTTGCGAAAACCTGAAGCCGTCACGAAGACTGGCTCGAATGATAACAGCTGTCCCATCAACACGTTGCCCGGCGTTACTGGTATCCGCGAGCACTCCCTGCGAAAGGACAGTGGAAGGTCATCGATTGGCAGCCACTCCAAAGGAGCGTCCGACACAATCTTCAGCGGCCCGTTGGTCCGTTTTATGAAATCTACTCTCTCTTCTCCTACTGCGGCACTCAACTGGCGCTGGATCTCGGCGAAGAGCCGCGGCGCTTTGCGTCGAGCCTCGGGCCGCTCGGCCCGTACGTTACGAGCATAGTCGGAGAGCGCGGTGAACACGTGGTTCACAGCGGGGGTCATTCTGATGACGGGTGTCGTCGTCTGTGCTGCCAGCAGTCCAACAGCGAGTGTTTGGGTTCGCAACTCGTCGGCACGGATTCCAGAGACAACTCTGGCCATTTTTGAGGTTGTAAAAAACCTTTTGTCATCTTCTGCATGCGTGGGGCTTAATCCCCTTTGCTTCTGGAAATATCGAAGGGCGCGGCGCAACGCTTTGCCCTCCAAACCCTGCACATGGAGCCTGTCGTAGAGACCGCGAAAGAAGGCGGGCTCGAAAAGGATGGCTCCGCTTGTGGCAGAGCTCAATGCGAAGATATCGTGATTTCCGACAGCTTGCCGAAATTTGAGGACTGCTCCAGCGCTTTCTATGATCGCGTCAGTATAATCCTTCTCATCGTCAGAAGCGAAAGGAACAGACGGCCGAAGTTTATAACCCACCCTGGCCATCGCCATATGGTTCGGGATTGCGATATTGTGACCTTTGACGTCGTAACTTTCCAATGTGGTTTCGGGCCAATCCCAAGGGACGTCGGACTGAGCAACGATCTGCGACTGCTTTCCAGTAAGGTTGTTTGCTTCAACTCGCAGCTTCCTAATGCAGTAATCGCGCAAGAGTCCGAGTTGGAAATTCTGGGCTGAGATGCCAAGCCCGTCGTACTGGCTGATGTGCAACGCTGCAAAGTTGACCTTTGCCCGCCAAGCCTCAATTCGCCGAGCGACGGCTTCGTCACCCGCTCCAGAAAATAGGACACAGCAAACGGGCAGCTGATCAACAGTCAGCTCTTCTAGTGCCGCGATATCGAGTGGATACCACGAGAGGCGCCGACCTCCTGCGATCCGTTGAACCGCAATATCTGCGGGATCATGTGTTCGCTCATCGATATCTGCCGGCATGCTCGTTACCGCGCGCATTGCCCAATGCAGACTAACCCAATTTCGACCGAAGCCTTGAAAGGGCGATATCTGAGCTGGCAACTCGTCGTCACCAAGGATCATAAAATAATAGATGCGAAGCGGGTCAGGCCACTCAATTATAGCCACTCGTTCGGCGTTTTCCCGTAACTCCATCGTCAGTAATCCTGAAAGTGTAAATATCTCAAAAGAAAGGAAAAGACGCCGGCCGAAATATCATCTTCAACAAGCTTTAACTCAACCAGGTTGACAAGTTGGTCGGGGTGAACACGAAGATGGATACCTTATCCGAGCTCACGAATTTCAAAGCGCCCGCGCCGGCCACAAGCGCGTTTGCTGAGAGACGCCTATCGTGTCTCTATAGATCGGAGAAGATGTGCGCTTTGGTGAATGCGCCGCATTGCGGAGATCCAATTCCTTCTCATCGACCAGAAGCGCCGTAACCTTATCGATATCGCTCAGGCGAGCGGGCGTCTCGTTGGCGATCGATGTTACGAATGCACCATAAGATACCGGTGCGTCACCATGCGTATCGCGGATCCGACGGATGAAGTCGTCGGCAAGCCGATCCTTCATGACTTCCTCGTCCTTAGGTCCAAACCAAAAATCCGGAGCATTGCCGGGATCAAGATTCGGATTGAACCCAAGCATCTCCAACCCACCGTGCCCCTGGTGCAGGGATTGGTTATTGATCAGCCAATGGCTGTCGACCATCACGTTCCTGGCCTTCAGGTGGTTCGAGAGATGCACCAGCCATAGATCCTTCCGGGCCTCTTTTGATCTAAGAAAAAATGGGCTTTGAAATTTCGCGCCTGTCATGCCCGAGATATGCCGCAGCAGCAGACGTTGGATGACATAACGTCCGCCATGCTCGCCTTTGTGACGAAGGAATTCGCGGAGCTGGTCTTCGGATATCTCAATCGGCGCAAGACGGTTAACGGTTTGAGGTTTGTCGGTGAGATAATCGATAAGCCAGCCGACGGCGAATGTGAGGATGCACTCGCCCGCTGAGAATTGGAGTATCTTTCGAACGGTTTCAAAGGCGACGTCCGAATAGCCTTTCTGATCCAGGAGGAAGATCGAGCGCCCTACTCCGCCCCGCGTGCGTTGCTCGATCCTGCGACAGATATCCGGAAACACGACCTCGAACTTTGCGTGATGAAGGAATACCGAGTTCCCGATCGCAGCAAGGTGCCCTTCCTTCGTCAACTCCTCGCGCAGAAAGTCGATGTGGTCCTTTTTGCTATCGACGAAATGATATTCGGCATCGATGGTGAGCGACTTTGTCCGCCCAACGTTAGCTTGCTCCTGAGCCTTGTTTACAGCATCCAGGAAGAGAAGTGGGGTGCCGCGGATAAGCTCGCCGGCATCACTAAATCGACCGCCGCCGCAAAATCCGTCAACCAGCGTGATGCGCTGCCTCTCCTGGGCGTGGCTGACAAGCGTTGCTGGGAAATAATTTTGAAGATAGGTCTCGATGAGACGCAATTTTGCGCCGCTGTGAGCGCTAAGGGGCGGCAGTTCACCGCCCAGCTTCCATCCGAATTCGGCGATTGTTACGACTCCCCATGCCAACCAAGTCTAAGTTGCGTTCGACATGTAGAGCTGTCAAGTTCAGGCAGCTCTTTCTGCCTTTTCGCAGCCCTTTGGAAACTCCCTCACCAACCTGCCATCAACGAGTCCTCCCCCTTTGCCATGAGGATCAACTTCTTTGACTTGCGCTGGCAACATTCCTTGCTCTTGCACAAGCGGATTATTGCCAGGCGCTCCCCATTGTTTGTGAAAAGCTGCGATATCGTATTCCTGACAATCGGCAATAATGTCTCGCGCCCATTGGCTCACCATAGGGCGAGCGCGCGGGCCACTTTCTCCGCCACTGATAAGCCAGTCCGGCCGCGGATCGCCATGTGATATCCGAAGCGGGCCTATCGCCGGCTCGTAGGACACAAACCAGACGCGAGCAGGGATGAGGGAGAGGAACCGCTTTCTTTGATCGAAACGGGATTGATCCTCGGCGGTAAAGCCTAGCCAGACATTCGAGTATCCCTTGCTCCCCCAATCGGCCGGCAGCATTTTCTGAATGTTCTGAGGGCGCTTTGTCAGCAACTGCCAATCCAGCGAGGGTGTTTCGCGGATGACCTTGAAGAGATCTCCACGCCATGCGGGATCTGCCTGGTTATCGAAGACGTCGGCCAGCGAAGCACAGAACACGCGCTGCCGGCGGCCGTGCAGGCTCGCAAATTCGGCGGCTTTGCGTTGCCACATATGCGGAGCCTTCCAATAGCTTTCTGTCGTCCGCTTCCGCGGTGCGTTACCCCACTTCACTTGACCGGATCGCTTGGCCCAAGCCTCGGCGTAGCAGTTGTCGCAACCGGGGCTAATGTTTGTGCATCCTGTCCACGGGTTGAAAGTGTGGTCGGTCCATTCGATCGTGGAATTCATCGCCATGGTGACACCTCTCGCCAAAAATCTGCAAATCGCTTGGTGATTCTACTTTCGTTCTCTCCTGTCACAAAATGATTAAGGTTGTGATTGCCTTTAAAGGACGCGTTACCGGCTGGCTCCCTTCTGGGCCGTCGCCTGAACGCGTGAGTTTAGTTTAGATTACGCCCCATGCACGAAACCTCCCCCTGCCCGTCATCTCGCGCAGGCCGAGCTCCACGACGATCCGCCGCGCCGCCTGCTGCGTGACACCGAGCGTCTCCGCCACCATGCCAGCGGAGACCAATGGCTTTGCCATCACCAGCTCGACTAACTCCGGCAGTTTCGACGATGTGCGCCGCCCGGCAATCTTCCGCTCCATCATCGTGCGCGCCAGTGCCAGCCGGTCGTGCTCTTTCAGCCCGATCTCGGCGACAGCCAGCAATCCGTGGGCGATCGCCAGCAGCCTTGTGTCGCGGTCACGATGCCGGCGCCGATCGACCGAGATGGTTTTCAGGCCAACATTGACCGCCACCAGATGGCCACCGGTTGAGATGTCCGCCTGGCGCAGCAGCGCCGCGGCCAACAGCCGGCCGAGCCAGGGCGCGTGTTGCGACACGGATAGCTCGTTCCAAGCGTCGAGGGTGACGATCGCCGCCAGCACAGGCGGCAGCTCCTGCGCCTGCCGGACGACGTCGCGCCATTCATCAAGTCGCGCATTCTCGTCCCAGTCGAGATCGTAGACTAGCGCCTTGCTGTCCGCGGCGCGGTGGCTTGCCACGTGGCTCGGGCGCTTTGCCTCCTCAATCGCCGCACTTGCGCGAGCGAGGATCGCGTCAATGTCGGCGAAGACGCTGGCGTCCGGGTCGGACGCGCTCGCGTCAACATCGTCACGCTCCCCCTCCCCTCCCCCAGGCGGTTCGCCGCCAATCTCGTCAGCCCCACGCCCGTCGTCGTCACCCAATGATGGTCCGGGCCATGCCCGGGCGTGCCGGAGGGTGCGCAGGCCGTCGGAACTAAGGGCCCAGGCCGGTGGCTGGCTGGCGATGCGGCGGCGGCTGCGCAGCACGTCGCGGGCGATGGTGAGTTCATGGGTCGGGGCGCGGACGTCGGCACCAGCGTCATGGAGGACGAGATCCTCGAGATGGACGAGTTCGCCGTCGAGCCACAGCGAGGCGCAGGCGTCGGCAAAATTCTGGCGTTCGATAAGGCCGGCGCCGACAGTCGAGCGGGCGATGCGCTCGTCGAGCCGGCATAGGGCGGCTGTCGCCTCGGTGACAGGCTTGAGCAGGCTCTGGATGGGCAGCTGGGTGAGATCGTAACGCATTGAATTCATGGTAAATCATTCGTTAAACGAATGCTAGATGATAGTTACTATTCGTCACTGCGTATGGTTGATAGTTGCGTGTTAAAATATCGATAATGATCGGTTATCGATAGGAAAGCGGTGCACAGCTGATCTCTTAATGTGTGCAACGGAGACCGATCAATTCATTGCGATTCTCAAGGTCGAGAATCGCCTTTTAGACGTGCCCGGTCAATCCTTCGGTGTCTTTAGCGCACGCCTTCCCAACATCACCCTCGCCGCACCATCGATTTCGCGATCTCGACGATATCATCACGCGACGCCGTCGGATCCTCCTTCGACCAGGCAATGCCAAGCCCGATCTTGAAGTCGATCCCCCTCACCTTCTTAAGCACGAAGCTGCGGTTCGGGATATCGGTGGTCCACTCGGGTGCAAAGCCGATGCCGAGGCCCGCAGAGACGAGAGATACCAGCGAATAGGTGTCGTCGCAGCTATAGGCGACGTTCTTCGTCAGATCGTACTCCTCGAACTTCTCATTGAAGTACCGCTCGGTAAAGGAGAGGTTCTGCCGGTTGAACGCAATGATCTTCTGATCGCGTAGATCTACGATCGAGATCTCGTTGAGCGAAGCCAGAGGATTGCTCTCGGCTACCGCCAGCAGATAGCGTTCATGGGCAACCGAGAAGAAACGCAGCGATCCGATGTTTTCGACCGGCCTGATGAAGCCAAGGTTCAATTGCCCCGTCTCCAGTCCGCGGATGATGTCTCCAGTGTTGCCTGAAGCGATATGGATGCGGACATCGGGAAACTTGCGGGCGATCTTGCTTAGGAACAGGGGTAGCATCCCCATGGTTGCTGGATAGACGTTACCGATCTTGATCTGGCGGATGCGATTGCCGCCTGCGGCCCGCGTCAGCTCGGTCGTCAGTTCCATCTCGCTGAGGATGCGAACCGCGCGATCATAGAAGGTCTCCCCTGCCCTCGTCAGCTCAACCCGACGAGTGGAGCGGATGAACAACGGACAGCCAAGCTCCCTCTCCAACGCCATCACATGATTGCTGAGCGCCGGCTGGGCGATATTCATCTTGATCGCAGCCCGCTCGAAGTGAAGCTCCTCGGCTACGGCTCGGAAAAGGGATAGTTGGCGCAGTTCCATCGATAACCTCGAGCGGATTAAAAATCGAACACTACATATTGTAGTTATAACACTCCAAAACGTTCATGGCCAGATTGTTATCAATCATGAACAAATTGTTCGTATGGACACACTGGCAAAACGTCTGAAGCAAAGAAGTAAGCACCTTGGGATAACGGTCGCTGAGGCGGGTCGCCGTGCCGGTCTCGAGGAACGTCGTTTCGCGCACTACGTTGCAGGTCGACGCGAACCCGACTTGGCCACACTTGTTCGCATAGCAGAAGCACTGGACACTACACCAAACTGGCTGCTGGGGTTCGACGCACATACCGAGAGCGAAAAGTGGCTAAGCGAGCTGTTGGATCGTTTCGCTAATGCCGCAATGGGAATGGCTCCTGAAGAACTCAAAATGGTCGTCATCCAAGCTGAGGCAATTACAGCCGCGAAGGCGAAGCGTTAAGCGTCGGTCCCAGCTGACCAATCCTTGCGACTTGGAACGTTAACACGCGGATTTGCTTTGTTGCAGAGCGAGCGTCTGAAATGGTCGCCCCGAACGCCTGAGGCGATACCCGCCTTCCGTATGTTGCCTAGTGGCTGCGGAACAACCGACCTTATCACAGTGAAACACAAGCATCGATGTGATTTGGAGAAAGGTGACCCGAGTGCGTGGGTTAAGTCGCATTTTTCCACTGTAGAGCGCCGCCAGATGACGCTGTCAACGTGAAATGAGTAACCATGAGCGCCACCCAGCAAATCGCGCTGTGTGGCCCGCTATTAGTAGCTTCATACACGCTTGCAAAAATAGTGTTATTGGCACACTTTACATCTGTACAGATTATATGAGCTCGGAGATCGGCCTATCACCGCGGTGCAAGAAGAAGTAGACAATCACAAGTCTCCTACCCGTCTCGTAGGATACGCACGTTTCTCGTCCGCTGGTGATCAAGCCAACGATCGACAGGTCGATGATCTCCGGGCGGCCGGTTGTGACCGCATCTTTCAGGAGCATGGGTCCGGCTCGCCACAAACGAGGCCGGTCTTGGTCCGCCTACTTGCAGAGCTCAACGCTGGGGATGCTTTGGTAGTCGCCCGCTTGGATCGAGTGGCACGCTCAGCTGGCGACCTCCTGGGGCTAATTGAAAAACTCAAAGATCGAGAGATCGGCTTCCGCTCTCTCGGTGACCCCATCGACACGGCTGGGCCGCTGGGTGCCTTCACCATCCAGGTTCTTGCCGCGATCGTAGATCTTGAAAAGGCGCAAAGCGCCGAGCGCGCGAGAGATAGTATCAAGGCAGCAAAAGCTCAAGGTCGACTACCTGGCAACCCCGGCCTTCGGGGAAGACGCCCGGAAGCGATTGAAGCTGCGTCCAAGGCACGCGAGAAGCTTTACATCGATAGTCTCAATGCCTCGTCGGAAACCTGGCTTCCAGTCGTTAGGCAACTGCGCCCGAAGCACAGCTGGGATAACGTCGTCGACGTTCTCAACCGACGCGGCCAAGATTGGACGGTAGAGCGTCTTCGTCGAGCGGTACACCGTCTGGTGCGCGAGCAGCTAGCAGAAAAGGAGCTCCTTGACCGCTCCCCTCGCCGCGCTCCCGAAGACCATCTGATGAAGAAGGTAGCGGCAATCACGATCGCTGATCCGAGCTTATCGCTTCGCGACATTGCAAGTGAGCTTGAGAAAATGGGAGAACGACCGGCACGTGGCGGGAAGAAGTTCCAGGCCTCATCTGTTCGAGATCTGCTGGACAAAGCCCACCGATTTGGTCTCATCCGCCGTTAGGATCAAAAAGCCCGGCGCCTGTGTCTACCTCATTCCGTCCGACAGTACTATTACACCAAGGCGGTTGCTCTTGATCCTCTCTCATGCTTTCGGGCGTTAGGGTGTCCATCAAACGAAGCGAAGAACTGACCCCTGCAAACGTAATCGACCTGATCAGTCGTCTCGCTCCCTCGGCTGACATCTCTTGAAGTCCGTCACGCCGGGAACCTACGCAGAGCCGATAGCCTTTTTGGGGGATGGTCGTTACCGGTGGTTGGCGACCCAACCCGAGCGCGGTCGCCCACTGCTGACAGGGAAATATTCCCCGGTCTGACCCGGACAATCGACCTTGCTGGTCAGGATCCAGTCCTACCGATCGCTTCTCGACGTCAGGTCAAAAAGCGCGCATGTGGAAGACCAATATCGCCAAAGCCTGCCGGATAAGGCGGAAGCCTCCCGACGGGCTCAAGCCGTTCTTCGAATGATCCCTCGCCGGGGGCTCATACGAGTGCCGATACCAATCGCCGAACGCAGCAAACGCCAGCCCATGAGCACCACTGGAAAGCCGCAGCGTCAAAGGCGCCAGAGCATGACGTATGGCACATGGCACCCGAATAAACGCTGATCAGCGCCGAGGCATCATGGCCCGGCATTCGTGGCCAGCACCAGTTTTCAAACCATCCGGTTCCATATTGGCTGCGCCTCAGGATCGAGCGCTACAGATTTCGGGGCTCAGATACGTTCGATCTCATTGCTCTGCTGAGCACCCAATTGCCTTTTTTACGATGTCGCGTTCGCAACGGCATGCGATGGTTTCCATAGCCACCCGGCTCAGTGGATGTCGATCAAGGTAATTTTTGGTTGGCCTACCCTACCAGAAAGCCACACGCACAATCAGCCAACACAATTGCCGTCCAAAGAACGCATGTTGCGTTGGGACGACTGGCCATCTTGGTGCCTGAACAGACACGACGGCCCCGCCAAACAGCCCTCGCACACACTGGCGCCAACGTCAGGAGATCGGGGCACCCGATTGCGCCCCGCGAAGCTTTCTCTCGGCCGACAGCCTCTCGTCGGACAGCAAGCATCCAGCTAAACTTCGCAAAACGCCTCTACACCGCACGCACTCCTTTGCCGAACGTCCTGCAAGCTGGCACCGGATTCTGTTGAGACTCAGCCTCAAAATTCATCGCTCATGGGACGCACCAATCCCCGCGAGCCCAAACCTTCACATCTAGGATCGCTTGCCTTGCGCTGATGTTGATGGGCTTCCTGCGTCGTCTCGAAGCCAGTATGCCCCTCCGCCTAACGGCAGAGACTTGGGACAGGCAGTCACTCAGTGTAGCGCAGGGTTTGCATTGACCACCTGCGGAGGAGCGGGAAGCAGGCGTCAGGCGCCATGCAAAACTGGGCCGATAGAGGCAAACAGAACTCGCCCTTCCCCAAAGAAGGGCCTCGCGAGCGCACAGACCATGACAAATGCTTCACCATGTCTGCGCGGAGGGGAGCAGTGCCTGACGCCCGCTGAAGAGCCCCGCACCCTGTCCGGCCGTTAACAGGTGTCCCCATACTCTTCTCGCAAAGGTCTAGTAGCTGAGAGCTTCCGCCGCGGAAAGGCAAGTGATCGAGCGAAGCGACCGTCGTGGACTAGTTCGTTGGTTGGGTCGGCCGTTGCAAGGTACAGCATGGTTCCCAGCAATATTTTTAGAGAAATTGATGAGAGCCTGCGTGGGCCGCGGCCCACAGATTTAACTATCTGAATTTACTACATAATCCAAGTTGATGAAATATCGCAAGGATCTCAGCTGGCCTCCGTGGGCCGCGGCCCACGACCTCAACTCACTGAAATAACGTCATTTTCTGAAGTCGATTGCAAATCGGCTTTTTTCACGCCCTTTTCTCCAGCCGCGCAGCGTCATTGAAGTATGCGAACGGCGCCCAACCAACCACTGATCTCCCACTCGCCTCCTACCACCTGCGAACCACGACGCGCGTGGAGGTCAGCGTAAGCTAAGGGGGCACTTCGAAGTGCCCGTCGGCGTTCTCGTCACATCCGAGCTCCAACAAGCGAGCGGCGAGAGGAGGGGGACATAGACCCCACGCAGCAAACAGCGACCAGCGCTCACCAGTCAGCGATCAGCGATCATTGGAACCTTTGACGTCGCTAAAACCAGCGAGCGATCGGACACCTCCCTATCGCCAGCCACCCACGGAGAACATTCGTCGCTGCTGCAAGTCGAACGAGACCTGCACGCATAAGCATCGCGCGGAAACGCCATATCTTGCTCGTCAGAAGAACGGTCCGCGACCGGGATCGCGACAACTGGATGTTTGGCTGAGGTCACTCGCACCTCTCAGCGATCCATTCATACCGCCGGGGTCGGATGGCTTCGACGTCGTCATCAAAAACCCGGGAATGACGTTTCTATTGATTCGTCGGCGGAAGCTCACAGGAGATGATCATGGAAGCGGGGCGGACGAAAAGCGCAATCATGTGGGCAGCGGCCGGACTTGTTGGACTGGGGCACGCCGCAGCCTCGGCGAACTGCGTGTCGATTATCCAAAACGAAAACTGGCCAGCTATCGCACGCGCGATCTCCAATGTCAGGCTCTGCGAACAATTGCCGGTCGGACCTAACAAAACGAGGAGTTTCGAGGTGGCCTATGCTGAAGTCTGTCCGCAGGCGGGCGGGCTGACAACCGTGCGGGCGCAGGCCTATCTGACATGTGAGGCCGACGTCAGTTCGTTGTTTCAGGTCGATGCCGTGGAAGGAAGAGTAAACGTTGCCGTCACCCTGGAGCCATCAACTTGCAGGGTCACCGACGCTCACCTCAATATCGATGATGGTCTTGGAGGCCTCCTGTCCGGTCTAACCGATACCGACGACCTGGCGCGTAGCTGGGCACAATCACAAGCCACGCGGTTGTGCCGATTGCGGTAAGAGGAGCGGACGAGAGGGAAGGGGCGCTCTTTGAACCACAGCCTGCTCAAACCCCATCGCAGCAAGACCGATCGCCCCTGAAGTCCGTGTCGGCAGCGTAAGAAGCTCTCTCGTATTAAGAGACAGAAGAAACACCAAATGTCTCCCCTCCGTCTCGAAAGACATTTGCAATTGGCAGAGGGGAGAGGGTAAGGTAACCCGGTAGCGAAACATATTTCCTGGCCTCGTATTCCCGCCCAGGCGCCCCGCGGACCGATAACATTCCCCGAGAATGGAGAACGAGCGTTGACGCTCCATGCACCTAAGCATCTCACTCCGGTCGCCTCTTCCTGAACTTGCTAGGCTGCCTCCTACATAACGCGACCGCCCGATCGCGATTGAGCGTCATGCGCGACGTAAATTCGATGCTTCGATCTCAACCGCAAATGAACCATAAGAAGCAACGCGCAGCACATTCCCACTGAAGTTGTGGCTGCTGCACTGGTCGCAGCCCCATTGAGCCGCAGGTTATCTTCGTTCGCTCGGTGGCCAGACGTCATTGCCAATTGAAGGTTTTCGCGACGATCATCCGGCAATGGCGGCTCCTCTTTGCCGATCCCCCCTTCGAGATCGGCAAAGGATCCCAATCGCCGCTCTGCAAGCGAGCCAGGCAAAAGAGGTCCAAAAGACCTAGAAGCATTGATAATAGGACCGGTCTTATGACTCCCATGCTGGACAGCCGTATCAACACCGGGGCTATGTTGCCGCCATGTCACGGATCACTCCACACGATTCCGTTCAGCATTGGGTCGGAAACCGGGACGGAAGCATCGCGGTCGACGCGCGCTCATCTCGGCGCTAGTCCGGGGACGCAAGTCGAGCGAAGGCACTTGAGAAAGGTCGGCCTCAACGCGGGTATAAGTTTCTCGCTTCGCCCGAACGACTCGACCGTCATCAGCATCACCGCTGGATGCCTCAGCTTGAAATATGATGCCTCCCATCTCGAAGAATGACGGATCTCACCAATCTCTGCTCGAGCAGCGAAGCCGACTGAGCGCAAAACGCAATTCCTCCTCGAACTAGATCGCAACACTAAGTCCTGCACCCGATGCAAGACAGGCGCGTGCCGGCCGACCTTATGCCTCCCAACCTAAACAAGGGCCACACGCGCTATCCCAAAAGCCCCTTCAAGATCGTTATCTTGTTTTGCGGTAATGTCAGGCAAAGCTGAGCCGGAGGATGTCCCGCCGAAGCATTGATCAAACCATCGCAACGCTGGTGCCAACACCGTTCGTGGAATTAATGATGCAAATGGTTGCAAGGACGCCGATGTCGCTCAGACCACCCACCACATTCCTCCTCTCCGAGATCCAGGATTGTCTCATTTTTGATAGGCTTAGTAATGTCTGACTCGGCGCGACGGAACTCTGACTTTGAATAACTAGGCCTGGCAGTAGGTCGCAGATCTTGCCGATCGTGTGACATGATGACCACGCCTGGTCGACTTGGGTCGAGACCAATGAAACTCCGACTCTCGTATCCCCGATCGACAGCGACTGCCAAAAAAGTCTGACGAGAGTCATCAGGCTCTTCCAGGGCATATTTCGAACAATCTGCGGCACGCGGAGCCCCTTCCTTCCGGAAGAATGCCCGAGGCAAGCGCTGCCTTCATCTCTTCCACCCTCCGTAGTGCTTGCCGCCAATGACCGCTTCGCTTGCTGCTTGTTGCAACGATACAGCAATCAGAGCCTCCAACCTTGCTCCTGTTCCCGATGGATGCGCCCTATAGGAGCGCGCAACGGCTCCACACCTGCAGCGCAGTACCGCAGTTTCGTCCAACTCGAACGTGAACGAGACAAATCCCGGGGCCACAGGGATATCTATCCCCGCGACCATGTGTCTTGCTGCTCGTAAAGTTTATTCGCTAGAACTCAAACCCTCCGCTCGGAATCGGCATTCGCCTTCAAGAGAGCCATGAGCATTGGACCAAGAGAAAACGCACCTCTTTGTGCCCGGCCGGTCAAATCTCTCAGGTATCCACCAGGCGAATTGATCAGGTTGGCTCGCTCGAGCATGCAGGCGACTGACACCGCTGCGTTCTCTTGCCCCATGACATCACAAGCTTGTTGATAGGCCGAGGGCGTGATCCCCAACATCGATCGGACGACCACCCCGGCTGACATGAAGTCACGCCACGACGTGATGCTCCCGCCGGGCCCGTAACCGACAATCTGCGGGCATGCTCTCAACACGGTACCCAGCGCGAAAACCTTGAGAGGTTCTCGTAATTGTTTCTTTGCCCGAGTATCTTCCACCGATTTCGCTTCCAGCTCCATTTCAGAGCTTTGTTCAAATTCATTAGGAGAATCGGGATTCGAATTATGTATGTGCCGCTCAATATGAGCATCATTGGTGCCCGAAAAAACCGATTTATCGTGCTTTTCCAATCGATTGAGAATCTCTGTCCGCAAGACGAGCATTTCATCCAGGGCGCGGGTGACCTCACCTAGCGATGTGACGCGCGGCAGGCGTCTAACGATGGCCGCATAGGCTGCTTCTATGGCATACCAATCACCGCCTTCGACATCTTCTTCGATGGCAGCGGTAATCAGCTTTCGAACATCGCGTCTGCAGATCGTCAGGTCCTCTTTCGACTTACGCAATCTTGTGCGAGCCGCGATCACCTCTTGGGCCATAGCTGCAAGCTCTTCTGCGCGGGCCAGAAGGGGGGCGAGATCGAAGCCAAAGGCACGTTCAACGTCGCCGGCAGCATCCTTGCGTGCATACCGTTTGCCGTTGGCACTGTCTTTGCGCACGATCAAACCCGCCTCGACCAAGAGGGCGAGGTGACGTCGCAACGTTGAACCGGGCATGCCATTGGCCCTGAGGGAGAGTTGGAGGTTGGAAGGATAGACAACTAACTGTCCATCCTGGCGCAGTTCATTTTCAGGATAAAAGCTCAACAAAGCGTCGAGCACTGCAAGGCTGTTCGATTGAAGGCCCAGCTGCTCCATGGCGGCAGAGGCGTCCCGCTTAACTTTCCACTTGTCACAGGTCTTCCCCGCCTTCAGCTCAGCAACCGATTGTTGCCGCCTGATCAAGGCAAGCGTCATCGGCCGCCGCCCGAACGGCGTCGCCACACTTTCCGTATGCATCGTCCTTTACCTTTCTTCAGGCAAAAGCAATTCGCTCATCAAAACGATGCCAAAGACTCTTGACGATGAATCCCGGAAATGCGATTCTACTGGTGCTTAGACAGATAGGGGCTTCCAGGACGGCGACGTTTTGGGGGCTCTTTTCTTTTGCGGGTTACGCTTCCTTTTTTGGCTGCAGTTTTGTGCGGTATTCTGCGTAGATCGAGGGCAACTGCTCCAGTACGAAGGCGGCAAAGTCTGGCATTGCCTTCCTGTCAATCGTCAGTTCAACCTTGGTCTTGTTTTGTTTGACTTGAGCAAGACGTTGTCCGTCCGGCCCAGAAAGCACGTCTGGAGCACCGCGTGTGATTCGACGCGGCTTCAGATGGGCGATCATGCTCTTGAACCGATCCTGCGACGGCAGGCTCTTGAGCGTATGCGCATAGCGCGTCGCATCTTCCGGTGAAGACGCTTTCTCAACAAGCTCGGTCAATTCGATCCAGCTGCGTCGCCCGACGCCGGGTGCCCGGCCAATTGCGTCGATCAGATCAGCTGGCAGCGCATCGACGATGTTGAACATCCGCGTCAGATCGCTTTTGTCTACAGACATCGCCGCCGTGATCACGTCGCGGGCGAACCGTTCCTTGAGACGCGCTGCAAAGCGGGCTTTCTCGATAAACGTCAGGTCCTCACGCTCGTTGTTTTCCTGCCCCTGAGCAATGACCAGCTGTTCGTCGCTCAGTTCGCGAACAATTGCCTTGACCTGAAGGCCGAGTTCAATGAGCGCACGCAGGCGTCGGTGGCCGAAGGCGACCTGATAGCGGCCCGATTGTTCAGGATGAGGGCGAACGAGGATCGGAACCTGTTGGCCTTGCTCTCGTATGGAGGCGACGAGACCATCGAGGTCCCCTTCCATTCGATCCTGCACGAAGGACGGTTCAATGGTAGCGGCATCAAGCTCGATGACAACCTGGCCTTCAGCCAGCTTCCTCTCGATTTCATTCGCACGGCGACTGCGATCGTTGAGGTCGCCAAGCGACTTGCTGATTGCGGCCAGTGGCTTTGATCTCGGCGCGTCGAGGTGTGGTCGTGATGGTGGCGGCGGAGCAGCTTGCTGCCCGTCCTTGGCTTCATTGTGAAGCATCGGGAGGAGGTTTTTCCGGCTCATGATCTACCCCATGTCGCTTTGATCAATGATTCGATCTCAGCGTTGACGTTGTTCATCGATTCCAGTGCCCGGTCGTACGTGGATCGGGTGAACTGGGCGCGTTCCACCTCGAATAGTGTCTGGTTGGTGATGCCTGCATCGGATACGGCCGTGCTCTTCAGCATCGGATTGACCAACACGTTTTCGCCGAACATCGAGCGAAGGAAGGCGACCATCTGGTTCTGCGGGCCATCGGTCGGCTCAAACCGGGTAATGAGGTAACGCATCCAGTTGTTGCGATCCTCGGCGCCAGCTTCGGCGATTTCATCCAAAAGGGCGCTTGTCATGGCGAGGAACTGGTTCATGGACATGACGTCAAGCATCTGCGGATGGATGGTGATCAGAACCGACGTTGCGGCCGTCAGTGCCGACAGGGTAAGAAAGCCCAGTTGCGGAGGGCAGTCGATCACAACGACGTCGTACGCGTCCTCCACGTCCTTGATTGCAGCCTGCAGACGGGCAAAAAACAGGATATCGTCGGGTTTGCGTTGCAGCAAAGCCTTTGGAGTGTCGTGTTCGAACTCCATGAGTTCCAGATTGCCTGGGATGACATGAAGATCAGGAATATAGGTTCCGCGAATGATTTCCTGGATAGGACGGCGCTCCTCGTCGTAGCGGATGGCGCCATAGACAGTTTCGTTTTCGCCAACGTCGAGCTCGGGCTGATTGCCGAACAGGGCTGACAAACTGGCCTGCGGGTCGAGATCGATCGCAAGGACGCGATAGCCGCGCAGTGCCAGATACTGAGCCAGGTGAGCTGCGGTCGTCGTCTTTCCCGAGCCGCCCTTGAAATTCATCACCGAGATGACCTGCAGCTCCTCACCTTCGCGGCGATGCGGCAAGTAACGGCCGTTCGAACGGGCCGGCTTGTCGAGATGGGCGCGCATGGCGGCGATATCCTGCACTGAATACATGCGTCTGCCACCGGCGAGCGCCGGACTGAAGTCGCGCTCCGAGCCGACGGAGGCTTTCTTTTCCAATTCGACCGCACTTGTGCGAAGATAACCTTCGGCTACCCCGAGCAGCTTTGCGGCTTCCGAGGGAGAAAACGACCGAATGGTCTTGCGCGCATGTGGCGTGAAGATATTCGATTGGTGCTCTTGAAGCTTGGCCGAAAGCGACGCCGAATGGCTCGCGATCTTCGATCGGAGCGGTGAAGAGCGGCTGTCGCCATTGTTTGTGGTCTTGGTCATCATTTCGTCCATCAGGGCACGTATGCGGAAAACGCCCGAAAAACGTGAAAAATACGCATCTGAGGAGTGCATCGATTCTCTGACCCTTGCAAGCCTTTTAAAGTTAACGAGATCTTACTCCACGCACTGATTGGATGGATGCTCCACCCTTATGCGGATCTCAATCAACAAAATCAGCGGTTTACGTTCAATTTTGTTATCCAGTCTCGATGTGCGTTCGAAAGCATCCGGGCGCTGTAAAACCTTATGATCCAGCAAGCCGGCTACTAACCGGATGGGTTGGGCGTCGAATTCGATGCGAATCGTCGTCCTCACTTAGGCTGTGGCCCTGTCTTTTCCTTCCAGATTATCTCCTGGCATTTGAAGTCTTGCTGACCAGCCTCGGCTTTCCTGAAATACGCAGCCGATTGACACGCATCGGCTCGTCGGGCTGGAGATGACCGTGATCAAGGCGACGGGACATCAACCATTACAGCCTCGTCTGCTCCGAAGTCGCGAACCTACGCCGAAGCCTGTTCGATGAACTACTCGCAGATCTGCGAGTAGACGCTGGTGGCTTGAGCCCGCTACCAACCAGTCACCAGGTCCTGATCACAGAAAAATTTCGGATGGACCCTTGGCCAACCCGCAACCTGCGACGGGATACCTCTATGACCGACAGCAGCCGCCATTCGATATCACGCCTGATCAGCAAGCTCGAACATGCCCTCGGCCCGGAGCTTTGTCGTATGATCGACGAGCCGGATGTCATCGAAGTCATGCTGAACCCCGACGGCAAGCTCTTCATCGAGCGTCTGGGTGGGTCGATCAATACGCTCGGCAACATGGCGGCTTCGGCGGCTGAAACGGTGATTGGCTGCGTAGCGCACGTCCTCGGCGTGGAAGTTGACAATAGCAGACCGATCATTTCCGGCGAATTGCCAATTGGGGGCCACCGTTTTGAAGGATTGTTGCCTCCCGTGGTAACCGCACCGATTTTTTCAATCCGGAGACGATCATCGCGACTGGTTCCCCTCGACGAGTATGTGCGATCGCGCAACATCACCGTATGGCAAGCGGATGTTATTCGGGAGGCGGTCGCGCAGCGAGCGAACATCGTCATTGCAGGCGGTACCGGATCGGGAAAGACGACGCTGGCGAACGCCATTCTTGCGGAGATCGTAGCCTTCTCACCCGAAGATCGTCTGATCATTCTCGAAGACACCGCCGAGATCCGCTGCGAGGCCGACAACGCCGTCAGCCTGCATACAAGTGAGCTGGTCGACATGTCGCGGCTCCTGAAGACCACGATGCGGCTTCGTCCCGACCGCATCATCGTTGGCGAAGTGCGCGATGGTGCAGCGCTGACCCTCCTGAAAGCCTGGAACACCGGACATCCGGGCGGCATTGCGACCGTGCATGCAAACTCAGCACGCATGGCGCTACAGCGCCTTGAGCAATTGACTGCGGAAGCAAGCCTGCAACCGATGCAGGCGGTCATCGGTGAGGCAGTTGATCTCATCATCGCCATCCAGAGAACACCGAAAGGGCGACGGTTAAGCGAAATTCTAAGCGTCGCCGGTTTCAGCGACGGCCATTATCACATCGAGGCTCGCGATAAGGATACCCGTCATGCGGCTTAGAACAACGCTATGTATCCTCGCGGCAACTCTGTTGGTGAGCTCACCCGTCCTCGCAAGCTCGGGCGGATCGCTTCCCTGGGAGGGGCCGCTGGAGCAGATCCAGCAATCCATCACCGGACCGGTCGCCGGCTATATAGCGCTTGCAGCCGTGGCAATTGCCGGCGGCATGCTGATCTTCGGCGGCGAACTCAACGATTTCGCGCGGCGACTGGTGTATGTGGTGCTGGTCGCAGGGATCCTGCTTGGCGCGACAACGATCGTCGGCCTGTTCGGCTCGACCGGCGCTTCTATCGGTGGCTCGTTTGGCGTCAAGCAAACCGCGATCCCGAATGCAAACCGGGTTGGGGGAGGGGAGGGGCGTCATGGCTGACGCCGGCGCCGGGCTCCATCGCAACCGGATCCATCGCGCCTTGTCGCGGCCGAACCTATTGATGGGAGCGGACCGAGAGCTCGTGCTGCTGACCGGGCTCGCGGCAATCATTCTCATCTTCGTCGTTCTGACCGTGTATTCGGCCCTGTTCGGCGTCGCGATCTGGATCGTGGTCGTCGGCGTGCTCCGCATGATGGCGAAATCCGATCCCATGATGCGCAAAGTCTATGCCCGCCATATGCGCTATCGGGCGCATTACCTTCCGACCTCCGCGCCCTGGCGCCGATACTAAGGGCCCCCGCGATGGTCGCGTTACGCACATTTCGATCGACAGGTCCATCATTCGCGGATCTCGTTCCCTATGCCGGCCTTGTCGATAATGGGATCCTTCTGCTGAAGGACGGTAGTCTGATGGCCGGGTGGTATTTTGCCGGTCCGGATTCCGAAAGCGCGAATGACTTCGAGCGCAACGAGCTCTCCCGTCAGATCAACGCGATCCTCTCGCGCCTCGGTACGGGCTGGATGATCCAGGTCGAGGCCGTGCGGGTGCCAACGACGGATTACCCGTCGGCTGAGCGCAGCTATTTCCCCGATCCGGTCACGTCGCTGATCGATGACGAGCGTCGGCGGCATTTTGGACAGGAGCGCGGACATTTCGAAAGCCGGCACGCGCTTATCTTGACCTACCGACCGCCAGAACGACGCCGATCCGGCCTGACCCGATACATCTACTCGGATACCGAAAGTCGCTCAGCAAAATATGCCGATACCGCTCTCGATGCGTTTCGGCGCTCGATCAGGGAGATTGAGCAATATTTCGGCAATGTTCTCTCGGTTCAGCGCATGCAGACCCGAGAGGTTCCCGAACGCGAAGGTAGTCGCGTCGCGCGCTACGACGAGCTCTTCCAGTTCATTC
This sequence comes from Rhizobium sp. NPDC090275, assembly GCF_044772225.1. Classification (NCBI taxonomy): domain Bacteria; kingdom Pseudomonadati; phylum Pseudomonadota; class Alphaproteobacteria; order Hyphomicrobiales; family Rhizobiaceae; genus Rhizobium; species Rhizobium sp. NPDC090275. Next base: position 24,292 of record NZ_JBIVYL010000006.1, on the reverse strand, counting down.
GGTTCGCCATCACCGGCGAGAACCATCCCGTCCGCCTGCCAGAAATTCCCATGTATCTGGACTGGTTGGCGACGGCAGAGCTTGAACACGGGCTGACGCCGCGGGTCGAAGGTCGATTTCTCGGCGTGATCGCGATCGACGGGCTTCCGGCCGAGAGTTGGCCGGGGATCTTGAATAGCCTCAACCTCATGCCGCTGACATATCGGTGGTCGTCGCGTTTCATCTTCCTCGATGCGGAGGAGGCAAAGCAGCGCCTGGAGCGAACCCGCAAGAAGTGGCAGCAGAAAGTGCGGCCGTTCTTCGACCAGTTGTTCCAGACGCAGTCTAGGTCGATCGATCAAGATGCGATGGCCATGGTCGCCGAAACCGAGGATGCAATCGCCGAAGCCTCGTCGCAATTGGTGGCATACGGCTATTACACTCCTGTCATCATCCTCTTCGACGAAAGCCGGTCGGCGCTGCAAGAGAAGGCGGAGGCGGTTCGTCGCCTCATCCAGGCGGAAGGCTTCGGAGCTCGCATCGAGACGCTGAATGCGACCGATGCCTTTCTCGGCAGCCTGCCAGGCAACTGGTACTGCAATATCCGCGAACCGCTTATCAATACGCGCAATCTGGCAGATCTCGTTCCGCTGAACTCGGTCTGGTCAGGACAGCCGTCCGCGCCATGCCCGTTCTATCCATCCGATGCACCACCTCTCATGCAGGTGGCATCCGGCTCGACGCCCTTCCGACTGAACCTTCACGTCGACGATGTCGGTCACACCTTGATTTTCGGGCCAACCGGGTCCGGCAAATCGACCCTTCTCGCGCTGATCGCCGCGCAATTTTGCCGATACGAGAAGGCGCAAGTCTTTGCCTTCGACAAGGGAAATTCAATGCTGCCGCTGACGCTCGGCGTTGGCGGAGACCACTACGAGATCGGTGGCGAAAGCGGGGAGGGGGCCAGTCTTGCCTTCTGCCCGTTGTCAGAGCTTTCGACCGACGCGGATCGGGCCTGGGCCTCCGAGTGGATCGAGACCCTCGTTTCGCTTCAAGGCGTGACGATCGCGCCAGATCACCGTAATGCGATCTCGAGGCAGATTGGATTGATGGCATCGGCGCCTGGCCGCTCGCTCTCTGACTTCGTCAGTGGCGTCCAGATGCGCGAGATCAAGGATGCCCTCCATCATTACACGGTCGATGGCCCGATGGGTCAGCTCCTCGATGCAGAAGAGGATGGCCTGACGCTCGGGCGCTTCCAGTGCTTCGAGATCGAGCAGCTGATGAATATGGGCGAGCGCAATCTCGTGCCGGTCCTGACCTATCTTTTTCGACGGATCGAGAGGCGGCTCGACGGCTCGCCAAGCCTCATCGTTCTGGACGAGGCATGGCTGATGCTCGGTCATTCTGTGTTCCGCGACAAGATCCGGGAATGGCTCAAGGTGCTGCGCAAAGCGAACTGCGCCGTTATCCTCGCGACGCAATCGATCTCCGATGCTGAGCGCTCGGGCATCATCGACGTGCTGAAGGAGTCTTGCCCGACCAAGATCTGCCTTCCGAATGGCGCTGCCCGGGAAACCGGCACCCGCGAATTCTACGAGAGGATCGGCTTCAACGAGCGGCAAATTGAGATCGTCGCGAACGCCATCCCGAAACGCGAATATTACGTGACGTCGCCCGACGGCCGAAGGCTGTTTGACATGTCGCTGGGTCCGGTCACGCTCTCCTTCGTCGGCGCTTCTGGCAAGGCCGATCTAGCCCGCATCAGGGCGCTATCATCGACCCATGGCCACGAATGGTCGGGTCAGTGGCTCATCGAAAGGGGTATCAACCGCAATGATTGAAGCAATCCAGTTTTTGAAACTCGGCAAATCGTTGGTGACCGGGTTGGTCGCCGCCGGGCTGACCGCGACGCCCACTCTCTCCTACGCAGGAGGCGCGGTCACCGGCGCGACCGAGATGACGCAGATGCTCAACAATGGTGAGCTCATCCATCTTGTTGGTCAGTCGACTGAGCAGATCAACAATCAGATCAAGCAGATTACCCAACTTGCTGAGCAGATTCAAAACCAGCTCAATATCTACCAGAACATGCTGCAGAATACGGCCCAGCTTCCAAACCACATTTGGGGTCAAGTCGAAGGCGATCTTAACCAGCTGCGCGACGTCGTGAATCAGGGTCAGGGCATCGCCTTCTCCATGGGCAATGCCGACGATCTCCTGAAGCAACGGTTCAAGAGCTACTCGGATTTGAAGGCCGACCTCCCGAACGCCGAGAGCTTCTCTTCTACCTATCAGACGTGGTCGATTACCAACCGCGACACGATTTCCAGTACCCTCAGGGCGGCAGGCCTTACCGCCGATCAGTTCGACAGTGAGGAGGATACAATGGGTCAGCTGCGATCAATGTCGCAAGCGGCGGACGGGCAGATGAAGGCGCTTCAGGTCGGCCATCAGATTGCCGCTCAGCAGGTCGCGCAGATGCAGAAGCTCCGCGGCATTGTCGCCCAGCAGACGACGATGATGGGGACTTGGCTGCAGAGCGAACAGACGGACAAGGACCTTGCACAGGCGCGAAGGGAGGCATTCTTCGGTGGCACGGCACCACCTACCTCTGGCGGCGAGAAAATGAAGATCGAGTGGTAGCCTTATGACCATTTTCATCTCCCCTCGACGACGAAACCTGCTCCTGATCGGCGGCTTCCTCGTCATGTCACACCCCGCCCTCGCACAAGAAGGCACGGTGCTGACAACACTCCAGACCCAGATCACATCAGCAGCCAAAGGGTGGGAAACCACCACCATGGATGCGGCGAGATCGCTGTTTTGGATCCTCGCAGTCATCGAGGTCGGCATTGCAGCGGTATGGCTGGCGATCCAGGCAGCATCGCTGGACAGTTGGTTCGCCGAACTGGTGCGGCGCATTATGTTCATCGGCTTTTTCGCGTTTGCGCTGACGCAGGGACCGGCCTTCGCCAAGGCGGTCGTAGACAGCCTTTTCCAAATAGGTGCCGGCGGGGGTACCGCTTCTCCTGCTGATGTCTTCAATGCCGGCTTGGCGGTGGCGACTAAAATGTCGGAGAAAATTCAGTTTGGCGTCTTCGAGGATAACGCGCTGGCAATCTCCTCAGCTTTTGCAATGATCGTCGTTGTCGTTGCGTTTTCTCTTGTCGCGGCAATTTTCGTGTCGGTCATGGTCGAGATGTATCTCGGTCTGCTGGCCGGTATGATCATGCTTGGTCTTGGCGGCTCGTCGTTTACCAAAGATTTTTCGATCCGCTATTTTGTTTACGCCTTCTCAGTTGGCATGAAGCTGATGGCGCTGGTGATGATTTCCCGTATCGGCTCCGAGGTTTTGATCGGCCTCGCAAATGAACCTCAAGTCGGTGACCAATTTCGAACCGCTCTAGCGATTGCCGGCGTCTCCGTCGTCGTCTTCATCATCGCGATGTATGTCCCGAACATCATCCAGGGCGTCGTGCAGGGAGCTTCGGTCTCCGGCGGAATGGAGACAATCCGCCATGGCGGACAGGCGGCCTCGTTCGCAGCGGGTGGCGCGTTTCTCGGCGCCGGTGCGGTCGGCGCTGGCTTTGCCGCCGCGCAGGCAGCGCGTGCCGGTGGCTCGTCAGCAGCTGGCTCGGTGCTCAAAGGCATGGGCGCAAGTTTCAGCTCCGGTGCCATGGCCGCCGGGTCCGCTGCCAAGGAGAAGGCGATCGGGTCACCCGGTGCCTATGCCGGCTCGCTTCTCGGCCTGGCCAACGCGAAACTCGATCAGGCAAGGGGCAATCCTACAGCTCCGCCACCTCCTCCGGAACGACCGGACAAACCATAATTCACGGACAGGATCACACACATGGCAGGGCATCCCGCACCTGAGAACCCGTATCTTGCCGCAAGGCAGGAATGGTCAGAACGTTACGGCTCCTACGTCAAGGCGGCCTCCGCCTGGCGGGCCGTTGGCATCCTGAGCCTGGGATTGGCCGTTATCGGCGTCAGCTACGCGCTCTATCTCAGCACGCAGGTCAAGCTCGTTCCTTACATCGTCGAGGTCGACAAACTCGGGAACACGGTTTCCGGCGGCTTCCCGCAGCAGATCGAATACGCCGACACGCGGGTCGTTCGCGCGACCCTTGGGAACTTCGTGACCAGCTTCCGCTCGATCACTCCGGATGCGGTGGTCCAGAAGCAATATATCGATCGCACCTATGCACTGCTTAGAACGAGCGATGCGTCGACGCAAAAGGTCAATGCCTGGTTTCGCGGCAACTCGCCGTTCGAAAAAGCGGTCAACGCGACAGTGGCGATCGAGGTGAACAACATCGTCGCGCTCTCGAACCAGACCTATCAGATCGACTGGACAGAGTACGAGCGCGATCGGAAAGGCAGGGAGGTCGCAACCCGGCGCTTCCGAGGGATAGCGACCGTGTCGATCACCTCACCACAAGACGAAGCAACAATCCGGCTCAATCCGATCGGCATCTATGTGACCGATTTCGACTGGACCGCGCAACTTTGAGGGCAGGATCTGCAATGAGGATCAAACATAAACGCGTCGCGCTTGTTTGCATGCTGGCGCTTGCCGCATCGGCCGAGATCTCATCCACTGCGATCGCCCAAAGCCTGACGGGCAACGAGGCAAAGGGGACGAACCTCTCCGGTAAATGGCGAGGGCAGGCCGGACTGGTGACACGTGGGCCGGACGGTAAGGTGATTTTCCTCTTCGGTGAAACGCAGCCGTCAGTCGTCTGCTCACCCTTGCAGGTCTGCGATATCGAGCTGCAGGGTGGGGAAATCGTCCGCGACGTGCTGGTTGGCGATACTGCTCGGTGGAAGGTCGAACCGGCAACCTCTGGCGCCGCAGGCGGTCAGGCGATCCACCTGATCGTCAAGCCGTCCGAGCCGGGGCTTGTCACGTCCATGGTGGTGACGACCTCACGGCGCACCTATCATATCCAGCTGAAATCGCACCCCTCGCAATACATGGCCCGCGTCGGGTTCGAATATCCAGAGGATGCCGCCACGAAACTATCCGACATCAACGCCCGCATCCAGGCAATGACTGGGCCGGAGGGCGGTGTCGCGCCCGAACAGCTGGCCTTCTCCTATGTCTTGAGCGGACGCGCTCCATGGCGCCCCAAGCGCGTCTATTCCGATGGGCAGAAGACCTACATCCAGTTCCCCCGCGCAATCTCCGGTCAGGATGCGCCGGTCCTGTTCGTCGTATCGGGCGGCCAGAACCGCATCGTCAATTACCGGATGAAGAACGACATGATGATCGTCGACTACAATATCGACAAGGCGGTCCTGATATCAGGAGTCGGCTGGAAACAGCAGAAGATCACGATCCGGCGGGGAGGATAAATCATGCGGCTCCATCGCCTCATCCCCACTGTAATCGCTCTCGGCCTAACTGGATGCCAGACGGCAACCGACGGGCTCTCCACAAATGCTGCACCCGCTGAAATCACCGGGCCTGCCGCTGGCGCTATTGCCGGCGACATGGCGGGCCGGTTCGCCGAGCAAGCCGGATCGACGACCACTCCCATCAAACTGCACAAGGACACGTCCGAATTCTCCGTCGCGCTCGAGGCGGCGTTGAAGGGTTGGGGCTTTGCCATCGTCACCGATGGCAAGGGCGCGGGCGCGAAGGATTCAACCAAGCCGGTCGAGCTGGCTTATTCGATCGCTGCGGTAGACGGGCAGGTGCTCGCGCGCCTGTCGACGGACGCCATGTCGCTCGGTCGGGCGTATTCAGTCAGCAATGGCGTGGCGACGCCGGCAAGTCCCCTTTCCCTCATGAAGCGAAACTGACAGGCGGAGACGATCATGGTCCAATCGCTGCAACTGGGAACGTCAAATCAATCGGCTGACGACAAAGGGATGAAGCGCCTCAATCGCGTGCCCCTGTTCGTCGGTATCGGGATCCTGGTTCTGTTCCTCGCCGTTCTGGTTTACGGCCTTTCCTCGCGTGGGCTGCGGTTTGGTCAGCACGATCCAAACGATGGCGGATCCGGCGCGCCGGCTTCGACCTTCGCCGATCAGCTTAAGCGGGGTGTCAAGGATGGCATTATCGGTGACCGGGAGGTACAGCAGCCAGTGTTTCAGCCAACCCCTGTTCCGCAGCAGCAGGGAGCTGCTCGCCCGGTAGAGGCAGAACCGAAGGCCGAACCACGGCAGCCCAGCAGGTCTCGCATGGAATCCGACGAGGAGTGGAATGCAAGGATGCTTCGCGAACAGCGAGAACAGATCTTCCGCGAACAGCAGCGCCAGCGCATGGCAAGCCTGCAGGCGAGGGGGGCGGCCCTCGACTCGCCACTGAAGGTCGACATGTCAGATGTCTCGGCACAATCGCCAGTCGCGCAATTTGCTGGAGCGCGTCAATCGAACACCGCGTCGAGCGGCGCGCAAGATCTCTATGCTGCAGCGTTGAGAGCGGGCGCGGCCGGTCAGGTCGATCAGAACGGACAAACGTCCAAGGAAGATTTCTTTAACGCTGATATCAAGGATCTCGGCTACCTGCCCAATCAGGTCGTGCCACAGCAGTCGCCATACGAGCTCAAACGTGGGTCGGTGATACCTGCCACGCTAATCACGGGTATCAATTCTGACTTGCCCGGCCGTATCACGGCCCAGATCAGCCAGAACGTTTATGACAGCGCAACTGGCCATCACACACTTGTGCCACAAGGCACGAAGCTTCTTGGCCGATACGACAGCAAGGTGTCATTCGGACAAAACCGCGTTCTCGTTGTCTGGACCGACATAATCTTCCCGAATGGTTCGACCCTGCAGATCGACGGCATGGCTGGAATCGACGCTGAGGGCTATGGTGGTTTTAACGACAAGGTCGACAATCACTATCTAAGGACCTTCGGGTCGGCGGCGCTGGTCGCGCTGATAGGGACGGGGATCGACATGTCGATGCCTGAGAGTTCAACTCTCGCTACGAAGGACACAGCTTCAGACGCGGCACGTCGGAATTTTGCCGAGACTTTTGGAAGGGTCGCGGAACAGACAATCTCGAAAAACCTCAATGTCCAGCCGACGATCAAGATCAGGCCGGGATACAGGTTCAATGTGCTCGTTGATCAGGACATTATTTTCCCGGGAAACTACAGGGGTTAAAGTCTGACATACTGCCGGGCTCAGAAGACAAGGAGTTGTCGATGGTCGATCGAATGTCAGAGCGCGCGAAGGTCGATCTCGACCGTGTGATGCAACAGCTCTACGATATTTCGCCAGAGGTTGATAAGCTCGCTACAGACTGTGCGCATGCCCTGCAGTCAAATGTTGAAGCCGACGGCGACTACATCTCAAAGCGGACCGTGAAGGCATTCACCGACATTCGCGAGGGCATTGCGCAGATCGTGTCCCATGAGATGGTGTAACTGCCGACGAGGCCACCGTACTCTCCGGCCAGGCCGGGAGGATCAACGCGCCACGGCTGGCAAGCTGATGATTGGATCATCGCTCATTTTGCCGATGGCTTCTACTGTCATGTAACGCGACCGTTGCACCGCCCACTCATCGTTCTGCTCGAGGAGCATTGAACCGACGAGCCTGACACTGGCATCTCCGTTTGGAAAGATGCCGACGACATCGGTCCGCTTCTTGATTTCTCCATTGAGGCGTTCGATTGTTATCTTGGGGATTCACAGCGCCGCTTACCTCCGCGCGGACAATGTCGCGAAAGAGGTCGGATTTCTCTGGGCGCCGAATTGGACCATCCTTTTCATGGTGCTCCTACCGCTGTTTTTCGCAATCGTGGCCGAGCTGCTCGCCTTCTGGAATGGAGAGGCACGCCTGAAGCTGTGGACGTGGAGCCACACGAGCACCTGAGACGATGGACGGGCTAGTCAGGTGCAGGCGTCCTCTTTGTCCTACTGGGCAGTCTTCCTGATTTGCGTGTTGTTCGCCGGCGTTTTCCAATCGATTGGCGTTTGCCTTGTCCCACTACTGGAAGGCGGAGCAGACTACGCGACAAGCTGGGGTACGATGGCAATTGTGCGCCCGGAGGTCATTTCGGTGCCGGTGGCGATCGCGTTCACCGCTCTCGCCTTTCTCTACGTGTGCGTGTGCTTCTATTTATTTTTTGCCGGGCTAATTTTGCTCTACACGATGGTACACGATCTCAAGAGAATTGGCCTGGACGCAGCGGTCTTTGAGCAAACTGGATCGCGAGGCGAGGTGCACAGGCTATGCTTGAGACTAATGCGCGGAGTGTTTCGTTGCACGGTTCTCGGCCTACTTGTCGCGTTATGCACGAAGGCCCAGAGCTCCTATCTAACCTCGAACGCCAAAAACATCCTCGATTGGCTGGCCGGGGATTTCTCTTCAGTGCTGGCTGGCCGCGATGCTGCGAGCAATGGGTTCCACATCGGATGCCCACCCATTACAGTAGCCTGCTTGTCGCCCTCTCGACCATCGTCGTCTTTGTCTACGGTTCAATCTCGATCCGAGCTATCGCTGGGCGATTTCATAAACCTCTCCGGACAATGGCGGCGGTCGTGACTTTGCTGTTTGCTGCATACCTGCTGATCGACGCTTTCGTAGGATTCTCAATCCTTTTGGCTATCGGTGTGGTCGTCGCGGCCTTCAGCCTGATTGAACCTGGCCTAGGCAGCCGGCGAGCCAATGACGTAGGAAGCAAGCAAATTGCATCTTAGGTGGCTTGATCAGTGGCATGAACAGCGCGCGCGACGCGGTGAAGACGGTAAGGAAGCGACGCGTTTCATTCTGGATGCCGACCGTGCCTTTCCCGGTGAGAACATCGAGAGCATTTCCGAATTTTGTGACCGCGCGGATAAAGCGTCGATTGACCCTAAGTTTTTCGATGAGCCAAATCGCGGCAATCATCGGTTCGAGGTGAACGAGGATTGGGTTAAATTCCCCTCGGACATATCCACCGATGTCGCAGAGAATAATATCGTCTGGGCGAAAATCACCAAAGGCGGATCCCTCCGCAAGGCACGTGTGATCTTTCACCATTTGAATGCACGGGCCCGAAACGCGAAATTTGCCGGCTTTTTGTCATGGCGCGGGATCACGGTCGTCGAGATCGCGATGCCTTATCACCTCGAGCGTGGCCGGCCCGGCTCCTTGCACGCGGACTATATGTTGAGCGCCAACCTTGGTCGTACGATCCAAGCAGTGAAGCAGGCAGTGTGCGATGGAAAAAACTCATCTGCTGGCTGAAGGGTGAAGGCTACCAAGAGATCTCTGTCCTTGGCATGAGCCTTGGATCTTGGGTTGCAGGATTGATTGCGGCCCATGATCTGAGCATTTCGAAGGCTTCGCTATTTCTGCCAGGTGGGAGCCTTGCGGACATGGTTTGGACCGGTCGCGCCACTCGAACTATCCGCAGCAGCCTGGAGCATGAGATCGAGCTGGCTGATCTCAGGAGAGCATGGGGTCCACTCAATCTCGAGAACTACACGCGTTGTTTGTCGCGGCCGGGGCTCGATATCCAGATGGTCTTGGCCAGAAGAGACAAGGTTGTGATGCCAGCGTTCTCAGAGAGCCTGATATCCAGCTTGAAGAACGACGGTGGCCGACCACAGATCTTGAAGCTGAATTGTGGCCATTATTCCCTTGGACGGCTGCCGTACATCCTGCATGCGGGTCTGAGTTTGAAACGGTTTCTCTATCGATAGGACCGAATGCCCTGCTAGAGCTTCAGAGCGTGTCCGCACCAAATCTGACGACTCGCCCAAATCAAACTTGCAAAACAGTTTTACGTGCACTACTTTTCCTGTAGAGCAACGCTCCGGGGTCAGCGCTAGGCGCTGGCCGAAACGAATTAAGGTCCGCAAGGACCTTTTTTCATTTGAAGAAGCTGTATTTGATTCTGAGGCTCGACCGGTCCTGTTCTAGAACGAGCGCGTCGATCAGTTTGCCCGACCTCATGAGATCGACATACGGTTTATAGGTGGGATCGTATCCACCCTTGGCCATCGGATAGAGCATCAGGTCAGCGACCTGCTTCATCGCCGCCTCCTTGGTCCGGCGCTTGGGTCCACCTCTGACGGTCCGCCGGAATTCCTCTGGAGGAAGCGAGCCATAGGCATTTGCGCCGTCGCTCGCGAATGGCATTCCGTTGGCCTTGAGCGCCTTGGCATAGGTCATCAGATCCCGGTCTTCGTGCTTGCCGCTCGCCTCGGAGAAAACCCGAAGGGTCCGGCCTTGACTATCCGCGAACTTTGCCGCCCGCTCAATGAGGATCGAGTAGGCGGTTCTACACATCAGCCACAGTCGTTCCTGATATCTCTCGCGATACCGCAGATATCCCGGTCGATCGATGACGGCTGCAATCCCAATCACGGGGAGGGAGAGGATAAATGCGTCGAGTTCCGGAAAGAAAAGCCGAGCCTTCTCAGGATTCCTCCACCAACCAAAATCTCCGCGACCGCCACGAATTTTGTGCGAGTGCAGCGGGTAGTCGATCCCATGCTCAGCGTAGAATGCGGAGTGTAGCACCTTCAGTTCACCGATATCTTCTTGCTTGATCAGGAACCCGCCCAAGCCAAAGCAATCCATGCCGTCCTTTCGCTGCTGAGGAGGCTCATGGTCGGGATCTCGGCTGCCGGTGTCGTCGATAAACAGGTGATATTCGGGAGGTGCTGTCATTGCCACTCAGTTTATCCGGCAGAAATAGGGAAAGCTTTTTGGCGCCCAAATCAGACTTATCTACCTCCGCCTATCCGGGAAATGTCGATCCTCATTCCTGCCTCGGCGGCCTCACCCGGCTCCGCTGATTGTGAGCTATCTTCACTTTCGGGAGCAGGCTCCGCGCGATCATCATCATCAGATGGCTCCTCGGAGGCTGTATTCATGAAGGTCGGACCACCGGGATCGTTGGCCAGGAACACGTTGTCGCCCTCGAAGGTTTCCGTCTTCCAAGCGTAGATTGCATCATCGACCAACTGCGGAAGGAGCTCGCTATTTGTGGGGCGGCCATACCATTTGGTGACGATGCGGGCGACCTTTGCAAATATGCCGGTCCCCGTTCGCAAGTTCGAGCAAACGTCAAACATGTCTGGCCGAAGCTGTGACGGGTCGCCAACGCCAACGCCCGCGGGAAACTGGGTGATCCCGACGCGAACGATGGCATGACCGACATAGTCCTTGACCACACCCATCGCCTCGTCGGGAGAGCGAGGCTTGGGGATGAGAACCAGCCGACCATCAGCCTTCACGGTAACGGCCAGTGGATCGTCGGAACCGACGGCCGAAATGAACTGTTCGACGATAGCGGGGGCAAGAGTTGGGTCCGCGCATTTCGCGATAAGGGCAGCGTCCATGGTCTATCTCCAGATCAGGTGTTGAAGGACATCACGAGAGGTTTGCCGAACAGCCGTGCCCAGGCTCGCGTGCTGGCGCGCTGAATGGCGACGATAGATGTCCCCTTGGTCCACCAGTCGTTTCCGACGGCGATGATGAGGTCTGGATCATGGAGCATCGACTGCAGGACGGGCCAGACGATCAGCTGCTCATAGCAGATGAGCGGAGCCACGCGCCGGCCGCCAATCGAAACAATCGGATTTGCGAAGAAATCCGCTCGTGCGCCGCCGCTCTTTCCAATCAGTCTCAGCCAGGGCTGCCACATCGAGCCAGGCACCGGCATGCGTTCGCGATAGAGGATCTCACTTTCGGTGGCCGAGACGCGGACCAGGACATTATCGTATCCCTGCGCATCGACCACGGCTGCGCCGGCGATGACGCTCAGATCGCCACCAGTGAGCTGCTGCCGCCACAAGCGCTCCACCGACGGCGTCCAAAACCCAAGGGCACTTTCAGGCAAGAGTATGTAGGCGGTGTCAGGCCGGCGCAGTAGGCGCAACGTTGCAATCAGGTCACTATGGCGAGCAAGACTGGTATCGCGGCCCAGACTATTTCCAAGCTGCAGGTCGACGCCCTGCCACCCACGCCCTATGTCGGGACTGGTCCAGAATGCGGCGGACCAGAGCCAGAGACCTACGAGGGTGATGGCTGCAGCCGGTCTATATTGCGTCGTCATGATCGCGAGGCCGGCTGTGACTGCCGCAAGCCCTGACCATCCCCATCCTGGAAAGAGAATGCCTGCCGCAGTGACCGGATGGGCCCAGCCGACAATGCCGAATGGCGGAAGGGCCATCAGAACCATCGCGATCGTGTATCGTAGGGCTTTCCCGGCGAAGGATCGACGCGACCACAGGACGACATGAACGAACACAAAGCCGCTTGAGGCGACAAGCCACAGCATCACGCCCGGCCAGATGTCCGATTGATAGAAGGCAACCGCGCCCTGCGGAAGACCACGTGACGCCGCTAGAAAATAGGCCGCCGAAACGAGACCAGCGGTACGGCGACTGCGTGCCATCGACCAGAGCGCTGGAAACGCGATAGCTGCCGGAAGCGCCAATGCGTTTCCGCTCCAGGCAATATATCCGGTCGTGCAAGAAGTCAGAACAAGGGCGAGCGGCTGGATCCAATCAGGGCGCATAGGTCAGCACCTGCTTTGCAACACCAAGCACACCAGAAGCGGGGACCGGCCCGAAGTATCGCGAGTCCCAGGACCCGAGAAACGGTGAGTGTAGGAACAGGAAGCCGGCCGGAATCGTCCCTCCCGCATACGGGCGCAGAGGTCGTCCTTGGCCGTCCCGAGACACGAGGTTCGAGCTTTCGATCGGCCGCCCATCGATCTTGACGTCGCCGGCGACATCAATGCGCTGACCGGCAATCGCCGCCACGGTCTTAATGAGCGGACCAAACCCGCCCGGGCATAGGCCCGCGCGAAGGTAGCCTCTCGCAAAACCCTCCGAGACAGCTTCGGTCTCAGGCGGGCAAACGAACAGCATGTCGCCGACGTGGACCGGGCGATCGAGGCGTGCGACACGCCAGAGACCGAGCGGCTCGCTGGGCGTTGTGTTGATCCGCAGGCCGCCGACAACCCCGCCGATGACCACCGCAAGGGCGACACCACATGAGGCAGCGATCAGGGCGAGGGCAGGGCGCCTTTGGCGCACTATGGCAGCGGTGGGTTTTTCTTGAGACGTCATTTCAGCGACAACCCTCTCGTCTGGGTTTGGCGTATGGTTTCGGCCTGTTCGAGTGCCACCGCTTTCCGCTCATGCGTCGCAAGTTGCTGAACGGTCCGGATCGTGTCCCAGGCGGAATGCAGCTCTTGTTTCTGTGCCGGCTGCATGCCTGCGGACGCTGCCTCGAACGCCTTGCCATCTGCGGTCTTTGCCGCAAGTGGCAGGAAGGTTCTTTCGCCGAAGCGGTCCGACACGGCTCTGGCAAATCCTTCGAGCTCGGCCTTCACTTGTCTGTCCGCGAGAGCGAACTCGAGACCGGTGGGGATATCGTTTCGATCGATGGCATCGCGCACGCGGCCGAGCACCTGCTTTGCCGATGCCGAGAGGGCAGGGATGTCGAGCGAGAGCTTCGTGCGGACCGCGCGTTCTTCCTCTTCATAGCGGCTGGCCGCCTCCGCGCGTTTTGCGATGAAGCCCTGCAGATCACGGGCGAGAGCTGGCGCGTTGAGGATTGCCGTATCGCGTGCGTGCTTCTCGGTGCTGCCTGCAAACAGGCCAGTCTTGCCCTTCAGCGCGCCGAAGCTTTCCGGCCGCTCGGCAATCCGCATAAGCGTCGTTGCGGCAACCGTCTCATTCGTCAGCATGGCGTCGACATTGACCGCCTTGAAGGCGGCCTCAGGATCCGCAAAGACGTAGTGGAAGCGAGCGGAAACCTCCTGCCAGCGGTCCTTCAGGACGGGGTCGGCCGAGAGCCTGTCTTCGACCACCCGAACGATCGACCTGGGGACGGTCGTCGTACCTGAGACCATGGGCTTTACCTCCTTGATTGCAGACGGTGTCGATGCGGTCGACTTCGCTCCGACAAGGCCAAGCCTTGCCGCAATCGCGCCGAGGTGCGCGCCAAGCTACGGAGCTGGCTTGAGGTCTTCGCCCGCTTGGAGGCGATCGCAATTAACAAGCAGTCCATCGACCAATACCCAAGCTGACCCAAAATATCCGCGCCGTAGTTGCCGCTTCCACGGCGTCGTCGCCACCGTCCGTCACGATGAAAAGGCATTGCTCGACGAACCTTAGTTCGGTACAGGCGAGGCCGGAGCTTCGGAGCCCTCACCACGCTGTTGAAACCTGTTCTTGCCAACGCACGACTTCATGTCCAGCCGACGAAACCAGATCGCGCGACCGCATCGTAATGGAGCATTGCCCGCGGTGAAGATGATCTGCTCGTCCGCGCGCATGCGCAGGACTTCGTGCGGCTGGATCAGCTGCCTGGAGGCAAGTTGCTTCGAGCGTGTTCGTGAGGACCCGCGCGATTGGAAACTGCGACTGACCTGGTCGATCTCGACGGTCGTCGTACCACACCTGCGCGATATGTAGTCAGCGGTTTCTGGATCGTTGATGGCGGCAAACGAGATCCAACTTGCGCTCTCGAACCACTTGCTGGACGCGTCCCTACCGCCATAGGTCTCCCGCAGTTGCCCGATCGACTGATAGATCATCGTCAGCGTGATCCCGTATTTCCGACCAGCATCGCGTGTCGTCTCCAGAACGCGCATGTAGCCCAGCCTTGCGACCTCATCGAGCAGAAACAATGCTCGCCCTTTGATCGCTCCATCCCGATTGTAGATTGCGTTGAGGAGGGAGCCGATGATGACGCGCGCGAGGCCAGAATGGGTCTCCAACGTCTTAAGGTCGATGTTGATGAAGACGTCGGTCTCGCCATCGGCCAGCGCCTCGGTGGAGAAGTTCGAGCCCGACACCAGCGCGCCGTAGTTCGCATAGCTCAGCCAGTGCGTTTCCTTGATGGCATTGGCGTAGACGCCGGAGAATGTCTCAGGCGTCATGTTGACGAAGGCAGCGACATTCTCTTTGACGAAAGCCGACGCTGAATTGTCGTAGATCTCCTGCAGGCGCGCGCGAAGCTTTGGCTCGGGCTCCGACAGATTGGCACGAACCTGCCTTAAAGTCTGGTGCTTTGCGTCCGTGTGGCCGGATAGACAAACGTCTGATATCATCGCGGTCAATAGCTGTAGTCCGGATGAGCGGAAGAAGTCGTCGCGGACGCCACTCGCGCGAGCGCTGTCGCTCATGATCCACGATGCGACGGCCGCGATATCCTCTTCCTTGGTGGCGCCGTGACGACCGATCCAGTCGAGCGCGTTGAAGCCAGAACCAGCGTTCTTCGGGTCGAGAACGATGACGCGCCGACCCGCCTTGCGCCGGTGCTCCATAACCATCGGTGCCACCTCATTGGATGGGTCGAGCACGACAAGCGAGCCGCCCCATTTGAGCGCCGTTGGCACTGTAACAGACGTCGTCTTGAAACCACCCGAACCGGCGAAGACGATCCCGTGCGATGAGCCGAAAGAGCCGTCGAAGCACAAGAGCGGCGCGGACCCGCCCTTGCCCCAGGTCGTGGGTTCGCCCGGTCGAAACGGTGTCGCCGCTGGATCGTCTCGGTCGACACGATAACGCTCGCCGATGACGATGCCACCCCCTTCCGCGAAAAGCTTCTCCGCATCCTGCATCGTCATCCAGTCCGCCTCGCCGTGCAGGGCGCGCTTGCCCCGAATGCGGCGCGGCTCACTTCGCGAAAAGGCTGCATTTCCCATCCTGGCAACGCGCAAGGCGAAGAACGCGATAAGAAGTGCTGCGCCCGCTCCTGCTAAGGTCGAAGGATCGGCATAGGACGGAAGCGTCCTTCCCGCGGGGACTTGGCCGGCGAAGGCCAGCAGGCGCAATCCCTCTCTGGTTGCTGCAACGACGACCACCCCGAGGCCGCCCACGGCGACGCTCCAACCGGCCGCCTTGACGTTGATCGATCCCCTGGTTCCGAGGAGGAACAGGAGACCGCAGGCGCCAGCGAGCGCATAGGGCAATGCCAGTCCGATCCGCCCGAGCATCAGCTTCGCCTGGTCGGTCGTTCCGAACGCGGCGAGCCACCGTTCGATGCCGGAAAGGAACAGCGCAATTGCCATCATTGCCAAGGGTGGAATGGCAGCGACGAGAATCCGCTTAGGTGTCATCGGCAAATGCCTTCGCACCGAGTTCACTCAGGCGGGTTCGCTCCGCCTCGTCAGACTTCATCCGAGCGCTGGCATCGATCAGAAGCCCGAGCAGCAACGCCCGCTTCTCGTAGCGCAAGCCCGCCTTGACGATCAGGCCGCCGAGCTCGATCTTTTCCCGCGCGTCCTTCTTGCGGGCTTCGGTCGCTGTCATCTTTTGCATTCGCTCAAGTCTCCGAAGATTGGCCCGCAGCCTCGCCAGCGCCGTTCGGCGGCGTGGTCGCAGGCTTGTGTCCCTGAACGAGTTTCGTTCCTGCGCGAAACCGGCCGGCGACCTCCTCAAAAGCCGACAGAAGATCAGCCTCTTCCACCTCGATCTCTCCGACCCCCGCACGCAGCGCGATACGCCCGATGCGCTCGGCGTCACGTGTCTCGGCCTGCTTCAGCTGCTCCTGCAGGCGAGTAATCTCTTCACGGATTTTGGCGGTTGGCCTCTTCATGGGTTTCGCGTCCTCGTGGCTTTCAGACCGATGAAACTGAAGCTTGCCCCGAATTTTCCCTCGCTGGATAGGTGCAATGTTGCACCTCGCAAAGGCGCCAGCCGATGTGTACCCGCCGATTGAGGCGTGCAAGACGCCACAGAAAGGGATCTCAGACCTAAGTCGGATATCCGGAACAAATACCGGGCGATCGCCTTTCCCATCCATCAAATGAGAAGAGGAGAATGGAAATGAAACGATTTATTCTTGCAGCGGCAATGAGCTGCATCGCTGCCTCGGCCTACGCCGATGGCGCGGTCACCGGAGCCGTTGGCGGCGCCGCCACAGGTGCCATCGTTGGTGGTCCCGTCGGAGCCGGCGTCGGCGCAATTGTCGGTGGCGTTGCTGGCGCGACGATCGATCCTCCGCCAGCCGAAGTGGTTACCTACGTTCAGCAGGCCCCGGCGCCGCAACAGCCGGTAGTGGTACAGGAGCGGGTCAAGGTAGGCGTAGCGCTGCCCTCTGATGTCGTCGTGACGCCCGTTCCCGAAAATCCGCAATATGGCTACGTCATCATGGGCCAGGAGCGGGTCATTGTTGAACCGCAGACCCGCAAGGTAGTCCAGGTCATTCAGTAGTGGCATTCGGTCGGAGGAATTACCTCTGGCCGAAGGATCGCAGGCGCCGGTTTACCCCGGCGCCTGTTGCCTTTGGAGGGCCGGAGTTCAACGCAGCTTCATCGTGGTGCGCTTGTTGTTGATTTGCTCTCATCAGAAGGAGAAATTGGCCTTCAGTCGTCGGACCGACCCTTACAGTTGTGGGCAGCGTATGGGCGTCGACTATCTTTTCCTTGACCGAAGCGGGCGGCCGACGCTTGGGCTCAAGATAAGTAACGCGCTTGCTTGGTCGGATCGTCGGTGGTCCGCGGGACGCCACCGACGGCGCCATAGGGCAGCCGCTCAGTGGAGCTAAGCCTGTGTGAGTTCCAATTTAAAGCCGATTGATTGACCGATGATCCTATTTCTACCGGAAGGCAGACCCGGAACCGGGAATAAAGCTCATTTTATGTCCGTCTCATCTATAACAGGAGGCTCGTCATGACTGACCGCCAAGAGACGTCTACCATTCCCTTTACGGTGAACATTTCGGTAATCGCCCTCGTCGTATTCCTCTGCGGTGTTCTCTATTTCTTCGGCTACGCGATGTCGGGTGGCACTCCATAGATCAGTAAGAGTGTAGCGGGCGCCGAAGTCATCGATTCAAGAGATGTCCCAAACTGAGTGCGCGCGACAGACGCGGCAGTCACTTAGGCTCCTGAATTTTGCAAGTGTTTCCGATCTCTGTCGGCGTCGGTCTGCTCGATAAGACCGGGAGCGAGCTCTGTGGTCTCGTCGATCACGACATGTTCCTCCAGACGGCTTTCGTCGGAAACTGAGATTGCGGTCGACCCGCAGATCTGCGACTAGAATCCAATATCAAAGACCATCACTCTGTCTCAGTTCAAGAAAAGGGAGAGTGACGAAATGGAAGTCATAGATATTCGCGTGCCGTGCACAGCCGGCGAAGAGGCACTGCTCAACGACATGTACCGGTTGCGGGCCAGGATTTTCCACGGACGGCTCGGCTGGGATGTCGAGTGTCAGGATGGCCGCGAGTTCGATCAGTTCGACCACTGCGGGCCGACCTATATCCTCGTCCTCGATGAGCAGGCAAGGGTCGTTGGGTCGGTCCGCCTGTTACCAACGAATGGCCCAAATATGTTGATGGATGTGTTTCGGCAATTGCTGGAGAACGGGCAACTCGCCACCAAACCGACGATGATCGAGAGCTCGCGTTTCTGTGTCGACACGACCATGCAATCGAGCCCGCGGGGCGCAACGCATGAAGCTACGTTTTGCCTGCTTGCAGGCATTATCGAGTGGTGTCTGCGCAACGGATGGACCGACCTCGTGACGGCCACGGACCTTCGCATGGAGCGTCTGCTGAGGCAGCGCGGTTGGCCAATGACAAGACTAGGAGAACCTCGTTTAATAAACGAGACAGATAGCGTAGCCGGTCGCTTTTCGATCAACCGCGATACCTTCGAGTTGTTACGACCGGTGTCTTATCGTTCGCGGCTTTCATCGACTAGCCGCCAAGCGGCCTAGCCTAGATAATGGTTCGCCACGTCGCGGCGAACCATCACGACGGTGAGACCTCGGCATACGCCAATCAGACCAGCCGCATTGCCATTGCGACGCAGAGTGCCTCCTGCAGGTTCCTAACTCCCAATTTTACCCTGACGTTATCGAGGTCAAACCTGACGGTATGGAATGAGTAACCAGTTATCGACGAGATTTCATGCATCGGCATTCCAGTTGACGCCCACCGAACAAACAGTGCTTCGCGATCCGTCAGGCCGGGTTTGCGCATCATCGTCGGGTGTGGGGAGTCTCTAAAGCGCTGGTGCAGGAAGGCCACTGCGGTCGCAGCCAGAGCAATGTCAGACGCCACGATATCATGTAGCGGTGCTTTCGACGATGTCGCAAATGTTAGCATGGCGACCTGACCGTATCCCGTCGTGATCGGAATTGTCAGCCCGCTTCGGATCCCAAAGTCGGATGCTTGGTCCCAGAAACCTCGCTGATCAGGATTGGCGAATTTTCGCTCGGCATCGACAGACCATCTGAAAATCTGCATCAGACGCTTTCCCATCGTGATGATCGGATCAACGATCATGTAGGAGCGATCGAAATAGAGCGACTGCCACTCAGCCGCGTAGTTTGAGATCGCAAAATTCTGCGTGGTTGCGGCGCGTAGGCTGAGATAGGCAAAACTATCATAGCCGTTTCGCTTGGCGACCCGCCCGATAGCCCTTTGAAGGGCAGGTTCGGACCCGCTCGAGAAAGCACAGTCGATAACGCTTGCAAGTAAGGCCCGTGAGCTCATCCCATCTCTCCCAGGTTAGGACACGGTGACAGGACACGGTCGAGCGAGCAAAAAAAGATGCAGCCGGCGCACACGTTCGACCGTGTCAGTGATGCCTTCTCCGGCTAAATATATTTATTTTGATATGAATATCGTCGGTCAGGGAGAGCTTCAACACGTGCGCGAAGCCGTAACAAAACTTAACAAATCCCAAGCAGAGGCGTGGTGTTAGTCCCATAGCACATCGGCCACCAATATGTATCCTCCAAGCCGGACCGTCTTAAGCAGTGTGGGACTATTGCTGTGCGGTTCGAGCTTTTGCCTCAGCCGACTGACATGCACGTCGATCGTGCGTGTGACTGGACCCGCAAGCCCGGTGTGTGTGAGCGAAAGGAGTTCTTCACGCGTCATGACGCGTCCAGGATTTCGACAGAAGGTCAAGATAAGATCAAACTCTGTCGAGGTGAGATCGATAGTTGTTCCCTTCTGGTCGTGCAGGACGCGCTCTCGCGGGTGAAGGACGAACTCGCCAAAACGAATGACCGTGGGGTCGACACGAGAGCTGATCGCGCAAGCGGTACGCCGCAACAACGCCCTTATCCGCGCCTGACATTGTGACATCGCAACAGAGGCAGGAAAACAATCGTCGGCTCCGATGTCGAAAGCCATCTCGATCATATCTTCGCGGTCCCCCGGAAGAATGACGATCAATGGAATGTCGCTCGTTTCGCGGACTTGCCCGCACAGTTGAATACCAGACTCGGCGTCGCCGGACGCGACGACGATGACCAGATCAACGCGGGCAGAGATCAGTAGGCGTCTGAGCTTGGGGATTGAAGACAGCTGAATGACATCGAACGACATGGCTCGAACGGTCGAGGCCAGATTGTCATCCGGTGCTGAGCTTTCCAAGGTTAGCAGAGCGACACCGACACGCGGGCCGGCGCTTGAAGGGGCGTCATCCAATGGGGCTTCCAGTCGGTACATCTACCAGTCACAGCAACCGGTGCTGTACCTATAGTTGCACTCATGGCAGCTGGCGCCAACTCTCAGATTTGATAGTAATGAAGTGGCGCAGCCTATTAGCTATCCCGAACGCCGCACTCACGTTCTTCGAGCGCTAGTATCTTCGTCTGTCGCCTTCCAGGGCAGCCAACCTTGTACAGGTGGCAGCCGGCGCATGAAGAGGGCTTGAACCTTATATTCTCGGTGCCCGGGACATTGTGCGAGAATAGCGGTTCGGGGTGGTCTGGCCTTTTGCACATCGTTGATCTCTCCGTGATCTGGTCTGCAATGGATCGTGGCCTGGACGGTGTTTAGACACCAATCGAGATCGGCGTGTATTCATCTGGGCGCGTTATCAGTCTGACGTCCGGTTGGTTCGAGTTACTGAAGATCGAAAAATGTCGCGATCGAGTACGACGCTGCATCATCTGAAAGCCGCTTTTCTGCCATACCTGGTCGCTGTCGGTCGGGCGAAGACGATCAACTCAATCGGAAAGCCTCCTTGATGGTTGCTGACAGCGAAATGGACGAAGGCGTTATCCAGACGTCCACTCGACAACTCTCGTTGGGCACGAGCGCCGACGGAGGCCCTTTCATGGTGGCCTCAGTGGAAAGCGGGCGCTCAGATCTCGGTTTCCGATCACTGCACGATATTCAGGAGCGGGGGGTGGCATTTTGAAGGGTGTGGTCTGTCCGACTTTCTTTCGTGACATCGATACAATTCTTAATCCGCCGGTTGCAAAGAGCGATTGAACCACATTTGACCTCGTGAGATCGTTGGGCCATCTGTTCAACACACGAGCCAACACAACAAGCCATGCGACCGACAATAATTATCGGATCGCGGGAGCCTGGCGCATTTTCAGCAGTCGTCCAGGCCCTCGAGCGATCAGGGCTAAACACAGTCTTTTGTCGAACCGCGCGAGACACCGTGGCCGCCGTGAGGCGGCTTGACGTCGACGGTGTTCTGATCGACGCCTGCCTACCCGCTTCTCTGCTGGCCTGCCGTGAAATTCGCGACAGTCGAACCTCAACTCGCCTCCAGCTCGTTGTCGTGGTTGTTCGGCTAGCCGGTAGCCAGCGTCGAACCTATCGGAACGCCGGTGCCAACCGGGTGTTCACCGCGTCCAGCGCCGCGCGCCAGATCGCGTTTGCCTTGGCTCCGCAGCGGCGACAGGTGCACCTCTCGTATGGTGGAATCTCACTCGATCCAGCTGTTTGGCGCGTCTGGCATAACGGCGCAACAGTTGAGCTTCCTCGCATCGAATTCATGATCCTGGATCTTTTCCTGCGCCACCCGGGCCGCGTGTTCTCTAGACGGGAGATCATCGCCAGATGCTGGCCAAGCCATATCTTCGTGGACCCACGAACCGTCAATGTTCACATCGCCACGCTGCGCAGGCTCCTCGGACCCGGGTTTCACGGCAACCCGATCCGCTCGGTGCGTAGTCTCGGTTACGGGCTGGCCGGTCCCCCAGATGGAGGTGGCGCGTCGTGACAAAGCAAAAACTGGACACGGCGATTGTCAACGGACAGATCGTCACCGGAGACGGTGTAACCGAGATTGAGACCGGCAACGTTTTAATCGGTGGCCAAGTGATCCTGGACGTTATCGCGGGTGTGATCGATCGTCCCACGAATGCGCGGGTAATCGACGCCACGGGCTGTAAGATCCTGCCGGGAATTATCAACGCTCATGCCCATGGATGTACGGTTGGACCGACCATGCCTAGCGGATCGCGCGCCTTTTCGCCAAGTGTCATCGAATACCATCTTAACCGCCATCTCTTGTCGGGCACGACCACGCTTCTCAATGTGTGCGGGCTTGCTCTGACCGATGAGATCGCGACGACGCCTATAGATCATCCCCTCGAGGTGGCAGTCTCGACAGCACATACGCCCGCCAACCTCGCGGCCGCAATCACCGTCGATGGTACAGGCCTGGGTGAACGCCATAAACAAATGACAATCGAAGCCATGGTCAAGGCCGGTGCCAAGGCTTTAGGCGAGGCCGGCGGTGGCCAGACGCTCGGTGGTGGCGCCCAGGATTACCGCTTCATTCCTGACGCAATTTACAAAGCGACCGCCATCCGCATCCATCCAAATCTTGCCCGCGAGATCAAAGAGGCGGTTGTCGGTCGTAAACTCGACCATGCTGTTGCCGATCTGAATGCGGTCGACGACCTGTTGCATGGATCGGTGCTTCAGTCTGTAATCGATGCTTCAGCGCTCGCTGAGCTCGTGCGCGCCACCGTCATGCCACCTGTATCGCTCTCGTTGCAGGGTCTTGCGGAGATCGCCGAAGCCTCCAGTCGTCTTGAGTTGCCAGCGATTTTCCACCTCGCGACGCCGACGGCGGAAACGCTGATGCGTCTGGCTATAACTTATCCTAAGGCGCGGATGATCGCGGCTCACAGCAATCATCCGTCGTTCGAGGCCGACGAATGTGTCTCCGCGGCGAGAGGTCTTCGCACGAATGGGGTGACCATCGACGTGTCAACGCTCGATTGCATCTCTACGCGCTGGCGAAATTCGCCAACGAACCTCGACCGTCTCGTATTGGAAGGACTCGTCGACACACTATCAACGGATTTTGCCGGTGGCGACTGGGACTCAATTCTGGACGCAATCAATCGAATGGTTCGGCTCGGCCATTCCAGCCTTGCAGGGGCCGTCGCCCTTGCCACGGGAAACGTTGCCAAAGCTCTGCCGGAACTCGCATCGGACAGAGGATTGATTGCGCCTGGACGGCTTGCCGATATCGCGATCGTTGAGGGGCATAATCTTTCAAGGGTGAGGCACGTGATCAAGAAAGGCAGGATCGTGGTGCGCAACGGGGACATCTGCGGCCGCCACGAACGGCGCCAGCAGCGTCGAAGACCCTGAGCGCGCGATGACGAACTTGGCCAGACGCTTGCCGTCGACGTGCGTAAGCAATCAAGACGAAGTTCAGCCCAGATGGCTCTCTCGTTCGCTGGCGACCGTCAGAGCCGTTCGAGCGCCTGTGTGATTGGGCGAAGATCCACGACGCTCGCATAATGCCGCGGTTCCAGCCATCGCCTGATCAAACGAAGGCGTGCGCGCCTAGCATGCCCTCCTTCAGCAGTAACCCGTTACGCTACCGTCGAGCTGTTGAGACTGAAATGCAGTTTCGGTTCAATAACCCAGACCATTGCGCTCGCCCTGTGAAAGATCCCAATAAGCAATCCTGAGTAAAGGTGACTGCGCGTCTACCTAAGATCTTCACACTGACGTGAGAAACTCTGTTCGACGAAGTAAGTTTTATCAGCGGTTGGCAGCTGCGTTCACCGGTGCGACGATGGTCTGACGCCTCCTCAGACTGAAGTCGGAGATCCAACTTTTTGTGGAACTCAAAGACCTGTGGGTCATTTAACTGCGGTCTGATAACCCGAGGTAATGCCCCATGAAGAAAATCATCCTTGCTGTCGCTCTTGCTTTTTCGTCCATCATTGCTGTCCCCGCGGCGTCTTACGCAGATACCGTCGTCATTCGTACTGATAACGGTCCTGGCCTGCACCGCGGCTGGGAGCGTGGTCACCACCGTGGCTGGGATAATGATCGGAGAGCCCGCATGGTGCGAGACGACTATCGTCGCCATCGCTCTTGCTCCACGAAACGGGTTGTAACCTATCGTCATGGTGAGCGAGTGGTGCGGACCACCAAGGTTTGCCGCTAACTGACCCTAAGGTAGCCTTACGGAGCCGGAAAGTGATCCTTTCCGGCTCCTTCGACGTGCCACCCTGGCTACTGGGTCTGCTGCCGTATTCGCAAGTGTATCGAGGTGGCGTCTAGGCTCAGGACTCGTTAAATCAAATCCAGAAGATGACAATGGCTGCGATGCATATGGTTGAGAAGAAGGTGTGGGCGCAGCGATCGTATCTGG
>NZ_JBIVYL010000005.1:0-468779 GCF_044772225.1 Rhizobium sp. NPDC090275 | reverse complement strand
GGCCGTGAAACGCCCCTGCGCCTATGGTACTTCGTCTTAAGACGCGGGAGAGTCGGTCGCTGCCAGGTCTGCTAAACGCAACATAAAATCTTCTCATCATGAAACTTCGGCCCAGCCGAAAACATCGGGCCGCGCAAGCGGCCTTTTGCTTTTGCTGGTTCGAACATACAGAATGAAACTTCGACGCACCTCAGCTATAATGGTGCGTCCCTTACAGGAACAAAACCCAATAGGGTTTTGCTCCGGCAGTAAGAGCAAACCGCTTCGCGGTTTACTCAAGCGCGATAAATCCCGAAGGGATTTACGCTGGCGCGGGGTGGAGCAGCCCGGTAGCTCGTCAGGCTCATAACCTGAAGGCCGCAGGTTCAAATCCTGCCCCCGCAACCAACATTCTTTCCAGAACCTCGACGTTATCGCTGGCGGGAAGACTTCATCTTCCCTGGCGATGGTAGCTCGTCGTCCTCAGGACCATAACCTGAAGGCCGCAGGGTCTAAGCCTGACAACGCAACCAAATCTTATCTCCCAAAACAAACACGACAGACTTACCGACCCGCCTTAGGGCGCCGATTGTCGCGGATTTGCAGCAGGATGCTGTGAAGGGCGGTCTGCTCGCGTCCTTGCGCGATTTGTGAGCCGGCTCACAGGGTTGCGCTGTTGTGCGATTAACGCGGCATTCAGTGTCAGGCGCCGACCTTGACCCGGATTTCTGTCAGATTCCCTCACGCCCTACGAAAACGCTCGTATGCTACCGTATGATACGTTGGTTGAAGGCGCCATTCTGCCTATGCTGCATCTGCGAGATAAATGAGTGCTCTGCAAGATCAGGGCGCGTTCATAGAGCGGATGCAGAACGAAGATAATCTCAGAGCTGCATTAGGTCTTTGAATGATCGCCAAAAGCGATGAACCAGGAGATTCGGCATGCGGTATTCTTCCCATCTCCCCACACCAGGTTTCGCCACTCAATTTGGTCCAGCCGCGCTTGCGTTCGACTATGCGTTGGATGCGGCGCAACGCAGCATTCTCTTCTGGGATGTCATGCGACAGCGCGGCAACCAATATCGCGCGCATGCCCGATCAAACGCGCCGCATGTGCTCAACTTCACGCCCGAGGTCGTGCTGGATGGGCGTACGCTGGAGCGCCCCGTCAACTACGCGCTCGTCCGCATCGTCCCGCCTGAGGGCATGACGGTCGACGACGCGCGCCGCCCCTTCGTCGTGGTCGACCCGCGCGCCGGACATGGGCCGGGGATCGGAGGGTTCAAGGCGGATAGCGAGATCGGCGTTGCCTTGAAAGGCGGACATCCGTGCTATTTCATCGGGTTCCTCCCGGAGCCGGTCGCAGGCCAGACGATCGCGGATATTGCACTGGCTGAAGCCGTCTTCCTGGAAAGAGTCATCGCGCTGCATCCGCAGGCCGATGCCAAGCCCTGCGTCATCGGCAACTGCCAGGCGGGCTGGGCCGTCATGATGCTGGCCGCGATCCGCCCCGAACTCTTCGGCTCGATCATCATTGCCGGCGCGCCGCTGTCTTATTGGGCGGGCGAGCGTGGCAAATATCCGATGCGCTATACGGGAGGTCTGCTTGGCGGCACGTGGCTGACGGCGCTGACCAGCGATCTTGGTCATGGACTGTTCGATGGCGCCTGGCTCGTGCAGAATTTCGAGAACCAGAACCCGGCCAATACGCTCTGGACCAAGCAGTACAATCTCTATTCGAAGATCGACACCGAGGCGTCGCGCTATCTCGGATTTGAGCAGTGGTGGGGCGGTCACGTCAGCCTCAACGCCGAAGAAATCCAGTTCATCGTGGACGAACTCTTCGTCGGCAACAATCTTGCCGCCGGTCGTATCGAGACATCGAATGGGGAGGCGGTCGACCTTCGCAACATTCGCGCGCCGATCGTCGTCTTCTGCTCGAAGGGTGACAATGTCACCCCGCCGGCGCAAGCGCTCGGCTGGATTCTCGATCTCTACGACGATGTGAACGAGATACGCTCGCACGGGCAGACGATCGTCTACACGGTGCATGAGACGATCGGCCATCTCGGGATCTTCGTGTCCGCAAGTGTCGCGCGCAAGGAGCACGGCGAATTCTCCAGCAACATCGACCTGATCGACGCTTTGCCGCCGGGGCTTTACGAGGCGGTCTTTCAGTCGAAGAACGATGAAACCGTCGGCGGAGACCTCGTCGAAGGCGATTGGATCATGCGCTGCGAGGCGCGAACGCTGGATGATGTCCGAGCGCTCGGATGCAATGGTCCGGCTGATGATCGGCGTTTCGCCACTGTCGCAAAGGTCTCCGACATCAACCTGTCGCTCTACCGCGCTTTTTTGCAACCGGTCGTGCGCGCCATGGTGCCGGACTGGGTAAGTCGCGGCCTTCGCGAGGTGCATCCGCTGCGGCTGCAATATGAGGTATTCTCGGACGTCAATCCGCTGATGGCGCCCATTGCCGATCTCGCCGCCGACGTGGCCGAAGAACGCCGCCCCGTCGCTTCGGGCAATCCCTTCCTGGCTATCGAGCAGGCCGTTTCGCGGCAGATCGTCGAGAGCCTGGACGCGTGGCGGCAGGGGATGGAGATGCTGAGCGAGGCGACGTTCCTCTCCGTCTATGGCTCGCCGTTCCTGCAGGCCGCGGTCGGTATCGACAGCTCGGACATCAGGCCGCAGCGGCGGGCAAGCAAGACCGCGCTGCATGCGCGTGTCCTGAAGGGCAGGATAGACGAACTCAAGGCACAAATGGACCGAGGCGGGCTTCGCGAGGGTTTGGCGCGCAGCCTTCTGTATGTGGCCATGGCGAATGGTGCTGCCGACGAGCGTGGCTTTGCAGCGATCCGCAGGATGCGTCGCGCCGAGGACGGGATGCCGGTCATGACGCTTGCGGAGTTCAAGGGTTTGATCCGCGACCAGTTCCTCATGCTTGTCATCGACGAGGAGGCGGCCGTTAACGCCATTGCCCGGCTGTTGCCGTCGGAAGAGGGGCTGCGCCGCCACGGCTTGTCTTCACTGCGGGAGGTTCTGAACGCGCGTGGCGCGCTGATCGGCGAGGCCGAACAGCGTTGGCAGAGAATTGTCGGCATCTTCGACCTTTCCGAAGAGCCTGTCGCCGCCCCTCCAGCCAAAACGGCGTCGGTGAAGGCCATCCGCCGCGTGACCTAACCGACGGGATCATTGAAGAACCCAAGCTTTGAACGCGTCTTCCAGCATGGAGCATGTGCAAATGTCGAACTTGGAAAACGTTGGCGATGCCGGCCGGCACGAGAAATATGAGCGGCTCATCGCGAAGGCCAAGCAGGTTCCCGCGATGACCACGGTCGTCGCCCACCCTTGCGATGAGACATCGCTGCGCGGGGCCATCGAAGCCGCCCAGGTCGGCCTGATACACCCGCTCCTTGTCGGTCCCGCTGAGAAAATACGCGGCGTCGCGAGATCGCACGATCTCGACATCTCGGCGTTCGAACTGGTCGATGCCCCGCATAGCGATGCGGCAGCTGCCAAGGCCGTTGAGATCATCAGGGAAGGCGGTGGTGATCTTCTGATGAAGGGAAGCCTGCATACGGATGAACTCTTGCGGGCCGTGACGTCATCGGCGACGGGGCTCAGAACCGCACGTCGGATCAGCCATGTTTTCGTCATGGATGTTCCCGGCCATTCGGAAACGCTCTTCATCACCGACGCCGCCATCAACATCGCGCCGGATCTCGATGCCAAGCGCGATATCATCCAGAACGCGATCGATCTTTTCACCCAGATCGGCCTTGGCACGCCGCGCGTTGCGATCCTGTCGGCTGTTGAGACGGTCACCTCGAAGATCCCCTCAACGATCGAGGCGGCTGCGCTCTGCAAGATGGCGGAACGCGGACAGATCACCGGTGGCGTTCTGGACGGGCCGCTTGCCTTTGACAACGCGATCGATCCGGAGGCGGCGAGGATAAAGGGCATCCGCTCTCCGGTCGCCGGCCACGCCGATATCCTCGTCGTTCCCAATCTCGAAGCCGGCAACATGCTGGCGAAGAACCTGACTTTCATGGCGCGGGCGGATGCAGCTGGCCTCGTTCTTGGTGCGCGCGTACCGATCATCCTGACGTCGCGGGCGGATTCCGTGCGCACGCGTCTTGCCTCCTGCGCCGTCGGCGTCCTGCTCGCGGAAGCGCGCCGTCGGGCGGCGCCGATACAGGGCGGTTGAGGCGATGGACACGATTCTCGTGGTCAACGCCGGTTCGTCCAGCCTGAAATTCGAAGTCTTCTCCGTTTCGGGTTCGCTCACGCGACAGGTCAAGGGAAAGATGGAAGGGATCGGCACCGCGCCGCATCTGTCCATAAGGAACGCTGAGGGAGACGCGCTGGCGAACGAAGACTATCCGCGCGAGGACGTCCCGGATCTGCCTGCGGCGATGCGCCTTGTGGGTCAGTGGCTGCGGGAACGGCTTGAGGGCCGTATGATCGCGGTCGGCCACCGCGTCGTCCATGGCGGGCCGAACCATGCTGGGCCGGCGAAGGTCGATGAAAGCCTGCTGCGGGAGCTGGAGTGGTACACGCCCCTTGCGCCGCTGCATCAGCCAAACAATCTCGCACCCATGCGGGTTCTGCTGGAGCGCCAGCCCGACTTGGCGCAGGTGGCCTGCTTCGATACCGCCTTCCATCGCGGTCATGATCCGGTGGCCGATCACTATGCGATACCGACGCGTTATTTCGAGGAGGGAGTCAGGCGTTACGGCTTTCACGGTCTGTCCTACGAATATGTAGCGGGACGGCTGGCGGAGGTTGCGCCCGATGTTGCGGGCGGACGCGTCATCGTCGCCCATCTCGGCAGTGGCGCGTCGATGTGCGCGCTTCGCGAAGGCCGAAGCGTGGAGAGCACACTGGGGTTCACGGCGCTTGATGGCCTGCCGATGGGCACGCGATGCGGGCAGATCGACCCCGGCGTGCTGCTTTATCTGCTCGATCAGCATGGAATGTCGGCAAGGCAGCTGCAGGATATGCTGTACAAGGAGTCCGGCCTCAAGGGCCTCTCCGGCATCAGCAACGATGTGCGCGACCTGCTTGATAGCGAGGAGGCTGGTGCCGCCCTGGCACTCGACCATTTCGTTCATCGCATCGGGCTCAATGCCGGTGCGCTTGCCGCCGCGTTGAGCGGGCTGGACGCCTTTGTGTTCACAGCCGGTGTCGGTGAAAACTCGTCGGTCATGCGCGAACGGATCGCCAGGAAGCTCGACTGGCTCGGCGTATCGCTCGACACGGAACGCAACAAGGCCGGCGAATTGCTAATATCGAGGGACGACAGCAAGGTGAAGGTCTTCGTCGTCCCGACCGACGAGGAGCTGATGATCGCACGGCACACGCTGGCGCTTATTACCGATGACGGGACCACGTCTGCCGGCGCGCACCAGCTAATTGGATAGAAGAAAGGGCTGCATATGATCCCGACGGTGAAGGCTAAGCTTCTTGAAGGAAAGCGTGGACTAGTGGTTGGCATCGCTAATGATCAGTCGATCGCTTGGGGTTGCGCGCGGGCATTCCGCGCTCTGGGCGCCGAACTAGCAGTGACCTATCTCAACGACAAGGCCAAGCCCCATGTCGAGCCGCTCGCGCATGCATTGGAAGCGCCGATCGTCATGCCGCTCGACGTCTCGGTGCCCGGCCAGCTGGAAGCCGTGTTCGAGCGCATCACCGAGCTTTGGGGCGAGCTCGATTTCGTGGTGCACTCCATCGCTTTCTCGCCGAAGGACACCTTGCAGGGACGCGTGGTCGATGTGCCGCACGACGGATTTCTGAAGACCATGGACGTCTCCTGCTGGTCTTTCATCAGGATGGCGCACCTCGCCGAACCGCTCATGAAGCGGGGCGGAACGCTGTTCACCATGACCTACTATGGTAGCCAGATGGTGGTGAAGAACTACAACATCATGGGCGTTGCCAAGGCAGCACTGGAAAGCGCCGTCCGCTATATCGCCGCCGAACTTGGGCCCAAGGGCATTCGCGTGCACGCGATTTCGCCCGGCCCACTGGCAACGCGCGCAGCCTCCGGCATTCCTGAATTTGACGAGCTTCTCAACAAGGCACAGGAAACGGCGCCGACACGCAGTCTCGTCTCGATCGACGATGTCGGCATGGCAACCGCATTCCTGGCGCATGACGCGGCGCGTCTCATCACCGGGGATACGATCTATATCGACGGCGGATACCACATCATGGATTAGCTTTCCCGTGCAGGCGCAGACGTGGAGCTGGCGCCTGCACGTCGCTCACGGCATCCTTGGGACAACCACGGGCCTTCCACATTCCATCAGGTGCTATTCGAGGCAGACAGTTCGGCCTTGGCGAACCTCACAAGCGCGCAAAGAAAGGCGCCTTCGCCGCTCACCTTACGGCCTATTGCGTCAGCTGCTGTTCCTTGAGATCTCCCTGCAGCGTCTGATCGGCCGTAGCCGGCTTCTTCTTCTGCTGGTGCATCATCGGCGCCTCGATGATCGTCGCCGGCACGGCCACCGCGGTGGCCGCCACCGTCCCGATATTGGTGACAGTCCCGCCGACGACAGCGGTGATACCCTGTCCGAGCGTCACATTGCTGTCGGTGAGCGGCTGACCGGTCATCAGGCGCTGGCCGATCAATTGCACGATCTCGGGGCTCTCGGCGAACTTGCCGTGGTTCAGGCGGTCGTTGCTGTTGACCTTGGTGAGGTCGATCGCGGTGATGCCCGCCTCTTCCAGCTTGGTGCGATAGGGCTCGACCGTGGGGTCGATCGCGCCCAAGCGCGAAACGCGACCGGTGATGAAGCTGGAGAAGGCAAGCGCCCGGTCGTCCTGCGACACGAAGATCGTGAATTTCGGCCGCGGCGTGCCCATCTCGGCATATTGCTTGGCGAAGACCTGGATGTCGATGTCTGGCGAGGCCAGGATGACGTCGCGGATCTTGCTGTTCAGGTGCCCGTCGCGAATGCCCATCTGACGCAGTGACTCCATTGTCAGCCACGTGCCCATGGAGTGCGCGAGAATGGTGATGTCCTTGACATTGGGATCGTTGACCAGCGTCCGCAGCGCCTGCTCAAGCGCCGTGCGCGAATAGTTGGTGCTTTCCTTGTCGTATTCGTAAGCCGTGATCTGCGCGCGCGACGGCCATGTGAAGAGGATTGGCGTGGCGTCCATGCCGCTGTCGTTGACGATCTGCGCCAGGCGGAAGACCGAATCCTCATACTTGTTGTTGAAGCCGTGGATGAAGACCAGCGCGTGGCCGTTGTGCATGTGCTGGCTGAGCCAGGCGCGGCCTTCCTTCACCGTGCCGATCTGCTGGACGCCAGTGACGGCGAAGTCTGTCGCCGGGTTCGGCGGCAGGCGCTTCGGCCACTGCACGGTGCCGGACTTGCGGTTCGGCGGGATGGAGACTTCGACGGCGGTGAGCGACGGTTTGGGGCTGCGCTCGCCGTTAAACAGCGTCGCCGGATCGCCCGAGGGCTCGCGTGTGGTGGCGACCAGCATGTCGACGCGGGTCGTTTTCGGGGTCGCCGCCGTCAGCGCCACGGGCGTCATCACGCCGCTTGGGTGGCCACAACTGGTCAGCAGCAGCATGACAACGAGAAACCGTACGCGCATGAAACCCCTCCGGTCTGATGGAGGCACCATAGAGCAACTCGCGCCGGAGGGAAGCCCGGAAGACTACGCAATGGCCGCAGTATGGTCACTGAGTAGGCGATGATATGCGCCCTGTTGCAGGACTCACACGCTTTGCGGGAGGCGGGCGGCCACGATAACGGTCGTGGCCGCCGCTGTATCAGCGCTCGATGTGGTAGCAGGCAGCCGTCTGGCCGGGCCTGACCTCTTCGCTCAGTGGCATCTCGGTTCGACAGATGTCGGTCGCCTTCCAGCAGCGTGGGGAGAAGACGCAACCCTTTGGCGGGTTCAGCGGCGATGGCGGGTCACCCTGCAGGCGGATCCGCTGGCGTCCGCGCGCCAGTTTCGGATCCGGGATCGGGGCTGCCGAAAACAGCGCCTGCGTATAGGGATGTGCCGGCTTGTCGAACACCGTCGCGCAATCACCGGCCTCGACCACCTTGCCGAGATAGAGCACCAGCACGTCGTCGGAAATCAACCGCACGACCGAGAGATCGTGGCTGATGAAGATCAGCGTCAGGCCGAACTCCTTGCGCAGCTTGCGCAGAAGCGTGATCACCTGGCCCTGGATCGACACGTCGAGGGCCGAGACAGGCTCGTCGCAGATGATCAGCTTCGGCCGCGTGATGACGGCCCGGGCAATGCCGATGCGCTGCGCCTGGCCGCCCGAGAACTCGTGCGGATAGCGGTTGATCATTTCAGGCACGAGGCCGACGGCGGCCATGATCTCCTGCACCCGCTCGGCGCGCTGAGCGCGGTTGAGCTTCGGTTCGAACACCGTCAGCGGCTCGGCGATGATGTCTCCAACCGTCATGCGCGGGTCGAGCGAGGCGATCGGATCCTGGAAGATGATCTGCATGTCGCGGCGTG
The DNA here is from genome assembly GCF_044772225.1 of Rhizobium sp. NPDC090275. Taxonomy (NCBI): domain Bacteria; kingdom Pseudomonadati; phylum Pseudomonadota; class Alphaproteobacteria; order Hyphomicrobiales; family Rhizobiaceae; genus Rhizobium; species Rhizobium sp. NPDC090275. Next base: position 460,298 of record NZ_JBIVYL010000005.1, on the reverse strand, counting down.
CGGCCCGCATCTCTTCGTCCGAGAGGTCGAGCAGGTTGCGGCCCTGCCAGAGGATACGGCCCTTTTGCGCCTTCAGGAGCCTGAGGATCGAGCGCCCGAGGGTCGACTTGCCGCAGCCTGATTCCCCGACGATACCGAGCGTGCGGCCCTCGCTGAGATCGAAGCTGACATTGTTGACGGCGGTCAGCGTCAGCGGCGGCTTGAAGAAGCCCTTGGAGGGTACGTCGAACTGGGTCGTCAGGTTCTCGACCCTGAGAAGTGATCGTTCAGCCATTGGTCAGAACCTCCTCGAGGCGTGGAAAGGCATGGAAGCAGGCCGCGAGATGGCGCGGTGCCTGCACGTCGAGGCGTGGCGCGGCGTCGATGCAGTCGTTCTGCACGAGCGGACAGCGCGGCGAGAAGCTGCATCCCTTCGGCAGATGCTGCAGGTTCGGCGGCCGGCCGGGAATGACGGCGAGCTGGTCGACGTCCTGGTCCGGGCGCGGGATCGAGGCGTGGAGTGCCGCCGTATAAGGGTGCGCCGGGTTCTCGAACAGCTCGTCCACCGGTGCTTCCTCGACGATGCGCCCGGCATACATGACCGCCACCCGGTCGGCGAGACCGGCGACGACGCCGAGATCGTGTGTGATCATGACCAGCGCCGTATTCATCTCGGCCGTCAGATCGTTGAAGAGGTCGAGGATCTGCGCCTGGATCGTCACGTCGAGCGCGGTGGTCGGTTCGTCGGCGATCAGGAGCTTCGGCTTCGTCAGCAGCGCCATGGCAATGACAACGCGCTGGCGCATGCCGCCGGATAGCTCGTGCGGATAGAGGTTGAAGCGCCGGGATGGGTCGGGGATCCCCACGCGCTTCAGCATGTCCAGTGCTTCGGCCGAGGCCGCGCGTGCGGTAAAGCCGCGATGCACCTCGAGCTGCTCCGTCAGCTGTCGAGAGATCTTGAGTGAAGGATTGAGCGCGGTCATGGGGTCCTGAAACACCATGGCCATGTCCTTGCCACGCACATGGTCGAGCTCGCGCGGCTTCAGCGCCAGCACGTCGCGCCCTTCGAGAAGCGCCTGTCCGCTGGTCCGGCCGTTTTTCGCCAGCAATCCCATGATGCCGAGAAAGGTCTGGCTCTTGCCCGAGCCACTCTCGCCGACGATCGCGATGCGTTCGCCGCGCTTCACGGTGAGGTTCATGTTGGAAACCGCCTTCACCTCGCCCTCGGGCGTGCGAAAGCTGATCGAATAGTCCTTCAATTCGAGAAGGGTGTCGTTCTTGATGTCTTTTTGCATGTCAGCGATCCCTTCAGCGGTCCCTTGGGTCGAATGCATCGCGCAGGCCGTCGCCGATGAACAGCAGGCTGAGCAGCAGGGCGACGAGGAAGCCGGCCGGGAAGACGAGCAGCCAGGGCATGCTCTCCATGGCATCGGTGCCCTCGGAGATCAGCGTACCCAATGAGGTCAATGGTTCCTGCACGCCGAAGCCGAGATAGGAAAGGAAGCTCTCCGTCGCGATGATTTCGGGCACGGTCAGCGCCGCGAAGATGACGACAGGACCGACGAGATTGGGAATGATGTGCCGGGTAATGATCTTCAGCGGCTTCTGGCCGGAGGCACGCGCCGCTTCGATGAACTCGCGCTGCTTGAGCGACAGCGTCTGCCCTCGCACGATACGCGCCATGGTCAGCCACTCGAGCGCGCCGATCGCCGCGAACAGCAGATAGACGTTGCGGCCGAAGATCACCATCAGCAGGATGACGAAGAGGATGTAGGGGAAGGCGTACATGATATCGACGAAGCGCATCATGACGGCATCCACACGTCCGCCCATATAGCCGGAGATGGCGCCGTAGAGCACGCCGATGACGACGGAGACAAGCGTCGCCGTCAGCGCCACGGCCAGCGATACGCGGGTGCCGTAAAGCACGCGGGCAAGCAGGTCGCGGCCATTCGGGTCGGTCCCGAAGTAATGGCCGTCGGCAAACGAAGGCGGTGAGCGGAAGGCGGCCCAATCCGGATCTTCGTAGCCGAAGGGAATGAGGTAGGGACCGATAAAGGCGACAAGCACGAGCAGGACGAGAACGATGATCGAGGCCACGGCCGCCTTGTTGCGACCGAGGCGGCGCAGCGCGTCACGGGTGAGCGAACGGCTGACAGGGCTGAGACCCTCGGCCTCCAGCAGTTCGGCGGCGAGCAGCTCTCTCTTTGCGGGATTGAGGATCATCGGTTTCTCACTTTCGGATCGAGCCAGGCATAGGCGATATCGACGAGAAGGTTCAGGAACACGATCAGCACCATGTAGAAGATGACCGTGCCGAGAACCATGCCGTAGTCGCGGTTCAATGCGGCGTTGACGAAGTAGCGGCCGATACCGGGCAGGCCGAAGACACTTTCGACGACCAGCGAGCCGGTCAAGAGATAGCTGGCCGCCGGGCCGAGATAGGAAACGACGGGCATCATCGCCGGCCTGAGCGCGTGGCGCATGACGGTCAGCCGCGGGCCGATGCCCTTGGCCTTGGCGGTGCGGATGAAGTTCTGGCCCATCACCTCGATCATCGACCCGCGGGTGATGCGTGAGATGCGCCCGGCATGCGGCAGCGCCAGCACCACCACGGGCAGCACCAGGAACTTCAGCGATCCATTGCCCCAGCCGCCGACCGGCAGCCACTGCAGGTGAATGCCGAAGACCAGCTGCAGGATCGGTGCGATCAGGAAGTTCGGCAGCACGACGCCCACCAGGATCAGCGCGCCCAGAATGTAATCCGGCGCCTTGTTCTGGTAGAGCGCCCCAAGACAGCCGACGGCGACGCCGATCACGATCGCCAGCAGAAAGGCCGCCGTGCCGATGATGAAGGTGTAGGGCAGGCCGATCATGATCTGCTGCGCGACGGTGAAGTCCTCGGACGCGAACGAGGGACCGAGATCGCCCTTCAAGAGATCGCCGACGTAGTAGAGATATTGCTGGATCAGCGGCTTATCGAGATTGTAGTGGGCCGCCAGATTCTGGAGGATCACGGGTGGCAACGGCCTTTCGCCATCGAACGGCCCGCCAGGGGCCAATCTCAGAACGAAGAAGCAGGCTGTCACGGCGATCCACATAACGGGGATCGTCGACAGCAATCGACGGAATGCATAATTGATCATGGTGGTGACGGTCTTTCCTGCGCCGGGTCTTTCGCATCATCGTGACCAATCGAAACTGGTTCGGGCGGATGCGAAGGCAATAGTGTGGGAAAAGACCCCCTCTGGCCTGCCGGCCATCTCCCCCACAAGGGGGGAGAAAACCTGCCGCGCCCGCCTGCCCCAATGGGGCTCGGCGGTTTGGCTGGGTTAAGCCCTCCCCCTTGTGGGGAGGGTTGGGAGGGGTCTTGACCTGTTGCAATCGCCCCCGGGCAGGGTGAAGACAATGCCTCTCTTTATTCCTTTATGGACAGCCAGCGGGTGCGGTGGATGTCCTGGATGTTGTCGACGAAGCCTTCGATCTTCGGCGAGACCACGTTCTTGGAAACGTAGTAGTAGATCGGCAACGCGGCGCTGTCGTCGAGTGCGATCTGCTCGGCTTTCTTGAACATCTCCGCCCGCTTCGTCAGATCGGTTTCGGCATTGCCGTCCTTGATCAGCTTGTCGTAGTCGGCATTCGACCAGCGGCCATAGTTCATCTGCACGCCGGTGACGAGCAGATTCAGGAAGTTGTCCGGATCGTTGTAGTCGGCGAGCCAGCCGGCGCGGCCAACCTGCACGTCACCGCGCTGCAGCTGGTCGTAGTGCACCTTGGTTTCGGCGTTGATGAGTTCGACATTGACGCCGAGCGGCTTCCACATGGCGGCGATCGCAACGGCGATGCGCTTGTGGTTGTCGTTGGTGTTGTACTTGAGCTGCAGGGTGAGCGGCTTGTCGGGTCCGAATCCGGCTTCCGTCAAGAGCTTCTTGGCCTCTTCGACCTTCTGCTTGTAGGGCTCATCCTTCCAGGAGATGTAGGCCGGCTCGCCGTAATTGGCGGTGCCCGGCGGTACCCAGGAGTAAGCCGGCAGCTCGCCGGTGCCGAGGATCTGCGGTCCGATGACCTCGCGGTTGATCGCCATGGAGAGCGCCTGGCGCACGCGCTTGTCAGCGGTCGGCCCCTTCTGCGAGTTGATGACGTAGTAGTAGAGGCCGGAGAACGGGGCGACATGCGCCTGGCCCGGCAGGTTCTTCTTCATCCACTCGTACTGGTCGGTCGGGAAGTCGGTGAGGATGTCGAATTCGCCGGCGCGGTAGCGCTTCAGCGCGGCTTCCTGGTCTTCGAGCACGAAGAACTTGGCGCCGTCGATCTTGACGTTCGCGGCATCCCAATACTTGTCGTTCTTCTTGGTCGTGACGTGCGAGCCTGGAATCCATTCCGTCGGCGTATACGGACCATTGGTGACGATGTTGCCGATCTTTACCCAGTCGGCGCCCTTGGCCTCCACGACGTGCTTGGGCAGCGGATAGGCCGTGTAGTGCATCAGCGCGTTGAGGAAGTAGGGGGTCGGGTTTTCAAGCGTGATCTCGAGCGTCTTGTCGTCGATCGCCTTGACGCCCAGCTGGCTGAAATCGGTGATCTCGCCCTTGTTGATCTTCTCGGCGTTCTTGATGGTGAACTGCAGATAGGCGTAGTCGGCGGCGTTCTTCGGGTCCATCAGGCGCTGGAAGGCGAACACGAAGTCGCCTGCGGTCACCGGGTGGCCATCGGACCACTGGATGCCGTCGCGCAGCTTGAAGGTATAGACCTTGCGGTCGTCGGAGATCGTCCAGCTCGCGGCCTGGCCGGCGACAGGATTGTCATGCGCATCCTCGGTCACCAGACCTTCGAAGATGTCGCCAGCAATGCGGTTCTCCCAGTCGCCGGAGAGCTTCTGCGGATCGAGCGATTGCGGGTCGCCGCCATTGTGGATGTTGATCGTCGCCGCGTGGGCGGAGAATGCCAGCAGCGAGCCAAGCACTGCGGAGGCAAGAATTTTCTTTGTGGGGAAGTTCATGTGGGGGCCCACCTTTCTAGGCTTTTTAGCGCCTTTTATTCGTCGTTGTTCCCTTGGTGACCTGTTACGTGCAAGTCAACGCGCAACCTATCGTAAAGGTCGGCCGTTGCAACCCCCAAAACGAAAGCGGCGAATAGTGGGGAAAACCGGGTGAAAAGACTGCCTATTAGCCGGTTAAAAGTCGATATGTCGCGCCAGGCATAGCGTCTGCGCTAGGGATTACCCGCATGTCGGCCGGAGCCTAAATAAGGATATAGACAATCAGTGATTGAAAATGCATTCGCGCCGGTCAACACACCCGTGGGTACGGATATGTCGCGGCCGCGACAGATTATTTCGCATTTTCAATGAGGCAGGATGGGCAATCCGAGTGCAACTATCTCGTCCCGCAGGTTGAGAGTTCACCATCAGCCGCATTTATTCGACCGATCCCCTTCATCTCAGCCCGCCGGGCGCTATCATCTCAATCGGAATCAGGGAGATAGAGATGAGCCAGTTGAATTTGCCGAGCGAGGGTGGCTGCCGCTGCGGTCGCGTGCGATTGAAGATCAGCGCCAAGCCGCTTCTGGCCATGGCCTGCCACTGCACCGGCTGCCAGACCATGTCCTCGAGCGCCTATTCGCTGAGCGCGGCGATCCCCTCCGACGGTTTCGAGATCACCAGCGGTGAACCCGTCATCGGCGGCCTCCACGGCGCCATGTCGCACCACTATTTCTGCCCGCACTGCATGACCTGGATGTTCACGAAGACGGAAGGCATGGAGTGGTTCGTCAACCTGCGCCCGACCATGCTCGACGACGCCAGCTGGTTCACGCCCTTCATCGAAACATGGACCCGCGAGAAGCTTGCTTTCGCTGAAACCGGCGCTGAGCACAGCTACGAGGCCCTGCCGGAGATGCAGGATTACGAAAAGCTGACGAAGGATTATATGGCGAGGAACACCTAGAAACCTTGGAAGAGAAAGTCGAGGGCGGCGGTGATGTCGTCGCTTCGGGACGAGAGATCGGCCACTTCCGCGCCGATCTCCGATAGCGGAATGGACGCCATGCGCTCGGTGGACATCAGATAGTTCCTGCCGTTGACCACGAAGACCGGGTTTAGCCTAGACATGACGTTTACAACCTGGCTGGCAACGACGAGCGGAATCATGACACGCGTGTTGAGCCGATAGAGCAGGTGCGACTGCACATCGAGAGCATAGTCGCCGCCCACTTCGTAGACGTGAAAGCGTGCCATTAGAATGTGCGGTACTTCGCGAAGGGCAGCCCATGTTTCTCGACATAGGCGTTCGCTTCATCGATCGCCTCGGCGTTCTCGATCAGCCACAGCCGTTCGCGCTCGCTCTTGATGGCCCGCCTGAGGCCGTCTTCCGCGGCCTTGGAAACATTGAGGTTCAGTTCGCGCGCCTGCGAGACGAGCTCGCTGTCGAGCGACAGGTTGGCGGCCTTGCGACGGGTCTGAGGCATGATCGGTCTCCTGATATGCGCATATGATATGCGCATATCAGGCAGAAGCAAAGAGCCTCAGTCGTCCTTCATCTTCAGCGCGGCAATGAAGGCTTCCTGCGGAATATCGACCTTGCCGAACTGCCGCATGCGCTTCTTGCCTTCCTTCTGCTTGTCGAGCAGCTTGCGCTTGCGTGATGCGTCGCCGCCGTAGCACTTGGCGGTCACGTCCTTGCGCATCGCCGAGATCGTCTCGCGGGCGATCACGTTGCCGCCGATCGCAGCCTGGATCGGGATCTTGAACATGTGTCTGGGGATCAGGTCCTTCAGCTTTTCGCACATGTCGCGGCCGCGCTTTTCAGCAGCCGTGCGGTGCACCAGCATGGAGAGCGCGTCGACCGGCTCGCCATTGACCATGATCGACATCTTCACGAGGTTACCCTCGCGGTAATCGGCCAGGTGATAGTCGAACGAGGCATAGCCCTTGGAGATCGACTTCAGGCGGTCGTAGAAATCGAACACCACTTCGTTGAGCGGCAGCTCGTAGGTGAGCATGGCGCGCTTGCCGACATAGGTGAGTTCCGTCTGGATGCCGCGACGGTCCTGACAGAGCTTCAGGATACCGCCGAGATAATCGTCCGGCGTCAGGATGGTGGCCTTGATCCAGGGTTCGCGGATCTCGGAGATCTTGACGACATCGGGCATGTCGGCCGGGTTGTGCAGCTCGCGCTCCGAACCGTCGGTCATGGTCAGCTGATAGACGACCGAAGGGGCGGTGGCGATGAGGTCGAGATCGAACTCACGCTCCAGGCGCTCCTGGATGATTTCGAGATGCAGCAGGCCGAGGAAGCCGCAGCGGAAGCCGAAGCCGAGAGCGGCCGAGCTTTCCATTTCGAACGAGAAGGACGCATCGTTAAGGCGCAGCTTGCCCATGGCAGCGCGCAAATCTTCGAAGTCGGCCGCATCGACGGGGAAGAGACCGCAGAACACGACGGGTTGAGCCGGCTTGAAGCCCGGCAGCGCCGTCGCCGTCGGCTTCTTGTCCTCGGTGATGGTATCGCCGACGCGGGTGTCCGCCACTTCCTTGATCGAGCCGGTGAAGAAGCCGATCTCGCCCGGGCCGAGTGAATCAACCGCCAGCATCTTCGGCGTCAGCACGCCGACGCGCTCGACCTGATACTTGGCGTCCGTGCCCATCATACGGATCGTCATGCCCTTGGAGAGCACGCCGTCGAGAATGCGCACCAGAACCATGACGCCGAGATAGGTGTCGTACCAGCTGTCGACGAGCAGCGCCTTCAGCGGGCCCTTCTCGCCGGCTTCGCTCTTCGGCGCCGGCAGCTGGTGCACGATCGCCTCAAGCACGTCGGGAATGCCGAGGCCGGTCTTCGCCGAAATCAGCACGGCCTGGGAAGCGTCGATGCCGATCACTTCCTCGATCTGTTCCTTGATTCGGTCGGGCTCGGCCGCCGGCAGGTCGATCTTGTTGAGAACCGTGACCAGCTCGTGGTTGTTGTCGATCGCCTGGTAGACGTTGGCGAGCGTCTGCGCCTCGACGCCCTGGGAGGCGTCGACGACGAGCAGCGAGCCCTCGCAGGCCGACAGCGAACGCGAGACTTCATAGGCGAAGTCGACGTGGCCGGGCGTGTCGATCAGGTTCAGGATATAGGTTTCGCCGTCATTGGCCTTGTAGTGCAGGCGAACGGTCTGTGCCTTGATGGTGATGCCGCGCTCGCGCTCGATATCCATCGAATCCAGCACCTGCTCCGACATGTCGCGCTCGGCAAGGCCGCCGGTCGACTGAATCAGGCGGTCGGCCAGCGTCGACTTGCCGTGGTCGATATGGGCCACGATCGAGAAGTTGCGGATATGGTCGAGGGGCGTGCGGGTCGAATTGGTGCTCATGCGCCGCATATAGCAGCGCATCCCCTTGCCGCAAAGCGGAAAAGCAGGGTTTCGTTTACGATAAGTCGCGCTGTCGCGCGGCGAAAATAGCGCTTGATTCCACGATTGAACCATGCATTTCTATTATAGTAGAAATATGGATCGGATAATGGAACAGGAACTCGAAACCGCGATCGGCGTCAGGATTCGAAGGCTGAGAACCGATAGAAACCTGAAGCTCGACGATCTTGCCACCGCCTCCGGCGTCAGCCGGGCGATGATCTCGCGCATCGAGCGCGGTGAGGCGAGCCCGACCGCAGCACTGCTCGCCCGCGTTTGCGCCGCGCTCGGCCTGTCGCTGTCTGCCTTCTTTGCGGAGGAGGGAGAAGCCGCGCCGCTGCTGCGCCGGCAGGACCAGCAGGTCTGGCGCGATCCGGAAACCGGCTACATCAGGCGCGCCGTCTCGCCGCCGGGCACCAGTTCCGATGTCGATATCGTCGATGTCGAATTCCCGGCCGGCGCCCGTGTCAGCTTCCCGCCGCATGCGGCCGCCAGCGGCATGACCCAGCATATCTGGCTGTTCGATGGCGAGATGGAGATGACGACCGGCGACAACACCGTGCATCGCCTGCTCCCCGGCGATTGCCTGTTCATGCCCGTGGCCGAAGGCCATGTCTTCCATAATCCCGGTCCGGCGCCGGCCCGCTATTGCGTCGTGCTCGACCGCCGCCGCCATTAATTGATTTCAGGAGACCCCATGACCACCATCCGCCTGCTCGACGCGACAGAGGCGCGCGCCGCGATACCCGATCTTTGCGATGTCCTCGTCGATTGTGTCGAAGGCGGCGCGTCCGTCGGCTTCATGCAACCCTACACGCCTGAAGATGCCGAACCCTACTGGCGGGCCGTCGTCGAGAGCGTCGCCTCCGGCGCCACCCTGCTTTTCGTCGCGGAGATTGAGGGCAGGGTGCTCGGCACCGTGCAGATCGGCGCCGCCCAGATGCCGAACCAGCCGCATCGTGCCGACCTGAAGAAGCTCCTCGTCCACCGCGCCGCCCGCGGCAAGGGCCTGGCGCGCCTCCTGATGCGCGCTGCCGAAGAGGAAGCCGCGCGTCGCGGCAAGACCATTCTCGTGCTGGATACCGCGACCGGCAGCGATGCCGAGGCGATCTATCCGCGATTGGGTTGGGAGCGCGTCGGCGTCATCCCGGATTACGCCCTCTGGCCGGAAGGCGGCTTCTGCGCCTCGACCTTCTTCTACAAGCGCATTGCCTGATCTCAGGCAGGCTCGGCGATCTCAGCCCTTCTTCAGCCGGGGATCGTCGAGCGCGGGATTGTAGAACAGCGACAGCGTCAGGCTCCGGGCGATCCGCTCGGCCGTCGCCATGAACCATGCCTTCGCCTCGTCGGAGGGAGCGATATCGTCGAGCGTCGCGGAAAACAGCGCCAGCCATTGTGGAAAAAGCTCCGGCGTCATATCGGCCACGCCGACATGCGCCTGCACCGGCTTGCCGCCGTAAGCGCCGCTGCGAAAGGCGACGGATGACCAGAAGCTCTTCATTTTCTCCATATGCTCCGGCCACCGCCCGGAAAGCCTGGCGTCGAACACCGGTCCCAGCGCGGGATGTTCCAGAACACGCCCATAAAACGTCTCGACCAGACGATCGATAAACGCCGCATCGACCCCCATGCCCGCCATCTCCGCCTCTGCCCGCTCCCTGATCGCCGCCGAATGCGCCGCCCGTCCCTGTATCTCGCTATCCATCGCAAAATCCGTTCCGCCGCTTCTTGCGGCACGCCTCATATAAGCGCTCGCCCGCTGCCGCGAAAGCCGCTGCGACTGAATGCCCTCGCCGTGAATGGTGCGGCTCCCCGAGCGAGGGGGATACTGGAGATGATGCGAGTATTGACGATCAACCACTTACGCAAAATCCAGGCGCAGATTTTCCCCGCCTCGAAAACCGCGCCCTACACTGTCGACGTCCCGTTATCGGATACACCGGCAGGCGTGCCGGCGAGGCGGGATCGGCGCGGAGCGTGAGGGTAGGACGCAAAACCTCACGGTCCGGGTCCGCGGAAAATGATCTCCCTCCGGTGACGGCGGGTCCTGTCGCAAGACGGGCCTGAGTTGAGCCCGGACGTGCCTGTGAGGCACACATGGTCTCGTCGCGAAGTTGGGCGAGAAGGCAGAGAGGTCGAAGTCGCGGATAAAAACCGCCGAACGGGGCGCTGGGAAGCGCCATATTTTACTTACTCAATCGAGGTGATTTCCAGCGCCCCGTCCGAGTGAAGGTTGGAATGGTGGAGACACGGGCTTTCGGGCGGCGTGGGGATTGGGTGTGTTTTTCAAGTGCGGTTTGATGGTCGAGAGGCTGTGCCGTGTAATACCCCCCTCTGCCCTGCCGGGCATCTCCCCCACAAGGGGGGAGATCGACTCGTGGCTTGCTCCCCAATCAAACAATGAAGGTAGAGCGAGCGGCCGCGCCCAGCCAATCTCCCCACCTGTGGGGGAGATGCCCGGCAGGGCAGAGGGGGGTACCACACGGCACAACGCTCAATACCTGATCGCGGCACCGCAGACCGCTAACACTAATTCCGCGCTACACATTCGCAAGCCTCACACTCCCCCCACCACCCCCCACCCTTGCCATCCGCGCCCATAGCGCTTAGCTCTCAGCCGTCACGAATCCGGATAAAGCATGCCCCACAAGGTTTCCCTGTGCCGTCTCAAGCTCACCGACTTTCGCAATTATGCGTCGGCCGGTTTGCAGCTGGATGGCCGGCATGTGGTGTTGGTGGGGGATAACGGGGCCGGCAAGACCAATCTGATGGAGGCGGTGTCGTTTCTGTCGCCGGGCCGGGGCATGCGCCGCGCCACTTATGGCGATGTCACCCGCGTCGGCGCCCATGGCGGCTTCACGATCTTCGCGGCCCTCGACGGCATGGATGGCGAGGTCGAGATCGGCACCGGGGTCGACGGCAACGACGAGAGCACGTCCCGCCGCCTGCGCATCAACGGCACGCCGGCCAAGACCGCCGACGAACTCACCGATCACCTGCGCCTTCTCTGGCTGACGCCCTCGATGGACGGCCTCTTCACCGGCGGCTCGTCCGAGCGTCGCCGCTTTCTCGATCGCCTCGTGCTGTCGCTCGATCCCGCCCATGGCCGCCGCGCCAGTGATTTCGAGCGCGCCATGCGCAGCCGCAACAAGCTGCTCGACGAGCGCCGCTTCGATCCCTCCTGGCTCTCTGGCATCGAGGAACAGATGGCAACCCTCGGCATTGCGATGGCGATGGCCCGCCAGGAGATGCTGGGCCTACTCGTCCGCCTCATCGAGGAGACACGTGAGACCTCGCCATTCCCCTCGGCCTCGCTCGATCTCGCCGGCTTCATGGATGGCCAGTTCGATCGCCCCGCCGTCGACCTTGAGGATGAATACGCGGCACATCTCGCCGAAAGCCGCTACCGCGACGCCGCCGCCGGCCGCACGCTGGAGGGCCCGCACCGCGCCGACTTGCTCGTCCGCCACCGCGACAAGCGCATGGAAGCGGCGCGCTGCTCGACCGGCGAGCAGAAGGCGCTGCTTGTTGGCCTGATCATGGCCCACGCCCGCCTCGTCGCCAATCTCACCGGCCATGCGCCGATCCTGCTGCTGGACGAGATCGCTGCCCATCTCGACGAAAACAGGCGCGCCGCGCTCTTCGATCTGATCGACGCGCTCGGCGGCCAGGCCTTCATGACCGGCACCGACCGCTCGATGTTCTCGGCCCTCGGCGACCGGGCGCAATTCTTCACCGTTGCCGATGGAAAGATATTCGAATGACCGACACTTTCCCCGCCGCCAAGGGCCATGCTAGCATCGCGCCCATGGAACCGTTGAGCCCGGAAGAAATCGCCCGCTACCAGCGCCACATCCTGCTGCCGGAGATCGGCGGCGCCGGCCAGCAGAAGCTGAAGGCAGCGCGCGTTCTCGTCATAGGCGCCGGCGGCCTGGGCGCTCCCATCCTGCAATATCTCGCGGCGGCCGGCGTCGGCACGCTCGGCATTTCCGACGACGACCGGGTATCGCTCTCCAATCTGCAGCGCCAGGTCATCCACGATTCCGGCACGATCGGCGAATTGAAGACGGAAAGTGCGGCCTTCGCCATCGCAAGGCTCAATCCGCATGTCCGCGTCATCCGCTTCGAGGAGCGCTTCTCCGCAGATAGCGCCCGCCGCCATCTCTCCGGCTTCGATCTCGTTATCGACGGCTCCGACAATTTCGACACGCGCTACACTGCGGCCGATGCCGCGGAAGCCGCGCAGTTGCCACTGGTAACCGGCGCCGTCGGTCGCTTCGATGGCTCGGTCACCGTGCTGAAGCCCTATGAGGCCGCTGCCGATGGCGTGCTCAATCCCACCTACCGCGACCTCTTCCCGGAAAAGCCGCCGGAAGGCCTGATCCCCGTTTGCGCCGAGACCGGCGTCATCGGCGCGCTCACCGGCGTCATCGGCACGCTGATGGCGATGGAAGCGATCAAGCTCATCACCGGCACCGGAGAGCCGCTGGTCGGCCGCCTGCTGCTTTATGATGCGCTTGCGGCGCGCTTCGACACCATCCGCTACAAGCGCCGGCGCGCCCGGCAGAGCCAGAACCAGAGCCAGGCATCGTGACCACCCTTCGCCTCGATGCCGGTTTCTCCCGCTGGGACGAGCTTCTCGCGCTCATCCTGTCGTCCTTCGCTTACATGAACGGCCGCATCGACCCGCCATCCTCGGCACTCGGGCTGACGGCGCAATCGCTGGCCGCCAAGGCGCAAACCGAGATCGCCTATGTCGTGATCGAAGAGGGCGCGCTCGTCGGCTGCATCTTCCTGCGGCCCGAGGCGGATTGCCTCTATGTCGGCAAGCTGGCGGTGGCGCCGGGTGCCGAACGGCGCGGCATCGGTCGGCGGTTGCTGACTATTGCCGAGGACACGGCACGCACACTCTCGCTGCCGGCGCTGCGGTTGGAAACGCGCATCGAGCTTATCGAGAATCACGCCGTATTCGGCCGCTGGGGTTTTGAGAAGACCGCCGAGAACGCCCATCCGGGCTTCACCCGCATAACCTCGATCGAGATGCGTAAGCGACTCGCTTCTTAACGCCCCGGCAGCACCCGGTTCGGCGGGCGGTGGCCGTCCATGAAGGCGCGGATGTTGATGATCACCTTGTCGCCCATGTCGATACGGCCCTCGATCGTCGCCGAGCTCATATGCGGCAGAAGCACCACCTTGCCCTCGTTGGCGAGCTTGATCAGCTTCGGATTGACCGCCGGCTCGTTCTCGAACACGTCGAGCCCGGCGCCGGCAAGCTTGCCTTCCCTCAGCGATTTGATCAGCGCCGCCTCGTCAATCACGTCGCCGCGCGCGGTGTTGACGAGATAGGCCGTCGGCTGCAGCAGCGCGAGACGCCGTGCCGAGAGCAGATGGAAGGTCGCCGGCGTCGACGGGCAGTTGACCGAGACGATGTCGACACGGGCCAGCATCTGGTCGAGACTTTCCCAGTAGGTCGCCTCGAGCTCGTCTTCGGTCGTCGCCGTCACCCGCTTGCGGTTGTGATAGTGAATGGAGAGGCCGAAAGCCTTGGCGCGGCGGGCAACGGCGGTGCCGATCCGGCCCATGCCGACAATGCCGATCCGCTTGCCGTGAATGCGCCGTCCGAGCATCCAGGTGGGCGACCATCCGGCCCATTCGCCGGGCCGGTCGGTCAGCACGCGCGCACCTTCGCCAAGCCGGCGCGGCACGGCGAGGATCAGCGCCATCGTCATGTCGGCGGTATCCTCGGTGAGCACGTTGGGTGTGTTGGTGACGGTAATCCCCTTGCGGGCGGCCGCCTCCACGTCGATGTGATCGGTGCCGTTGGAGAAGCTCGCGATCAGCTTCAGCTGCGGCCCGGCCTCGTCGATCAGCGCCGCGTCGATCCGGTCGGTCACCGTGGGCACCAGCACGTCGGCGCTCTTCATCGCCGTTGCGAGCTGCGCTGCGGTGCGTGGCGTGTCGTCGATATTGAGTTCGGCGTCGAACAATTCGCGCATGCGCGTCTCGACGGCATCCGGCAGCTTGCGGGTAATATAGACCTTCGGTTTTTTCTTCGTCGTCATATCAGCAGCTGCTGCCTTGTTCAGAGGTCCTTAACCAAGACGCGGGATAATTTTCCCGTTCCTGGGAATTTCTACCAGACCCGTACGCGAAGACAAACAAAACTCGTTGAGCGTGCGTGGAATGTCGAGGCCCGGAAATCAGGCGGAGGAAACGCCTGGGTTTTAGCGAACGGAAATCGTCATGCGCAGCACAGTCCTGAAATCATGCCTCGCCCTCGCGTTGGGCTTTGTGCTTTCGGCCGGCACCGCCGAGCTTGGCTATGCCCAGGCGGCGAAGGGTCCGAGCGGTCTGCCGCTGCCGCGCTTCGTCACGCTGAAATCCAAGCGCGTCAATCTGCGCATCGGCCCAGGCACCGATTATGCCGCGTCGTGGATGTATCTGAAAGCCGGCCTGCCGGTGGAAATCATCCAGGAATATGACAACTGGCGCCAGGTGCGCGATGCCGATGGCACCGAGGGCTGGGTCAACCAGTCGCTGCTGTCGGGCTCCCGCGCTGCCATCGCCGCCCCCTGGATGAAGGGCAAGGGCAAGAGCGTCTTCGTCAACGTGCGCCGCGAGGCCCAGCCATCCGCGACCGTCGTCGCCAAGCTGGAGCCCGGTGTGATGATGAATATCGGCGAATGCACCGGCGACTGGTGCCTCGCCAAGATCGACGGCGCCGAAGGCTGGGTGGCGCAGTCGGAAATCTGGGGCGCCTACCCCGGAGAGGCCTTTAAGTAAGGCCGATCCAGACGAAGCCTTCAAGTAAGTGAGGCCTTCAAATAAGAGAAGCCTTCAACGGATTGAAGGCTTCCAGATAAGTCAGAGGCAGGTACGCCAGAGGTAAGTCAGGCCTTAGACGAGACCCGCCTGCTTGCCGGCCTCAGCGAGCGACTTCATCGGACGCGGTCCGATCTGCTGGATGACAATACCGGCCGCCAGGCAGCCGAGCTTGCCGCAATCCTCAAGCGTCCGCCCCTGCGTGTAGCCGTAAAGGAAACCCGCGGCGAACAGATCGCCGGCGCCGGTCGTGTCGACAAGCTCCTTGATCTCGATGGCGCTGACATAGAAGCGCTCGCTGCCCTTCAAGATGACGGCACCCTCTTCGCTCATCGTCACCGCGGCGATCTTGCAATCCTGCGCGATCTTGACGAGGGCCTCTTCGAAATCCTCGGTCTCGTAAAGCGCCAGCGCCTCCTGCTTGTTGGCGAAAACGATGTCGACGGTGCCCGAGCGCATCAGGTCGAGAAACTCGTCGCGATAACGGCCGACGCAGAAGCTGTCGGAGAGCGTCATCGACATTTCGCGGCCGTTCTCATGGGCGATGCGGGCGCAATCGCGGATCGCTTCCTTGGCGCGCGGCGGATCCCAGAGATAGCCTTCGAAATAGGTCACCTTCGACTGGGCCACGACCTCGGGCTCGACATCCTCGGGTCCGAGTTCGACGCAGGCGCCGAGATAGGTGTTCATCGAGCGCTCGCCATCCTCGGTCACGAAGATCATCGAGCGGGCGGTCGGCGGGAACTTGCCCTTCGGCTGTGTCTGGTAGTGCACGCCCTGGGCGCGGATGTCGTGCGCGAAGATTTCGCCGAGCTGGTCTTCGGCAACCTTGCCGAAATAGGCAGCCTTGCCGCCGAAATTGGCGATGCCGGCCGCCGTGTTGCCGGCGCTGCCGCCCGAGGCTTCCAGCGCCGGGCCCATGTGGTTGTAGAGCAGTTCGGCGCGCTCGGCATCGATCAGGTTCATCGCTGCCTTGGTGATCTTGTGATCAATGAGGAACTGGTCGTCGCAACGCGCGATAATATCGACGATGGCGTTGCCGACAGTCAGTACATCGAATTTGGTCATGAAATGGGAGGTCCCGGTTTTGGTGATAGCCGGTAGTCGGTCTTAGCGGATTTTCAGCCCATGGGAAGCAGAAATGCCGGACTTGCGGCCAATCCTTTCGCAAAAATGCCGCGCCGACGTCATTCGCCTGTCATTTTGGCTGGCTATATCTCTCATCAACAAGATCGGCATGGACGGCTTTAGGGCAGTCGCCGATCGAGAAGGGCCCGACAAATGAAATGGCGCCCTTCGACGATACCGGTGCGACGCTGACCACGGATGAACTGGCAGCATGACCAACCGGCAATCCGGCAGGACCGGATGCGGAAAAGCGGGCCGAACCCCGCTTTTTTTGCGTTTGCGCCTTGGCCCGATGTCATTCCGGTTTGTCAGCGCGAACGGTTTGCTGTTAGACCTTTGATATTCCATGCAATAGGCACTCCATCCCCGATGTCCGCCATCTTTCTCGACGTTCTTCCCATCTTCGTGATGATCCTCATCGGCTGGCTGATCGTCAAAGTGGGATTGATGAAGGCGGAGGTCGGCGATGCCTTGAGCGACTTCGTCTTCAAGATCGCCGTGCCGTTGCTGCTCTTCCGCACCATTGCCGAGGCGGACTTCAAGGGCGCTTCGCCCTTCCGGCTCTGGATCGCCTATTTCTCCGGCGTCGCCATCACCTGGACCGCCGCCCATATCGCCGCCACGCGCTTCTTCGGTCGCGATGACCGCATCGGCGTGCTCGCTGGCGTGTCGTCGGCCTTTGCCAACACCATCTTCATCGGCCTGCCGCTCGTTCAGCGCACCGTCGGCGACAAGGGCCTCGTGCCGCTGTCGATCCTGATCGCCGTGCACCTGCCGGTCATGATGATCATCGGCACCATCCTGATGGAGCGCGCCGAGCACAAGATCGCGGGTGGCAAGGGCCGCAGCATTGTCGCGGTGCTGCGCCAGATCGCCAGCAATCTCGTGCGCAATCCGCTCGTCATCGGGCTCGCCGGCGGCGCCCTCATGCATCTGCTCGGCTGGAGGATGCCGATGCCGGTCGAACTGGTGGTCGATCAGATCGCCGGCGTCTCCGGCCCCGTCGCCCTCATCTCGCTCGGCATGGCGCTGCAGCAGTATGGCACTTCCGGCAATGTCGGCATCGCCAGCGTCACCTCGGCGTTCAAGCTGTTGCTCTTGCCTGCCTGCGTCTGGACGACCAGCCATCTGCTCGGCCTCGAAAGCGATTGGACCGCCGCACTTGTCCTGATCTCGGCGGTTCCCACAGGCGTCAACGCCTGGCTGATCGCCAACCGCTTCGGCGTCGGCCATAGCTTGGCCGCCTCGACGATCACGCTGACGACGGCGCTCGGCGCCATCACCGTCTCCTTCTGGGCCTACCTGCTCGGATAATCGAGATACCCGAAACGAAAAAGCCCGGCGCATCGGCCGGGCTTTCGTATTTCATGCAATGGATGATCTCACTGCGTCGCCGAATCAGGCGCGTTCGGATCCGGCAGCGGCACCGGCGAATCGGCCAGCGTGTGCAGATAGAGGATCACGTTGGCGCGGTCGGTGTCCTTCTGGAGGCCGGCAAAGCCCATCGCCGTTCCCGCAATGTACTTCTTTGGCGCTGCCAGGAAGTGATTCAGGTGATCGAAGGTCCACTTCTCGCTGGCGCCCTTGGAAAAATCCTTCATGGCGGCGGAATAGGCGAAACCTTCATGCGAGCCGATCGGACGATCTACGACACCAAAGAGGTTCGGCCCGACCTTGTTCGGTCCCCCTTTCGTGCCGTCATGACAGGCCTGACACTTCTTGAAGACTGTTTCGCCGGCCTTCGCGTCGGCTTTTGCAAGCAACTGCGCGATCGGCACGGCGGCAGCCGGAGCAGCACCGCCGGCATCGGCGGCCGAAGCTTCCTCGGCTACAATGGTAAAGCCCTCTTTCTCCGGATTTTCCGAATGAAATAGGCTTTCCGAAGCGATGGATACGGACATCAGGACGAAAACCGTCCCAAGTAGCGCTCCCACCGCCGTATTCACGTAAGAATTCATCTGTGATGCTCCCCCCTCACAGCCGGCAGACATAAAACCGGTCTGTCACTTGAAATCGAGCGAAACCTATGTCTTTTGGCTAGTTCTTGCAACAGCCGAACGCCTCGGCAGCATGAGACTTTTTGACACCTTTCCGCCCGGAAATGAAGGCCTGAGCAATGGCAAGTCCAAATTTAGACAACGTACTCGTCCTCATTCCGGCCCGCATGGCATCCACCCGACTGCCCGGAAAGCCGCTCGCCGACATCTGCGGCAAGCCAATGGTCATCCAGGTGGCTCTGAGAGCGAAGGAGGCCGCGATCGGCCGCGTGGTCGTTGCCGTCGACGAGCAGGAAGTGTTCGACGTGGTCGCCGCCGCCGGTTTCGAGGTCGTCATGACCGCCAAGGCGCACCAGTCCGGCTCCGACCGCATTTACGAGGCGCTGACCAAGGTCGATCCCGAAGGCCGCATCGAATATATCGTCAACGTCCAGGGCGACCTGCCGACGATCGAGCCGGAAACGGTGCGCGCATCGCTGCGCCCGCTTCAAGACGCCGCCGTCGATATCGCCACGCTGACGATCGCCATCGACAACGAAGAAGACAAGACGGCACCGCATATCGTCAAGGTGGTCGGCGCGCCTCTGTCGGAAACCCGCATGCGGGCGCTCTACTTCACGCGGGCAACGGCTCCCTACGGCGAAGGCCCGCTCTATCATCACATCGGCCTCTACACCTATCGCCGCGCGGCGCTCGAGCGCTTCGTATCGCTCGGGCCCTCCACGCTCGAAAAGCGCGAATCGCTGGAGCAGCTGCGGGCGCTGGAAGCCGGCATGCGCATCGATGTCGAGATCGTTGACACCGTTCCGCTCGGTGTCGATACTCCCGCCGACCTTGAAAAGGCGCGGCGCATTCTCTCCGCACAATAGAAATGACGGATCTCCCATGAGCATCAAGACCAACAAAATCGCCTTCCAGGGCGACTTCGGCGCCAATTCCGACATGGCCTGCCGCGACATGTTTCCTGATATGGATCCGCTGCCGTGCCAGACCTTTGAGGATGCCTTCGTGGCGCTCGAAAGCGGCGATGCCGATTTGGCGATGATCCCGATCGAAAACACCATCGCCGGCCGCGTTGCCGACATTCATCACCTGCTGCCGGAATCGCGCCTGCATATCATCGGCGAATATTTCATGCCGATCCGCTTCCAGCTCATGGTGCTGCCCGGCGTGACCAAGGACGAGGTCCGCACGGTCCATAGCCACATCCACGCGCTCGGCCAGTGCCGCAAGATCGTGCGCGCCAATGGCTGGAAGGCCGTGGTTGCCGGCGATACGGCGGGCGCTGCCAAGCTGGTGCAGGAAACCGGCGATCGCTCGATGGCAGCCCTTGCGCCGCGTCTGGCAGCCGACCTCTACAAGCTGGATATCATCGCCGAGAACGTCGAGGACACCGAAGACAACGTCACCCGCTTCGTCATCCTCTCGCGCGACGAGAAGTGGGCCGAGCGCGGTGCCGCCGAAGAGAAGCTGGTCACCACCTTTGTCTTCAACGTCCGCAACATTCCGGCCGCGCTCTACAAGGCGCTCGGCGGCTTTGCCACCAACAGCATCAATATGACCAAGCTGGAAAGCTACCAGCTCGGCGGCAAGTTCGTCGCCACCCAGTTCTACGCCGACATCGAAGGCCACCCCGGCGACGCCAACGTCCGCCGCGCGCTGGAAGAGCTGCAGTTCTTCTCCGAGAAGGTGCGCATTCTCGGCGTCTACAAGGGCCACCCGATGCGGGGCCTGCTGCAGAAGTAACGACAAAGGGCGCCGAGGCGCCCTTTTTAATGCTCTGCAGTGATGCTTACTTATCCGGCTCACAAACCCGCAACCGATGCCCATCCGGATCGAGCACCACGAAGGTCGGGCCGAAGTCGAGGTCGGTCAGGTCCTGAGCGATCGGCAGGTGGCGGTCGCGCCAGTCGCGGTAGAGGTTGGAGACGCCGTTTTCGCCCGGCACCATGAAGGCGATCTCGGCGCGGCTGCCGATCGCCGATGGTTGCGGCACGACGCTGCTCAGCCGCCACAGCCCGAGCGTGAATCCGCCATCGAGCGCGAAAGCCACGAAATTGGGAGCGTCGGCGACCGGCTCGCGGTTCAAGAGCGCCTTGTAGAAGCTGGCGCTAGCGGCGGGATCGCGGACATAGAGAATGATGAGATTGGGGCTGTTCATGATGGTGTCCCTCTGCGTGAAAATGACGTGATGATGCGAACACCGCCGGGCTTTCCGGCAGCGGTCAAAGGCGTGATTGAAATGTTAGAGTGTCGGTTACCGCTCGCGGTCGCGGCTGCCCCAGTCGATGACGCCGATATCGCGCCTCAGGTTTTCCGACATCGATTGCGGATCGAGGCGCGGAGCGCCAGTACGTCCCATGCTATGCGCCATGCTGCGCGATGCATTCTGCATCATCCTGAGCATCAGCGATTGCGGATACCAGGTGTCAGAGCTGGCCTCGTCGGAACGGTGGTTGCCGCGTGTCGTCTGGCCCATGGTCTGGCCCATGGTCTGGGACGTGTTCAGGCTCGTCATGGCAGGTCCTCCTGTTTCGATGGGACCCATACTAGACTCATATGCTGTCAGTTTATGGCAGTAGTGTTTTCTGTACGCGCGGCGGGACCTCGCGGTCGCTCCACTCCTGCAGCAGCACGGCGCGGCGGCGTGGATAGCGCGTTTCCTGCGGGATCATCTCGACGATGCGATCGGTGCGGAAATGCCTGTAATCCTGTCTGAGCTCGCACCAGGCGACGATCATCCGGACCTGCTCGGTATAGCTGATGGCGAAGGGCCAGACATTGCGGATGGAGACGGTGCCGCCCTCATCGGTATAGGTGAGCTTCAGCACCCGCTCGCCGCGGATCGCCTTGCGGATCACGCCCATGTCGGCCTTGCTCGATATCGGCGGGCGCATGTGGATGAGGAGAGCGGACGTTTCGATCTCGTCGCGGATCTCGCGTGGCAGCACGTCGGCGATCTTGGCGAGCGCGTCGGCGCCCGCTGCCGCCAGCCTGGGGTCGGCCGCCCGCGCCACCCAGCGCGATCCCAGCACCAGCGCCTCGATCTCGTCCTGCGAAAACATCATCGGCGGCAGCATGAAGCCGGGCCTCAGAATATAGCCAAGCCCCGGCTCGCCCTCGATCAACGCGCCTTGCGCCTGCAGGCTGGCGATGTCGCGGTAGAGCGTGCGGATACTGACGCCGGTTTCTTCCGCGAGCACCGCGCCGCTTACCGGCCGCCGGTAACGGCGCAGCGTCTGCAGCAGGGTCAGCAACCTCTCGGAGCGTGCCATTCTATTGGCCTATCGGTTTTTCCACTCCACCCAGTCGCGCATCAGGCGGTGAGCGATCGCGCCCTTCGGCGGCGGGGCGCTGCCGTTGGCACCGGGACGCTCGAGCATCTCGATCGTTTCCTCGCGGGTAAACCAGCGGCAATCCTCGAGCTCCTGCTCGTCGCGGGTGATGTCGCGCGATTTGGCCTCGGCGTAGCAGCCGATCATCAGCGTGTGCGGCATCGGCCAGGGCTGCGAGGCGTGGTAGCGGATACGACCGGTGCGGATGCCGGATTCTTCCAGCGTCTCGCGGCGCACGGCGTTCTCGATGGTTTCGCCGGGCTCGACGAAGCCGGCGAGACAGGAATACATGCCCGGCGCGAAATGCGGACCGCGCCCGAGCAGGCAGAGATCACGCTCCTCGTCGACGGTGAGCATGATGACGACAGGATCGGTGCGCGGGAAGATCGTGTGCTGGCAGGCGGAGCAGACGCGCTTGTAGCCGCCGATATGCATCTCCATGCCGGATCCACAGCGCCCGCAGAACCGGTTGTCGCTGTTCCAGCGGATCAGGCTGGCGCCCTGCGCGAATTCGCCGAGCAGCACGTCGTCGAGCAGCATGTCGCGATAGAGCGAGCGGCCATCGGCGGGCTTGTATTGGCTCGAAAGCTGTTCTTCCGGCACGGCGACAGGCACCGCCAATCTCGGCTCGCCGGTCTTGCGATAGCCGAGCAGGATCGTCTCGTCCCAATTGGGCTTGAGATCGGTCAGCTCGTAGCGCGCAAACAGCGGGTCGAGCACCTGGCCGTCATGCTTCAACACAAGCTTGTCGCCGGTAAAGGCGAAGATATGGGTTCCATCCTTGGCGAGCGCCTCGTCCACCGAGTTTTCGTTGCGATGCTCGGAATCGCGGATCAGGTCGTTGGCGGCGAATGCCGTCAGATTGCTGGGCTCGGGATGGGGTACATCCGTCTCGAAAAGCGAACGGCTCATGATGAAAGGGCTTCCCGCATCGTCTCTATGAATTGGTCTCGTTTCGCGTCCTCATAGGCCTCCGCCTTGCCGTAGCCCCAGATCGGGCCGGGCCAGTTCGGATCGCCTTCGAAGCGCGCGACGACATGAACATGAAGCTGGCGGACGATATTGCCAATAGCCGCGACATTGATTTTTGTCGCCCCGGTCACCTTCTTCAAGGCGGTGGATGCCAGTTCCGTCTCGAAGGTCAGCATCACCTGGTCGAGCGGCGTCAGCTCGAAAATCTCGGTGATATCGGCGCGCTGCGGCACGAGGATCAGCCATGGCCAGCGACAGTCCCTGGCCAGCCGGAAGTCGCAGAGGCCCGTTTTCAGGATACTGATGCTGTCATTGGCCAGCCGGTGGTCGAGTTTGAAAGCGTCCAACGGGTATTCCTCCAGAGTTTTCCATAGGCTAGCAGTTTTTTCGGAGCTTGGCTTGCTTTTGATCGCGATATTGCCGATATGTGCCTTCGGGAGGTTGGTGGTGGACGAGCCACTCGCCAACCGGGTCAGGTCCGGAAGGAAGCAGCCCTAACGAGCCAGGCACGGGTCATCGTGCCAGCCTCCCACCCTTCTCTCCATCCTTTGCCCGAAGAGTTCGGGCGTTAAGCAGGGCGATGAGCGACACCGAGCGACAATCACAAGATGCCGCCTCGACGGGCACCGGATACCGGGTGCTGGCACGCAAATACCGCCCCAAGGATTTCACGGATCTGATGGTCGGCCAGGAGCCGATGGTCCAGACCCTGACCAACGCCTTCGAGACCGGCCGTATTGCGCAAGCCTACATGCTGACCGGCGTTCGCGGGGTCGGCAAGACGACGACCGCTCGCATCCTGGCGCGCGCGCTGAATTACAAGACAGCCGAGATCGACAAGCCGACGATCGATCTGCGCATCCCCGGCGACCACTGCCAGGCGATCATGGAAGGCCGCCATGTCGATGTCATCGAGATGGACGCCGCCTCGCATACCGGTATCGACGATATCAGAGAGATCATCGAGCAGGTGCGCTACCGCCCGGTGTCTGCGCGCTACAAGGTCTACATCATCGATGAAGTGCACATGCTCTCGACGCAGGCCTTCAACGGCCTCTTGAAGACGCTCGAAGAGCCGCCGGAGCATGTGAAGTTCATTTTTGCCACGACTGAGATCCGCAAGGTGCCGATCACGGTCCTGTCGCGCTGCCAGCGCTTCGACCTGCGCCGCATCAGCGCGTCCGATCTCGTCGGCCTGTTCACCACGATCGCATCGAAGGAAGGCATCGAGGCTGAGCCCGATGCGCTGGCGATGATCGCCCGTGCGGCCGAAGGCTCCGCGCGCGACGGCCTGTCGCTGCTCGACCAGGCGATTGCCCATGGCGGCGGCGCGGTGCTGGCCGAATCGGTGCGTGGGATGCTCGGTCTCGCCGACCGCGCCCGCATCGTCGATCTCTTCCAGCATGTCATCAAGGGTGACGTGGCCGCAGCGCTCGGCGAATTCGAGAGCCAGTACGAGGCCGGCGCCAATCCGGTTGCGGTGCTGACCGATCTTGCCGATTTCACCCATCTGGTGACGCGTCTGAAATACGTGCCGGATGCCGCAAACGATCCCTCGCTCAGCGAAATCGAGCGCACCAAGGGCGCCGAATTCTCGCAAGGCGTCGCCGTCACGGCGCTGTCGCGCATCTGGCAGATGCTCTTGAAGGGCATTCCCGAGGTGGAGGCATCCTCGCGCCCGTCGGGTGCCGCTGAAATGGTGCTGATCCGCCTGGCGCACGCCGCCCACCTCCCTGCCCCCGAGGACGCAGCCCGTAGGCTTGCGGAGTTTTCCGAAAACAACGGTGGCGCGCGTTCGCAGGCACCAGCCGGCAACGGCGGTGGAAATGGCGGCGCGACCGTCAGCTACCAGGGCAATGTCATGGCCCGCGCCGCGGAAGCCACGGCGCCGCGCCCGCAGCCCGCCGGCCCGACCGCCATGCTGCGCGTCGTCCAGAACTCCGATCCTCAGAGCCTGGCCGTCGGCCGCACCGAGGCGAAGGCCGCCGATGCGCCGCAGCCGCTGGTGCGGGTCAATTCGGTCAGCGATATCGCCAACCTCGCCGGCGAAAAGCGCGATGTGAAGATCAAGGCGCTGGTGCGCAACTTCGTGCGCCCGGTTCGCGTTCAGCCCGGCATCCTGGATGTCAACCTGACGGAAGGCGCGCCGGGAACGCTGCTCAACGAACTTGCGCTGAAGCTCAAGGAATGGACCGGCATCCACTGGATCGTCAGCCTCAGCCGCGAGGCCGGCCAGCCGACCATGGTGGAAGCCGAAGCCAACGCCAAGGCGCAGCAGGTGAGCGACGCCCGGCAGGATCCTGATGTGGCGGCCATCCTCTCGCAGTTTCCAGGCGCCAAGATCATCGACGTTCGCGTCCGCGCGCCGGAACCTGAGGAAGAGGAAGGTCCCGTGCAGGCGCCGGCGACCGCCGAATCCGAAGAGGGCGATATCCTGCCCGGCGACGACATAGAATTCTGAGACACCAAGAAGGAGCAAGACGATGCGCGACATCATGGGCATGATGGGCAAAGTCAAGGAAATGCAGGCCAAGATGGAGCAGATGCAGGCAGAAATCGCCTCGCTCACGGCTGAAGGCAAGTCCGGTGGCGGTCTCGTGACCGTCGTCATATCAGGCAAGGGCGAAATGCAAAGCCTGAAGATCGACCCGTCGCTCTTCAAGGAAGACGACGTCGAAATCCTCGAGGACCTGATCGTCGCCGCCCACAAGGATGCCAAGGAAAAGGCCGACGCGGTCGCCGCGGAAAAGACCAAGGCGCTGACGGCAGGCCTGCCGATCCCGCCCGGCTTCAAGATGCCGTTCTGATCGTCAGATCGAATGTGAATTTGAGAGCGCCGGCGCCCATCGGGTGGCCGGCGCTTGTCGTTTGAGAACGCTTATTTCGTGTGCTTTTGCGTGTGGTGCTTGGCGGGCTTTGCCTTCGGCGGCGGAACGAAGGTCAGCTTCATGTTGGCGATGCCGGCCGCGACGTTGAGGCCCGAGGTGCCCTCGACGGATAGCGGCTGCAGCGCCACCGATCCCTCCAGGCCGCCCACCAGCGCATTCGCCCCGAGCCCGAGGCCGACGGTCGCATTGGCCGCCACGCCGGAATAGCTGCCCTGCAGCGCACCCTCGGGGTGGTTCGCCGGCGCATAGACGTACCAGATCAGCGTTCCGCCTTTCAGCACGCCGATATCCACGCCGATCTTGGTGATCGCGCCGCGATAATGCTCCACATGCCCGGGCTGCGAGGGCGTGAACATGCAGTCCACCTCCCGTTTCGAGCCGATGATCATGCCGATTCCCGCCGAGATATCGCAGGTCAGCGACCCCGCATGCACATTGGCCGCCGCCGCCGGCTGGGGAGCGGAAAGGGCCGTCGCGGCGGCAACGGCAAGGGCGATCGAGGTAGACTTGAAGACGGACATGCAGGCCTCCTTGGATTGGCACACCGTCAGGAGGAAATTAGGAGACGTCCTGATATCCGCAAGTGATCATAAAGGCGGAATCTCGGGGCTGCGGCCCGCGCGGGCTTAGCTTTCCGCCTGAAGGCTGTCGCGCAGCTTGTAGTGGATCGGCGCGGCCAGATAGCGGGCGCGGTCTTCGGCTGACAACCGCCTGCCGAATGTCGCCATCATCTCCGGCATCGTGACCCGTGCACCCTCGAACCGCTGCCATTCCACGCTTTCGCCAGCCCTCACCATGCCCGGTTCGATCACCCGGCAATAGATGCCCGGCCGGCCGGCGCGGGTGTAGCGCTTGACGAACAAGGGATCGCCCATGCGCGCCGCGAAGGTGGCGCAGGGTATGCGTGCCGAGGTCACCTCAAGAACAAGATCGCCGGCTATGAACCGATCGCCGACCGCGACCATCGTGTTGTCGAGCCCTTCGATCACAAGGTTTTCGCCGAAGGTGCCGGGGGCGATCGTCTGCCCGAGCTCCGCCGACCACCAGTCGAGCGTCAGCGATCCCTCGACATAGACGGCCTGGTCGACGCCGCCATGGTGCTTGCGGTTGCAGATCGCGTCGCCGAGCAGCCCTTCGGCATCGACGAGCACGCCGCCGCTGATCGCGTGCTTGTTGATGCCGGTCTTGTAGCTCTTGCCCGGCAGCCTCTCGGCGTTGCCGATGCAGACGGCGAGGATTTTCATGAGGCCTGCTTTTCTGTCCGTTTCCGTTTTTCAAACATATGGGCTAAGAACCCGATATGGCAAAGCGAGTCACCGGCCCCGAAATCGAAAAACTCATCCAGCTGCTGGCGAAGGTGCCGGGCCTCGGCCCCCGCTCCGCGCGCCGCGCCGCGCTGCATCTGATCAAGAAGAAGGATCAGCTGCTCGGGCCGCTCGGCAGCGCCATGGGCGAGGCCTATGACAAGGTGAAGATCTGCTCGCGCTGCGGCAATGTCGATACCTCCGATCCCTGTACCGTCTGCACCGACGATCGCCGCGACCAGTCCGTCATCATCGTCGTCGAGGATGTCTCAGACCTCTGGGCGCTGGAGCGCGCCGCCGCCTTGAACGCCGCCTATCACGTGCTCGGCGGCACGCTCTCGCCGCTCGATGGCGTCGGCCCTGACGATCTCAACATCAAGGGCCTGATCGAACGCGTCACGGCCGGCGGCATCAAGGAACTGATCATCGCCGTCAACGCCACCGTCGAGGGGCAGACCACAGCACACTATATAACCGACCAGCTGGCCGGGCTCGATGTGAAGATCACGCGACTGGCGCATGGCGTGCCTGTCGGCGGCGAGCTTGATTATCTCGACGAGGGCACGCTGACGGCGGCGCTTCGGGCGCGGACGACGATATGAGGGGAGATGTGATGCCGTCGGAGACCTACAATACCCCCCTCTGCCCTGCCGGGCATCTCCCCCACAAGGGGGGAGATCGACTCGTGGCGGGCTTCCAGTCAAACAATGAGAGTGGAGCGAGCGGCCGCTTCCAGCCAATCTCCCCCCTTGTGGGGGAGATGTCCGGCAGGACAGAGGGGGGTATCACACGGCATGCCCTTGCTATTCTCCTCACCCTCATAACAACCACCAGCATCGCCCACGCCGCCCCCTCCAAAGCCGAAGTCGAAGCCCAGTTCGAACGCTGGGTGCAGACCGACCTCTGGCCGGAAGCGCAAAAGAGCGGCATATCCGAAAAGACCTTCAAGGCCGCATTCTCGGGCGTCACGCTCGACTGGTCGCTGAACGATCTCGCCCCTCCCGGCTTTCCTAAGCCGAAGGAGCAGAAGCAGACCCAGGCCGAGTTCTCCTCTCCGGCGCCCTATTTCAACGATGACCGGCTGAAGCGCCTGGCCGTCACTGGGCGAAGCTTCCAGACGCAATACGCCTCGACGCTGAAGAAGATCGAGAAGACCTATGGCGTGCCCGGCTCGATCGTGCTCGCCATCTGGGGCCGCGAGACCGGCTTCGGCGCCGCCAAGATCCCGAATTCGGGTATCGAGGTGCTGGCCACCAAGGCCTTCATGTCCACCCGCAAGGACATGTTCCGCACCGAGCTGATCGCCGGCCTTCATATCATCGACGGCGGCGATGTCACGGCGGCCGATTTCAAGGGGTCGTCGGCGGGCGCGCTCGGCCAGCCGCAGTTCATGCCGACGAGCTATCTGAAATATGCCGTCGATTTCGATGGCGATGGTCACCGCAATATCTGGACTTCGGTTCCCGATACGCTGGCCTCGATCGCCAACTTCCTGGTCAAGAAGGGCTGGCAGGCAAACCGCAGCTGGGGCTACGAGGTAACGATCCCCGAAAACGTCTCCTGCGCCCAGGAAGGCCCCGATCTCGGCAAGCCGATTGCCCATTGGAATTCGCTCGGCATCGACCGCATCTCCGGCAAGGCCTTCCCGTCAGGTGAGAAGAACGCCACGGGCATGATGATGGTGCCGGCCGGCCGCGACGGCCCGGAATTCCTGGTGACGCCGAATTTCTACGTCATCAAGGAATACAACAATTCCGATCTCTATGCGCTCTATATCGGTAACCTCGCCGATCGCATCGCATACGGCTCCGGTGCGTTCGAAGGCGCCTGGGGCGATGTCGGCAAGATGCTGCGCTCGGATGTCGCTACCATGCAGAAGGCGCTGGAGAAGAAGGGTTACGACGTCGGCGGTTCCGATGGTCTGCCCGGCTACAAGACGCGCCGCTCCATCGGCCAGTGGCAGGAAAAGAACGGCATGAAGCCGACCTGCTATCCCGAAGCCCACATGATCGGCAAGCTGAAATAGACGCTAGTGGTGCAGGTCGATATGCGCCTTGAAGAACAGGTCGTCGCTGGGCGGAATGGCCTGCCGCTCGATCATCCGGTGCACATGCGGCCCCGCTTCGCCGCGATGCAGCGCCCTTAGCCGGTCGGTGTTTTCGCCGTCCACCTGGGTTCGCCGCTGGTTGTGGCGGATATACTCGACCCAGGTCGGCGTGTGGTAGGTTTCGGTCCACGAGCCCGGCTTTTCCAGATCGCGCATCAGCGCCCAGTTGCGCGCCCCATCGCGGATGCGGATACGCCGCCGCTCGCCCATCAGCTTCAGGAACTCCGGCACGTCAAGATCGTCGATCTCGTAATCGACCTGGATGACGACAGGCCCGCTGCGCGGCGTGATATCGAGGCCGAGCGCCGGCTCGGTGAAGCGATTGAGCGGATCGAGGTTGAGCGTCTCGAAGGCCGGCATGGCGAACTTCAGCCCGACGACGATGCCGAACAGCATGACCACGGCCGACATCAGCAGCGCGTTGGCGACGCCGTAATTGTCGGCGGCGATACCCCAGATCCAGCTCCCCCCGGCAATCCCGCCGAAGGTCACGGTCTGGTAGAGCGACAGCGCCCGGCCGACCACCCAACGCGGCGTCGAGAGCTGCACGATGGTGTTGAACAGCGACAGCGCCAGCACCCAGCAGGCGCCCGAGATCACCAATCCCAAGCAGGTGACCGCCGAAATCGGGCTGAAGGCGGCAATCGCCGCGCTGAGCGCGAAGCCCGCAAACGACAGCCGCACGATCGTCTCGCTGGAGAAGCGCTCGCGCAGCCTTGCGTTCAGCACCGCGCCGCCGATGGCGCCGATGCCGAAGGATCCGAGCATCAGGCCGTAGGTAAGGGGACCACCGACCACCAGCTCCAGCGCCACGATCGGCAGCAGCGCGAGGATCGAGCTGGCGCTGATGCCGAAGATCAGACCGCGCAGCATGACTTTCTGCAGGTTGGGCGACATCGAGATGTAGCGCAGCCCGGCGAAGATGGCGCTGCCGAGCGCCTCGCGCGGCAGCGTCGTCGCGGGGTAGGTCGGCTTCCAGCGCATCAGGGCGTAGATCAGCGCGAAATAGCTCATCGTATTGACGGCAAAGGCCGCTGCCGCACCGGCGGCCGCCACGATGATGCCGCCGATCGCCGGCCCGACGCTGCGGGTAATGTTGAAGCCGACGCTGTTCAACGTGACGGCGCCGGGCAGATCGGCGCGCGGAACCATGTCGCCCACCGAGGCTTGCCAGGAGGGATTGTTGAGCGCCGTGCCGCAGCCGAGCAGGAAGGTGAAGAACAGGAGCAGCCAGGGAGAGAGGATACCGAAGAAGGCGAAGACGCTGAGCAAT
Organism: Rhizobium sp. NPDC090275; assembly: GCF_044772225.1. Taxonomy (NCBI): domain Bacteria; kingdom Pseudomonadati; phylum Pseudomonadota; class Alphaproteobacteria; order Hyphomicrobiales; family Rhizobiaceae; genus Rhizobium; species Rhizobium sp. NPDC090275. The sequence goes on along the minus strand of NZ_JBIVYL010000005.1, from coordinate 430,105 downwards.
GCAGAGACCGCCAGCATGAAACACTGCGCCGTCAGCATCACCCGCCGCCTGTCGAAGCTGTCCGCCAGCGCGCCCGAAACCAGCGAGAAGAGCATGATGGGAAGCGCGGTGGAGGTCTGCACCAGCGCCACCATGTCGCCCGACGCGGTGATCATGGTCATCATCCACGCGGCACCCACCGCCTGGATGAGGCCGCCGAAATTGGAAGCGATGCTGGCGAACCAGATGGTGCGGTAGGTCTCGTGCCTGAGCGGTGCCAGTGTCGATGAAGTATAGGCCACGATTCCTCCCGTCGAATGCCATGCGCTGCGCCAAGCTATATAAGCGAAACGGCGATCAAGGCCACCGACCGCCTGCCGCAACCGCGCCGTACCGCCGATGGAGCTTGCTATTTCGCGGAAACGGGCCTATATGGCTCTCAAATCTTGATCGCATTGATGAGGAGTGGGCCGCAAGGACCCGCTCTTTTTTATTACCGCGATCGCCCGAAAATATCGCTTAGGAGCGCATCGCTTGTCGGATTCGACGAACGCAGACAATGAACTTGAGCCGCGGCTGATCATCGAGACTGGCCTCGACCAGCGCCTCGCCGCCATCATCGAGCCCGTCCTCATCGACCTCGGCTACCGCCTGATCCGCGTGCGCATGCTCAACCAGAACGGCGCCACCATGCAGATCATGGCCGAGCGCAACGACGGAACCATGGACGTCGAAGGCTGCGAGGAGGTCTCGGTGGCCGTTTCTCCGGTTCTCGATGTGGAAGATCCGATCGATAAAGAGTATCATCTGGAAGTGTCGTCGCCCGGCATCGATCGCCCGATGGTGCGCAAGTCCGATTTCGTGCGCTGGCAGGGCCATTTTTTGAAGTGCGAGACCTCGATCATCGTCGGTGGTCGCAAGCGCTTCCGCGGCAAGATCGTTTCCAGCGACGTCGATGGCTTCACGCTCGAGCGTGACGAGGCTCCGGCCGGCGAGGAAAAGGCGATCGTCATTCCGTTCACGGCGCTTGCCGATGCGAAACTCATTCTGACCGACGATCTGATCCGTGATGCCCTGCGCGCCGACAAGCTGGCGAAGGCAGAGGCCGCGAACCAGAACGAAGCGGAAGACGAAGAATAAACCGATCAACTTGTGGCGCCGGGCAAGGGAAGCCTGGACGCCTAGACGGAGACAAAACACATGGCAGTCAGTGCGAACCGGCTCGAACTTCTGCAGATCGCAGATGCAGTCGCCCGCGAAAAGGTCATCGACCGCGAGATCGTGCTCGCCGCGATGGCGGACGCGATCCAGAAGGCGGCGCGCTCGCGCTACGGCACTGAATCCAATATCCGCGCCGACATCAACCCGAAGACCGGCGAAATCCGCCTGCAGCGTCTTCTCGAGGTTGTCGAGGCTGCTGAAGACTACTCCACGCAGATCCCGCTCGAACTGGCCCGCGACCGCAACCCGGACGCAGCCCTTGGCGATTTCATCGCCGATCCGCTGCCGCCGATGGATTTCGGCCGTATCGCCGCCCAGTCCGCCAAGCAGGTCATCGTCCAGAAGGTTCGCGAAGCCGAGCGTGATCGCCAGTTCGACGAATTCAAGGATCGCGTTGGCGAAATCGTCAACGGCACCGTCAAGCGCGTCGAATATGGCAACGTCATCGTCGATCTCGGCCGTGGCGAAGGTATCATCCGTCGCGACGAAATGATCCCGCGCGAAAACGTCCGCTATGGCGATCGCGTCCGCGCATACGTATATGACGTACGTCGCGAACAGCGCGGCCCGCAGATTTTCCTGTCGCGCACGCATCCGCAGTTCATGGTCAAGCTCTTCACCATGGAAGTGCCTGAAATCTACGACGGCATCATCCAGGTGAAGTCGGTTGCCCGCGATCCGGGTTCGCGCGCCAAGATCGCCGTGATCTCGAACGATAGCTCGATCGATCCGGTCGGTGCCTGCGTCGGTATGCGTGGTTCGCGCGTTCAGGCCGTTGTCGGCGAACTCCAGGGCGAGAAGATCGACATCATTCCCTGGTCGCAGGACCCGGCGACCTTCGTCGTCAACGCCCTTCAGCCGGCTGAAGTCGCCAAGGTCGTTCTCGATGAAGATGCCGAGCGCATCGAAGTCGTGGTTCCGGACGAACAGCTGTCGCTGGCCATCGGCCGCCGCGGCCAGAACGTTCGCCTCGCATCGCAGCTGACCGGCTGGGATATCGACATCATGACGGAAGCCGAGGAATCGGAGCGCCGTCAGAAGGAATTCAACGAGCGCACCAACCTGTTCATGGATTCGCTCGACGTCGACGAAATGGTCGGCCAGGTTCTGGCCTCCGAAGGCTTCGCCGCCGTTGAAGAGCTGGCTTACGTCGAACTCGACGAAATCGCCTCGATCGACGGTTTCGACGAAGACACCGCGCAGGAAATCCAGACCCGCGCCCGCGAATATCTCGAAAAGCTCGAAGCCGAGATGGATGAGAAGCGCAAGGCGCTCGGCGTATCGGACGAACTGCGTGGCATCGACGGCATGACGGCCCAGATGATGGTTGCCCTCGGTGAGGACGGCATCAAGACGATGGAAGACTTCGCCGGCTGCGCAGCCGACGATCTCGTCGGCTGGAGCGAGCGCAAGAACGGCGAGACCAAGAAGTTCGAGGGCCTGTTCTCGAAGTTCGACGTTTCGCGCGTCGAAGCCGAACAGATGGTCGTTCAGGCCCGCCTCGCGGCTGGCTGGATCACCGAAGAGGACCTTGCGAAGGAAGCGGAAGCTGAAGAAGCTCCCGAGGCCGAGCAGGAAGTTTAATGTCTGCGCGTGAGCCTACCGTTTCTCCTGAGGACGACGATCTTGCAGGTTATGACGTGAATGGTCGCATGTGCATCGTGACGCGCGAAAGCGGATCGCCGGATGAGCTGATCCGCTTCGTCGCCGCTCCCGATGGGACGGTGGTGGCCGACCTGAAGCGTCAGCTTCCGGGTCGCGGCTGCTGGGTGAAGATCGACCGCGCTCTGGTCGACAAGGCGGTGGCGAAGAAATCCTTCGCCCGCGCCCTGAAAACGGATGTGAAGGCGGCCGCCGATCTCGGCGAGACCGTCGACAAGCTGCTGATGCAGCAACTGATGCAGATGATGAACATGGCCCGCAAGGCCGGACAGTTCATCACCGGCGCCTCGAAGGTGGATGCCGCGATCCGCAGTGGCGCGGCGCTTGCCGTGTTCCATGCAACGGACGCGGCGGCCGACGGCGTGAGAAAGATCGACCAGGCCCGCAAGGCCTGGCACCTCGGAATGGAGACCGAGGAGGAAATACCTTCCTACAAACTCTTCTCGGAGAGCGAAATGGAAGGCCTGATGGGTCAGAACGCTTTTATCCATGCTGCAGTGCTTGCAGGGCAGGCGGGTGAGGGTGTAGTGAAGCGCGCAAAGATGCTCGAACAGTACCGCAATGGCGGTCAGTCCCGGGCAGCGGGCGGCGCTGGCCGGCAAAAACAATGATACGGTCACCGGACTTGTCCGGCCTGATGTCATTGATCGACATTTTGATTGACAGGGACTGATGACGTCATCGCTCCCTGTCCGAAGGAACGGGAACGAATGACCGATAGCAATGACGACAAGACACTGAACGGCCCGGGCAAGAAGACTCTGACCCTGAAACCGTCGGGCGTAAGCCAGGGCACCGTGCGCCAGGATATGGGCCGCGGTCGCACCAAGGCGGTCGTTGTCGAGACCCGCAAGCGGCGCCCGATGCGCCCGGAAGACGAACAGCGCCCGATCACCCCGGTGGTAGCACCGGCAGCGCCCGTACGCGCCGCCGAGCCCGCTCCTGCGCCCGCAGCACAGGCAGCGGCAGCACCGGCGCCGGCGCCTGTTCAGCAGGCCCGCCCGCCGCAGCCCCAGCAGCCGCAGCGCTACAACCAGCCGAGCGGCCAGCAGTATAACCGTCCGCAGTCCCAGCAGCCTTCGCGCCAGCAGGATCGTCCGCGCCCGGTGGTTCTGAACCATCTGTCGCCGGAAGAAATGGACGCGCGCCGCCGTGCGCTCGCCATGGCCCAGGTTCGTGACGCCGAGGATGCGGTTCGCCGCGCCGAGGAAGAAAAGCGCCGCGCCGCCGAAGAGATCGTGCGCCAGGCCGCTGCCGCTGAAGAAGCCAAGCGCCTTGCCGCGGAAGAAGCCGAACGTGCCGCTGCGGCCGCTGCCGCTCCGCCGGCACCTGCCGCTCCCGCTCCGGCCGCCGCCGAAGCACCGCGCACCCAGGCTGCGGCTCCCGCCGTTCGCCGCACCGATGCGCCGTCTTCCGCCCGTCCGGCTCCCGGTGGCGCACCGGCTGCCCCCGGCGTCCGTCGCCGTGAAAATGATGAGGATGATCGCGGTGGTGCACCGCGCGGTGGCGCTCCGGCGCGTGGCCGCGTCGTGCGTCCGGAACCGGCAAAGCCGGTTACCGCGCGTCCGAAGGGTGACGATGGTCGCCGCCAGGGCAAGCTGACGATCACGGCTGCCAGCACGGATGACGACGGCAACAACCGTGGCCGTTCGATGGCCGCCATGCGCCGTCGCCAGGAAAAGTTCCGCCGCAGCCAGATCCAGGAAACCCGCGAAAAGGTTGTTCGCGAAGTCATCCTGCCTGAGACCATCACCATTCAGGAACTGTCGCAGCGTATGTCTGAACGCGCCGTCGACGTCATCAAGTACCTGATGAAGGAAGGCCAGATGATGAAGCCGGGCGACGTCATCGACGCCGACCTCGCTGAACTCATTGCCGGCGAATTCGGCCACACCGTCAAGCGCGTTTCGGAATCCGACGTTGAAGAAGGTATCTTCGACCGGGCCGACGATGCCGGCGAAATGGTTTCGCGTCCGCCAGTCGTCACGATCATGGGTCACGTCGACCACGGCAAGACCTCGCTGCTCGACGCCATCCGTCAGGCAAACGTCGTCTCGGGCGAAGCCGGTGGCATCACCCAGCACATCGGTGCCTATCAGGTCGAACAGAACGGCCAGAAGATCACCTTCATCGACACCCCCGGCCACGCCGCCTTCACGGCCATGCGTGCCCGTGGTGCCCAGGCAACCGACATCGCGATCCTCGTGGTCGCGGCCGACGACAGCGTCATGCCGCAGACGATCGAATCCATCAGCCACGCCAAGGCGGCCGGTGTTCCGATCATCGTGGCGATCAACAAGATCGACAAGCACGAAGCCAACCCGGACAAGGTCCGTCAGCAGCTTCTGCAGCACGAAGTCTTCGTTGAATCGCTCGGCGGTGAAGTGCTCGACGTCGAAGTGTCGGCGAAGAACAAGACCAACCTCGACAAGCTGCTCGAAGCCGTCCTGCTGCAGGCCGAAATCCTCGACCTCAAGGCCGACCCGACGCGTACTGCCGAAGGTATCGTCATCGAAGCCCAGCTCGACCGTGGTCGTGGTGCGGTTGCGACCGTCCTCGTCCAGAAGGGCACGCTGAAGCCCGGCCAGATCATCGTTGCCGGCGATCAGTGGGGTCGCGTTCGCGCGCTCGTCACCGACAAGGGCGACCATGTCAAGGAAGCGGGTCCGGCCATGCCGGTCGAAGTGCTCGGCCTGTCCGGCACGCCGGCTGCGGGTGACAAGTTCGCCGTCGTCGAAAACGAGAGCCGTGCTCGCGAGATTTCCGAATATCGCCAGCGTCTGGCCCGCGACAAGGCGGTTGCGCGCCAGACCGGTCAGCGCGGTTCGCTCGAACAGATGATGAGCAAGCTGCAGAACACCGGCTTCAAGGAATTCCCGCTGCTCATCAAGGGCGACGTGCAGGGTTCGATCGAAGCGATCATCGGTGCTCTCGACAAGCTCGGCACCGACGAAGTGCGGGCACGTATCGTCCATTCGGGCGCAGGTGCCATCACGGAATCGGATCTGGCGCTTGCCGAATCCTCCGACGCCGCGATCATCGGCTTCAACGTCCGTGCCAACGCACAGGCACGTGTCGCCGCTGAACGCGCAGGCATCGAGATTCGCTACTACAACATCATCTACGATCTGGTGGATGACGTGAAGGCAGCGATGTCGGGTCTGCTCACGCCGGAGCGCCGCGAAACCTTCCTCGGCAATGCCGAGATCCTCGAGGTGTTCAACATCACCAAGACCGGCAAGGTCGCGGGTTGCCGCGTCACCGAAGGCAAGGTCGAACGTGGTGCTGGCGTCCGCCTCATCCGCGACAACGTCGTCATCCACGAAGGCAAGCTCAAGACGCTCAAGCGCTTCAAGGACGAAGTATCGGAAGTTCCGGTCGGTCAGGAATGCGGTATGGCCTTCGAGAACTACGAAGACATCCGCGCGGGCGATGTCATCGAATGCTTCCGCGTCGAGCATATCACCCGTACGCTCTGATCGTGCGAGACTAGAGTTGTGGACGGGCGCCGGATCATATGAGGCCGGCGCCCGAACCTTTTGAGGCAAAGAACGATGGCAACGAAAACCTCGACAGCACAGTCGCAGCGCATGCTGCGCGTCGGCGAGCAGGTGCGCGCCGCGATCACCCAGGTCCTGCAGCGCGGCGAAGTGCGCGACGACCTCTTGGAAAAGACCGTCATTTCCGTGTCCGAAGTGCGCATGTCGACCGACCTGAAGGTCGCGACCGCCTTCATCACGCCGCTCGGCGTGTCGGATCACGAGACGGTCATCACGGCGCTCAACCGCCACGCCAAATTCATCCGCGGCCGTCTCGGCCCGCATCTTAGGCAGATGAAATTCATGCCCGAGATCCGCTTCCGCGACGATACGAGCTTCGACAATTACAAGAAGATCGACGAGCTGCTGCGCTCGCCCGAGGTCATGCGCGACCTCGAGGACGGCGATACCGACGAAAAGTAACAGAAGAGCCTTATGTCCAAACCACGCAAGCCCAAAGGCCGCCCGATCTCGGGCTGGCTTATCCTTGACAAGCCCGTCGACTTCGGCTCGACCGAAGCCGTCTCCAAGATCAAGTGGCTGTTCAAGGCGCAGAAATGCGGCCACGCCGGTACGCTCGATCCGCTGGCTTCGGGCATGCTGCCGATCGCGCTTGGCGATGCGACCAAGACCGTTCCCTACGTCATGGACGGTCGCAAGATCTACGAATTCACCGTGACCTGGGGCGAGCAGCGTTCGACCGACGACCTCGAGGGCGAGGTTATCGAGAGCTCCGACAAGCGTCCGACGGAAGACGAGATCCTGGCGCTACTCCCCAACTACACCGGCGTCATCAATCAGGTCCCGCCGCAGTTCTCCGCGATCAAGATTGCAGGCGAGCGCGCCTATGATCTCGCCCGCGAGGGTGAGACGGTCGAGATCCCGTCGCGTGAGGTCGAAATCTATCGCCTGACGCTGCTCGAATGCGAGAACGAGAACACCGCGCATTTCGAAGTCGAGTGCGGCAAGGGCACCTATGTCCGCGCGCTCGCCCGCGATTTCGGCCGCGATCTCGGCTGCTTCGGCCATATCTCCGGCCTGCGCCGCAGCTTCGTGGCACCCTTCGCCGAGGAGACCATGATCCCGCTCGCCGAGCTCGTCGCACTGGAAGACATTCAGGATGACGAAGAACGTCTGGCAGCACTCGATGCGCTTCTCATCGACACCAGCGAGGCACTGTCCTCGCTGCCGCATCTGATCGTCAACGACGACCAGGCCCATCGCCTGAAGATGGGCAACCCCATCCTGGTGCGCGGCCGCGATGCGCCGGTGGAAGAAAGCGAAGCCTATGCCACGGCCCGCGGCAAGCTGATCGCCATCGGCGAAATCGGCCAGGGCGAATTCCGCCCCAAGCGCGTCTTTGGATAAAGCATGTCGCGCAAAAGTGTGCAGCGGTTTTGCGGTATCGACATGCGATAAAACGAAGGCTTAAAGCGTGACAAGCGGATCCGAAGGATCGCGGCACGCTTTAGTGCTCAACGCGCGCGGTCTGAACCGCGCGCATCTCTTTCAATCAGATCAGGCCTTCGGCCTTCATGGTCGCCTGAACCGACGGGCGGGCGGCAACGCGCGCGACGTAATCCTTCAGCTTCGGCCACGCGTCCAGCGAAACGCTCATCGGCTTCGTCCAGCTCGTCACGACGAATGCATAGGCGTCCGCCACGGTGAAGTTCGGGCCGGTGAGATAGTCGCGACCGTCGGCCAACAGCGATTCCAGCCATGCGAACTTCTTGTTCAACACTTCGCGCGCCGCGTCCTTTTCCGCATCGGTCTTGCCGGGATGGAAGAGCGGGCTGAACGACTTGTGCAATTCGGAGCCGACGAAGCTCAGCATTTCCTGAACACGCGCTCGGGCAAGCGTGCCAGCCGGCGGTGCGAGGTCGGTGGCGCCATTGCTGTCGGCGACATACTGCAGGATCGCCGGACCTTCGGTTAGCACTTCGCCGCCGTCGAGCTGAAGAGCCGGCACGGCGCCCTTGGGGTTGATCGCAAAGAAGTCGCCGCCGCTTTCCATGACCTTCGTCTTGGTGCTGACCTTCTCGATCTCGAAGGGCTTGCCGATTTCATGAAGGACGATGTGGGATGCCATGGAGCAGGCGCCGGGGGCATAAAAAAGTTTCACGCAAATTCCTTTCTGGAAACAGACTTGCACGGCGCAGGTGATAGTCGATCGCCTTGCCCGCGCAACCAACATTTTGTGTGATCGTCTCTTTGTGATCGCGGCGCCAAATCGCTGATCAGGCGCGAAAAACTCCGCTCTTCCATTCATACGCCGGATATTGTATAGGCAGCGCCAGCATCAGGCTCGCTTGAATGCATTCGCGGCCAAAGCTGGACGACATCCCGGCTTTTGGCGACCTTATCTCCTCTCATCGAAAGGAACATCCGATGTCGATTACTGCTGAGCGCAAGACGGCACTTATCAAGGAATACGCAACGTTCGAAGGCGACACCGGTTCGCCCGAAGTTCAGGTTGCGATCCTCACCGAGCGCATCAACAACCTCACGGAACACTTCAAGGGTCACAAGAAGGATAACCATTCCCGCCGTGGCCTGCTGACGATGGTTTCCAGCCGCCGCTCGCTTCTTGACTACCTCAAGAAGAAGAACGAAGGCCGTTACACCAAGCTGATCACCAGCCTGGGTATCCGCCGCTAAGGCTTTTCGGCGGGCGCTCCTTATGGACGCCCGCCGCATTTGTTTCCGGGGAACGTTTCTCCGACACCGCAGGACGCCGCAGGCGTTTGCGGGACTGCCCGCGGACCCGGATGGGCCGGATCCGCAAAACCAACCGTTGACCTGTCATGGGGCAGGATTGCCGGATGAAGGACAAGACATATGTTCGACACTCATTCCGTGGAAATCGAGTGGGCAGGCCGCCCGCTGAAGCTCGAAACCGGCAAGATCGCCCGTCAGGCTGACGGCGCTGTTCTCGCGACCTACGGCGAAACCGTGGTTCTCGCCACCGTCGTTTCCGCCAAGGCGCCGAAGCCTGGCCAGGACTTCTTTCCGCTGACCGTCAACTACCAGGAAAAGACCTACGCAGCCGGCAAGATCCCCGGTGGCTACTTCAAGCGCGAAGGCCGTCCGTCGGAAAACGAAACGCTGGTTTCGCGCCTGATCGACCGCCCGATCCGCCCGCTCTTCCCTGAAGGCTACAAGAACGACACGCAGGTCGTCGTCACGGTTGTCCAGCACGATCTGGAAAACAACCCGGACGTTCTGTCGATGGTTGCCGCTTCGGCTGCTCTAACGCTCTCTGGCGTTCCCTTCATGGGTCCGGTCGGCGGCGCGCGCGTCGGCTACATCAACGGCGAATACGTCCTCAACCCGCATCTCGACGAAATGGACGAGTCGATCCTCGACCTCGTTGTCGCCGGTACGCACGACGCCGTTCTGATGGTTGAATCCGAAGCCAAGGAACTCAACGAAGAAATCATGCTCGGCGCCGTCATGTTCGGCCATAAGGGCTTCCAGCCGGTCCTCGACGCGATCATCAAGCTCGCCGAAGTGGCTGCCAAGGAGCCGCGCGACTTCCAGCCGGAAGACTTCTCCGAACTCGAAGCCGAAATGCTGAAGCACTTCGAAGCCGAGCTGCGCACCGCCTACAAGAACACGCAGAAGGCTGAACGCTACGCTGCAGTCGACGCCGTCAAGGCCAAGGTCAAGGCGCACTTCTTCCCTGAGGGCGAAGAGCCGAAGTACACCGCCGAAGTCATCGGCGCGATCTTCAAGCACCTGCAGGCCAAGATCGTTCGTTGGAACATCCTCGACACCAAGAGCCGCATCGACGGCCGCGATCTCGAGACCGTTCGCCCGATCGTATCGGAAGTCGGCCTCCTGCCGCGCACCCACGGTTCTGCTCTCTTCACCCGCGGTGAAACGCAGGCGATCGTCGTTGCCACGCTCGGCACCGGCGAAGACGAACAGTACGTGGACAGCCTGACGGGCATGTACAAGGAGCGCTTCCTGCTCCATTACAACTTCCCTCCCTACTCGGTTGGCGAAACCGGCCGCATGGGCTCTCCGGGCCGTCGCGAAATCGGTCACGGCAAGCTCGCTTGGCGCGCTATCCGCCCGATGCTTCCCTCGGCTGAGCAGTTCCCGTACACGCTGCGCGTCGTCTCTGAGATCACCGAGTCCAACGGCTCGTCCTCGATGGCAACCGTCTGCGGCACCTCGCTCGCTCTGATGGACGCCGGCGTTCCGCTCGCTAAGCCGGTTGCCGGTATCGCCATGGGCCTGATCCTCGAAGGTGACCGCTTCGCCGTTCTCTCCGACATCCTCGGCGACGAAGACCACCTCGGCGACATGGACTTCAAGGTTGCAGGTACTGCCGACGGCATCACCTCGCTGCAGATGGACATCAAGATCGCCGGTATCACCGAAGAGATCATGAAGGTCGCACTCGGTCAGGCACAGGGCGGTCGCACGCACATCCTCGGCGAAATGTCGAAGGCGATCTCCGAAGGCCGTTCGCAGCTCGGCGAATTCGCTCCGCGCATCGAAGTCATGAACATCCCGGTCGACAAGATCCGTGAAGTCATCGGCTCCGGCGGCAAGGTCATCCGCGAAATCGTTGAAAAGACCGGCGCGAAGATCAACATCGAAGACGACGGCACCGTGAAGATTGCCTCGTCCTCGGGCAAGGAAATCGAAGCGGCCCGCAAGTGGATCCACTCGATCGTTGCCGAGCCTGAAATCGGCGTGATCTACGAAGGCACGGTCGTGAAGACCGCCGACTTCGGCGCCTTCGTCAACTTCTTCGGCGCCCGCGACGGCCTCGTCCACATCTCGCAGCTTGCTTCCGAGCGTGTTGCCAAGACCCAGGACGTCGTCAAGGAAGGCCAGAAGGTTTGGGTCAAGCTCCTCGGCTTCGACGAGCGCGGCAAGGTCCGCCTGTCGATGAAGGTTGTCGACCAGGCAACCGGCCAGGAAATCCCTGCCGACAAGAAGAAGGAAGAAGCAGCCGAGTAAGCTGCGCCTTCCGAAGACTTCATGGGCGCGGGAATCTTCTCGCGCCCTTTTTCTATTCAAGATCGAGATAAAACGATGAGCAGCGAGACGCTGAAGACACTGTTCCACCCCTTTGTAAGCGGCACCGTCGAGGCGCCCGGCGAGGGCGAGCGCGTGCTCTTCCTCGGCGCCGAGGCAGGCTTCGCCCTGCCGCAGGGCTTTGCCGCCGCGCTGAGCGCCGTACAGGGCTTCCGGCCGCTGTACCGGCAGCTGCTCGCCCAGCGTATCGAAACCACGCCTGAGGTCGAAGGCGAGGACTACGATGCCGTTCTGGTTCTCTGCAACAAGCACAAGGGCGAGAACGAGGCGAATATCGCCGAAGCGCTCACCCGCGTGAAGATGGGCGGCCTCGTCGTCATCGCCGGTGGCAAGGAAGATGGCATCCAGCCGCTGCGCAAGCGCATGGAGGCCTTTGGCCTGTCGCTCGAGCATATGCCTAAGTATCACGGCGTCGCCTTCTGGTTCGGCGCGCCCGCCGATCCGTCCGAAATCATCGCCAAGTTCGCCAAGCCCGCTGTGCGCGTCGATGGCCGCTTCGAGGCTTCCGCCGGCATGTTCTCGCACGACCGTATCGACGACGGCTCAGAGCTGCTCGCCTCCCGCCTGCCGGTCGATTTCACCGGCGACGTCGCCGATTTCGGCGCCGGCTGGGGCTATCTCTCCGTCGAGATGGCGGAACGCTCCCCCGGTGTCAGCCGCCTCGACCTCTACGAGGCGAATTACGCCGCGCTGGAGGCCGCCAAGGCCAACATCGAAGAGAACTGCCCGAATGTACCGGCACGCTTCTTCTGGCACGATCTGGCGGGCGAGCCGGTCAAGGACAAGTACGACCTGATCATCATGAACCCGCCCTTCCACGAAAGCCACGCCGCCGAGCCGGCGCTCGGCCAGGCAATGATCAAGACGGCGGCAGCTTCACTCCGCTCCGGCGGCCGCCTCCTGCTGGTCGCCAACCGCGGCCTGCCCTACGAGCCGGTCTTGGCCGCCAGCTTCCGCGAAAGCGGCGAAACCTGCCGCAACGCCCGCTTCAAGGTCTTGTGGGCGAAGAAATAAAAAAAGGCGGCCAATGGCCGCCTTTTTCATTTCGTGCATGACTGTCGCTTACTCGGCGTCGGCCTTGCGCAGCGTGTCGAGCGCCGGCATCGAGGTGATGTTGAAGCCGGCGTCGACGAAGTGGATTTCGCCGGTGACGCCTGCGGCCATGTCGGAGAGCAGGTAGAGGGCCGAGTTGCCGACGTGATCGATCGTCACGGTCTTGCGCAGCGGCGAGTTCTGCTGGTTCCACGACAGGATGGCGCGGGCATCCGAAATGCCGGCGCCTGCGAGCGTGCGGATCGGGCCGGCGGAGATCGCGTTGACGCGAATGCCGCGTGGGCCGTAATCGGCCGCCAGATAACGCACGGAGGCCTCGAGAGCGGCCTTGGCGACGCCCATGACGTTGTAGTTCGGAATGACGCGCGTCGAGCCGTTATAGGTCAGCGTCAGCATCGAGCCGCCTTCGTTCATCAAAGGCGCCAGACGCTTGGCGATCTCGGTGAACGAGAAACAGGAGATCACCATCGTGCGGCTGAAATTCTCGCGCGTGGTGTCGGCGTAGTGGCCCTTGAGCTCGTTCTTGTCGGAGAAGCCGATGGCGTGCACGACGAAGTCTAGCGTGCCCCAGCGTTCCTTGATCGCGTCCACAGTGGCGTCGACCGAAGCGATGTCCTCGACATCGCATGGCAGCACGAAGTCGGAGCCGACTTCGGCGGCAAGCGGCTTGACGCGCTTGCCCAGCGCATCGCCCTGGTAGGTGAAGGCAAGTTCCGCGCCCTGTGCCGCCAGCGCCTTGGAGATACCCCAGGCGATGGAGTGGTTGTTCGCGACACCCATGATAAGCCCGCGCTTACCCTGCATGATTCCCGTCATGTTATTATCCGTTGTAGCGCTGGAAGACGAGCGTGGCGTTGGTGCCGCCGAAGCCGAAGGAGTTGGAAAGCGCGATGTCGATCTTGGCGTCGTCGATGCGCTTGCGCACGATCGGCATGCCGTCGAATTCCGGGTCGAGCTCGGTGATATGAGCGCTTTCGCCGATGAAACCGGCCTGCATCATCAACAGCGAGTAGATCGATTCCTGCACGCCGGCAGCACCCAGCGAGTGGCCGGTCAGCGACTTTGTCGACTGGATGTGCGGGATCTTGTTGCCGAACACTTCGCGGATCGCACCGATTTCCTTGCTGTCGCCGACAGGCGTCGAGGTGCCGTGCGTGTTGACGTAGTCGACATCGCCCTTCACCGTCGAGAGTGCCTGGCGCATGCAGCGGATCGCGCCTTCACCCGACGGAGCGACCATGTCGTAGCCGTCGGAGGTGGCGCCGTAGCCGACGATTTCGGCGTAGATCTTGGCGCCGCGGGCCTTGGCGTGCTCCAGCTCTTCGAGAACCAGAACACCGGCGCCGCCGGCAATGACGAAGCCGTCGCGGGTCGCGTCATAGGCGCGCGATGCGGTCTCTGGCGTGTCGTTGTACTTGGAAGACATGGCGCCCATGGCGTCGAACAGGTTCGACATCGTCCAGTCGAGATCTTCGTGGCCGCCGGCGAACATGATGTCCTGCTTGCCCCACTGGATCATTTCCGCGGCGTTGCCGATGCAATGCGCCGACGTCGAGCAGGCAGACGAGATCGAGTAGTTGACGCCGTGGATCTTGAACCAGGTCGCGAGCGTGGCGGATGCCGTCGACGACATCGCCTTCGGCACGGCGAACGGGCCGATGCGCTTCGGGCTGTTGTTCTTGATGGTGATCTCGGCTGCCTCGATCAGCGTGCGCGTCGAAGGACCACCCGAGCCCATGATGATGCCGGTGCGCTCGTTTTCGCTGTAGTCCTTTTCCTCAAGACCGGAATCGGCGAGCGCCTGCTTCATCGCGACGTGGTTCCACGCACCGCCCTGCGACAGGAAGCGCATGGCGCGGCGATCGACGAGATCCGTCGGATCGAGCGAAGGGCGACCCCAGACCTGGCACTTGAAGCCGTGCTCGGCGAAATCGTTGGAAAAGGAAATGCCGGACTTGGCATCGCGCAGCGAAGCGGTGACCTCGGCGGCGTCATTGCCGATCGAGGAAACGACGCCCAGACCCGTGACAACTACCCGTCTCATGTGTTTCGACCTTTTCGTTTTTTCTAACTTGGAAAACCGGGCACGGATGCCCGGTGCAATCAGGCGTCTTTGTCCTTGGACAGGCCGACGCGCAGGTCGGAGGCCTGGTATATGGTTTCGCCATCGGCCTTCAGCCAGCCATCGGCGGTGCCGAGCACCAGGCGGCCGCGCATGACGCGCTTGAAGTCGATGCCGTATTCGAGCAGCTTCGTGGTCGGGCGGATCATGCCCTTGAACTTCACTTCACCGGTCGAGAGCGCCATGCCGCGACCGGGCTCGCCGAGCCAGCCGAGGAAGAAGCCGGTCAGCTGCCACATGCCGTCGAGGCCCAGGCAGCCCGGCATGATCGGGTTGCCCTGGAAGTGGCAGGGGAAATACCAATCGTCAGGCTTCACGTCGTACTCGGCGCGGATATAGCCCTTGTCGAAGGCGCCGCCGGTTTCGGAGATGTCGGTGATGCGGTGAACCATGAGCATTGGCGGCAGAGGAAGCTGCGCGTTGCCGGGGCCGAAAAGCTCGCCGCGGCCGCATGCCAGGATTTCCTCATAGTTGAAGCTGGATTGTTTCGTCGCCATGAAAACTCTAATTCCCCCCGCAACTAAGCTGATGGATGTGAACGTTTAATCCAAGTTCGACGGAAAATGAAGCATAAGCATGACTAAGCTTCACCCACGTCCAAGGACCGGCTGCGCGCCTTATTTGGTGGTCGCATACAGGAAGGCCAAGCCCCCGGCCAGCACTAATTACGCGAAAAGCCCGATTTCGCGGCGCTTTGGCACCTGTTGTCCCCATTGAAACTATTGAAAGCCATTCGTGCAAAAGTTATATGGCTAAGGGAAACATGATTGCGAGACGCTAGATTAGCGGGAGTTGTTGATGGCGGCTGAAGCCCCTCTTACCATTGAAGCAAGGTTGCGGGGCGCTGGCCTCAGGCCGACGCGCCAGCGCGTCGCGCTCGGCGACCTGCTCTTTGCAAAGGGCGATCGCCATCTGACCGTCGAGGAACTGCACGAAGAGGCTGTTGTCGCCGGCGTGCCGGTATCGCTCGCCACCGTCTACAACACGCTGCATCAGTTCACGGAAGCCGGCATGATCCGCGTTCTCGCGGTCGAAAGCGCCAAGACCTATTTCGACACCAATGTCTCCGATCACCACCACTTCTTCGTGGAAGGCGACAACGACGTGCTCGATATTCCCGTCAGCAACCTCACCATCGACAATCTGCCGGAACCGCCTGAGGGCATGGAGATCGCCCATGTCGACGTGGTGATCCGCCTGCGCCCCAAGCGCTCCTGATCCAGATCGATTTTCACATCACATCGTCGGGATGCCGCCCGGGCTTTGCCTTGTATGTCGGAAACGTCCAGCCGTAGTAAAGCGCCCCTCCGCGCACCGCGAATGCCGCAAGCACGCCCGCGGCCGATGCAGCATAGAGCGGTAGCCCGAATTCATTGGCACCGGTGAAGATCGCCGCGCCGAAGAGTGCGGCGCTGATGTAGATTTCCGGCCTCAGCAACACCGAGGGCTCGTTGGCGACAAGATCGCGCAACACGCCGCCGAAGGTCGCCGTCAGCGTGCCGGTGACGATCGCGATGGTCGGCGAGCCGGTGGCGGCCAGCCCCTTGGCCGCACCCATGGCGCAATAGGCCGAAAGCCCGACCGCATCGAGCCAGATCAGCAGCCGGTAGCGCGATTCCACCATATGCGCGGTGAAGAACACCAAAACGCCGGCGGCACAGCACACCAGGATATAGGTGGGGTTCAACACCCAGAAGACCGGCACACGACCCAGGACGATGTCGCGCACCGTGCCGCCGCCGATGCCTGTGATGACCGCGAAGAACAGGAAACCGATCAGATCGAGCTGCTTGCGCGAGGCGGCGAGCGCACCCGTTGCCGCAAACAGGGCAACGCCGGCATAGTCGAGATAGACGAATGGCGACATCGCGTGCTCCAATGGCGATCTTTCCCTCGAATAATCATGGCCGCAAGGGCGGCGCAAGGCGGATCAGCCAAACTCACGAACCAATGCCGTCCTTATCCGACGAAAAGAGAACCTGTGAAAACGCTGCTGATCGCCTTGAACCTCGCTGCGGCCCTGGCCGTATCTTCCGCGGCTTACGCCCAGCAGTCGCTGCTTCCCGATCCGGAGATTTACGAGAAGGATCATTTCAAGCAGCAATGCACAGAGGTGGAGTTCTCCGACGGTTTCGTCACCCATCAGGACATCAACAATGACGGGCTGGTCGATGTTGTCGTCAACGAGGGCGAAATGACCTGCGACGGCACCAAGGGCCCGCAGTGCGACGAGGACGGCTGCGTCTACAATTTCTATCTGCAGGTCGCCGAGGGCGGCTATTTCATGATCGCCACCGCCAAGACCTATGGCTACGATTTCGTTCAGCGCTTCGGCAACAAGGTGCTGGCCATGAAGATGCATCCGCGCTTCTGCGACCGCCCAGACGGCGACCCAAAGACCGATCCCTGCGTCATCACCACCCGCGTGCGCGGCACCAAGTTCGTCACCATCTCCAAGAAGTAGCCGAGAAGAGCCCGGCTCAGCGCGGATAAAGCTCCGAGGTGCGCCCGGCGAAGTAATATCCGACAAGGCCGAACCATTCGCGGATCGCGGTCGCCATGTTCTGCGCGTTCCGGCTCGGCTGGGTGAAGTCGAGCCCCAGGCGCTCGTGGCCGTCTGTCCGGTAGTCCGTCGGCCACGGCGTCACGCCGATGCCGAGCTTGCGGAAGATCCCGACCGAGCGCGGCATGTGATAGCCGGATGTGATCAGCAGGCAGTTGGAAAGCCCCTGGCTTGCCAGCAGGTCCTTTGTGTTGACGGCGTTCTCGAACGTGGTCCGCGAAGTCGTCTCCTGGACCAGCCGCTCCTTCGCCACGCCGAACAGCGGGAAGAACCGCTCCGCCATGACCGCGTCGCCCTCGTAGACGCCAGACATCGACCCGTCGCCGCCCGAGACGAGAATGCGCGACTGCGGATACTTCTGCGCCAATCTCAGCGTCTCGATGAACCGGTCGCCGCCGGCATTCATCTCGATCCCGTGGCGCGATGTATTGACCTCGTTCTCGAAGCCGCCGCCGAGCACGATCATGCATGTGAGCTCAGCCGGATCCTGCGGTTTGGCGAAGCGATCCTCCAGTCCTTGCAGCAGATAATTGCCTGATGTCGTGTAGAGCGTGAGGAAGAGCACCAGCGTGGCGCAGGCGGTCGCGAGAAGGCTGATGATGCGAAAGCGGATCAGCCCCGCGATCAGCGCGACCAGAATAAGCAGGAAAGCCAGCGACAGGGGCTGGCCGAAAATCCAGACGAGCTTCGAGAAGACAAACACGCGGGGCCTCCGTTCCTGCTTCGGTTCTGGAACGACGTCTAGCTGATTCGCGCTGACGATGGTGCGACGATCACTTCGCGCGCTGGGCAGACGCGCGCGCGGCCGCCGACTGGTTGAACCGCCGCTGCAGCGGCTTCGGGATGAGAAGCGCGGCCAGCGCGATCAACATCGCGAACGCCGCGACCACCCACAGCGCCGACGCGCCCGCGACCTGCGTCAAAAGGGCACCCGCTATGGCGCCGAGCAGCATGCCGAGCCAGGGTACGATCTGGATCGTCCAGTCGAGCCGCCGGTCGCCGATCAGAAAGCGGCCGATGCCGCGCCCGAAACGCGACAACGCCCCGGTCACATAGGTGAGCCCGATCGGCAACCCCTCGATATGTTCCACTGCGGCGTTCACCATCCCCATGGAGGCGACGATCACGTAGAAGCGGGGCAACACAAGGCCGGGCTCGCTCATCAGCGACGCGCCCGCCAGCATCAGCCCGACGCAGCCGAGCACCACGAAAACTCGCCGTTCGGCGAAATGCGCAAGCACGATCCCGGCCGCGTTGCTGAGCACGAAGACGATGATCGCCGCAATCAGCACGGCCGCATGCCCGAAGTTCCCAGCCCCAAGCGAAAGCGCCGCCCGCGTCGTATTCCCGGTCATGAACGACACGAAGTCACCGCTCAAAACCAACCCCGTCGCATCCGTCATCCCCGCCAAAAACGAAATCGCCCCCGCAAGCGCAAGCCCGGTTGCGGTGCGGCGCGTGTGAATGATGCGGCGTCGTCTTTGTCGTGTCATGGGTGGGGTCCGGAACGCTGAAATGGTGCCGGAGACCGTGGAGCCTCGCGGCGTGAAAAGGGCTGTTTGAAAACTGTCCGCAGAGCATACGCCCGAGATGGCGAGGAAGGCAATTGCGCTAGGTTGTGTAGACTGCCATTCAGATCGGTGCAGTAGTAGAGCAGACACTCACGTTGATTCGAAGGTGCTGAATTGGAGTTTGGCGAATACATAGTATACGTCGACGAAAGCGGCGATCACAGCATGACGTCGATTGATGAGAATTATCCCATATTCTCGCTTGCGTTCTGCGTATTCAAGAAGACCGATTACGTGCGCATCGCCGTACCTGCGATGCAAGAATTCAAGTTCAGATGGTTCGGCCACGATACTGTCGTCATGCATGAGTCTGACATCGTCAAAAAGCGCGGCCCATTTCATTTCCTGCAGTATGACAGGCTAAGAGCGCGCTTCATGGAGGACTTGACGCAGATCATCGAGCAAATGCCGATGACGGTCATTGCGTCGGTTATCCGGAAGGAAAACTTGAAACGAAAATACGCCCGTCCGGACAACCCCTACCAACTCGGCCTCCTGTTTTGCATGGAAAAGACACACGCTTTCATCAAACACAACGGAGATCACGAACAGCAGTGCCATATCGTTTGCGAGTCGCGTAGTCCTAAGGAGAAGGCCGGGCAAGGCAAGGAAGACGCGGCATTGGAACTTGAGTTCCGCCGAATCGTAGCGGGAGATCATTACCTGCAAGGCGGACGCGAGGAATCGAAGATGCCATGTTTTGACATTGTATTTGCTTCGAAGCAGGCAAATTCCACCGGTTTACAGATCGCCGATCTCATCGCCCGCCCAATCGGCCTACGCATATTGAAAGGCGATCAGCCCAACAGAGCTTTTGATGTCATTCGGGAAAAACTTTGGAAGGGCCCTGCTGGCAAGAGTTTCTCATCAGGCTTGAAGGTATTCCCTTAAAAGCGAAAGGCCCCGGTAAACCGAGGCCACAACGCCGACCAGGAACGAACCCCAATCCATTTAGCCAAAACATAAACGGATTTTAGAAAAAGTCAAGTTTATTCAATGGGTTGACGGAAATTCGGCTAAGTGCATGTAAAGACTCGGCTATTGGAGCTTCTTGAATGCGTGCAATTCAGTCTGCCTATGATCGCGCGCTTTGACCGCAGCTTATAAGCTATCGGATCGGCCCGGTAATTCTATTCGCTAAACTGCTTGGGAAGTTTGGTGGAGCTAAGCGGGATCGAACCGCTGACCTCTTGCATGCCATGCAAGCGCTCTCCCAGCTGAGCTATAGCCCCATCAGGGTGGACCGGTTTGTGCCGGGCCTGGGATACTTCTCGAAGCGCTTGTCCTCGGGAAGTGGCGGCTTAATACGTGCGGTTTTCGCAGATGGCAAGCCTAAAAAAACGGCCCGGTGAATTTTTCTCGCCCGGGCCGATCCTTGTTCGAAATCAGACGTCTTCTTCGTCGCCGGTCACGCCGATGATGTCGCTCATGTCGTCATCGTCGTCGTCTTCGTCGGCTTCGAGGAAGGTATCGTCGTCGTCATCGCCTTCGATTTCGACGTCGTCGTCGCCCATGTCGGGGATATCGTCGCCGGATGCATCGCCGTCTGCGTCCTCGAGCGAGACCAGTTCGACTTCCGTGCTTTCGGTATCGACTTCGGCCACTTCTTCCTCTTCCTGCGCGGCTTCAGCGGCGGCCGCAGCCGAGCTTTCGACGAAGAAGGAGAGCGGGTAGGTCTTGCCCGTGTAAGGAGAAACGATCGGGTTCCGGTTCAGGTCGTAGAATTTCTTGCCGGTTTCCGGATCGGTACGCTTGGTTCCAAGTTCAGCTTTCGCCACTGTTGAGCCTCGTGATCGTGAGAATGGCCGAACCTGAGTTCGGCAAATGCCGTTGAAACCGGCGTTCTGTTCGGAATTTATAAGCCGGTCCCCATAATCGTTGCGGGCCGCCATGTCAAAGCCTAACTTCACGTGCCGCGACCGCAAGCGCCATGCGCCGCGCCGGATGACCGGGCCGATGCTTTGTGCTAGTGAGCCGCGAATACTCGATGGGCAACGCGACGCCGGCAGGTTCCGGCAGCAAGACGGATGGGCGAGATGTATCAGCCACCGCATTTCAGGGAAGACGATCTTGGCGTCCAGCACGCGCTGATCAGGGCGCATCCGCTCGGCCTTTTGATCACGACCGGCGCCTCCGGCCTGATGGCCAATTCCGTGCCCTTTCATCTCGATGCGGCGGCGTCCGAGAAGGGAACGCTTCGGCTGCATCTGGCCAAGGCCAATCCGCAGTGGCGCGATCTCGCGGATGGCGCCGAGCTGCTTGTCGTCTTCCAGGGTGCCGACAGCTATGTCACGCCCTCCTGGTACGAGACCAAGCGCGAGACCGGCAAGGTCGTGCCGACCTGGAACTACGCTGTCGTGCAGGTGCGCGGCACCGCCTGTGTCATCGACGACGCAGACTGGCTCTTGGCGCAGATCACCGCGCTGACCACGCAGCACGAGACACCGCGTGAAAAGCCTTGGGCCGTCAGCGATGCGCCGGAGGCTTATGTGAGGGCGCAGATGAAGGGCATCGTCGGCGTCGAGATCGAGATCACTGCCATCGAGGGCAAGTGGAAGGTCAGCCAGAACCGGCCGATCGCCGACCGCGAAGGGGTCGCGGCAGGTCTCGGCGAAACAGCGGGGCAGGACGAGATGACGGATCTCGTGCGCCGCTATGGCGGCTTGCCAGAAGCGGACGAAGAAGCCGGCAAAGAGAATTGAGACACCAGCCGAGCGAGATCGGCCGACAGCAATGGCCCTGAGAATATCGGGCGGGATAGAAAGACGAGCATGCCGACCAGTTCAGACCATTTTGTCATCGCCATCGATGGACCGGCTGCGGCCGGCAAGGGCACGTTGTCGCGCCGCATCGCCGAGACCTATGGCTTCCACCATCTCGACACCGGCCTGACCTACCGCGCCACCGCCAAGGCGCTGCTCGACGCCGGCCTGCCGCTTGATGACGAGCTTACGGCGGAAAAAATGGCCCGCGAGGTTGAACTCGCCGGCCTCGATCGCGATATCCTGTCGAAGCATGAGATCGGCGAAGCCGCCTCGAAGATCGCGGTGATGCCGTCGGTGCGCCGCGCGCTGGTCGAGGCGCAGCGCAAGTTTTCGCAGCGCACGCCGGGCACGGTGCTTGATGGGCGCGACATCGGTACGGTGGTCTGCCCGCAGGCACCGGTGAAGCTTTATGTGACGGCGTCGGCCGAAGTGCGCGCAAAGCGCCGTTTCGACGAGATCAAGGCCAAGGGGATCGCTGCCGATTTCGCGGCGATTTTCGAAGACGTCAAGCGACGCGACGAACGCGACATGGGACGGGCCGACAGCCCTTTGAAACCAGCCGAAGACGCGCACTTGCTTGATACGTCGGAAATGAGTATAGAAGCCGCGTTTCAAGCCGCGAAATCGGTCATCGATGCGGCCTTGAACCGAAACTAGGATTTGAGGCGTTCCGCCAGGCTTTGCCCGGAGTGCCTTGAACGACAGCCTGAAATTCCGTCCAAGCGCCGGATTGCCTTCGATGAGAGGGCGGACGGGGATCAGGCTCATTCAACACGAACCAACCGGCGCATACGTGTCCAAAAGATTCGGACACGCAGGAGATTTCATGTCAGTAGCTACTCCCTCTCGCGAAGATTTCGCGGCCCTTCTGGAAGAATCCTTTGCCAAGAACGATCTGGCTGAAGGCTATGTAACCAAGGGTATCGTAACGGCAATCGAGAAGGACTCCGCCGTTGTCGACGTTGGCCTCAAGGTCGAAGGTCGCATTCTGCTCAAGGAATTCGGCGCCAAGGCCAAGGACGGCACGCTCAAGGTCGGCGACGAAGTCGAAGTTTACGTTGAGCGCATCGAAAACGCTCTCGGCGAAGCTGTTCTGTCGCGCGAAAAGGCTCGCCGCGAAGAGAGCTGGGTCAAGCTCGAAGCCAAGTTCGAAGCTGGTGAGCGCGTTGAAGGCGTTATCTTCAACCAGGTCAAGGGCGGCTTCACGGTTGACCTCGACGGCGCGATTGCCTTCCTGCCGCGTTCGCAGGTCGACATCCGCCCGATCCGCGACGTTACCCCGCTGATGCACAACCCGCAGCCCTTCGAAATCCTCAAGATGGACAAGCGTCGCGGCAACATCGTCGTATCGCGTCGTACGGTTCTGGAAGAATCCCGTGCCGAGCAGCGTTCTGAAATCGTTCAGAACCTCGAAGAAGGCCAGGTTGTTGACGGCGTCGTCAAGAACATCACCGATTACGGTGCGTTCGTTGACCTCGGCGGCATCGACGGCCTGCTGCACGTCACCGACATGGCATGGCGCCGTGTGAACCATCCGTCGGAAATCCTGTCCATTGGCCAGCAGGTCAAGGTTCAGATCATCCGCATCAACCAGGAAACCCACCGCATCTCGCTCGGCATGAAGCAGCTCGAGTCAGATCCGTGGGATGGCATCCAGGCCAAGTATCCGGAAGGCAAGAAGATCTCCGGTACCGTCACGAACATCACCGACTACGGTGCGTTCGTCGAGCTGGAGCCGGGCATCGAAGGCCTGATCCATATCTCGGAAATGTCCTGGACCAAGAAGAACGTACACCCCGGCAAGATCCTGTCCACGAGCCAGGAAGTCGAAGTCGTCGTTCTCGAAGTCGATCCGTCCAAGCGTCGTATTTCGCTCGGCCTCAAGCAGACGCTGGAAAATCCGTGGGCGGCATTCGCTCGCAACCATCCGGCCGGCACTGAAGTCGAAGGCGAAGTCAAGAACAAGACCGAATTCGGCCTGTTCATCGGCCTCGACGGCGATGTTGACGGCATGGTGCACCTCTCTGACCTCGACTGGAACCGTCCGGGCGAACAGGTTATCGAAGAATACAACAAGGGCGATGTCGTTAAGGCTGTCGTTCTCGATGTAGACGTCGAAAAGGAGCGCATCTCGCTCGGCATCAAGCAGCTCGGCAAGGACTCGGTCGGCGAAGCTGCCGCTTCCGGCGACCTGCGCAAGAACGCTGTTGTTTCGGCTGAAGTCATCGCCGTCAACGACGGTGGCATCGAAGTGAAGCTCGTAGACCACGAAGACATCACCTCGTTCATCCGCCGCGCTGACCTCGCTCGCGATCGCGACGACCAGCGTCCGGAGCGCTTCTCGGTTGGCCAGACGGTTGACGCTCGCGTCACCAACTTCTCGAAGAAGGACCGCAAGGTCATGCTTTCGATCAAGGCTCTGGAAATCGCTGAAGAGAAGGAAGCCGTTGCTCAGTTCGGTTCGTCCGACTCTGGCGCTTCGCTCGGCGACATCCTCGGCGCGGCTCTGAAGAACCGCGGCGAATAATCGCCAGCCGTCAGGCTTGAAGAATAAAAGAACCCGCCGGAGCGATCCGGCGGGTTCTTTCGTTTTCGGGAATTGTTCGTGGCGTCCAACAGTCGCTTCGGTCGGCTATTCCCAGCCGACCATCCGCCGGTAGCGCGCATAGGCCTCGTCGCTTGCCGGCGCGATCGGCAGGCCGGGACCCGGCAGCATCAGGATAGGCCCGCCCGCCTCGTCGAGCATGGGTGCTGCGATCGCGGATTGTTGCGCGGCCATGAATGCGGCGTCGTCGCTGTCATTCTCGGCAGGGACCTGCTCCTCGAGCGTCTCCGCCTCGTCAGCACGATTCTGGTCGTCGCCGTCTTCGTTCTCGTCGTCCTGGTCGATATTGCCGTTGTGGTCCTCGCGGTTCATCTCGCGCGAACCGGCATCGTCGGTCTCGTCCTTGGCGAAGTCGTAGGGCTGCGGCGCATAGGGCACGCCCTCGATGACTTTCATCAGGACCGGCGCGTAGGTGGCGTCGATCATCTGTCGCGTTGCCGATGGCGTGTCGGTATCCGCCTGTGTCGGCTGCCGCGCGGCCGCTTGTGCCGCCACGGCCTCCAGCGGCGAGGGTGCTGCCTGCGCTATCATGGGCTTTGCCAGCCCGTTCGCCATCAGCATCTGCTCGGCGGGGCGCTTCAGATTATCGGGTATGTCGGCGATCAGCGTGTCGTCGAGCAGAACGTCGATATCGACCGCCGGCTCGACGTCCACCGCCTCAAGCAGCGTCTCGGTCGCCTGATCGCGGATGATGACCACGATCATGTCCGTCTCGTCCTTCGACAGAGAAGCCGGAATGCCGACCCAGTTCTTCGGGATGATCGGATCGGCCTTGGTGTCGCGCGTGGCTGTCGGCTCAGCCGCGACCTCGGTTGCTTCGGCTTCGGCCGGGGGAGCGGATACTTCCGCTGCGACAGGCGCCTCCGCCGCTTCGTCGGTCGAAAGCGCGGCGCTTGCGGCGGTCATCGCAGCCTTCGGCTCCGCACGTTCGGCGACGGGTGCCGTGGGTGCCTCGTCGGTCACCGCGACCTGCGCGGTCACGTCGCTTTCGTGGCCAGTGGTCCCAGCTGCCGCCGCCGACGTCGGCGCATTCCTGGCTCCAGCGCTCGCGGTCGCCGCAGTCGCGGCGCGAGGTGCTGATGTGACCGTATCGCGATGCAGGCTGATCTCCGGACGCTGTTCCGGGCGCGCCGGCGAACCGTCGTTCTGGCTGTAGGATTTGAGAACGGCGCGCGTCGCGAGATCGCGATCCCTCGTGCCGATGGTTTCGAGATAGGCGGCGATGCGCGTCGCGGCGGGGCCGGCCGGGTTCTGCAGCGCTTCGGCAAGCAGCCGCAGCGGGATGGCGTGGCCCTGGGCGGCCAACTGGCGCTCGATCACTTCGATCTTGGCGGCCGGCAGTTTCTGGATCGCATCCGCCAGCCGCGATGCGAAAACGAGGTCCGGCTCGTTATCGTCGCGCGGCTGCGAAAGCGCCTCTCCGGTGGCGGTCAGCACATTGAGCAGCGCCTCGACCATGCGGGCGCGAACGGCAAGCAGCAGGATATTGAGCTTGGCGGTGGCGCCGGATGTCAGGTCCGGGCTCTCGACCTGGTTGACCGGCGCAACCGCGGTGACGCTGCGCACGATGTCGCTGGCGCTCAGCGCCGAGGTGGAGCCCTGCGAGGGAAAGCTTGAGCTTGACGCTGCACGAACCGGAGACAACATGGCATGCTTCCTCTTTCGTAAAATGCGCTGAAGCAGGTTACAGGAGAGCCGCGTTCATCGGGCTGTTTTGCATTCTCCGGCGGTTTCGCGTGCCTGGAGGACGCTGCATCGCGCCACGGAATGCTCAGAAGTTAATGAGCATCCTAGTGATTCACCGTTAACGAAGCACTAATCATTCGGTGCGTGGCGGCACACTTGGGCTTTGCGTGGTGAGAAGCTGGCAAGCAATCTCAGCTGTGCGCGAAAATATCCGTCTCGTCCCAGCCGAGCAGGTCGAGCTTGGCGCGGGTGGGAAGGAAGGCGAAGCAGGCGGTCGCATGCTCGAACCGCCCGTCGCGAATGAGGCGGTGGGTCAGCTTGTCGCGCAGCGCATGCAGATAGAGCACATCGGACGCCGCATATTCGAGTTGTGCCTGCGACAGCGTCTCCGCACCCCAGTCGGAGGATTGCTGGGTCTTGGAGATATCGACCTCGAGCATCTCCTTGAGATTGTCCTTCAGCCCGTGCCGGTCCGTATAGGTGCGGCAGAGGCGGGAGGCGATCTTGGTGCAGAACACCGGCGTCGTCGTCACGCCGAAAGCATTGAAGAGCACGGCGATATCGAAGCGACCGTAATGGAAGATCTTCTCATGCGTTGGGTCCGATAGAAGCGCCACGAGGTTTGGCGCCTCCGTCTGGCCGGCCGCGATACGGATCACGTCGGCCGAACCATCGCCCGGCGAAAGCTGGACGACGCAGAGCCGGTCGCGGCGCGGTACGAGGCCGAGCGTCTCTGTATCGATCGCGATCGCGCCGGTATAGCGGGCTGCATCGGCGGCGGAAATGTCGCCTTCGTGGTAACGGATCGTCGCGGCCATGCTGTCGTCTTTCGCTGAGTAACAATGTTCTGGCGCTATATAGACCCGAAAGCGGCGATCGCAAACCACGCCATTTGGCGCGGATCAGCCGCGCACGGCATCCGGCGCCTTCGCCTGCCAGTCCGGCAGCGGGAAGATGCGGTCATAGGCCAGATTGAAGACGAAGGCATAGACCAGATAAAAGAGCGCGAAGGACACATCCATCATGAAGGCCTGCAGTAGGCTGACGCCGAGATACCAGGCAATCAGCGGCAGGAGCGCCATCAGCAGGCCGCCCTCGAACAGCACGGCATGCAGAATGCGAACGCCAAGGCTCTTCTTCGTGCCGCCCGTCAGGCGCTGCATCACATGGTCGAAGCCGAGATTGTAGAGATAGTTCCACGCCGTCGCCACCGTGGCGCTGGCAACGCCGACGACGCCGATATCGGCGATCGGCATGCCGAAGGCAAACGCGCCGAGCGGCGTGATGATGGCAAGACCAATGAGTTCAAAGCTGATGGCGTGGCGGATACGGTCGGAGACGGATCTCATGAAATGCCCCTATGGGAATATGCCGGGTCGTCCCGAGTTTAAGCCCATACGGCGGAGGTCGTCCTCACAAGCCCTTATATAAGGATCGGGACATCGAAGCGCAAGGCTGTGAGGAAAGGCCGGGACGATCAGTAGTGCGGCGGCCTTGTGATCGCCGGCGCTTCCAGCGCTTGTTCCTCGAGCGAAAGGAAGCGCTCGGTCAGCCGGTCCAGCTTGGCGCGCGTCTGCTCGACCACCTTCCACTGTTCCATCAGCTGGTCGGACAGTTCCTCGATCGTCTTTGCCTGGTGGGCGACGGTTTCCTCGAGTTGGGTGATACGATCGGTCTGATCAGACATCGGGCTCTCCTTGCCGCGACCAGCCAGATGAACCGGTCATGTGATTGCGCTCTCCAAAGCGGAAATAGGCCGCAAGGTCAATCGTTTCGAGAGGTGCTGCCGCCGATTCACAAAGTGAACCGTTTGGTTACTAAAAGCCCTTGCCGCATCTTTTTTTGTGCGCTAGGCCGGTAGGCACCAGGGAGGAATACAGATGGATATCGGCAATGGATTTCTGCATCCGGACCGGCTCTTTCCGGCCGATCCGGCAACGCGCAGCATAGCGCGCGAGCTTTACGAGAGCGTCAGCGGGCTCCCGATCGTCAGCCCGCACGGGCACACCGAACCCTCCTGGTTCGCCGAGGACAAGCCCTTCGAGGACGCTGCCTCGCTGCTCGTCATCCCCGATCATTATCTCTTCCGCATGCTGCACAGCGTCGGCGTCAAGCTCGACGATCTCGGCGTTCCCCGCCTCGACGGCAAGCCCGTTTCGTCCGGCCGCGACATCTGGCGCACCTTCGCCGCGCACTACCATCTCTTCCGCGGCACGCCGTCCAGCCTCTGGGTCGATCACGCCATGTCGGCGGTACTCGGCTGCGAGGAGCCGCTGACATCAGGGAATGCCGACGCGCTCTACGATCACATCAATGCGCAGCTGGCGCTTCCGGAGTTCCGCCCCCGCGCGCTCCACAAGCGCTTCGGCATCGAGACGATCGCCACCACCGAGGGCGCGCTCGACCAACTGCCGCACCACCAGAAGATGGCCGAGGACGGCTGGATCGGCCGTGTGCGCACCACCTATCGCCCCGATAGTGTCACCGATCCCGATGCCGTCGGCTTCCGCGAAAATCTCGCGAAGCTCGGCGAGCTCACCGGTTGCGACGTCGCGAGCTGGGATGGATTGATCGACGCCCACCGCAAGCGCCGCGCCTATTTCCGCCAGTTCGGCGCCACCGCGACCGACCACGGTGTCCCCACCGCCTTCACCGCCGATCTGCCGCATTCCGACAAGCAGCGGCTGCTCGACCGGGCGCACAAGGGTACGCTCGAAGAAGGCGAGGCCGAACTCTTCCGTGGCCAGATGCTGACCGAGATGGCCGGGCTTTCGGCGGAAGACGGCATGGTCATGCAGATCCACGCCGGATCGCGCCGCAACACCGACCGCGAACTCTTCCAGACGCGCGGACCGAACATGGGCGCCGATATCCCGACACCGACCGACTGGGTTGGCGGGCTCTCGGCGCTTCTCGCGAAATACGGCCATGCGCCGGGCCTGCGTGTCCTGCTCTTCACGCTGGATGAAACCACCTACGCCCGCGAACTGGCGCCGATGGCCGGCCACTGGCCGTGCCTGATGATTGGGCCGCCCTGGTGGTTCCACGACAGCCCGGCCGGTATCCGCCGCTATCTCGACCAGGTGGTGGAAACCGCAGGCTTCGCCAACATGGCCGGTTTCAACGACGATACCCGCGCGCTGCTCTCCATCCCCGCCCGCCATGATGTCTGGCGCCGCGAAGTCTGCGGCTTCCTCGCGACGCTGGCGGCCGAGCACCGGATATCGCGCCAGGATGCGGCAATCGCCGCCGCCGATCTCTCCTACGGCAACGCCAAGAAGGCCTACAAGCTGTGACCGAACGACTGACGCGCCTCACCGGCCTCGCACATACAGCCAAGCTTCCCGCCTTCAACCGCGATGTGCTGAAGCCGGGCATCCTGCATCTCGGCCCCGGCGCCTTCTTCCGCGCCCACTTCGCGCCCTATACGGATGCGGCGCTGGCGCTTGGCGGCGGCGATTGGGGGATCGAGGTGGCAAGCCTGCGCACCGCCGATGTCGCCGATCATCTGAACGAGCAGAACGGCCTCTACACCATGCTGGTGCGCGACACCGAAGGCACTGTCGCCCATGTCATGGGCCCGATCCTGAAAGCCCATGTCGCGACCCGCGATCCTGATGAGTTGCTGGCGCGGCTCGAAGACCCCGTCATCCGCATCGTCAGCCTGACGGTGACGGAAAAGGCCTACGGCTTCGATGCCGCCACCGGCGGTCTCGATCTCAAGCATGCGGATATCGCAGCAGACCTTCAAAACCGCCACGCGCCCCGCGGCGTCATCGGCTATCTCGTCGAGGGCCTCGCCCGCCGCCGCGCCAAGGGCGTAGCACCATTCACCCCTCTCAGCTGCGACAACCTTCCAAGCAACGGCGCTGTATTGAAGCGCCTTGTGCTCGATTTCGCCGGCCGTGTCGATCCCGAGCTTAAGACCTGGATCGAGGCCAATGTCCCATTCCCCTCGACCATGGTCGACCGGATCACGCCCGCCAGCACCGAGGCCACCTATCGCGATGCCGAAACGCTCATCGGCCGCGTCGATCTTGTCGCGATCGAGACCGAACCCTTTACGCAGTGGGTCATCGAGGACCGCTTCGCCAATGGCCGCCCGCA
This sequence comes from Rhizobium sp. NPDC090275, assembly GCF_044772225.1. NCBI lineage: Bacteria > Pseudomonadati > Pseudomonadota > Alphaproteobacteria > Hyphomicrobiales > Rhizobiaceae > Rhizobium > Rhizobium sp. NPDC090275. The sequence goes on along the minus strand of NZ_JBIVYL010000005.1, from coordinate 400,177 downwards.
ATGGGAAAAGGCCGGCGCGCTGATGGTCGAGGATGTCTCGGCCTATGAGAAGATGAAGCTGCGCATGCTGAACGGCGCGCATTCGCTGCTCGCCTACCTCGGTTATATCGGCGGCTATGAATTCATCCGCGACGTGATGGACGATACCGGCTTAGCCGCCCTCGCGCGCCGCCACATGAACGCCGCTGCCGCCACGCTCGATCCGGTTCCCGGCATCGATCTGGAAGCCTATGCCGACGAATTGACAGCCCGCTTTGCAAACAAGGCGATCGCCCACCGCACCTACCAGATCGCCATGGACGGCACCCAGAAGCTGCCGCAGCGCCTGCTGGAGCCGGCCACGGAAGCGCTGGCCGATGGCAGCAAGGCTGAAACCTACGCCATCGCCGTCGCCGCCTGGATGCGCTACGCGCTCGGCATCGACCGCAACGGCAAGGCCTACGAACTCCGCGACCCCCGCGCCGCCGAGATCGCCGCGCTGCTGGCCGACATCCCCCGCAACGGCGGCGCCGTGGCCGCCGCGCTGTTCACGCTCCCCGGGCTGTTTCCGGCCGCGCTCACTGAAAACCTCGCCTGGACCGAGGATGTGGCCAACAAGCTCGACATCCTGATCCAGGACAACAAGCTGCCACTGTTCTGATTGAGCGGGTGGGGGCTCTAAGCCTTCACCCGTGCCATCTCGGGATCGTAGAGCGGCGTCAGCGACACCTTGCACGGCACCCGCACCCGTGCGACGTCGAGCTCATACCGGCCCGACAACACGAATTCCTCGCTCACGCCCTCGGCGTTGCGCACATAGCCGTAGCCGATCGCCTTGCCCACTGTGTAGCCGAAGCCACCCGAGGAGAGCCAGCCGACGCGCTTCCCATCGCGGTAGATCGTCTCGCGGCCGAGCAGTACCACGTCGGGATCGTCAGGCACGAAGCAGGCGAGCATTTTCTTGACGCCCTCGGCCAGCTGCCGCTCGATCGCCTCGCGGCCGCGAAACGGGGTGGTCTTCTTGGTCTTCACCGCCCAGCCGAGCCCGGCTTCGATTGGCGTATGATCCGGCCCGATATCCGAGCCCCAGGCGCGATAGCCCTTCTCCAGTCGGCAGCTTTCGATCGCCCGGTAGCCGGCATTGACGAGATGCAGCGGCGCACCCGCCGCCATCAGCGCGTCGTAGACGGTCGTGGCGTATTCGATCGGCACATGCAACTCATAGCCGAGTTCGCCGACATAGGTGATGCGCAGCGCGCGCACCGGGCAGCCGGCGATGCCGATCGTCTTGACACGGCCAAACGGGAAGGCGGCGTTGGAGATGTCGCTGCCTGTGACCTTCTCCAGCACCGCGCGCGCATTCGGCCCCATCAGCGCCAGCACGGAATAGGCCGAGGTCACATCGACCAGTTCGGCATGCAGATCGTCGGGAATATTGCGGGCTATCCAGTCGAAGTCGTGGGTCGCGAAGCCCGTGCCGGTTACGATGTAATACTCGTCCTCGGCGATGCGGGCGCAGGTGAGATCGCACTCGATGCCGCCCTTGTCGTTCAGCATCTGCGTGTAGACGAGCGAGCCCACCGGCTTGGCGACGTCGTTGGCGGCGATCCAGGAAAGGGCCCTCTCTGCGTCGCGGCCCTTCAGCGTGAATTTGGCAAACGAGGTCTGGTCGAAGATCACCGCCGCCTCGCGCACCGCCCTGTGCTCGCGGCCCACCGCCTCGAACCAGTTCTGCCGCTCGTAGCTGTAGACGTCCTTCGGCTCCTCGTTGGCGAAGAGATCGGCGAACCAGTTCGGTCGCTCCCAGCCGAGCTTCTCGCCGAAGCATGCGCCTTGCGCCTTTAGCCGGTCGTAGAGCGGCGATTTGCGGCAGGGCCGGCCGCTTGAATATTCCTCGAAAGGGAAAGCCAGCGTGTAGTGCTTGCCATAGGCTTCCAGCGTGCGGGTGCGCACCCAGTCGGTGTCGAAATGAGGGCGGCCGAAGCGGCGGATATCGACCGGCCAGAGATCGTAAGGCGGCTCGCCCTTGGAGACCCACTCCGCCAGCGCCATCCCAGCGCCGCCGGCCGATGCGATGCCGAAGGCGTTGAAGCCGGCGCCGACGAAGAAGTTCTTGAGCTCCGGCGCTTCGCCGAGAATGAAGTTACCATCAGGCGTAAAGCTCTCCGGCCCGTTCAACAGCTGCTTGACGCCGACATTTTCGAGCGCGGGCACGCGGCCGAGCGCCTGCTCCATGATCTGCTCGAAATGGTCGAAATTGCTGTCGAGCAGCGTGTAGTGGAAGCCATTGGGAATGCCCGACGTCGCCCAGGGGATCGGGTTCGGCTCGTAGCCGCCCATCACGATGCCGCCCACCTCTTCCTTGTAATAGGTCAGCCGGTCGGGATCGCGCAGCGTCGGCAGGTTGGAAGGCACGCCGAAGGATTCGGTGATGATGTACTGGTGCTCGACCGAGACCAGCGGCACGTTGACGCCGAAACGCGCCGCGAAATTCCGCGTCCATTGCCCGGCGCAGACGACGACGCGCTCGCATTCGATGCGGCCGTGCTCGGTGATGACGGCGCGGATGCGGCCCTTGTCGATCTCGAGATCGATCACCTCGGTATCCTCGAAGATCGAGACGCCCGCCATGCGCGCGCCCTTGGCGAGCGCCTGCGTGATGTCGGAGGGATTGGCCTGGCCGTCGGTTGGGAGATAAGCGGCGCCGATCAGGTCGTCGATTGTCATCAGCGGCCAGAGCTCGAAGGCTTCCTGCGGCGTTAGAAGCTGCATGTCGAGCCCGAAGGATTGCGCCGTGGTCGCCTGCCGCTTCACCTCGGTCCAGCGTTCCTCGTTGCAGGCAAGCCGCAGGCCGCCATTCATCTTCCAGCCGGTGCCGAGCCCGGTCTCGGCCTCCAGCCGCTTGTAGAGATCGACGGAATAGCCCAGCAGCTGGGTGATATTGGCGCTGGTCCTGAGCTGGCCGACGAGGCCGGCGGCATGGAAGGTCGTGCCCGAGGTCAGCTTCTTGCGTTCCAAGAGCACGGTATCGGTCAAGCCGAGCTTGCCGAGGTGATAGGCCGTCGAGCAGCCGATGATGCCACCGCCGATGACGACAACCTTGGCGGTCCTGGGCAATTCCTTCGTCATGTCATTGATCCTGTTCGGCATAGGCGCGCTCGAAGCGGGCACGGTTTTCGGCGGTGTAGGCGGCGTAGTCGAAGTCGATGGTCGAATGGATTTCCGACACCATGCTCCACAGCATCTCGCGCAAGAGAGAGGCGCATTTCATCGCCTGGTAGCGTCGCCAGAGATCCGGCGTCAGCGGCGCCTGGTAATAGGCCTCCAGCATTGTCCGCTCCGCATTCTCGGAAAACTCGTTGTTGGAGGCGAGCCCGCCGAGATCGAAGAGCGGCGTATTGAAGCCGGCATAATCCCAGTCGATCAGCCAGAGCCGTTTGCCGTCGTCGAGAAAATTGGCGGCCAGCATGTCGTTATGGCCGAAGGCGATCTCGAAAGGCCCAGCTGCCTGCTCCAGCCGCTCCGCCTTGACTAGAAGATCGGAAAATAGCGGGCTATAAGTGCTGCCGGCTGCATCGAGCGTTGCGATATAGTCGCGCACCACGTGAAACACCCAGAAGATCGTGGCGGTGCCGCGAAATTCGCGTGCGATATCGTGGTGGCAGGCGCGCACCAGCGGGATCACGCGCTCCAGCGTCCCGGCGTCGCGCAGATCCTCGGGCGTCAGCGCTTTTGACTCGATATAGTCGAGCACCAGCACGCCCGGCGCGTGGTGGATCACAGCAGGCGAGAGCCCTGCCGCATGCGCCGCCTTGCTCGCCGCCAGTTCGTTCGATCGGCTGATGTGATGAACGGGGATATTGTCGCCCAGCCGTACGACCCGCTTCAGCGCGCCGTCGCGGACCAGATAGTTGCGGTTGGTGATGCCTCCCGTGATCGCCGAGATATCGATCGGACCATTCCATATGCCAAGCGCATGTATACGGTCTTCAGGCGTCACGCTGTCCCCCTCGCGGCCTATCCTATGACGAGACTAGCGACCCGTCATCACCTACCCAGATGATAGCAGGGATACTGTAAAAATAGACTGTTAAATCAGGGTCATTTTCATCATGCACATGGACAGGCCACTGAGCGGAAAGCGAGGCTACAATCTCCTCTGGGCTTGCGTGCCAATGCGCTTCGTTGTCTTGTATTGTCAATTTCGGATGCGGGTTTGCTGGCGATACATAACAATCAGCTTCCGGAGCAATAAACTTGATCTCTCCGGTGCTTAGCAATTGTCGTATCACGTCAAAGAAAGCCCGCTGTTTCTCCTGTAGCGAAAGCGAAGGACCGTGAGGACTAATCGCGCTGAAAAGAGTGTAGGCCGATAGGCCAAACACGTTCCGAACAATTTCGGCGATTTGATCTGCATTCCTCATGGATTGTCTTCTTCCAGTACCTTTCTCTCGCGACCATATGAGATGCCAGCTGGCATGTCATTGTCCATCTTGGCACGCTTTGTCCAGATGAAGTCAATGGCCCAGGAAGTGAACTTGTGTCCAGTGGTGATGGCAGCCAGAGCGGGCCGTGCTGTCAAGCGGGGTAAATGGCCGGGCTAGATCGTCGAGCCCGCGCCGTCGAAGACATGACAGCGCGCCGGGTCGAAATAGGCGGTGACGTTGGCGCCGCGTTCCACCTTCTGTTGCCCGTCGAGCGCGATCGTCAGCTGCTGCTTGTCGGGCGTCGTCGTGTAGAGCATCGTCGCGCCGCCGAGGTTTTCCAGAAGGTCGATGTTGACGGACGAGAGTGCGATGCCGCCCTTGTCGATCAGTGACAGATGCTCCGGACGGATGCCGAAGGTCACGCTTTCTCCTGCCTGCGCCGAGACGGGGCGCGGCAGCCGCACGCTGTTTCCGCAGACGTTGATTGTCGTCTCGTTGCCGCCGACGCTTTCGATCTTGCCCTGCAGGAAGTTCATCTTCGGGCTGCCGATGAAGCCGGCCACGAAGCGGTTGGCGGGGTTGTTGTAGAGGTCGAGCGGCGCGCCCACCTGCTCGATGCGGCCGGAGTTCAGCACCACGATCTTGTCGGCCATGGTCATGGCTTCCACCTGGTCGTGGGTGACGTAGATCATCGTATTCCCCAGGCTGCGGTGCAGCCGCGAAATCTCGACGCGCATCTGGACGCGCAGTTCGGCGTCGAGGTTGGAGAGCGGCTCGTCGAACAGGAAGATGCGCGGCTCGCGCACGATGGCGCGACCGATCGCGACGCGCTGCCGCTGTCCGCCCGAAAGGGCCTTCGGCTTGCGCTGCAACAGCTTCTCGATCTGCAGGATTTGAGCGGCGCGCTGCACCTTCGGCTCGATGTCGGCCTTCTTGTAGCCGGCTGTCTCCAGCCCGAAGGCGAGGTTCTTGTAGACGGACATATGCGGATAAAGCGCGTAGGACTGGAACACCATGGCAATCCCACGCTTGGCCGGCGCCACCTCGTTCATCCGCTCGTTGTCGAGCATCAGGGCGCCGCCGGAGATTTCCTCCAGCCCGGCGATCATCCTGAGCAGCGTGGACTTGCCGCAGCCGGACGGGCCGACGAAGACGACGAATTCGCCTGGATCGATCGCGAGATCGATGCCGTGGATGACGTCAAGCGCGCCATAGCGTTTCTCGACCTTCTGAAGAACGACGCTTGTTGCCATCTCTTGGTTTTCCTTATCTCGTTCTTGTCTGTCCGTTACCGGGTTCTTGCGCGCCAGTCGGCGTATTTCGGGCTGTCGGGTCCAACGGGCAGGGCGATGTCCTGGCCGCTGTCCGACGATTGATAGATGGCGGTCACCAGTTCCAGCGCCCGCCGCGCATCTTGGGTGCTGACGGGCAGCGGGCCGTTGCCTTCGAGATGGGCGTGGAAATGCGCCATCTGCGTGGTGAAGCGCGGCGCCACCGGCTGCCAGTCGCCGATCACGGCGTCGATCCGGCGCTGCACCTCGTCATTGGCGGCAAGGATCGTCCATGGGTCCTTGCCCGGCGAATAGGCCTCGTGGTTGCTCTCGAAGGTGACGTTCTCGAAATGCAGCCTCAGCCGGCTGATCTCCTGCTGCGAGCCGAGCGTGCAGGACAGCGAGACGAAGGCGCCGTTTTCCATTTGCAGGCTCGCCGAGGCGCAATCCTCGACCTCGATGTCGTTGACGCGGGTCGCGACGCGGCCGAACACGCGCTTAGCCGGCCCCATCAGGTGCAGCAGCATGTCGTGCAGGTGCAGCGCATGCGTCACCAGCACGCCGCCGAGCTCGGTTGCCCATTTGCCGCGCCACGGAATGGCGTAATAGGCAGGCGTGCGCAGCCAGAAGGTCTCGACCGAACCCATATAGGGCTTGCCCGCGATCCCCGCCTCGATGATCCGCTTCGCCTTCTCCACGCCGTCGCCGTAGCGATACTGGAAGATCGGCATCAACACGCCCTTGGCGGTCTTCTCGACGCGCATGATCTCGTCGACGCCGGATAGCGATCCGGTGAGCGGCTTCTCGCAGATAACATGCTTGCCCGCCTGAAGGGCTGCCACCACCTGCTCGAGATGGATGCTGGGCGGCGTGCAGATGTCGACGATGTCGATGCTCTCGTCGGCCAGAACCTCGGCAAACGAGGTGGTGCGTCCGGCAATGCCGAATTCGTCGGCCACTTCGGCAAGGCGTGCTTCGTTGAGGTCGCAGAGAATGGCCACCTCGAACTTGTCGGGATGCGGCAGGTAGCCTTCGACGATATGCGAGCGGCCGATGCCGCAGCCGATGATCGCAACTCTCTTTATGCTCATGGGGTAGGTCTCTTTGGCATGTACATCGCGGCCGGTCTCAACGCTTCATGCCCGTCGTGGCGATGCCGTCGATCAACAGCCGCTGGAAAAACAGGAAGAAGAAGAACACAGGCACCAGCGTCAGCGTCGACATGGCGAACAGCCCGCCCCAGTCCGATGTACTGCTCGAATCGACGAAGGTGCGCAGGCCGAGCTGGATCGTGTAGGTGTCCATGTCGTTGAGGTAGATCAGCGGCCCGAAGAAATCGTCCCAGGTCCAGATGAAGGAGAAGATCGCCGCCGTCGCCAGCACCGGCAGCGAGAGCGGCAGCATGATCTTCCAGTAGATCCGCCAGGCGCTGCAGCCGTCCATCATCGCCGCCTCATCGAGCTCGCGCGGGATGCCGCGGAAGAACTGCACCATCAGGAAGATGAAGAAGGCATCGCTGGCGAGAAACTTCGGCACGACCAGCGGCAGGATGGTGTTGACCCAGCCGAGGTTGAGAAACAGCACATATTGCGGGATCAGCGTCACGTGATAGGGGATCATCAGCGTGCCGAGCATGATCGCGAACCAGAAATTTCGCCCGGCAAAGCGCAGCCGCGCGAAGGCATAGGCCGCCAGCGAACAGGCGACCACATTGCCGGTCACCGTCAGAAGCGAAATCACCAGCGAATTCCAGAAGAAGCGCCCGAAGGTGATGTCGAGCCCGCTCCAGCCGCGCACATAGGATGTGAAGTCGATCGACGACGGGATGAGCGAGGTCGACGAGAAGATCTCGTTCTCCGGCCGCACCGAGGCCGACACCATCCACAAGAGCGGATAGAGCATCAGCAGCGAGGCTAAGATCAGCAGCGTGTGAACGACGATCGAGGCCGGCAGGCTGCGCTTGGTGATGTCGGATGGCGGCGCGGCGACCGCGGATGTGATCCCGTTAGTCATCGTAATGCACCCAGTAGCGTGAGGACAGGAACGAGAAGGCGGTGAACACGGCGATGATCAGCACCAGGATCCATGCAAGAGCCGAAGCGTAGCCCATGCGGAAGTTCCCGAACGCCTCCTGATAGAGATAGAGCGTGTAGAACAGCGTCGAATTGATCGGCCCGCCCGACCCGCCGGAGATGATGAAGGCAGGCGTGAACGCCTTGAAGGCGTCGATCGTCTGCACCACGGCATTGAAGAAGATGACGGGTGTCAGCAGCGGCAGGGTGATCTTGTAGAACTGCCGGAACTTCGAGGCCCCGTCGAGGCTCGCCGCCTCGTACATGTCGGTCGGAATCTGGCGGAGACCGGCGAGGAAGATGATCATCGGCGAGCCGAACTGCCAGACGCTGAGCGCCACAAGCGTATAGATCGAGTAGCTCGGATGCGAAATCCAGCTCGGGCCCTGGATGCCGATATGCGATAGCGCGGCGTTGACCAGGCCGTCACCGGCAAAGAGCTGCCGCCAGAGCACGGCGATCGCCACGCTGCCGCCAAGCAGCGATGGGAGATAGAAGACGGCGCGGTAGAAAGTCAGCCCCCGCACCCCCTTGTTGAGCGCCATCGCCACCAGAAGCGCGAAGATCAGCTTGAACGGCACCGACAGCACCACATAGGTCAGCGTCACCTTCATCGCCGCCGCGAACTTCGGGTCCGCGGTAGTGATGCGCACATAGTTCGCGGCCCCCACCCATTCGGGCGAGCGGATCATGTCGAAATCCGTGAACGACAGGTAGAGCGACACCAGCGCCGGCCCGAGCGTCAGTCCCAGGAAGCCGAGCAGCCATGGAAGAAGAAAGAGATATCCAGGTCCGTTGGCGGCAAGGAGGCGTCGCCAACGGCTGTCGGCGACCACTCCCTGATACTGCTCCGCCGTCGCGGCCCGGTCAGCCGTCGCGCGCATCGCATTGCTCATGTCGGTCAACCCCGCGCGAGAAGGCGCGTGATCTCGTCGACAAGCTGTTTGCCGGCATCGGCTGGCGTGACCTGGCCGAAGGCGACCTGCTCGGCAAGCTGGCGCAGAACGGTCTGGCCTTCGCCGGCGCCTGAAGGAGGCGGTGGCGGCAACGGCCCGGCGAGATCGCCGAGATTGGCCACATAGTTCAGCGGGATCTTGCCGACATCGTCGAGCATGCCGGCCACGACATCACGCATCGCCTTGGATTCCGGGATGCCGCGCTCGACATCGAGCACCTTGGCGGCTTCAGGATCCTTGACGAAGAAGTTGACGTAGTCGACCGCCTGTTCGAGCGCCTTGGACTGCGCCGAGACCGAGAAGAACATCGACGGCTTGCGGTAATGGCCGCCCTTCGAGTCCGCCTTGATCAGCGGGTAGTTGTTGAGCGTCAGCTTGTCCTTGACCACGGCCTGGAAGCCGACGAACTGGTTGCTGTGCGCATAGTCGATCGCGGCCTTGCCGAGCGTCAGCGGCGCGGTGTCGATCGTGTCCTTGTAGAGCGCCTGCACATCGGGCGGCACGCAGGCTTGCGCCTCGCGGAACTTGGCCCACATGTCAAACCATTCGGATGCATCGTCGGCGCCGAAGGCGATCTTCGAATCCGCCGTGTAGAGCGCCTTGCCGCGCTGGCGCACGTAGTTTTCGAACAGCGGCTCCGCGCCGCTGCCGTCGGCAAAGCCGAAGAAGCCCTTGCGCTTGCCGGCCTTGGTGATCTCGGCGCCCATCCTGCCGAGTTCTTCCCAGGTCGTCTTGTTGGTCGGCATCTCGACGCCGGCCTCCTGCAGCGCCATCGTGTTGACGACGGTTGCCGCCGAATTGGCGCCGAGGCTGACGCCATAGAGATGGCCGTCGACCTTGCCACCCTCGATCTGCGCCGGATCGAAATCGTCGAGATTGAGCTTCGACGGCATGTAGGATTCAAGCGGGGCAAGCGCGCCGCGCCGCGCATATTCGACGATATAGCGGTAATCCATCTGGATCACGTCGGGCGCATTGCGGCCGGCGACCTGGGTCGCCAGGCGCGGCCAGTAATCGCTCCAACCCAGGAACTCGCCTGTTATCGACGTGCCTGAATTCTTGGCCTTGTAGAGATCCGAAACCTTGTTGGTGCGGTCGGCGCGCGGTTGCGAGCCCCACCACAAGAGCCGCAGCCGGGCATCGGCGGCAAAAGCCCCTGGCCCCAGTGCGGACAGCGAAAGAAGCGTGGCCCCTCCCGCAACGAAATTGCGCCTGCTCACACGAAACGTCATCTGTTTTTCCTCCTCCCTTGGGGAGCGCCTCCACACGCTCCCGGCTGGTTTCTCTTGCAACAAATAACTATTTGGTTACAAGCTATGAAGAAGCACCGGGACTGTCAAGCGACATGTGGCGGCGGGATCGTCAGGCTTGGCTTTTTACAATCTGTTCATAAACAACTATGAGCGCGAGGTTTAAAGGAAAGGGTAGTAGGGATGGATGGCAGCGGAGAGAAGAAACCGGCCAAGCGGCGTTCGCAAGAGCGCGTCCTGCAGCGCGATCCCGAGCGAACGCGCGCCGCCATTCTCGAAGCCGCGACCAGGGAGTTCGCCGAAAACGGCATGGGTGGCGCCCGTGTCGATGCCATCGCCGAGCGTGCCGGCACCAACAAGCGCATGCTCTATCACTACTTCGGCGACAAGGAGCAGCTCTATCTGCATGTGCTGGAGGAAGCCTATGTCGGCATCCGCACCGCCGAGCGCGAGCTGCATATCGGCGACCGCAGTCCGGAGGAGGGGATCGCAGAGCTCGCGCTCTTCACCTGGCGTTATTTCCTCAGGCATCCCGAATTCCTGAGCCTGCTCGGCACCGAGAACCTGCACCGCGCCCGCTGGTTGCGCCAGTCGGTGCGACTGAAGGAGCTGCATTCGCATCTGATCGTCGAGCTGACCGAGGTGCTCGACCGCGGCAAGAAGACGGGCGTCTTCATCGATGCCGCCGATCCGCTGAACGTCTATCTGACCATCGCCTCGCTCGGCTATTTCTACATTTCCAACCAGTACACGCTCTCGACCATCTTCGGCCGCGACCTTGCCGATCCCGGGAATCTCGACGCCTGGGAGCGTCATATCGTTCACGTCACGCTTGCCTCGATCAAAGCCTGATCGCTGAAATTTAGCCCCGGCTATTGACAGCGCCGCTTCTCCTCTGCCATCAAGTAACTGTTTGGTTACTGACCGGGAGGAGCCGCGCGGCATCGCGCGTCCGGCATTGCAACGCAGTTTTGCAGGGAGGCAGACATGGCACGTCTAGGAATAATTCTGCACGGCGTAACGGGCCGCATGGGCTACAATCAGCACCTCGTCCGCTCGATATTGGCGATCCGCGATCAGGGTGGCCTGACGCTGAAATCAGGCGAGAAGCTCGAGATCGACCCCATCATCGTCGGCCGCAACGCCGCCAAGATGGAGGAGCTGGCGAAGCGCCACGGCATCAAGCGCTGGTCGACCGATCTCGACGCGGCTCTCAAAAATCCAGACGACCAGATCTTCTTCGATGCCGGCACCACGCTGATGCGCGCCGAGCTTTTGTCGCGTGCACTTGACGCCGGCAAGCACGTCTATTGCGAAAAGCCGATCTCGGACGATCTCGAAGTCGCCATCGCGCTCGCCCGCAAGGCGCGCGGCTCGGGGCTCAAGCATGGCGTCGTGCAGGACAAGCTCTTCCTGCCCGGCCTGCGCAAGCTGGCGCTGCTGCGCGACAGTGGCTTCTTCGGCAAGATCCTCTCCGTGCGCGGCGAGTTCGGCTACTGGGTCTTCGAGGGTGATTGGGGCGTGCCGGCGCAGCGCCCCTCCTGGAATTACCGCAAGGCCGATGGCGGCGGCATCATTCTCGACATGCTCTGCCACTGGCGCTATGTGCTCGACAATCTCTTCGGCGAGGTCAAATCGGTCTCCTGCCTCGGCGCCACCCATATCGGCACCCGTGTCGACGAACAGGGCAAGCCCTATCATTGCGACACCGATGACGCCGCCTATGCCACTTTCGAGCTCGAAGGCGGGGCGATCGCCCATATCAATTCGTCCTGGGCGGTGCGCGTGCGCCGCGACGATCTCGTCACTTTCCAGGTCGACGGAACCCACGGTTCGGCCGTCGCAGGGTTGACGAAATGCTGGACCCAGCACCGCGTCAACACGCCTAAGCCCGTCTGGAACCCCGACCAGCCGCAGACCATCGATTTCTACAAGACCTGGGACGAGGTGCCGGACACGCAGGCCTTCGACAATGGCTTCAAGGTGCAGTGGGAGATGTTCCTGCGCCATGTCGCCGAGGATGCACCCTGGCCTTACGGTCTGGAGGCCGGCGCCAAGGGAGTGCAGCTCGCCGAACTCGGGCTGAAATCCTGGGCCGAGCGCCGCTGGCTCGATGTGCCGGCGCTGGAGTTCTGAGTCATGCCTGATATAGCGCGCTATGTACCCATGGTGATTGCGCCTGTTGCCCCGCATGAAAGTGGGGCACGGCAAACATGGTAGACGATCTATCGATCAACCTCGCGACCATACGCGAGCAATGTGGCTTCGCCGAAGCGGTCGATCTCTGCCTGAAACACGGCATCACCTCGATCGCGCCCTGGCGCGATCAGGTCGCCAAGGTGGGGCTCGACGAGGCGGTGCGCATCGTCCGCCAAAACGGCATCAAGCTCACCGGCCTTTGCCGCGGCGGCTTCTTTCCAGCAGCCACGGCGGCGGATCGCCAATCGGCGATCGACGACAACAAGCGCGCTGTCGATGAGGCCGCCGCTCTGGGCGCCGATTGCCTCGTGCTTGTGGTCGGTGGGCTCGCAGGCGGCTCGAAGAACATCGATGAAGCCCGCAACATGGTGGCGGACGGCATCGCCGCCACGCTGCCGCATGCCCGCGCGAGCGGCGTGCCGCTGGCGATCGAGCCGCTGCATCCCATGTATGCCGCCGACCGCTCCTGCGTGAACACGCTCGGCCAGGCGCTCGACATGTGCGAGGCGCTGGGCGAGGGGGTGGGCGTTGCGATCGACGTCTACCATGTCTGGTGGGACCCCGATCTCGCACGCCAGATCGCCCGCGCCGGTCAGCTGAAGCGCATTCTCGCGCATCACATCTGCGATTGGCTGGTGCCGACGCGGGACATGCTGACCGACCGTGGCATGATGGGCGATGGCGTCATCGACCTGAAGGGCATAAGACGGATGGTGGAGGGCGCAGGTTTTCATGGCGCGCAGGAGGTCGAGATATTCTCGGCGGAGAACTGGTGGAAACGCCCGGCCGACGAGGTGATCCGCACCTGCGTCGAGCGTTTTCACGACTGCTGCCGGATTTGACCTAACAAGGACTAGGGCAAAACAATACTTTCGTTTCCGCACGCATGAGGAGGATCATTTGATGGAGAAACGCCGCTTCGCACTGATAGGCACCGGAAATCGCGGAACGACGATGTGGGGCAAGGAATTGCTGGCCGGCTGGCGCGAGCATGTGGATCTGGTGGCGATCGTCGATACCAATTCGCTGCGCGCCGAACGCGCCCGCACCATGATCGGCAGCAACGCCCCGATCTATGAGAATATCGACGCCATGCTCGCCGAGCATGAGGTCGACATGGTCATCGTCTGCACGCCCGATTACACCCATGACGACATCGTCGTACGCGCGCTCGAAGCCGGCATCGACGTCATCACCGAAAAGCCGATGACCACAGCCGTCGACAAGATCCGCCGCATCCTCGATGCCGAAAAGCGCAGCGGCAAGCGCGTCGACGTCTCCTTCAACTACCGCTACGCGCCGACGGCCGCCAAAATCAAGGAGCTGCTCTCCTCAGGCGAGATCGGCCGCGTCACCTCCGTCGATTTCCATTGGTACCTGGATACGAAGCACGGCGCCGATTACTTCCGCCGCTGGCACGCCTATACGGAAAATTCCGGCAGCCTCTTCGTCCACAAGGCGACCCACCACTTCGATTTGCTCAACTGGTATCTCGACAGCGATCCGGAGGCCGTCACCTCCTTCGCCGACCTGCAGAACTACGGCCGCAAGGGCCCATTCCGCGGCCCGCGCTGCAAGCTCTGTCCGCACACCGGGGAATGCGATTACTACCTCGATCTTGAGGCCGATCCCTTCCTCGACGCGCTCTATGAAGACCCCTCCGAAATCGACGGCTATTTCCGCGATGGCTGCGTCTATCGCGAAGATATCGACATCCCCGACACCATGGTCGTCAGCCTGCGCTACAGGAACAACGTCCACGTTTCCTATTCGCTGAACACGTTCCAGCCGATCGAAGGCCACCACATCGCCTTTAACGGCACCGAGGGGCGGATCGAGTTGCGCCAGTTTGAAAAGCAGCCATGGGAAGCGCCGGATGAGGATACGATCCTCTTGATCCGCAACTTTCCGAAGGGCAGGGAGCCGGTCGAGCGCATCGTCGTGCCGCATTTCTCCGGCGGCCATTACGGCGGCGACGACCGTATGCGCAACATGATCTTCAAGCCTGGCATGGAAGACCGCCTCGGCCAGCGCGCCGGCACCCGCGCCGGCGCCATGTCGGTGCTGACGGGGATCGCCGCGCTGTCGAGCGCGCGCAGCGGTAAGGTGGTCAAGATCGCCGACCTGATGCCGGAGCTTACGGGCGGCGACGCGAGCCCGGACCTGAAAGCGGGTTGATTCAAGCCGGTTGACGAAGGCCGGCGGATTGTTGCCGGCGCTCGCGTCTCCTCAGGCGCCGACGGCGACCGGTTCCTTCGCCGTCGCGACCTCGATCATCGCAACCCAGTTGCGCGCGATCGCAAGGCCGCTGGCATCGGCTGCAGCGCCATCCACGGGAGCGAAATCGGGGTGACGCTTCAGCCAGCCGGGCTCCATCCGCTCGATCGTCGCCTCGAAGCCCGTCTTCCACCCCTCGACCACCGCGCGGCTGGCCTCGAAATGAAACTGTGTACCATAAGTCGCCCGGCCAAGCCGGAAGGCCTGGTTGCGCACGAGCGGGCTGGTCGCCAGCAGGCAGGCGCCCTCAGGCAGCGTGAACGTGTCGCTGTGCCACTCGAAGGTGGTGAAATCGGCATCGAGACCGGAAAGCAGCGGATCGGCCTTGCCCTCGTCGGTCATCTCGACGGGTTTCCAGCCAAACTCCAGCTGCCGGCCAAGATGGTTTTCCGCGCCATAGGCGCGCGCCAGGATCTGCGATCCCAGGCAGATGCCCATCACCGCCTTGCCTGCCTCGCAAAAGCGCTGCATCAGCCGCGCCAGCGCGGGCAGATAGGGGTAGTTCGCATCGTCGAGAGCGTCCTGCTCGCCGCCGAGAACGACAAGCGCGTCATGCTCGAAGATGCTCTGCGGCAGCCGGCCGTCGAGATAGGGCTGGTAGATGTCGAGCGCGGCATTGGCTTCGGCAAGCGCGATGCCGAGCGAACCCAGCGGCGTGTTCTTCATGTTCTCGATGATGGCAACCCGCATCGGCATCTCCTGTCTTGCTGTCGACGAGAGGAAGAACACCAAGCCATCGCGCATTGCAATATCCGTTGCGCGCCAACCGGCCACTTCGTAAGCTCCGCACAACTGGAACAGTATGCCCGAAAGCCTGACGGAAAGCCCCATGTCTGAGAAGAAAGCCCGCGTGACCATCCTCTACTGCACCCAGTGCAACTGGCTGCTGCGCGCCGGCTGGATGGCGCAGGAGCTGCTGCAAACCTTCACCGACAGCCTCAGCGAAGTGGCGCTCATCCCCGGCACCGGCGGCAATTTCGAGATCCGCGTCGATGATGAACTTATCTGGGAGCGCAAGCGCGACGGCGGCTTTCCCGGCCCCAAGGAGCTGAAGCAGCGCATCCGCGATATCATCGACCCCGACCGAGACCTCGGCCACACCGACCGGGCGTCGAGGGAAAGCTGAGCCGCGCCCGGCAGGCTCAGCTCGCTCCTAATCGTAAGGCGAGTTGCAGGTCTTGTAGATCCCCTCATAGGTCACGAAGCGATCGGTCCTCGGATTGTAGCTGCGATACTGGTTGCGGCACCAATCGACATGGAAGTTGCGATCGGGCGTGTTCGGCCGCGCTGTCCGCGCCTGTGGCTGCGATGGCTGGTAGCGCGTCGGCGGCTGCGGATCGTAATATTTCGGCGCCGGCCCCGCCGCGCGCGGACGATAATAGGTCGGCCCGGTCGCGGTCGGCGGCCTGTAGTTCGGCTGTATGTAGGATGGCGTGAACGACTGCCTCTGGCCGAAGGTGAAGCAGCCGCGAGAATCGCACATGGTCTGCACGCGGATGATATCGCGATTGCCCGTCATTTCGGGAGCAGACGTCATCGGCATGGCCGAAATCTGGTTGAACGGCATCACGGATAGAATCACAGCAACCGGAAATTTCTGAAAAACGCGCATCGCACCATCCTTTTCCCTGAGGCACATATAGTGCGCCCGCCCTTTCTTGGCATCGCCCGAAATCCCCGATCGCCCAAAAACCCACCTTTCCCGGCCTTGGCCCAAGACTTTTTTGCGTGGTGTCAGAAAAACTTCAAAAACCTGTTGACACCAACGGGCCACCCCCGTACATGGCTCTCCGTCGCCCAGATGGCGGAATTGGTAGACGCGCCAGCTTCAGGTGCTGGTACCCGAAAGGGTGTGGAGGTTCGAGTCCTCTTCTGGGCACCATTCCATTTTTGAGAAACTCGGATTTCTCAACTATTTCAAGACTTAGCAAGTATCTTCGATACGCTTTCCGGTTCACCGGAAGCCCTCACGGGGCTTGTCTTGAAATGCTCAAAAGCGCCCTCCAAAGGGCGCTTCGGAAGACCGCCGATACATTTTTTAAGTCGGCAAAAATTGTTCCTCATGCATCAATGCCAACTTTCGCCCGCCTTGCGCT
The DNA here is from genome assembly GCF_044772225.1 of Rhizobium sp. NPDC090275. NCBI lineage: Bacteria > Pseudomonadati > Pseudomonadota > Alphaproteobacteria > Hyphomicrobiales > Rhizobiaceae > Rhizobium > Rhizobium sp. NPDC090275. The sequence goes on along the minus strand of NZ_JBIVYL010000005.1, from coordinate 383,650 downwards.
GATCTCACAAACAACGCCGAGAATGATGGCCGCGATGATGTAAAGGAAGATTTTGTCGGAAAGCGCCTCGCCACTCGTCGCCGTCCCGAGATAGCGCCGGGAGAACGCCGCATTCGTTTCCATGTCAGGGGAAGTGAAGGCGATCAACAAAGCCGAGGAGACGCGGAAGAGCCCAAGCCAGAAAACAAGATGGGCAACAACTTTTCCGATGCGAGTAAAGAACATGGCTTCGAATGTCCCGATATTTATAAGAGTCTTACCGCCTTAGCTTGCTCCTGCGTTTCATTCAAGCGCATAGCGTGTACGCCGGGCCACTTGTTACTGCCTCATCGCAAGTGCCGATAAGCCTATTTCTACCTCTGTCCGCGTAGTCATGTTTTCATGCAACTCTGCCAAGTATTATCGCGCGACCGATCCCTTAGATAAGCCCCAATCTCTTTCCATCCTCTTCGAATGATGCTTAGCTCGTCCCGCTGGGAGGGTGACGATATTCATCGATAGTATTCGAGGGACCGGGTGCCGCATGACCAACGTGACGTCTTCTTCCGATACCACTAGCGGCCGCGGTTCCATGCTGAGGGTCGATCTGACGGGCGTGCTTGCCTGTCTGCTGATGGTCGTCATCGTCGCCTGCGCCATCATAGGCTATGGCACCAGGCACCGGATCGACGACGTGGCGCAGCCGGTCGGGCCGAAGGCGACACAGCAGCAGGCGGTCGATGGTGACGTCGCCAATAGCGGTTAGCAATCCCGCATGCAGAGTGGTCGTTCGGGCCGCCGTTTGATCATCACCATCTGAGGTAACGACGGCCGAGTGCGGCGCCGATGGCGGTGACGAGCGCAATCGCGATCGTGTACCAGGTGGCGACGAAGAGCGGGCTGTCGTCGACGCAATGCCAGGCGTAGAGCGCTGACGCGATCGCGCTGGCGGCAAGCCCCGCTGCAGCGCCCGCAAGCGCCGGTCGGCGCGGCGCACCGGCCCGAAGCGCCAGGATGAAGCCCAAAAGCGGCGCGATCGACAGAAGCGGGATGAGCGCCAGGCAGTAGGCCGCATTGTGCCCCATCATCTGCGGTTCCCAAAGCTCTCGCGGCAACACCTGGAGTTCGATCAGGACGGCAGCCGCAAGCACGCCTGTCGGCGCCAACAGCGCCCATGACGCGGCGCTGACGGGAACGTCAGGGCGGCCGATGCGAAACACGATCGTCGATGCGAGAATGGCGAGCACCAGCATCAGGCTCACCTTGAAGAGCACGCGGGTGGTCCCCATCATGCTTGCAATGTCGTGGCGGATGCCGATCGCGAACACCAGGATCAGCGCGGAAACGACAACGCCTGAAACGAGCGCAGTCTTCAGCGCGCGCCCCAGCCGCATCCGGACAGGGGCATCCTCGGTCAACAGGCTGATCAGCTCATTCGTCTTCAACACGTCCACTCCGATCGTCCGTCTCGCCGCGATAAAAGGCGGCAAGTTTCTTCAGCGCCCGGTGCAGCGAAACACGCACCGCACCCTCGCTCATCTTCAGCCGCTCCGCCGTCTCCCGGATGCCCGCGCCGCCGATCGAGATCGAGCGAACGATGTCGCGCTGCGGATCCTTCAGCCGTTCCAAGAGGTGGATGGCGTCCAGCCGGTCCATGGCGTCCGCTGCCTCATCGTCGCTGGCAACCGTTTCCATCACATCCTCGATCGGCACGCTCAGATGCCGTCCGCGCCGGCGCAGGCTGTCGATCAGCTTGTTGCGCACGATCGCCGACAGCCACGGGCCGATCGGCCGCGCCGGATCCCAGGTGCCGCGCTTCAGGTGCACCGCAAGCAGCACTTCCTGCACCACGTCTTCCGCCTCGCTTGCCGGCGCGCCGAACTGTTCGCAACGTCGCCGGGCCATGGCGCGCAAATGAGGCGTTACCGCCAGAAGAAAGCGCTGATAGGCCTGCGCGTCGCCATCAAGCGCGCGGCGCATCCAGTCTGCCCATTCCTCTTCACGCGCCGAATAATTCACCCGACATCATCCTCTACGAACGGGCACATGCAGTTGTTACCGGACCTTGGAAATATTTCGAAGACCTAGCAAGGCCGCATCGCTTAAAAAGCGTCGTGGGTGCGAGCTGAAACCTGATGAGGAGGGGAAAAGGCCCGCTTAGCGGACGGGCTGGTAGTGGCCGCGCAGCGGCACCTGGCTGCCGGTGGAAATCACGCCATCTCGATCGCACACATAGACGGTCATCGGCATGCCGCCGGTGCGGAAGATCTCGTCATAGCGCCGGCGCACGAATTGCGTCTCGGTCCGGCAGGTCAGTTTCGGCTCCAGCGAAGGGTCGGTCGGCGCCTTGACGCCGGGCAGGTTGGGATAGGGATAGGCCGATTGCACCCGGCCCTGGCCGGCGCGGCCCCAGTCGGTCGAAAACGCCGGCGCGGGAAGAACGCCGCTCGACAGCGTCAGCGCCACAAGAACGATTTTTTCGAAATTACCAAGCCGCATCAATTCCCTCCGGCCGTTTGCCGGTCTCTCTATCAATGCCTTGGATGTAAGCATGCCATTAGAGTGCATCAAGCGGAAGCACGCGTTGCTCCCGCAAACGTGACCTCATGCGAGCCTAGGCCGGCTTGCGGAAATAGCCGCGAAACGTCGGGTGGGCGAAGAGGCTGGCGAGGATGGCAAAGCCCGCGCCGAGGAGGAAGCCGGCGAAGAACCCGCCGATGACGCCGGCAATCAGGAGCGCCGTCTTCCCCGGTCCGTTGGCTTTCAGCGGCGGCTCGGCCTGCGAGATCACCCGCACATTGCTGCGCGACAGGCTCTGCTCTTCGCTGGTCTGGCCCGAGCGCTTCAGTACGGTCTCGTAGATATCGCGCGCGGCGGTCGCCTTGCGCTGCAATTCGTTGAGCTCGACCTGCTTGTCGGAGGTGTTCACCTGCAGGGCCTTTTGAACCGACAGCTCCTTGGAGACCGCGTCCTCGGCCTTCTTCGCCTGCTGGTATTCGCCCTGCGCCGTGCTCGCCAGTCGCTGCAGCTCGCCGCGGATCTGGTCGGAAATGCTGTTCAGCGACGAGCGCGCCGCCTGCAGGCGCGGGTGGCGCGTGCCCATCTGGCTCTCAAGGCTGCTCACCATGGCGGCCTGCGTCGAATATTGCTGGCGCAGAGTCGCAAGCGCCGTCGAAACGCCGCCGCCCTGCGATGTGCCGCCGACCACGTCCTCGAAGCGCAAGTTGGCCGCCGCGTCCGCGCGCGCCTTGGCCTGGATCGTCTTGTCCTGCGCGGTCACCAGCAGCGTATTGAGCGAGGCCAGGCGCTGGTCGGAGATCAGCCCGTTCTGCGTCGAGGCCATGTCGTTGTCGGCACGGTAAGTCTCCACCGCCTGCTCGGCCTCCTGCACCTTCTGGCGAAGGTCGGTCAGGCGGTTGTCGAGCGTGGTCGAGGTATCCTGGTAGAGGCCCGAGCTTGCGCCGTCTTCTTCCTGCAGGAAGGAGGCCACGACCTGGTTTGCCAGCCGCGCCGATTTCTCGGCGTTTTTCGTGGTGACGTCCATGGAGACCACATAGGTGGAGCTCTGGCGGGTGATGACCAGCGCCTTCTGCAGCGCGCTGATGACGGCGGCGCTATCGGCCCGGCCGGCGTTGAATTCCGGATCCTGGTCTAGCTTCATCGCATCGGCGACGCGGCGCATCACGTTACCGGAACTCAGGATCTGCACCTGGCTGTCGATCATCGCCGAGATCATCTCGGGCGAGGGGCCGGAGGCCTGCGTGCTGGGATCGTTGAGGCCGATTTGGCGCGGATCGAAGTAGAGCGTCGTGTTGGCCGTGAATTTCTGCGTCGACATCGGCAGCACGACGGCGCCGGCAACCGCGCCAAGCACGGAGAGGCCAAGAATGAGAAGGCGCTTGTTCCAGATCGCCTGTATCGCCGAGCGGGTGTCGAGCAACGGTCCGCTTTGTTCCGGCACTTGGACGACGGCGGGCGCGATCACGGGTGCAGCGACAGGCCCCGTCACCGGCGTCGCAAGGGGCGCTGGTGCCGCCTCGCGCGCGACGGTGTTGGCGGATCGAGGCGCAGCGTCGGCGCTCGGCTGGATCGTGTTGTCGCGCTCAGGCGTCCGCGCGGGCTCGGCAGCCGGCGGTACCGGTCTCGATCGGCTTTGCGATACTGGCTCTTGCGGGGCGGTGTCGGTGATCAGCGAGGAAGGCGCGGGCTTGGCGGGCACGAAGTCGGACGGGCGCAGCACCGGTCCGGGCGTGCCGGTCCGGTTGGGCTCGGTATTCGGCGGCTCATAGCTGCGCCATTGTGGCAGCCGGCCAACCTTGTTCCTGTCAGACTGGTTCATGCGCGCGCTCGTTGCTCGCCTCTAAAATACGGGCGACGTGGGCTCGACTTTAGAAATCCTTAGCTAACGGACCGTTAAGATGCCGGGAGAGCATTAAGACGAATGATCGGCTGAAGCCTGGAAGCGGTATCAATGAGCAACAAATCCTCCCCCCGGCGGCGCCTTGCGGCGGCCGTCCTGGCAACGATCTTGCTCCAGGCCGGTGGCGCCAGCGCGCAGGGCACATGCCTGCAGGGCATCAACCTCTCGGGCGCTGAATTCGGCGAGCGCGGCGGCGAGGTTTTCAAGGCCTATGCCTATCCATCCGAGGAAACCATCGCCTATTTCGCCAGGAAAGGCTTCAACACGGTGCGCCTTCCCTTCCTCTGGGAGCGCCTGCAGCCTCAGCTTGGAAAGCCGCTCGACGAGGCCGAGCTGCAGCGGCTGAAGGAAGCGGTCGAGCTTCTGCGCAAGCAGCACCTGACCGTCATTCTCGATCCGCACAATTATGCCCATTACGACAAGGTGATGATCGGCACCCCGCCGGTCACCGATACCGCCTTCGCGGAATTCTGGGCGCGGCTGGCGATCGAATTCTCCAATCAGGAAGATGTGATCTTCGGCCTGATGAACGAGCCTTACGACATCGGCGCCGATGCCTGGCTGAAGGCCGCCAATGCCGCGATCCGCACGATCCGCGCGACGGGGGCGAACAATCTGATCCTCGTTCCCGGAACCCGCTTCACCGGCGCCCATTCCTGGCAGGCGGATGCGCCGGGTGGCGCCAACGGCACGGTCATGCTTGGCGTTCGCGACCCGCGCAAGAATTACGCTTACGAGGTGCATCAGTATTTCGATGAGGATTCATCGGGCATGCACGCCGAATGCAGCGGCAACGACAGCGCGCTCAACGCAGTCACCGCGATGACCGACTGGGCGAAGAAGAACAACACGCGCGTCTTCCTCGGCGAGTTCGGCGTGTCGCAGGACAAGGCCTGCGTGGCAGGCCTCGGCCGCGTGCTCAATCACATGCAGGCAAACCCCGATGTCTGGCTCGGCTGGACCTATTGGGTGGCTGGCGACTGGTGGCCGGAGACCGAGACGCTGAACGTCCAGCCGCGCAACGGCAAGGATCGCCAGCAGATGACGGCGCTGGAAAACGCCATCAAGGCGCCGCCCGCCGACAAGGCCAAGTGCAAGACGCTGGTGGATTGAGGCTATGGTAGGCAAGGACACGACCGTTAAGGAGCCGATCGATTACAGCATCCTGGCTGTCAGCGTGCTCGGCGTCACCTACAACGCCATCCTCGCCTTCATCAATCACAACATCATGCCGCTGACGCCGACCGCCGTGGTGATGAGCGAGATCCTGATCCTCGCCTACAGCTTCGGTTACATCTTGAAGAAGGGAATATTCGAGGAGGATATCATTCCTCTCGGCTATCTCCTCGCCACCATCGTGCTGACTGTCTATGTGATGGTCATCAACAAGGCCGGCTATATCGATCATCTGCGCAACGTCCTGATCATCTTCGCCTTCACCGTGCTCGGCCGCTGGAGCAACGAGCGAACGTTGCGGCTCGCCTTCAAGATCTGCTGCGTTACGGTTCTGGCCGTGCTGGTTTGCGAGATCATCTCGACGCCTGCCTATGTGGCACTGGTCCATCCGGCCGAGTACTTCCAGAACACCCGCGGCGTGCCCCCCGCCACCTATAGCGACGCCGGCCTGTTTCGCGGCGCGCTCGGCTTCGAAGGGCGGTTTTCGTTCGGCCTGATCGACCACCGCTCCTCCTCGATCTTTCTCGAACAGGTGTCGCTCGCCAATTTCTGCGGCGTCATGGTCATCTATCTCGTGAGCTTCGCCAATCGCATCACGCTGTTCGATCGCCTGATTTTCATCACCACGATCGTGCTCATCCTGGTGACCAACGATACCCGCACCATGCTGATCTTCGCCATCGTCAGCGCCGCCGGCTATGTCATCTATCCCTTCATCCCGAAGATCTTCAATTTCCTGATGATGCCCGGGATCGTCATGGTCGGCTTCATCATCCACGCCTTCAAGCCGAACGCCCATGACGACGACTTCGTCGGCCGCATCAGCGGCACGATCAGAAACATCATCGCCATGGATCTGCCGGCGACGATGGGGCTTGAGCTCGACAAGGCCACCACCTTCGTCGACAGCGGCTACGTCTACATCACCTACGGCGCCACCGTCTTCGGCCTCATCCTCTTCTGGCTCTTCGTCTCCTTCTATCCGGCCGGCCAGACGCCGAACCAGAAGCGGCTTTGCCATTCCCTGTCGCTCTTCATGTTTCTGAACCTGATGATCGGCTCGACCGCGATCTTTTCCATGAAGACCGCCGGCCTCGGCTGGCTTCTCGTCGGCTTCCTCAAATTCAACGAGGGCACCAAGGCCACGGCGGGGATTCGCGGTTCCACGACGCAAAGTGAACGGACTCCGATAGGAAACGCCGTAAGCTGACGGTCGATGGGATGTTCCGGTCATTGAGGCCGCTCTTCTCGATAAACTTGGTGCAGCGGCGTGAGCGTCGTGCTTGATCGGCCATGTCGCTTTGATCTAAGCAGGCTCAACGGTCGATGCCGCCTAAACAAGGCCGACGCTTGAACAAGGCCAATGGCTAAACAAGGAATATGACGCATGACGCAATATGTATTGACGGTAGCCTGCAAATCGACACGCGGCATCGTGGCGGCGATTTCGACCTATCTGGCCGACAAGGGCTGCAACATCATCGACAGCTCGCAGTTCGATGACCTGTCGACAGGCATGTTCTTCACCCGCGTCAGCTTCATCTCGGAAGAGGGCGCGACGCTTGCGGCCATTCGCGAAGGCTTCCAGCCGATCGCCGAGAAGTTCGAGATGACCTCGGAAATCCACGACGGCGACCAGCGCATGAAGGTGCTGCTGATGGTCTCGCGTTTCGGTCACTGCCTGAACGACCTGCTCTACCGCTGGAAGATCGGCGCGCTGCCGATCGATATCGTCGGCGTGGTGTCCAACCACTTCGATTATCAGAAGGTCGTGGTCAATCACGACATCCCTTTCCACCACATCAAGGTGACGAAGGAAAACAAGCCCGAGGCCGAAGCGCAGATCATGCAGATCGTCGAATCGACCGGCACCGAACTCGTCGTGCTCGCCCGCTACATGCAGGTGCTCTCGGATGCCATGTGCAAGAAGATGTCCGGCCGCATCATCAACATCCACCACTCCTTCCTGCCGTCTTTCAAGGGCGCAAACCCCTACAAGCAGGCCTATGAGCGCGGCGTGAAGCTGATCGGCGCCACCGCGCATTACGTCACCGCCGACCTCGATGAAGGCCCGATCATCGAGCAGGACACCGCGCGCATCACCCATGCGCAGTCGGCTGACGATTACGTCTCGATCGGTCGCGATGTCGAGAGCCAGGTGCTCGCCCGCGCCATCCACGCCCATATCCACCACCGCGTGTTCCTGAACGGCAACCGCACCGTGGTCTTCCCGGCAAGCCCGGGCAGCTATGCCTCCGAGCGCATGGGCTGACACAGCTATCGGGCGTCCTCTAATTACTTGAGATGACGCCTGATCCCTTGCTTGCCGATAGCAAGCTGTCGATTATCTGCTTATTGTGCAGGATCGAATCGTGCGGTGGGGGAATGCCATGACCGATGAAACGCTCGCTCAGCGTCTCGAGCTTCCGCGTCCGGATGTGACGGCAGAGGAAGCCGGAGACATCCTGCAGTCGCGTTACGGTCTGTCTGGCCAGCTCAGCGAACTCGGAAGCCAGCAGGACCGCAACTACCGTGTCGATACCGGCGATCAGACCTACGTCCTGAAGATCTGCCACATGATCTACGAGACGATCGAGCTCGAGGCGCAGAATGCCGCGATCCGACACCTCGCCGGCATCGAGGGCGCGCCGCGCGTGCCGCGCGTGGTCGCCTCCACCGATGGCCAGGACATCGTCGCCGTCGTCGTCCGCGACCAGACCTATCAGGTGCGCCTGCTGGAATATCTCGAAGGCGAGGGCCTCACCAAGCCTTCATATCTCCCCAAACAATCCGTGGCGGCGCTGGGTGCGCTCTGCGCCAATCTTGCCCGGTCGCTGGCCGATTTCGACCACCCCGGCCTCGACCGCAACCTGCAATGGGACCTGCGCCGCGCCGGCCCGGTCGCCGTTCAGCTCTTGTCGGCGATCACAGATGGTGCCGCGCGCGACCGTATCGCCAAGAACATGGTCGCCGCCGTTCGCCGGGTGCAGCCCTTCGCGCCGGCGCTGCGCCTGCAGGCCGTCCACCATGACGTCACCGGCGACAATGTCGTCAGCCGCCGCGACGAAAAAGGTCGCCTCATCCCGGATGGCGTCATCGATTTCGGGGATATCATCCGTGGCTGGCTGGTCGGCGATCTCGCCGTCACCTGCGCCTCGCTGCTGCATCAGGCCGATGGCGACCCCTTCTTCGTGCTGCCCGCCGTCAAGGCTTACCACGAAGTCTATCCGCTGAAGGAAGAGGAGCTCAGGGCACTCTGGCCATTGGTCGTCGCCCGCGCCGTCATCCTGGTGGCGAGCAGCGAGCAGCAGATCTCCATCGACCCCGACAACGAATATGTCCGCGCCAACCTCGTGCTCGAGCAGCGCATATTCGATACCGCCATCGCCGTCCCCTTCGATCTCATGGAGACGGCGATCCTGAAAACGGCGGGCATTGAGCTTCCCGCTGTTGCGACCGAGCACTGGCATCCGCTGCTGCCCGATCTCGATCTCCAGAACATGCTCTATGTCGATCTCGGCGTCGAAAGCCAGCATTTCGCCGCCGGCAATTGGGGCCAGGGCGATATGGACTGGCGCCTGCTCGCCCGCGCCGCCTCCGAGGCCGATGCCGCCGCCACCCGCTACGGCGAATACAGGCTGTCGCGTGCCCGCCTGCTGAGCGCCAGGCCGTCCGCCACCTACGCCCTGCACGCCGATATCTGCCTGGCCGCCGGCAACACGATCGCGTCCCCGTTCTCGGGGCGCATCAGCTGGCAGAACCACCATCTCGTGCTTGAGGGTGCCGATATCAGCCTTCATCTCGACGGTCTCGACCCCTCGGTCGAGGATGGCGCCGAGCTCGAAGCTGGCCAGGCAATCGGCGTGGTCTCCGGCGAGCAGGGTTCGCTCGGCGGCTTGCGCGTGCAGCTCTCGACGCTGAAGGGCGCCGAGCCGCCGCTCTTCTGCACGCCCGCTGAAGTCTTCGCCTGGTCGGCGCTCTGCCCGTCGCCGGCAGCCTTGTTGGGCAAGGGCGTCGAGGCGCCGAAGCCTGCCGACGCGCAAATCCTTGCCGTCCGCACGGCCCATTTCGCCGCCGCCCAGAAGCATTATTACGAGACCCCGCCGCGCATCGAGCGTGGCTGGAAGGAGCACATGTTCGATGTCGAGGGCCGCGCCTGTCTCGACATGGTCAACAACGTCACCATTCTCGGCCACGGCCATCCGCGCCTGGCGGACGCCGTCGGCGAGCAATGGCTGCGGCTGAACACCAATTCACGCTTTCACTATGCCGCCGTCGCCGATCTCTCCGAACGGCTGGCGGCCCTCGCGCCCGAAGGGCTCGACACCGTCTTCCTGGTCAATTCGGGGTCGGAGGCCAACGATCTGGCGCTGCGGCTCGCCTGGGCCCATACCGGCGCGCGCAACATGCTGAGCCTCTTGGAGGCCTATCACGGCTGGTCGGTGGCAAGCGATGCCGTCTCCACCTCGATCGCCGACAATCCGCAGGCGCTGACGACGCGGCCCGATTGGGTCCATCCCGTCGCCGCGCCCAACACCTATCGTGGCGAGTTCCGAGGTCCCGATTCGACCGGCGACTATCTGCAGAGCGTCCTTGCCGCGCTGGAACTGATCGACGCCAGCGGCGAGCGGCTGGCGGGCTTCATCGCCGAACCGGTCTATGGCAATGCCGGCGGCATCGCGCTGCCGCATGGCTATCTCGCCGCCGTCTACGGCCAGGTGCGCGCCCGTGGCGGCGTCTGCATCGCCGATGAGGTGCAGGTCGGCTATGGCCGGCTCGGCCATCATTTCTGGGGCTTCGAAGAGCAGAAGGTGGTGCCCGATATCATCACGGTCGCCAAGGGCATGGGCAACGGCCACCCGCTCGGCGCCGTCATCACCACGCGGGCCATTGCCGATTCGCTGGAAAAGGAGGGCTATTTCTTCTCCTCCGCCGGCGGCAGCCCGGTCAGCTCCGTGGTTGGCATTACCGTGCTCGACATCATGGCCGACGAGGCGCTGCAGCAGAACGCCCGCGAAATCGGCGATCGGCTGAAGGGCAGGCTTGTGGCGCTGATGGATCACCATCCGCTCATCGGCGCGGTGCATGGCATGGGGCTCTATCTCGGCGTCGAGTTCGTCCGCGACCGCGAAACGCTGGAGCCGGCGACCGAGGAGACGGCGGCGATCTGCGCGCGCCTGCTCGAACTCGGCGTCATCATGCAGCCGACCGGCGATCACCTCAACGTGTTGAAGATCAAGCCGCCGCTCTGCCTTGCCGCCGAAAGCGCCGATTTCTTCTCCGACATGCTGGAAAAGGTACTGTCCGAGGGCTGGTAAGCGGCCTTACTCGGCCGCCTCACCGCCTGCCTGGCCATCCAGCCAGGCCACCAGACCATCCAGCGTCTGCAGCCCGTATTCGACGGCGCCAAAGCCGATGACGAACTGGCGCCGCGCGCGGGTGGGATGCAGCTGGCGCATGGTGAGCACCGTCTTGCCGTCGGTCTGCTCGTCGAAGGTCACGGTGACCCTGAACCGATCCGGGTCTTCAGGCTCGGGCGTGCCGTAGTCCATGACGATCCGCTCGTTGGGCACGATTTCGAGAAAGCGCATGAGATTGGGGAAGCGCTGCTCCCGGCCTTCGAACATGCCCACCATGTCGAACCGCCACACGCCGCCTTCGCGGATATCGGCCTCGATGCTCTCGATCGCAAGTCCGGCGGGACCATACCATTGCGCCAAAGCATTGGGGTCCATCCAGGCCGCGAAGACCCTGTGGCGGGGATGATTGATGACCTTCACCAGCACGATTTCCCGGTCCATCGACCAGCTGCCAAACGGATCTGCCATATGATTCAATCTCCTCCCACTTCATCTTGCGTATTGTCGAGATAAGTCTCCAAACGATCCAGCCGCTGGCTCCAGCGCAGCCGCTCGGATGCCATCCAATCGGCCGCCTCGTCGAACCGGGCCTGCACAAGGCGGCACCAGCGGCTGCGACCGCGCTTCTCGCTGGCGATCAGCCCGCAATCTTCAAGCACCTTCAGATGCTGGACGAAGGAGGGCAGGGCCATGTCGAAGGGCTCCGCCAGGATGCTGACCGATACCTCGCCCTCGGCCAGCCGCGAGACGACCGCGCGGCGCGTGGGGTCGCTCAGAGCGTGAAAGGCGAGATCGAGCGGGGTCGAGTGATAGGGCATGTCGTTTTTTACGGCAGGCCGGATTGCGGGTCAATATTAGAAAGGTACTTGCCTTAGTAATTTGATCTGATACAAAGGTAGTGACCTTAGTATCTGACCTGTGAGGAGGATAGCACGATGGCAGTCCGTATCGATCTCATGATCTCGCTGGATGGTTTCGCCACGACGACCGACCAGACATCAGAAGTCCCGTTCGGCGAGGACTGGCCACGGCTCGTCGGCGCTTACATGGCCACGCGGACTTTCCAGGAGCGCGTCTTCAAGGACACAAGCGGCAGCGGCACCACCGGCCTCGACGATGACTACGCGCGGGCCTATTTCGAAAATATCGGCGCCGAGATCATGGGCGCCGGCATGTTTGGCCTGCACAATTTTCCCGATGATCCGGACTGGCGCGGATGGTGGGGCGACGAGCCGCCCTTCGGTTGTCCGGTCTTTGTCCTCACGCACAGGGAGCGCCCGTCGATCGAGATGGCCGGCGGCACGACGTTCCACTTCCTCAATACCAACCCCGTCGATGCGCTGGCGCAGGCGACGAAGGCTGCCAACGGCAAGGATGTGCGCGTCGGCGGCGGGCCGACGGTCGCGCGCGATTTTCTGAAAGCTGGTCTCGTCGATCAGCTTCATGTCGCGATCACGCCGATCCTTTTGGGTCGCGGCATTTGCCTGTGGGATGATTTGCGTGGTCTGGAAGCGGGCTACACGGTCAAATCCGAAACCGCGCTCAGTGGCACGATCCACCTGACTTTCAAGCGTTAATCGCCGCCTGCGGGCATTAACCATTTCGGTCATTTCGAGGCTTACAGACTTTTAATCAAAAGCCCCATTGCCGGAATCAGACGCACTCCCTATCTCTGGCTGCGAGCGACGGAGAGTTCCGTATCGTCATACCAAGTGCACAAAGACCTGCTAATGGTCTTCTCGTGAATTCGGATTTGGCGGAATGATATTTTCCTAATCGCCGACATTTTGACACGTTTCGGAATATGTTTCCGACAGTTCGTTATGTATTCTCTACAAATAAGGTAGATTATACGGAACACCAACCGCCGGTCCCGGCATGCCCGGGGCCCGAAGCAAGCACGACGCAGAAGAAAGGAATGAGACATGAACGACTTTGAAATTCTTGCCACGCTCCTGATGCGCTCGGTGCTTGGCAATGACCGTCCGGGCGCTCTCTCCCGCCCGAACTGTCGAATGTGACCTTCGTCCCCCCTTAAACGGTAAAAGACAAGTCAATTCGCCATCGCCGACGCACTCCGCGCGGCAGGAGTTCTATGCATGAAAAAAGAAGTTATCGAATACGCAGGCGTGCCCGTTGGCATCGTCATTCCGGATGAAAACCGGCTGAAATTCATCGCCGTGAAGTATCACGTCCACGATCTCGACGAGCAGCACTTCAGCTCGCCGGCCGAGGTCAAGCACGCGATCCACGATCTGATGACCCGCCGTCATCCCAAACCCATCCATGCCTGAAGGCATGGTTCGATGCCGGCTTGAAACGGCCGGGCGAAAACAATTCGAGGATATCTGACCGGTCCCGCCTGAAGCGGGGCCGGTCTTGTTTTTTGCCCTCCCATATCGTCCTATCGCCTCCTGCTGATCGCCCACCGGCGAGAAGCCCACTGACGAAGAGGACGCAGCACTTGCTCAATCTGCTCACCGATATCGAAGGCCTCTCCGTCGGCCACGCCACGGATCTGGCGCTCGGCTCCGGCGTCACTGCCATCGTTTTCGATCGGCCGGCGGTGGCCTCCGGCGTCGTGCTCGGCGGTGCGCCCGGCGGCCGCGATACCGCGCTGCTCGACCCGTCGATGACCGTGACCGAGGTCGATGCCTTCGTGCTGTCAGGCGGCTCCGCCTTCGGGCTCGATGCCGCCGGTGGCGTCCAGGCCGGCCTGCGCGCCATGGGTCGCGGCTTTCCGGTTGGAAACCAGCGCGTGCCCATCGTTCCGCAGGCGATCCTGATGGACCTCCTGAACGGCGGCGACAAGGATTGGGGCCTGCAATCACCCTATCGCGATCTCGGCTACGAAGCCTTCCGCGCCGCCGCGAAGGGTTCTTTCGCGCTCGGAACGGTCGGCGCCGGCACCGGCGCCACCACCGCCACCTTCAAGGGCGGCGTCGGCTCCGCCAGCGCCCGCTCGTCGGCTGGCCACACGATCGCCGCCATCGTCGCCGTCAATGCGCTCGGTTCCGCCACGGTGGGCGAGGGGCCGCATTTCTGGTCGGCGCCTTTCGAGGACGACAATGAATTCGGCGGCCTCGGCCTGCCGCAAGCGATCGACGCGCGCGATACCGCCATGCGCCTCAAGGGCATGAACACCACCGCCACCACCATCGGCGCCATCGTCACCGACGCCGTGCTGACGAAGGCGCAAGCCCATCGCCTCGCTGTCATGGGCCATGACGGCTTCGCCCGGGCGCTATTGCCGGCACATCTGCCGCTTGATGGCGACACCATCTTCTCCGCCGCCACCGGCGCCAAGCCACTCGGCGGCCTGCCCGAATTCCTGGAACTCTGCCACCTCGCCACGCTTGTGATGGCCCGCGCCATCGCCCGCGGCGTCCACGAGGCGACGGCGCTTCCGGTCGACGGCGCGCAGGCGGCGTGGCGAGACCGCTATCCCGATCGCCTGTGATGGATTAGAGGATGGCATTGGTCCGAATGCGGAGACGGTGAGATGCAGATACGCGCCCTGATGTATTTCGACGAGCTGGTGCGCACCAGCTCGATGCGCCAGGCCGCCGAAAACCTGAACGTCGCACCGACGGCCATCAGCCGCCAGATCGAAAACCTTGAATATCATTTCGGCGCGCCGTTGGTCGAGCGCAGCGCCCGCGGCGTCAAGCTGACCGCCGCCGGCGAGCTGCTCGCCGCCCGCGCCGGTCGCACACTGCGCGAGCTCGATCATGTCGGTCAGCTGATCGAGGACCTGAAGGGCCTGCAGGCCGGCCGCGTCGCCATCCACGCCAATGGCGCCACCGTCGCCAATCTCCTGGCGCCGGCGCTGGCCGAATTCAGCCTCAAATATCCCAAGCTGCATTTCGAGGTCACCATCTCCAGCGCCCGCCAGGCCGTCGAAGCCGTCAATGGCGGCGAGGCGGATATCGCCGTCACCCTGTTTGCGCCGGCCGTATCCGGCACCAAGGTCCGCCTGCGCTCCGAGATCGCCTACGATCTCATCGTCGCGACAGACCATCCGGCAGCCGAGCGGCTGGAGGTCAGCCTCAAGGATATAGCCGACTATCCATTGGCGCTGCCCGACCAGTCCTTCGGCTTCCGCCAGGCCTTCGACGCGCTGTTCGAGAAGGCGGGGCTGAGCTTCGATGCCGTCTTCGTCACCAGTTCGCTGGAGATGTTGAAGGAACTGGTGCTGAGCGGCGCCGCCGCCACGCTGCTACCGGCGCTGACGGTGCGCCGCGAGATCGAGGCCGGCCAGCTGCGTGCCGTGCCGCTGGCGCCGAGAAGCGCCATCCGCACCCATGTCGATCTCTGCGTCGCGCCCGATCGCCAGCTTTCGTTTGCCGCTTCCAAGCTCCTCGACTTCATCGAGCGCTTCATGCGCGAGCGCGCCGGCGGCCCTGTCGGCAAGGGCTGAGCGGTTGCCCGGCCGCCAACAAACGGTCTTGGGCTTGCATCGAGCGGGAAATTCCTGTGTAGCTCTTTCGGCTACACTGAGCACACAAAATCGTCATTGTGTGTGCACAGGCGCAATGACACTCTATCGGCAATCGGCCAGTTGCAGCAAGCGGCGGCCATGAAGGGGACATGATGATCAAGCTTTCGCTCGCGCCCTCCGCGCGCCTCGTTCGTCGTCTTTCGCTTGGGGCCGCCGTCTCGGCCGGCCTGGTGATGCTGAGCCTGACGCCGGCTGAAGCCGCCAAGACCACGCTCAGCCTCGGCATGACCATCGAACCGACAGGCCTCGACCCGACGATCGCCGCCCCCGTCGCCATCGGTCAGGTCACCTGGCAGAATGTTTTCGAGGGTCTGGTGACGATCGACGAGGCCGGCAAGGTTCAGCCGCAGCTGGCGAAAAGCTGGGAGATTTCGCCGGACGGACTGACCTATACGTTCAAGCTGCGCGAAGGCGTCACCTTCCATGACGGGCAGGCCTTCGATTCCGCTTCCGCCAAGTTCGCGCTCGATCGCGCCCGCGGCAAGGATTCCGTCAATCCGCAGAAGCGCTTCTTCGCCTCCATCGCCTCGATCGATACGCCCGATGCCGCGACACTGGTGCTGCATCTCTCCGAGCCTACCGGCAGCCTGCTCTACTGGCTCGGCTGGCCGGCCTCCGTCATGGTGGCGCCGAACTCGGCGGCCGACGACAAGACCAAGCCTGTCGGCACCGGCCCCTTCAAGTTCGTCAGCTGGGCCAAGGGCGACAAGGTCGAGCTGGAAAAGAATGCCGGCTATTGGAACAAGGACGTGTCGGTCGCGCTCGACAAGGTCACCTTCCGCTTCATCGCCGATCCGCAGGCGCAGGCAGCCGCGCTGAAATCCGGCGACGTCGACGCCATCCCCGAATTCGCAGCACCCGAGCTGATGTCCTCCTTCGACGGCGATGCCAGGCTAACGACCAAGATCGGCAACACCGAGCTCAAGGTCGTGGCCGGCATGAACAATGCCGAAAAGCCCTTCAACGACAAGCGCGTGCGCCAGGCGTTGATGATGGCGATCGACCGCAAGACGGTGATCGACGGCGCCTGGTCCGGCTTGGGCACCCCGATCGGCAGCCACTACACGCCGAATGACCCCGGCTATGTCGACCTGACGGCGAAGCTCCCCTACGATCCCGAAAAGGCCAAGGCTTTGCTCGCTGAAGCCGGCTATCCCGATGGTTTCACCTTCACCATCAAGTCGCCGCAGATGGCCTATGCGCCGCGCAGCGCCGAGGTCATGCAGGCCATGCTCGCCGAAATCGGCGTGACCATGACCATCGAGCCCACTGAATTTCCGGCCAAGTGGGTCCAGGACGTGATGAAAGACCGCGCCTACCAGATGACCATCGTCGCCCATGCCGAGCCGATGGACATCGACATCTATGCCCGCGATCCCTACTACTTCAACTACAAGAACCCTGATTTCAACGCGCTGATGAAGAAGGTCCAGGAAACCACCGATCCGGCCGCGCAGGCCAAGATCTACGGGCAGGCACAAACCATCCTCGCCGACGACGTCCCCGCGCTCTTCCTCTTTGTCATGCCCAAGCTCGGCGTCTGGGACAAGAAGCTGAAAGGCCTCTGGGAAAACGAGCCGATCCCGTCGAACGTGCTCACCAACGTCTCCTGGGACGAGTAGGTGGCAGGAGGGTTTGTGTTGGTGGGGGGAAGGGATACGCTGACGGTAAGCACCGAGCCTGCGGCCCCCTCATCCGCCTGCCGGCACCTTCTCCCCGTTGGGGAGAAGAGACTCGTAGCGAGCCGCTCGCTCCCTCTTCCCTTCGCCCCGCCGGGGAGAAGGTGGCCCGAAGGGTCGGATGAGGGGGCCACGGACGCTGAGCGTAAACATCATCGCCCCGCCCAGGTTACCCCCCTCTGCCCTGCCGGGCATCTCCCCCACAAGGGGGGAGATTGGCTAGACGCACCCGCTCGTTCCCACCTCAACGTTCAGCGATGCGATCGCAACGATTCGATCTCCCCCCTTGTGGGGGAGATGCCCGGCAGGGCAGAGGGGGGTATCGCGCCCGCCGAGCCTGCAGCCCCCTCATCCGGCTGCCGCCACCTTCTCCCCGCTGGGGAGAAGAGACTCGGTGGTGGCCACTCACTCCCTCTTCCCTTCTCCCCAACGGGGGGCCGACGGACGGGTCGAGACCAGCGGCTCGACCCCGGTCAGTGGCCCGAAGGGTCGGATGAGGGGGCTCCGCACGCCGGGAGCAAACGCACCGATCTCTCCACCCCAAGGCCCGCCGCATGATCGCCCTCGTGCTCCGTCGCGTCGCCGGTCTCGTGCTCACGCTGCTCGTGGTCTCGCTGCTGATCTTCGCCGTCATGGACATGCTGCCCGGCGACCCGGCCTCGATCATGCTCGGCACCTCGGCCTCGCCCGAAACGCTGGCCGCGCTGCGTCACGAACTCGGCCTCGACCGCTCGCTCCTGATCCGCTACGTCGAGTGGCTGGCAGGCGTCTTCACCGGCGATCTCGGGCGCTCCTACACCTACGGCGTCCCTGTCGCCGGCCTCATCCTCGAGCGCCTCGCCGTCACCCTGCCGCTCGCCCTCATCGCCATCCTGCTCTCCGTGGCGATCGCGATCCCCCTTGGCGTAACCGCAGCCTCCAGGCGCGGCGGCATTGTCGATGGGGTCGCGGCGGTCTTCTCGCAGGTCAGCATCGCCGTGCCGGCCTTCTGGGTGGCGCTGCTGTTGATCATCCTGTTTTCGACCACGCTCGGGCTGATGCCGGCGGGAGGGTTTCCGGGCTGGAGCGCGGGTGTCTGGCCGGCGCTGAAGGCCTTGCTGATGCCGGCGGTCGCGCTGGCATTGCCGCAGGCGGGGGTGCTCACGCGCGTCACCCGCTCGGCGGTGCTGGACACGCTGCACGAGGATTTCACCCGCACCGCCCGTGCCAAGGGCCTGTCGGCAGCCACCGTGCTCTGGCGCCATTCGGTGCCCAATGCGCTGGTGCCGATCCTAACCATCCTCGGCCTGCAAGCCACCTTCCTGGTGGCCGGCGCCGTGCTGGTCGAGAATGTCTTCAATCTCCCCGGCCTCGGCCGTCTCGCCTACCAGGCGCTGTCGCAGCGCGATATCGTCGTCATGCAGGATGTGGTGCTCTTCTTCGCCGGCCTCGTCATCCTCATGAATTTCCTGGTCGATCTCTCCTATCTCGCGATCGACCCGCGTTTGAGAAAGGGGATCTAAGATGGCGCCCCTGGTCTCCACCGCAACAAATATCGGCCGCCGCCGCATGCGCGGCGTCAAGCGCGTCAACCTCATCATTGGCGCCGCGATCGTCGCGTGCCTCGTGGCCGTCGCGCTCGTGTCGCTCGTCTGGACGCCGCTGCCGCCAGCCAAGATGCAGATCATCCACAAGCTGCAGCCACCGCTCGGCTTCGGCCTTCTCGGCACCGATCAGCTCGGCCGCGACGTGCTCTCCATGCTGATGGTCGGCACTTGGAATTCGCTCTCGATCGCGATCGTCGCCGTCGCCATCGGCGGCACGCTCGGCACAATCGCCGGCCTTGCCGCGGCCGCCTTTCGCGGCATCTTCGAAACGCTTCTGATGCGCGTCTGCGACGTCATCTTCGCGCTCCCGCCGATTCTCTCGGCGATGATGCTCGGCGCCTTCCTCGGCGGCGGCCGGCTGACGGCGATCGCTGCCATCGCCACCTTCCTCATTCCGGTCTTCGCCCGCGTTGCGCTGGCGAGCGCGCTGCAGGCCTGGAGCCGCGACTACGTGCTTGCCGCCCGCGCGCTTGGCAATACCCGGCTGGCGATCTCGCTGCGCCACGTGCTGCCCAATATCATGAGCCAGCTCATCGTCCAGGTGACCATCCAGCTTGGTCTCGCCGTGCTTACCGAAGCGGGCCTCAGCTTCCTCGGTCTCGGCCTTGCCCCGCCGGCGCCGAGCTGGGGGCGGATGCTGGCCGATGCGCAGACCTATCTTGCCCTTGCCCCCTGGCTCGCCATCCTCCCCGGCCTTGCCATCGCGCTCTCCGTCCTCGGCTTCAACATGCTGGGCGACGGCCTGCGCGATCTGCTCGATCCCCGTGAGGCCAGCCGCTGATTTTATGATGTCATTTTGAAAGACCGCGCCATGACCGAGATCGACCTGAGTATCCGAGACCTGAAGCGGCACTTTGCGACGAAGAACCTGTCTCCGCTGGAATACTGGCTGGCGCTGGAGCCGCATATCGCCGCCTGGGAGCCGCACATCGCCGCGCTCTATCTCTACGACCCCGACGCCGCCCGCGCGCAGGCCAAGGCCTCCACCGAACGTTGGGCGAAGGGCGAGACGCTCGGCCCGCTCGATGGCATTCCGGTCACGCTGAAGGAGCTTATTGCCACGAAAGGCCAGCCCGTCCCGCTCGGCACCAGGGCCGTGGAGCTGACGCCGGCGCTCGACGACGCCCCCATCGCCGCCCGCATGCGCGAGGATGGCGCCATCATCTTCGCCAAGACGACATGCCCCGATTACGGCATGCTCTCGTCCGGCCTGTCGAGCTTCCACCCGCTCAGCCGCAACCCGTGGGATGTCAGCCAGAACCCCGGCGGCTCCAGCGCCGGCGCCTCGGCGGCGGCGGCAGCCGGCTATGGCCCATTGCATATCGGTACCGATATCGGCGGCTCCGTGCGGCTTCCGGCCGGCTGGACCGGCACCTTCGGCTTCAAGCCCAGCCACGGCCGCATCCCGGTCGATCCCTATTATGTCGGCCGCTGCGCCGGGCCGATGACGCGTACGGTCGATGATGCGACGCTCGCCATGGCAACGCTGTCGCGACCGGACTGGCGCGACGGCACCAGCCTGCCGCCAAACGACATCGACTGGACCGATCTCGACATCGATCTTTCAGGCATGCGCATCGGCCTGATGCTCGACGCCGGCTGCGGCCTCGATGCCGAGGACGAAGTGAAGGCGGCGGTCGTTGCGGCGGCGAAACAGTTCGAGAAAGCCGGCGCCGTCATCGTGCCGGTCGGCCCGGTGCTGTCGCGGGCGATGCTCGATGGTCTCGACAATTTCTGGCGTGCCCGCTTCTGGGGCGATATCGAGGGGCTGAGCGAGGAGCGCCGGGAGAGCATCCTTCCCTATATCTACAGCTGGGCCAAGGGCGGAGCCGATGTCAGCGGCGTGGCCGCCGTGAAGGGCTTCAACCAGACGATCGAGATGCGCAAGGCCTGCGGCGCGCTGTTCGAGACGGTCGATGCGGTACTCTCGCCGACCAATCCCATCGTCTCCTATCCGGCCGAATGGGCCTCGCCGACCAATGATCCGGCCCGCCCCTTCGAGCACATCGCCTTCACCGTCCCTTGGAACATGTCGGAGCAGCCGGCCTCGTCGATCAATTGCGGCTTTTCCCGATCCGGCATGCCGATCGGCCTGCAGATCGTCGGCCCCCGCTTCGACGACATGAGGGTCCTGCGATTGTCCAAGGCCTTCGAGACCTGGTCCGGCGGCGTCACCGTATGGCCGAAGCCGCCGGTTACATGATCGGGCGGCGGTAGCCGTTGGGCTGCTCGTAGAGCCAGCCGATGCGCTGGACGGCCTCTTCGAAATTCTCGCGTACCACCGTCATGGTGTGGCCGGTCGCGTGCAGGATTGTTTCCGCATCCTCCATGATCGCCACATGCCCCTTCCAGAACACCAGGTCGCCGCGCCGCAGCTCCTCGCGCGCAATCGGTGCGCCCAGTCCAGCCGCCTGCATGTCGGTATCGCGCGGCGCGGCGCGGCCGGTCATCAGCATGGAAAGCTGCACCAGGCCGGAGCAGTCGATCCCGAGCCCTGAGCGTCCGCCCCAGAGATAGGGCGTTTCGACAAAGCGGGCGGCGATATCGACATAGTCCTCGCCGTCAAGCGCGCCGATCGGCTGCACATGCTTGGCGAAGATCGCCGTGCCGTCTTCCAGCGTCACATAGTGGTTGCCGCGCGCCTCGGCGGTGCCGGCAACGGCGACGCGGCTGCCCATCGAAAGAATGTCGTTATAGGGTTTGCGCAGCTCCGGCTCGCGATAGAGGAAGGTGCGCTGAACGGTGACGATATGGGTCGGCCCGGGCCCCTTATCGCTCACCGCGCTCTCGGGCAGATAGCCGACGTAATTGTCCGACCGCGCCTTGATCCAGCACCATCCCTCGGCGCGGTCGAGCACGGTCACGTCCTCGCCGAACAAGAGCTCGGTGTCGATACCAACGGTCGCGTCAGGTCGCGGCCTTAGCCCCACGACCGGCACTGCAATGCGCGCCGGCGTCCCGTCGGTAAAGCGCTGCGCCGTGACCTGCCCTTCCAGCCCGCGCTCGGCGAGGTCTTCCCTGAAGGCGTGAAGGCGGCGGTCGAGCGTGGTCATGGTCTTGTCCTCAAAGTCACAGCCGGCGCCCGTGCTCGCGCACACGGTCGCCCAGTTTTTCCAGGTAAAGCGCGCCGCCCACGGTACGCTTGATCAGCACGTTGCGCCGGTCGCTGTCATCGCGCACCCGGTCCACCAACCCCATCTCGCCCATCGTATCGAGCGCGCGGGTGATGACCGGTTTGGTAACGTTGAGCTCGGCGGCCAGCCCGCGCACGGTATGCGGCGGCGGCACGAGATAGATATGCAGCAGGATCGCCATCTGGCGCAATGTCAAATCGCGGTCGTCGTGGCGAACCTGGTCGAGCGAGACGCCATGCCAAAGCCCGAGCGCCTGCGATGCGGTCAATTCGATCGGCACGGCCCCTCCCGCATTCGTTACGCCTGCGTTCCATTTTCCGGCACGTATCCGCACAACGCAATGGGGCGGCTGATCTGCCGCCCCACAGGGTGAATAAAATTTTAACGATCGCGACGCGCTCTAACGAACGCTCTCGCGGATGTGGTGGTAAAGCGCCCGGATCGCCTGCGCCTCGCCGCCGCCGGGCGAGTGCGGACGCTCCGAAGGCGCCCAGCCGTAAATGTCGAAATGCGCCCAGCTCTTGGCATGGCTGACGAAGCGCTTGAGGAACAGCGCCGCCGTGATCGCGCCCGCCATGCCGCCTGCCGGTGCATTGGTGATGTCGGCGAACTTGGCGCGGATGTCCTTTTCGTAGCCGGCATAGAGCGGCAACCGCCACAGCGGATCGTCGGTCTCGATACTCGATTCCATCAGGTCGCGGGCGAGATCCGTATCGTCGGTGAAGAAGGGCGGCAGGTCGGGTCCGAGCGCCACGCGCGCTGCCCCCGTCAGCGTCGCCATGTCGATCATCAGGTCGGGCTCTTCCTCGTCGGCATAAGCAAGCGCGTCGGCGAGGATCAGCCGACCCTCGGCATCGGTGTTGTCGATCTGCACCGTCAAGCCCTTGCGGCTCTTGTAGATGTCGCCAGGGCGGAAGGCGTTCGACGAGATCGAGTTCTCGACCACGGGAATGACGACGCGGAGGTCAACCTTCAGCTTGGCATCCATGATCATCAGCGCCAGGCCCATGACGTTGGCAGCACCCCCCATGTCCTTCTTCATCAGAAGCATGGAGGAGGCGGGCTTGATGTCGAGACCGCCGGTGTCGAAGCACACGCCCTTGCCGACGAGCGTGATCTTGCGATGGCCCTTCTTGCCCCAGCGCAGTTCCATCAGGCGCGGCGCGTCGGCGCTGGCGCGGCCGACCGTGTGCACGAGAGGGAAATTATGACGGAGATCGTCGCCCGAGATCACCGAGATCTCCGCCTTGTAATGCGCCGCAAGCCCGCGGAACGCCGCTTCCAGCTCGTTCGGACCCATGTCGTTGGTGGGGGTATTGATCAGGTCGCGCGCAAGGAACACGCCGGCCAGTTGCCGCTTGATATCGGCGGCATCCGCATCGCGCGGGATCATCAGCGTGCCGGCCGGTTGCTTTTCGGATTTGTAGCGGTCGAAACGGTAGCTCCCGAGGCCGAAGCCGAGCGCCAGCCGGTTGGCCGTCAGCGGCGCCGTCTCGATATGCCAGTCGCCCGCCGGCAGCGCGCGCGCCAGCTTGCCGGTGATATAGGGGTGTTCGGAAGGATTGGTGCCGAGGCCGAACAGCGCACCGCCGAGATGGCCTTCCGCCGTCGGGATCAGCAACAGCGAGCCGCTTTCCGCCTTGTAACCCGCCTTTTTCGCCCAATCGAGCGCGATCGGATCGATCGTCCCGGTTTCGATATGCGCCGGTGTGACGGCGAAGATCGGCAGGGTCGAGCCGCCCTTGCTACTGAAGGGGGTCGGTCTCTCTATGAACTGGAACGGCGGCATTGTTTATCCTTCGGGGGCGTCCGGGAATCGCATCTTAACGTTCCGTTAGGGTTAACAGACTATTGCTTGAGCGTAGATTGCGTCAAAGCCTTTCCCTGTTCCGCTTTTAGGTCAGGCGCCGATTTCTGATTTCAGGAAACCGCGATGACTGCTTTGGTCGACACTTATTCGAAAACCCGTCTTCTCCAGTGTGCGGCAATCGCGATGCTGGCCCTGATGCTGGCCGGCTGCAACACCACCAAGGACAAGATGACGACGGGCTCGATCCCGGTCGCGCTGAACAAGCCGGTCGAGACGATGAACGATCAGGAAGTGCGCTCCGCCACCGATCGCGTCGGCCAGGCCTACGAGAAGAACCCGCGCGATCCCGTCAACGGCGTCAACTACGCCAATCTCCTGCGCATGCAGGGCAGGGACGCCCAGGCGCTCGCCGTCATGCAGCAGGTGGCGATCGCCAATCCGCAGGATCGCAACGTGCTTGCTGCCTACGGCAAGGCGCAGGCCGCCGCCGGGCAGTTGCAGCAGGCGCTTGACACCATCGGCCGCGCCCAGACGGCCGACCGTCCTGATTGGAAGCTCGTCTCCGCGCAGGGCGCCATCCTCGATCAGCTCGGCCGTTCGAGCGAGGCGCGCCAGCGCTATCGCGACGCGCTCGATCTGCAGCCGGGCGAGCCGTCGATCCTCTCCAATCTCGGCATGTCCTACGTGCTGACCCGTGATCTCAGGACCGCCGAAACCTATCTGCGCCAGGCAGCAAGCCAGCCGACGGCCGATAGCCGCGTGCGCCAGAATCTCGCGCTCGTCGTCGGCCTGCAGGGCCGCTTCCCGGAAGCTGAAAAGATCGCCCGCGGCGAACTCTCGCCGCAGCAGGCCGATGCCAACGTCGCCTATCTCCGCTCGATGATGTCGCAGCAGAATTCCTGGCAGAAGCTCGCCGCCAAGGATGTCGGCACCGAAGCAAGCAGCGCCAACTGACCAGTCTAACGGCCGCTCAGGCCTGACACGACAAGCTGCAGGCCAAGTCCGGCCATGACGGCGCCGGCCGCGCGGTCGATCCACTTCTTCGCGGCGAGATAGATCCGGCGCGGGTGCCGGGCCGAGAAAGCCAGCGCCACGATCGTGTACCACCCGGCCTCGACGGCAAAGACGCCGAGCGGGATCGCCACGAACAATTCCAGCGGAATGGTCTTCGGCAAGAGAGCCGCGAAAATGCTGGCATAGACGACGATCGTCTTCGGATTGCTGACCTGCGTCAGGAACGCCGTCATGAAGCTGCGGCCGATGGCGCGGCTGGCGGCGGTCGTCTCGCCGATCTCAAGCGGCTCCCCGGCGCCGCGCCAGATCCTGTAGGCGATATAGGCGAGATAGAGCCCGCCCATGATCTTCAGCGCCAGATAGAGCCAGCCGAACTGCGAGAGCAGGGCGGTCAACCCCGCCAGAGCCAGGATGCTGAACAACACCCCGCCGAGACCCATGCCGACGGCCGCCGCAAGCCCGTCGATGCGCGAGCGCGACACGGCGATCCTGGAAACGAGAACGAAGCTGGGCCCGGGGCTCATCGCGCCGATCGAGAGCGTTGCGAGAATGCTGAGAAAGACGCTGAGCTACGACATGGCGATGGTCCGTGGATGGGGGTGACGTGATCCAATGTCACACGACCCCGCATAACGGTCCATCCTAAAAATCGGTGGTGTGGAAACGCCGGCTGACGATCGATGCGCTTAGAACCGGTCTGCGACCTGGATGCCGGCCGGTCCGAGAATGACGGCGACCAGAACCGGCAGGAAGAACAGGATCATTGGCACGGTCAGCTTCGGCGGCAATGCGGCGGCCTTCTTCTCCGCCTCGTTCATGCGCTCGTCGCGGCCTTCCTGCGCAAGGACGCGCAGCGCCTGCGAGATCGGCGTCCCGTAGCGGTCGGCCTGCATCAGCGCCTGCACGACCGACTGCACGATCGGGATCTGCGTTCGCGTACCGAGATTTTCGAGCGCCATGCGGCGATCCGGCAGGAAGGAAAGCTCTGCCGTCGTCAGCACCATTTCTTCCGCGAGCGGCGGAGAGGCCTCGCCGAGTTCTTCGGACACGCGCCGCATCGCGGCTTCGATCGAGATACCGGATTCGACGCAGATCAGCATCAGGTCCAGCGCATCCGGCCAAGCACGCTTGATCGAATGCTGCCGCTTTTTCATCTTGTTGGAGATGAAGATATTCGGTGCGTAGAAGCCGAGATAGGCGAAGAAGAGCGTTGCGAGGAAGCGGATCGGCGTTGGCTTGTCGGCGAGGTGATCGAGGCCGAACACCCAGAAAATGGCAAGCGCGAAAAAGCAGAAGGGCAAGAGGAAACGCGCCACCAGGAACATGTTGAGCGCGTTTTCCGAGCGATAGCCGGCGGCCTTCAGCTTGTTCATGGTGTTTTCGTCGACCAGCGCCTCGCGCAGGTTGAAGCGCTCGACAATCTGGCGAACCGAACGGTTGTTCTGTGTGCGCAGCGAAGCCTTGCCCGTCGTCTCGGCATTCATTCGCGCGCGTTCGCGGGCGCGCATCTGTTCGCGCTCCGTCGATACCGCCTTCATGCGCTGGTTGAGATCGCCGCGCTCGAAGAAGGGGATGGCGAGCGTGTAGAGCGTCGCGAACACCGCCAGCGCCACCAGCACCGCGATCAGCATCGAGGGGTCGGTCAGGGAACTCGCAAGATCGGACGACATCGCATTGCCTCTGTTAGATATCGAAATTGACCATGTTGCGCATGACGAAGATGCCGATCGACATCCACACCGCCGAAGCGCCCATGATCAGGTGACCGCGCGGGTCGGTGAAGAGAACCATCATGTATTGCGGTGACGTCAGGTAAACGAGCGTCGCGACGATGAACGGCAGCGCGCCGATGATGACCGCGGACGCCTTGGCTTCCATTGAGAGCGCCTTGACCTTGGCCTTCATCTTCTTGCGCTCGCGCAGCACCTTTGCGAGGTTGCCGATCGCTTCGGAGAGGTTGCCGCCCGCCTGAGATTGGATGGCGATAACGATCGCGAAGAAGTTCACTTCCTGCAGCGGCATGTGGTTGCCCATGCGCGTGCAGGCATCGGGCACGCTGAGACCCACCTGCTGGGATTCGACCACGCGCCGGAACTCGCCCTTGACCGGTTCCTTGCCCTCGTTGGCGATCAGGCGGATCGCGTCGTTGAGCGGCAGGCCGGATTTGATCGATCGCACGATAACATCGAGCGCGTTCGGGAACTCGTCGAGGAACTTGTTCTGGCGGCGCTTGATCAGGAAGCCGAGGATCCAGCGCGGCAGCCCGAGCCCCGCCACAACAGGCAGCCCGAGCACCACCATGGTGGGGGCGCCGGCCAGGAACGCGACGAACATCAGGATAAAGCCGAAAATGCCGCTGAACATGTAGAAGCGGCTGGGTGTGATCGAGAGGCCGGCCTGCGTCAGCCGTGATTTCAGCGTCAGCTTTTTCTTGGCGTTTTCCTGCTGCCGCTTCTCAAGATCCTTCAGGTTGTCCTGCATCGACTTGCGGCGCTTCGACATTTCCTGGACACGGTCGCGTGCGGCCTTGACGTTCTGCTTGTCGAGTTCGGCGGATGCCACGCGGCTGACGCGGCTTGCCGCCTTCTTTTCGGTTTCCATCCGCGAAAAGAGCAGGCCGTAACATACCGCGCCGGCCGAAATGGCCACGAGCAGCACGATACCCAGCACGATCGGATCGAAACCGAACATAATCTTAATCCTTCGACTTCTCTTCCATTTCGTCGAGCGCCGCGGCGAGCCGCTTCTCTTCGTTGTAGTAGCGGGCGCGATCCCAGAAATTCGGCTTGCCGATACCGGTCGACTTGTGCCGGCCGATGATCTTTCCGGCCGCGTCTTCGCCCTCGATCTCGTAGCGCATCAGATCCTGGGTGATGATCACGTCGCCTTCCATGCCGATCACCTCGGTGATCTGCGTGATACGGCGCGAGCCGTCGCGAAGACGCGCGGCCTGGACGATGACGTCGACCGAGTTCGAGATGATCTCGCGAACGGTCTTGGCCGGCAGCGAATAGCCGCCCATGGCGATCATTGATTCGATACGGCTCAGGCATTCGCGCGGCGAGTTGGAGTGGATCGTGCCCATCGAGCCGTCGTGGCCGGTGTTCATCGCCTGCAGGAGGTCGAAAACCTCGGGTCCGCGCACTTCGCCGACGATGATGCGTTCGGGGCGCATACGCAGGCAGTTCTTGACGAGATCGCGCATGGTGATCTCGCCTTCGCCTTCGATATTCGGCGGGCGGGTTTCCAGACGCACCACATGCGGCTGCTGCAGCTGCAGTTCGGCCGTGTCCTCGCAGGTGATGACGCGCTCGTCGCGATCGATATAGTTGGTGAGGCAGTTCAGAAGCGTCGTCTTGCCCGAGCCGGTACCGCCGGAGATGACGATGTTGCAGCGGACGCGGCCGATGATCTGCAGCAGCGTCGCGCCCTCGGGCGTGATCGCCCCGAAGCGCACCAGCTGGTCGAGCGTCAGCTTGTCCTTCTTGAACTTACGAATGGTGAGCGCCGGACCGTCGATGGCGAGCGGCGGCGCGATGACGTTGACGCGTGAGCCGTCGGGAAGACGGGCGTCGCAGATCGGGCTCGATTCATCGACGCGGCGGCCGACCTGGCTGACGATACGCTGGCAGATCGAAAGCAGCTGCGCGTTGTCGCGGAAGCGCACTTCCGATTCCAGCGTCTTGCCGCCCACTTCGATGAAGGTCTTGCCGGAGCCGTTGACCATGATGTCGGCGATGTCGTCGCGCGCCAGGAGCGGTTCCAGCGGACCATAGCCGAGAACGTCGTTGCAGATATCGTCGAGCAGCTCTTCCTGCTCGGAGATCGACATCGCGAAGTTCTTGATCGTGATGATATCGTTGACGATATCGCGGATTTCCTCGCGCGCGCTCTCGCCATCGAGCTTGGCGAGCTGCGACAGGTCGATCGTGTCGATCAGCGCCGAGAAGACCTGCGCCTTGGTGTCGTAATATTCGTCGGTGCGGGCAGGGCGCTTGCGCTGCGGCGTCTGCATCGGCGGCGGCGCCACCTGCTGGCGGGTCTGCTCGCGCTGCGGCTCGACGAAGACGGCAGGCGCCGACGACGAGGAAGGCGCAGCAACAGGCGGCGGTGGCGCGATCGTGCCGCCCGCCTTACCAGATCCTTCGTTTCCGCGTTTTCCGAACATGCCTTATTCCACTTCTGGTGGGCTACTTGCGTTTCAGGAGGCTGAGAAGACTGCTCTTCCTCGCCTTCTTGACAGCGATGCGCCCGGTAACGATGTGCGACAGCTGCGAGAAGGTCTCGGCCGTCGGCGATTTCGGATCCATCTCCGAGATCATCCGGCCGCTATTGGCAGCCGTTCCGAACAGGTTGCTGTCGAACGGGATGATGGCGACGGGCTCGCATTCGAGCGGCTCGCAGAAATCCGACGGGCTGATCTCGGGACGCTTCGGCATGCCCACCTGGTTGAGAACGAGGTGCGGCGCCTTGTCGTTCGGCCGCATCTTGCGCAGCGCGTCGATCAGGTTCTTCGTGTTGCGCAGATTGGCGAGATCTGGCGATGCGCAGATAACCACCTCATCGGCGGCAGCCAGCACCGAGCGGGTCCACTCCGACCAGGCGTGCGGGATGTCGAGAACGGTCACCGGCGCACTGCGCTGCAGCACTTCCATGACCGGCTGGAAAGCGTGTCCGTCGAAATCATAGGCGCGGTCGAGGATCGACGGTGCCGCGAGCAGGGAGAGATTCTCCGAGCACTTCGTCAGCAGGCGATCGAGGAACATCTCGTCCAGCCGCTCCGGGGCATAGACCGCTTCGGCAATCCCCTGCGTCGGGTCCTGGTCGAAGTCGATATTGGCGGTTCCGTATGGCAGGTCGAGATCGGCGAGGATCGTCTCGGTCGAAAACAGCCGTGAAATACCGAAGGCGCAGTTATGCGCGATGGTGGATGAGCCGACGCCGCCCTTGGCGCCGATGAAGGCGATGCTGCGCCCCAATGGCTCGGCATCGGGATCGACGAAGATCGTCGCCATCGCCGTCATGATGTCGGGCATCGCAACCGGCTGGACGATATATTCGGAGATGCCGTTGCGGATCAGCTCGCGATAGAGCGCGATATCGTTGTGGTACCCGACGATGATGACCTTGGTCGAGGGGTCGCAGACCGCTGCCAGCGGCGCGAGTTCGTTGAGCAGGCCGGCGCTGCTGGCGCGTGTTTCGAGAATGATAAGGTTCGGCGTCGGCGCGCTGGCAAACATGTTGGCCGCGGCCGCGATGCCGCCGCTGGTGATGCGCAGACTGACCTTCGACAGGCGACGGTCGTTGCCGCAGCGTTCCATCACCCGCTGCAGTTCTTCGCTCTCGCAAAAGGCGTGGACAGAGATGCGCGGAAGCGGGCGCATGTTGTCCAACTCGCCCATGCGCATGGCCTCTTCGGCTTGCTGGAGGTCGGCGGTGTTCGTGATGTCGTATTCAACCGTGCTCATCGTCAATCCTGACCTGATCAGAAGCTGCCGGCAGCATTGTTGCTGGTGGAGTCTTCGATGTTCGAGGTGCGTTCGCGATATTCCTTGATGGCGGCGTTGCGGCGTGTCGCATCGATCGGCGTCATGCCGCGCGGCGCGACGAGATCCTCAGGATTGGCGATCTGTGCCGCGAGGTTGTTCTGGGTCGCGCAGCCGAAATTATAGTAGTTCTGGTTGCTGAAGTCGTTGATCATGTCCTTGGGCCACTGGCCGCACTGCGAGGTCATTGCGGTCGTGCCCACGAAGGTCAGCCGGATCGGCGCCGCGTCCTTGGCGTCGAGCGTCACGTAGGAGCTGTTGACGATTTTCGAGCTCGCGATGCCGCGTGCGGAGAGTTCGGCGCGCACCTGGCCACGCAGCTGGCGAGCCGCGTTGGAGTTCGGCGATCCCTCGGGCGTCAGCAGGTAGACCGGGCCGGTGGCGCGCGAGCCGTAGTTCTGCGCGAAGCCGCGGATCATGTCTCGCTGCGCGGTGTTGAGCCGGCGGTCTGTCGAGGCGACAGGGATGTCCACCGACTGTTCGGCTTCCGTCACCACGATCGGATGGCGCTGGCGGTAATCATCCGGAATGCCGCCCGTCGTCAGGTCGTCGCGCGAGGCGCAGCCCGAAAGCAGGGCGGCCGCGATTGCGGCGGCTGCGATAAGCGGTGTCGAAAAGCCGCGGCGGCGGGCGCTGGTCTTGATCTTGGCCATAGGCGTGTCTCTGTGTTGTGCCATTGCTGATCCCGCTTCGCTCATTTGTAGATGAACCCGATTGAACCGTGGAACTGGGCGTCGGCGACCGGCGTCTTGCCGCCATAGACCTTGTTGACGCGGTTCATGAAGAATGCTGCGCCGTCGTTCTCCGGGCTGAAATTGTCGTCAGGCCGGTTCAGCTGATTGCGGGCGACGGGACGCACGAGATAAGGCGTTGCGATGATGACGAGCTCGGTCTCGTCGCGCTCGACCGTGCGCTGGCGAAACAGGGTGCCGAGCAACGGAATCTTGTTGGCGCCGGGCGTTCCGTTCGAAGTCTGCGCGACGTTGTCGCGGATGAGGCCCGCCAATGCGATCGAGCCGCCGGAGGGGAGTTCGACGGATGTCTCGGCCGAACGGCGCTGGTAGGTCGGTGCCGAACCGCTGACCGAAGGTGCCGGTTCAGACACGTTGGTCTTGATCTCCAGGCTGATGCGGCCCGAAGAAAGCACAACAGGCTTGAAGGCAAGGCTGATACCGTAATTATAGGGGGTGACGGTGACGTTGCCGTCGTTGTCGGTCGTCGAGTAGAGAACCTGACCACCGGAGTTGAACGTTGCCGCTTGTCCGGAAATGGCGGTCAGCGTCGGCTCTGCCAGCGTCTTCACGACTTTCGCCTGTTCCAGTGCGCTCAGGTAGGTCGAAATATCGTATTTGCCGATCGAGCTCTTGAACAGCGCCGCCAGTCCGCCGCCGAGCGTTGCGGTCGAGGCGCTGCTGCTGGGAGCGCCAAGCTGAGCAACGCTGAGGCCGCCGGAGTTGGAGACCAGATTGTCGAAGCCGATCTGCTTCAGAATCTCGCGGCGAACCTCGGCGATGGTCACCTTCAGCGTGACCTGGTCTTCACCCTCGATCTGCAGCAGGTTGATCACCTGCGACTGCTGGCGGTTTTCCGCAAACAGAGCAACCGATCCGTCGCCGCCGCTCTGGCTGCTGGCCGTCTCCGTGCGCGTCGTCGCCTCACCGCCCTTCAGGAAGACGCCGGCCAGATCAGCCGCCTGCGCTGCGTCCTGCGGCGTGCGCACTGTGCCGGTCAGCACGATGTTATCGGAGACGATCTCGACGTTGATGTTGGAATCGGGAATGAAACGGCGCAGGTTGTTCTGCAGGCCGCTGACGTCGCGTTCGATCGCGATATCGAGGCTGACGATCTGCTGGCCATCGGCGCCGAAGATGAAGATGTTGGTCTGCCCGACCGTCTTGCCGAAGAGGTAGATGCGCCGCGAGGAACGCGTCACCGCATCGGCCATTTCAGGGTCGGAGACGAGAATATCGTGCGCATCGACGGGAAGGTCGATGACAATAGCCTTTTTCAGGCCGAGCTTGAGGCTGCGATGTGCGCCGGGGCCAGTCTGCGTGATGTTGACCATGCCGTCGGCGGCCGCCTGTGCGGTGCTGACACCGATGATAGGCGCGAGAAAGCCCGGCGCGACGCCGGTAAAGCCGATCGTCAACGACAGGCAGCCTGCCATCAGATGTTTCATGTGCCGTGTTGAGTTGCCCATATCCGTTTCCTCTACTCGGCTTTCGAAGGCGCGCTGTCGGTGACGATGGCGCCTGACTTGATGACCTGAACGATGGAGCTACCGTTGTCGCCGCTGAGCAGGTAGTCGGCGGCCTTGGTATCCGGCTCGCGGGCGTCGGCGACCGAGCGCAGTGCCAGCGAGAGGCGGTCGGCCATCTGCTGGGCAACCGCCAGAACCTTGGTCTGGTCGGGTGTCAGTTCCAGCGTCGCGGTCGTACCGACCACGGCCTTGGAGCCATCGTCCTTTTCCTGAACCTGCTGGTCGATCGCGAGTACGCGCACGTTATTGAGCACGGTCTCGGTCAGATACTTGTCGCCGGTCTTCTCCTTGCGCACCATGATCACGTCGACGCGGTCGTTCGGCAGAATGAAGCCGCCGGCGCCCGTCGCGACCGAGATCTCGGTTGCGACGGCCCGCTTGCCCGAGGGCAGCAGCGACGACATGATGCGGCTGTTGGAATCGGCGATCTTTTCCGCGCGGATCGGCTCACCTTCGAAGATCGGCATGCGCACGACGGCGCCCTGCAGGTCCTTGATCGCATCCGGCTTGTCGGTTTCGGTGATGAAACCTTGTACGACGCCACCCTGTGGCCAGGCCATCCAGTGCGCCGCCTTGTCGTCGAGCCGTGCGCCGACGGGAAGATTGGCGCTGGAGACCAGCACGTTGACGGTCGGTTCCTTCTCGACCACCTGCTGGACCTGGGTCACGACCGATCCGCCACGGCCGGCAAGGCTCATCGCCAGAACGCCGGCCAGACCGGCGGCGACGACGGCCACTCCAAGGATCAATATGCGGGCGGGTTTCATCAGCGTTCCCCAGGGAATCGAAATATTCGTTCCGGAGAATTGGCTCCAATTGGTGTAATTATAGTTAACGAAAGACTTCGATCTTAGGTTAACAAGCGCTTAAGCGCCTTTATTTCAGGCCCTGCAGCGCGCTCATGAACAGCGGCGAAGACGGAAATGCAAGAAAACCGCCGATCGCGATTGCGATGCCGTATGGGATCTTCTTGGCCATGAGAATGGAGTTTGGAACAGGGAGACCGATCGCGAGAATCGTGTTCGCCTGCATCCGGATCATCACGATGATCAAGGTGATCAAGCCACCGAAGATGCCGACATAGCCCAGAAACTCGATAATGGCTGGGTTGAGGCCGAACCAGAGTGCGGATGCCGTCAGGAGCTTGGCGTCGCCGCCGCCCATTGTGTTGGTGGCGAAAAGGATGAAGCAGACGACGAATACGGCAAGCGCACCGGCGGCATGGTTGCCGACCTGGGCAAGCGGCATGCCGGTCAAAAGCGCGATGGCGAAGAAAGACGCAATGAGAATGATGGAGATCCTGTTCGGGATCGTCATCGTGAACAGATCGGAAAATGCCGCGATTGCGAGGCACAGCGGGAATATCACAAAGACGGAAGCTGCGATCATTCTGCTATCGATCCTTAATACAAAAGGCCCACCGCGTGTTCGCGTGAGCCTATGTTTAGCGCCAGACCCGTTAAGGTCTGGCGTATATCGTGTCGCCGAAGGCGATATCAGGTCGGGGTCTTGGAAGAGATCGTGTTCGACAGGTTGTTGAACATGATGTTCAGTTTGCTGCCGAGCGCCGATGCGCCGGTGATGAGCGCTACGGAAATGAGCGCTGCGATCAGGCCGTATTCAATTGCGGTCGCGCCGGATTCGTCTTTCAGAAAACGGCTTACAAGCTTGGTCATGATAACTCCTAACTCCAGTTGATGTTCAGCACGTCCGCCAACTGTTTGCCGTTGATCGGATGAGCACAACCTAACGAACCGCTCTTTCAATCGGCTTAAAAAAATGGGTTACCAATGTGTAAATGAGAAGCAGTCAGCCGCTATGGTAAGTAATCGTTTCAGTAGTTCCGTAGAAATTTAAATATCATGCGGAAGTTACTGCTGAATAAGGGATTTCTGATGGGGCGGCGCCTCAAGCCGTTACCTGATCCGCGCTCATGGAAGCAGTTTGCCTCATTTCAGTACTGGTCGGGACGCGTTAACGTCTCGTTATGGACGGGATCACTCCGGTATTAAGGTTTCATGCACCATTTTTTTCTATGCTCTCGGTAAGTTAGCGTCGTGATCGTGAGAGAATCCAGATGTCATTGAGCGGCATAAGGCTAGTCCTTGCCAGTGTTCTTGCCGCCGCCGCGGCTTGCGCACCCGCGTTCGCCCAACAGCAGCAGATGCTCAGGGTCTACATGGATCAGGCGCGCGTGCTGAAGCTTGATCGTCCCGTCAGCAAGGTCATCGTCGGCAATGCCAAGGTGGCGGATGCGACGGTCGCCGACGCCAAGACCATCGTGCTCACGGGCCGCAGCTTCGGCAGCACCAATCTCGTCCTGCTCGACGCAGACGGCAACGCCATCCTCGACCAGAGCATTCTCGTCTCCATCGATGAAGCCAACACGGTGCGCGTATTCCGCCAGACCGAGCGCACGGTGCTCTCGTGCACGCCGAACTGCGAACAGCACAGCGACACGACGGCGGCAGCGGGCGCCGGCGCCGCCACGGCTGGGCCTTGAGCAAACAGTTCTCTTTTACTTGTTGTTAAATTTCTGAACCGGCTTGAAACGGAAAATCAACGTTCGGCACTTAAAAGTGCGTGATCGAAGCTGTGTCGGATGCAGGCCATGACGGAATTGGATCAAACAGCGGAACGGACGGATCGGCGCGAATGCAGGCGGCGGTGGTCCATTGCCGCTTTCAGGCGCTCGCGTGACGGCGCCGCGGCGATCGAATTCGCGCTTCTTGCCATTCCCTATTTCATGGTGGTCTTCGCGATCATCGAGACGTTCATTGCATTCGCTGGCGAAGAGCTCGTGTCCAACGCTGTCGATACGATGAGCCGCAAGATCCGGACCGGCCAGATCACGGCTGCCAATACCGACCGCACGGCATTTCGCACCGCCTTCTGCAAGGAAATCTCGATCCTGATCACCTGCTCTTCGACGGAGGCGGCTACGCCGAGCAAACTATTCGTCGATGTCCAGAAGTTTTCTACCTTTGCGGCCATTCCGACCACCATCCCGAAGAAATCGACGGCCACCTTTTCGGATCTCGACACATCGGCGCTTCAATACGCGCCTGGCGGTGCCGGGACCATCAACATGGTGCGGGCCTATTACAAATGGCAGGTCATCGGCGATCTCATCCGCCCTTACATCTCTAATGTCAGGCCATCCGACGGATCCTCGGCCTACTTCCTGATTGTCGCAACCGCCGCGTTCCAGAACGAGCAATACCCGTGATGAGGATCCGCAGCGCAATCACCAAGCTAAAGGCCCTTTCTCGTCGCTTCGCGGGTGACCGCGATGGTATGGGTGCGATCGAGTTCGCCATTCTCTTCCCGATCCTCGTGATGCTCTATGTCGGCGCCTTCGAGATCACCATCGGTCTCAGCGTCAGCAAGCGCGCCTCGCGTGCAGCCGCCACCGTGGCGGATATCGTCACCCAGCAGCAGACCGTGACGAAGTCCTGGCTCGCGGACATGCCCAATGCCGCAGCCGCGATCTTCGTGCCTTACAATGCCGGAACGACGCTGAGCTTGAAGATAACAGGCATCCAGATCGATGCTGCCGCCAACCCAACCGTCAAATGGTCCTGGGCGCAGGACAACAGCCGCCCCTACACGGTCAATTCCGCCGTGACCGTGCCGACCGATCTGAAGAAGGCCAACAGCTTCCTCGTCCGCTCAGAGCTGTCCATACCCTACAAGCTGTTCCTCTTCGCGCCCAATCTCATGCCGAACAACAGCACTCTCACCATCAGCCGCACCTATTATTACCGGCAGCGCCAGGGCGACAACGTGCTCTGCAGCGACTGCTGAGCACGGCCGCGCCGCGCTCGCATTTGCCATCCTCCCGTCTCCGTTATAAGGCTTGTGACCCTGCGGCCGGCAATCCGGCGCGCCAGCTTTTTAGTGTCGGGTGAAACATGCCGCGTGCCTTTCTATTCGTGATGGATTCCTTCGGCGTCGGTGGCGCGCCGGATGCGGCCGCCTATGGTGACGAGGGGGCGGATACGCTCGGCCATATCGCCGAATTCTGTGCCGCCGGCCTGGGCGACCGCGAGGGCCTGAGATCGGGACCGCTGAAGCTGCCGAACCTGTCCGCGCTCGGCCTCCTGCATCTCGCCAAGGCGGCATCCGGCAAGGTCCCCGTGGGCATGCCGATGGCCGAGAAGGTCTACGCCAGCTTCGGCTCGGCCAACGAGGTCTCCCGCGGCAAGGACACGCCATCAGGCCATTGGGAGATCGCTGGCACGCCCGTCAATTTCGACTGGGGCTACTTCCCGACCGAGGGCGATGCCTTCGCGCCCGAATTGGTTGAAGCCTTGTGCCGCGCCGCCGAAGTGCCCGGCATCCTCGGCAATTGCCACGCGTCCGGCACCGACATCATTGCCCGCTACGGCGAGGAACACATCCGCACCGGCAAGCCGATCTGCTACACCTCGTCTGACTCCGTCTTCCAGGTCGCCGCCCACGAGAAGCATTTCGGCCTCGAGCGGCTGATGACCTTCTGCGCCATCGCCCGCGCCCTTCTCGACCGCGAAAACATCGGCCGCGTCATTGCGCGCCCCTTCGTCGGCGAAACCAGGACG
Source organism: Rhizobium sp. NPDC090275 (assembly GCF_044772225.1). Taxonomy (NCBI): domain Bacteria; kingdom Pseudomonadati; phylum Pseudomonadota; class Alphaproteobacteria; order Hyphomicrobiales; family Rhizobiaceae; genus Rhizobium; species Rhizobium sp. NPDC090275. The sequence goes on along the minus strand of NZ_JBIVYL010000005.1, from coordinate 346,605 downwards.
AGCTTCGAGCGCACCGGCAACCGCCGCGATTTCTCCGTGCCGCCGCCCGAACCGACTCTGCTCGACAGGTTGGTGAAGGAAGGCCGCACCGTCCATGCCGTCGGCAAGGTCGGCGATATCTTCGCCCACCAGGGCGTGTCGCGTGTCGTCAAGGCCAACGGCAATGCGGCGCTGATGGACGCGACGCTGGAAGCCATGGATGTCGCCGAGGATGGCGATCTCGTCTTCACCAATTTCGTCGATTTCGACATGCTCTACGGCCACCGCCGCGACGTGCCGGGCTATGCCGCGGCTCTCGAGGCCTTCGACGCGCGCCTGTCGAAAGTCGGCGGCAAGCTGAAGCCCGGCGATCTCGTCATCATTACCGCTGATCACGGCTGCGACCCGACCTGGCGCGGCACCGACCACACCCGCGAGCGGGTTCCCATCATCGCCTACGGTCCCGGCCATCGCCCGCGCAATCTCGGCATTCGTTCGAGCTACGCCGATATCGGCGAGACCATCGCGCAGCACCTGCGTATCCCCGCCGGCCCGCACGGGAGGAGTTTTCTTTGACGTCACATTTGAAGAAGGTCGAGCTGCACTGTCATCTGGAGGGTGCCGCGCCCCCGGCGCTCACTTTGGCGCAGGCCCGCAAGTACAACATCGACATCAGCGCCTATCTGAAGGACGGCGCCTATGTCTGGCATGATTTCGCAAGCTTCCTCGAGTGCTACGACAAGATCTCCGAGGTCTACAAGACCGACGAGGACTATGCGTTGCTGACCGAAACCTATCTGGCCGAACTCGCCGCGATCGGCACGATCTACAGCGAGCTCATCGTCTCGCCCGATCACGGCAAGCGCATCGGCCTCGGCGCCGACGCTTATATCGCAGGCGTGTGCGAGGGCATCCGCCGCGCCAAGGCAGCATCGGGCATCGAGGCGCGGCTGATCGTCACCGGCGAACGCCACTTCGGTCCCGAGAGCGTCATCGGCGCCGCCGAATATGCCGCAAGCGCCCGCAACCCTCTTATCACCGGCTTCAACCTCGCGGGCGAGGAGCGCATGGGCCGCGTGGCGGATTATGCCCGCGCCTTCGACATCGCCCGCGACGCCGGCCTCGGCCTCACCATACACGCCGGCGAGGTTTGCGGCGCCTTCAGCGTCGCCGATGCGCTCGATGCCGTTCGCCCGGCCCGTATCGGCCACGGCGTGCGCGCTATCGAGGACTTAGATCTCGTCAAGCGGCTGGTCGATCTCGGCACGGTGCTGGAGGTCTGCCCGGGCTCGAACATCGCGCTCAAGGTCTTCCCGGATTTCCAGTCGCACCCGCTGCGGGCGCTGAAAGATGAAGGCGTGCGCGTCACCATCAGCTCCGACGATCCGCCCTTCTTCCACACCTCGCTCGAGCGGGAATACGAGCTCGCTTCCTCCGTCTTCGGCTTCAGCGACGCCGAGATCGATGCGATCACCCGCACCGGCATCGAGGCCGCCTTCGTCGACGAAGCCACCCGTAGTGAGCTTCTGGGCAGGCTCTGATCCGTCCCGATCGGGGCCGGATTGGGGATCCCAGATTGGGGATCATAGGGGCAATTTGCCCTCCGCTCTTGCGGCGGAGACAAATTCCGTGGAAGAAACATGCTATAAGAACAGCCAAAGAAAGGGCTCGGCCATGAACGGCGTAACGGTCATCGATCATCCGCTCGTGCAGCACAAACTCACCATCATGCGGCGCAAGGAAACGTCGACGGGCAGCTTCCGCCGGCTGTTGCGCGAAATCTCCACCTTGCTGTGTTACGAGGTGACGCGCGATCTCGAGCTGACGATGGCAACCATCGAAACGCCGATGCAGACGATGGAATCGCCAATCCTCGAAGGCAAGAAGCTGGTCTTCGTGTCGATCCTGCGCGCCGGCAACGGCCTGCTCGAAGGCATGCTGGAGCTGGTCCCCTCCGCCCGCGTCTCGCATATCGGCATGTACCGCGATCACGACACGCTGCAGCCGGTGGAATACTATTTCAAGGCGCCCGAAGCGCTCGACGAACGCCTGATGATCGTCGTCGATCCGATGCTAGCGACCGGCAATTCCTCGATCGCCGCCATTCACAAGCTGAAGGAACGCGGCGCGACCAACATCCGCTTCCTCTGCCTGCTTGCCGCCCCCGAGGGCATCAAGAACTTCCAGGAGGCCCATCCCGACGTGAAGATCTACACGGCTTCGATCGACAGCCATCTCAACGAGAAGGGCTATATCATGCCCGGCCTCGGCGATGCCGGCGACCGCATGTACGGCACGAAGTAATTAACGAGCCGTTTACCATTTGAAATGTTACATGGGGCCTGGACTATGTTTCCAGGCCTTATCTCCTTCCGCCGTTAGCAACTTTTCAGCAATTGTGGCTTAGCTGCTAAAGATACGGCCGCGCATGATGCACGGTTTATACAGGAAGGATTTCTGTTTCCATGCTCTTGCGTACAGTCATATTCGCAGGCATCGCCGCGGTGCTTGCCACACAGGTTCCTTCCTTCATCGGAAGCACGCCTACGCGCCCGGAAGGCCCGATCTCCGCCAATTTCGTCTCCGGCGCGATCGATCCCACCCCCACGACCGCAATCTCAGGCAATGGCACCAGCATGCGCCTGCAGGCCGATCAGCAGGGCCACTACACCGGCGATTTCCGCATCAACGGCAAGTCGGTCTCCGGCCTGATCGACACCGGCGCCACCTATGTCGCACTCAACGAGACCATGGCCCGCCGTCTCGGCTACACCGCCAACCAGCTCGATTTCCGCTATTCGGTCAACACCGCCAACGGCCAGACCAAGGCCGCGCATATCATGCTCGACCGCGTCGAGATCGGCGGCATCCGCGTGCGCGATGTCGAGGCTTTCGTCCTCAAGGACGAGGCCCTGTCCTCGACGCTTGTCGGCATGAGCTTCCTGAAGAAGCTCGCCTCCTATGCGGTCGCCGACGGCTCGCTCAGCATGAAGCAGTAATCGATCAGAAGCGCGATGAAATGACTGGTGGCAGCGCCGGCGCGCTGTCGCCGATCACGTAGTTCGCCTGAAACGCCGCAGCCGCTATCTCCGCCGCATCACCGCTCGCCGCATGCACGAAGGCGATCGGCTCGCCGCGCTCGACGCGCGTGCCGAGCGGCAGGATATCGCTGAACCCGACCCGATGGTCGATCCGGTCATCCGGATGCCGCCGCCCGCCACCGAGATCGATCAGGCTCATCCCGATATCCCTGCTGTTGCAGGCAGCAAGCCAGCCGTTGCGCTTGGCCACGACATGCCGGATGGCTGGGGCAGCCGGCAGATGGCTGTCAGGCTTCTCCAGAAGGTCGGACGGCCCGCCCAGCATATGCGCCATACGCCCGAATATCTCCGCCGCCTTACCAGATGACAGCGCCTCGGCCGCCCGCGCCTCGCCACCCTCACGCGAGGATGCGACACCCGACTGGACGAGCATCTCGGCCGCGAAGGCGAGAACCACCGTCTCCAGCCGCGTGCCGCTCTTCTCGCCCGCGAGGAACGCGATCGCGTTGCGGATCTCCAGCGCGTTGCCGACGGCATCTGCCAGCGGCTGGTTCATGTCGGTGATGACAGCCGACGTCTTCAGCCCGGCTCCATTCGCGACCTCGACCAGCGACCGCGCCAGTTGCTCGGCCTCCTCGGATGAGGCCATGAAGGCGCCGTTGCCGACCTTGACGTCCAGCACCAGCGTCTGCAGCCCGGCGGCCAGCTTCTTCGACAGGATCGAGGCGGTGATCAGCGGAATGGAATCGACGGTCGCCGTCACGTCGCGCACCGCGTAGAGCTTGCCGTCAGCAGGCGCCAGCGCCGCCGTCTGGCCGATGATGGCGCAGCCCGCCTCACGCACCACCTTGCGAAACAGCACGGCATCAGGGGTAACCGTATAGCCTGATATGGATTCCAGCTTGTCGAGCGTCCCGCCGGTATGGCCGAGCCCGCGCCCCGAGATCATCGGCACCGCCAGCCCGCAGGCCGCCGCGATCGGCGCCAGCATCAGCGAGACATTGTCGCCGACGCCGCCGGTCGAATGCTTGTCGGCGATCGGGCGGTCCAGATCGCTCCAGTCGAGCATGTCGCCGGAGCGCGCCATCGCCATGGTAAGCGAAACGGTCTCCTCGCGGCGCATCCCCTTGAACCACACGGCCATGGCAAAGGCGCCGACCTGCCCCTCGGAGAGCTTGCCCGCCGCAAGGGCTGCGATGAACGCCTGGATATCCTCATCGGACAGCACCGCGCCGTCGCGCTTGCGGCGAATGATCTCCTGCGGGATCATCTCAGTAGCTCGCGGCGGTCGCCGGTGCCGATTGCGTGCCTGAGAGAACCGCGAGGATATCGTCGAGCACGCCCGAAGCACCGAAGCGGAACGTCGAGGGCATCGGCCAGTCGGGCGCCATGATCGTCTCGGCAAGGCTCAGATAGAGCGCCGCATCCGCCACAGAGGCAATGCCGCCCGCCGGCTTGAAGCCGACCTTGCGACCACTCTGGCGAATGGCGCGCAGCATGATGTCGGCGGCTTCAAGCGTGGCGTTGACGGACACCTTGCCGGTCGAGGTCTTGATGAAATCGGCGCCTGCCTCGATAGCCAGCTCCGAGGCGCGGCGGATCATCGCCGCATCCTTGATCTCGCCGGTCTCGAGGATCACCTTCAACAGCACCGCCTCGCCGCATTCGGCGCGCACGGCTGCCACCATGTCGGTAACCGCCCGGCCGCTGCCGGCGATGAACTTGCGATAGGGAATGACGAGGTCGATCTCGTCGGCGCCGTCGGCGATCGCTTCGCGCGTTTCCGCCGCCACGTCGGCGACCTCCATGTCGCCCGAGGGGAAGTTGACGACGGTGGCGATCTTCACGGGATGGCCGCTGCCGAGGATCGAGCGCGCATGCGCGACGAAGCGCGGCCAGATGCAGATCGCGGCGCTATTGCCGTAGGGCGTCTGCGCGCGTGCGCACAAGGCCTCGATCTGCGCTTCCGTGCAGTCGTCCTTGAGGTTGGTGAGATCAAGCAACGACAGCGCCACGGCCGCCGTTTCCTTCAGCGAGTGATTGCTCATGCGTCATTTCCTCCAGCCGCGATCATCTCTTTCAGGATGGCGGCAAGACGGGCACCGCCGATGGGCGCCATCTCCTTGGTTTCGTCGTGGCTCAGTTCCGAACCGGTCATTCCGGCCCCATAGTTGGTGATAACGGAAGCAGCCGCAACCCTCATGTCGAGCATTCGCGCGATGATCACTTCAGGCACGGTCGACATGCCCACGGCATCGGCGCCGAGAATGCGCGCCATGCGGATCTCCGCCGGCGTCTCGAAGCTCGGGCCGGAGAACCACATGTAGACGCCCTGCGATAGCGCCGTTCCCGTCGTCTCCGCCGCCCGCCGCATCGCGTCAGCAAGCTCGGTATCATAGGCATTCGTCATGCCCACGAAGCGGCGGTCGCTCTCCTCGCCGATCAGCGGGTTGATGCCGGAATAGTTGATATGGTCGGTGATCTGCATCACCGATCCCGGCGCCAGATCCTCGCGCAGCGATCCCGCCGAGTTCGTCAGGATCAGCGCTTCGACGCCGAGCGCCTTCAACACCTCGATCGGCCGCCGCATGGCGTTGGCGTCGCCCTTCTCGTAGAAGTGCACACGCCCCGACAGCATGATGACAGGCACGCCACCAAGCGTGCCGGCCACGACCTCGCCTGCATGGCCTGAGACGGCGCTGACGGGAAAGCCCGGCACATCCTGATAGGGTATCCGAACCGCATCCTTGAGCTCCGCCACCAGCGAGCCGAGCCCGGAGCCGAGGATCACGCCGTAGCGCGGCGAAAGCCCGCCGAGACGCGCCTTCAGCAGGTCGAGCGCCGCCTGCATCAGAGTTCGGTCTCGAAGCTGAAGGGAAGCAGTTCGTCCATGGTCATGGTCTTCTGCACGCCGGCTTCGTCGCAGAGATAAATCTTCGTGTCCTTGGAGGCGAATTCCGAGATCTTCTGCCGGCAGCCGCCGCAAGGCGGGCAGAGCGGCAGCTTCTCGGCGATCACGGCCATCTCGACGATCTTCTTCGCCCCGCCCATGATCATGGCGCTGATGGCCGTCGGCTCCGCGCACCAACCCTGCGGGAAGGAGAGGTTCTCGATATTGGCGCCGGTATAGACCTTGCCGTCCTCGGCGCGGATCGCAGCACCTACGGGGAATTTCGAATAGGGCGCGTGGGCGAATGCCATGGCGCCGCGGGCGGCTTCGAAGAGGTCGTGGGACATGGTCTTAGCGCTCCTTGACATAGGGGGTGCCGCCGGCCTTCGGCGGGATGGCTTTGCCGATGAAGCCCGCGAGCAGCACGCAGGTGAGGATATAGGGCAGGGCCTGGAAGATCTGCACCGGCACCTCGCCGATCCCGGGGATCGGCTTGCCCTGCATGAAATTCCCAAGCGCATCGAGGAAGCCGAAGAGGAGGCAGGCGAACATGACAGGCACCGGCTTCCACTTGGCGAAGACGAGTGCGGCGAGCGCGATATAGCCTTTGCCTGCCGACATGTCCTTGATGAAGGCGGCCGATTGCGCGATCGCCAGATAGGTGCCGGAGAAGCCGCAGAGAATGCCGGCGCAGATGACGGCGCGATAGCGCAGCCAGCTGACCGAAATGCCGGCGGTATCGACAGCACCTGGATTTTCACCGACGGCGCGCAGACGAAGACCGAAGCGCGTGCGGTAGAGGATCCACCACGAGAGCGGCACCGCCAGGAAGGCGAGGTAGGTCAGGATATTGTTGCCGGAGATCACGTTGGCATAGAGCGGCCCAAGGATCGGCACCTCGCGCACCGCATCAGCGCCCGGAAGCGTGATCGGCGTAAAGCGCGCGTCGCCGGCCAACTGCGGCGTGCGCCCGCCCTGGCCGAACCAGGCCTGGCCGAGCACGATGGTGATACCGGCCACGAAGAAGTTGATCGCGACGCCGGAGATGATCTGATTGCCTCGATTGGTGATCGAGGCAAAGCCGTGCACGAAGCTCAGCGCGACCGAGCAGACGATACCGGCGCAAAGTCCCGCCCAGGCGGAATCGGTGAGGTAGGCGACACAGGCGGCGGCAAACGCCGAGCCCAGCATCTTGCCCTCGAGCCCGATGTCGAAGACGCCGGCGCGTTCGGAAAACAGGCCCGCCAGCGCCGTGAAGATCAGTGGGATCGACAGGCGAATGGTGGAGCTCAGAACGCTGATGAAGATGTCGTAATATTCCATCGTCGCGCTCCTTACGCCCGCTTGAACTGTTGGTAGAGACGCACCATCGCCGGCCGGTACATGTATTCAAGCGCGCCGGCAAACAGGATCACCAGACCCTGGATCACGAGGATCATCTCACGGGTGATGTTGGGCATCTCGAACGAGATCCAGTCGCCACCCTGGTAGAGAATACCGAACAGGATGGCCGAGAGCACGATGCCGACAGGATGGTTGCGCCCCATCAGCGACACCGCGATGCCGACGAAGCCGGCGCCGCCGACGAACTCGACCTGCAGGCGGGCCGATGAGCCCATGACGGGATTGAGCGCCATCATGCCCGCCAGCGCGCCCGAAAGCAGCATGGCGATGATGACGATGCGCGCATAGGGAATGCCGGCATAGGCCGCCGCACTCGGGCTGACGCCGAGCGTGCGCATCTCGAAGCCGAGCTTGGTGCGCCAGATCAGCAGCCAGACGAAGTAAGCCGCCACCAGCGCGATGATGAAGGAGACGTTGAAGGGTGCCGCACCCAGCTTGGCGCCGAACATGTCCATGATCCAGCCGAGCTTCGGCAACTGACCGCCTTCGAGGAAGGTGCGGGTCTCGGGCGCCATCTTGCCCGGCACGATCAGCACGTGGACGAGCAGATAGACCATCAGCGCCGCGCCGATATAGTTGAACATGATCGTGGTGATGACGATATGGCTGCCGCGCTTGGCCTGCAGCCAGGCCGGAATGAAGGCCCAGGCCGCACCGAACAGGCCGGCGCCGATCACGGCCACGGGCATGGTCACGTACCACGGCACGAACTTGTCGAGCGCCAGCGCCACAAGCGCGCAGCCGAGACCGCCGAGATAGGCCTGTCCCTCGGAGCCGATGTTGAACAGCCCGGCATGGATGGCGACCGCCACCGAAAGGCCGGTGAAGATGAAGCTGGTGGCATAGTACAGCGTAAAGCCGATGCCTTCGCCGCTCCCGAGCGCGCCTTCGATGAGAAGCTGCAGCGCCCCGATCGGGCTTTCGCCGATCAGCCAGACGACGAAGCCTGATATCAGGAAGGCGGTGAGAAGGTTCAGGATCGGGATGAGGCCGTAGTTGATCCAGCGGGGTAGGGGAGTGGAAGCAGTGCTCATCAAGGCCTCACGCGGCAATGCCGGCCATCATCAGGCCGAGGGTCTGTTCACCGGCATCGGGCGTCTTCTCGCCGACGACATGGCCGGCGAACATGACAAGGATACGGTCTGAAAGGGCGCGGATTTCGTCGAGCTCGACGGAGACGAGCAGGATCGCCTTGCCCGCGTCGCGCATCTCGATGATCCGGCGGTGAATGAATTCGATTGCGCCGATGTCGACGCCGCGCGTCGGCTGGCCGATGATCAGCGCCGTCGGGTCGCGCTCGATTTCGCGGGCGACGACGATCTTCTGCTGGTTGCCGCCGGAGAGGTTGGCGGTCTTCAGCCGTGGGTTCGGCGGCCGGATGTCGTATTTCTCGATCTTTTCCATCGCATCCTTGCGGATCGCTTCGAGATCGAGCAGCGGGCCCTTGCTGTATTCAGGTTTGCGGTGATAGCCGAGCACCGAATTTTCGTATTCCTCGAACTTCAGCACGAGGCCCATGTGGTGGCGGTCCTCGGGGATGTGTGCGAGGCCGAGCTCGCGCAGCCGCGCCGGATCGGCCTTGTCGATCGGCTGCCCGTCGAGCAGGATCTCGCCCGAATGCGGCTTGCGGATGCCCGCGATGGCTTCGAGAAGCTCCGACTGCCCGTTGCCGGCCACGCCCGCCACGCCGACGATCTCGCCGGCGCGTACGTCGAACGACACGTTGTCGACCATGACCACGCCGCGGTCGTCCTTCACCGTCAGATTGCGCACCGACAGGATGACCTTGCCGGGATTGGCCTCGCCCTTCTGCACGCGAAGGAGCACGCGCCGGCCCACCATCAGCTCGGCCAGTTCCTCGACCGTCGTCTCGGCGGTCTTGCGGGTCGCCACCATCTCGCCGCGGCGCATGACGGACACCGTATCCGTGATCGCCATGATCTCGCGCAGCTTGTGGGTGATGAGAATGACCGTCTTGCCCTGGTCGCGCAGCACTTTGAGGATGCGGAACAGGTGGTCGGCCTCAGCCGGCGTCAGAACGCCCGTGGGCTCGTCGAGGATGAGGATCTCGGCGCCGCGATACATGGCTTTCAGGATTTCGACGCGCTGCTGCAGGCCGACGGGGAGCTGCTCGATCAGCGCATCCGGGTTGACCTCGAGGCCGTATTCCTTTTCCAGCCGCTTCAGCTCGGCGCGTGCAGACGCTACGCCTCTGGCGAGCAGCGCTCCGCCCTCGGCGCCGAGCATGATGTTCTCGAGCACCGTGAAATTGTCGACCAGCATGAAGTGCTGGTGCACCATGCCGATACCGGTTGCGATCGCCGTCTGGCTGTCCTTGATCGTCACGGCCTGGCCGTTGACCCGGATCTCGCCCTGATCGGCGTGGTAGAAGCCGTAGATGATCGACATCAGCGTCGATTTTCCGGCTCCGTTTTCCCCGATGATGCCGTGGATCGATCCCTTGGCGACGGTGAGGTTGATGTCTTTGTTGGCGTGGACGGCACCGAATTTCTTGTCGATGCCCACAAGTTCGATAGCGGGCGTGTCAGTCACAGCAGGCTCCAGATACGAAAAGGGCGTATGGCGAAAATCAATTCCGCCATACGCCCAATTTCAGGCGCGGATCACTTCGGGCAGGCGTTGTCCGAGGTGTAATCGTGAACCTTGACGGTGCCCGCGATGATGTCTGCCTTGGCCTTTTCGACGGCGGCCAGCATTTCAGGCGTGATCAGCGCCTTGTTGTTGTCGTCGATGGCAGCAGCAACGCCGTCTTCCTTGACGCCGAGCGACTGCACGCCGCCGGTGAACTTGTCGGCCTTGGTGTCGGTGTAGGCGTTGTAGACGGCGAGGTCGACGCGCTTGACCATCGAGGTCAGGACCGAGCCCGGATGCAGGTGGTTCTGGTTCGAATCGACGCCGATCGAGAACTTCTTGTTGTCGGCGGCGGTCTGCAGAACGCCGAGACCGGTTGCACCGGCTGCTGCGTAGATCACGTCAGCGCCCTGGTCGATCTGGTTCTTGGTGAGCTCACCGCCGCGAACCGGGTCGTTCCATGCAGCACCCGTCGTGCCGGTCATGTTCTGGAACACTTCCATCTTGGCGTTGGCGGCGCGTGCGCCCTGCTCGTAGCCGCACTCGAACTTGCGGATAAGCGGAATGTCCATGCCGCCGACGAAGCCGACCTTGCCGGTCTTCGATGCCATGCCGGCGAGAACGCCGACGAGGTACGAACCTTCTTCTTCCTTGTAGACGACCGAGCGGACGTTCGGCTTGTCGACAACGGCATCAACGATGATGAACTTGGTGTCCGGGAATTCGGCGGCAACTTTCTCGATCGCCGAGGTCCAGGCGAAGGAGACTGCTACAACCGGGTTGAAGCCGCGGCTGGCGAAGTTGCGGATGGCCTGTTCGCCCTGCGTGTCGCCGGTCGGCTCGAAGTCGCGGTAGGCGATACCGGTTTCCTTCTTGAACTTCTCGGCGCCATTGTAGGCGGCTTCGTTGAACGACTTGTCGAACTTTCCGCCGGTGCCGTAGACCAGTGCCGGCTTGACGTCGGCAGCGAGCGCCGTCGTGGACATGGCAGCCACGGCAAGGACGGTCAGAAGGGATTTTTTCATTGTGCAGCCCTGTTGTTGCTATTTGTTAGGGGTCCTCCCGCAAGCCCGTTTTCAGGCATGTCTGCGGAACCACCGACCTCCCCCCGGAGGCCTGGCTTCGCGCATCCTTGCATGGCTCCAATGAAAATTCACGAGAAATTTTTCGGCTGGTAAAAAATTGCCGACATTGCGTAAAAACCGGCCAGTGCAATCGTTTTTTACGCAAAAGCACCGCTAAAATGCGATTTTTCTAGTCATTTGAGACGCCGCCATGCACCTCCAACCGCGCTGAACCTCGTGTCCGCATCATGCGCGCATGGCCGCCAAAGGGCATTCACCGCCACGTCAGGTAGCATAAATGCGGGCAAGTACGCTTGAGACCGGCGTCTTGGCCTAAGCCGCGAAACGGCCGGCCACCGGCGGTTTCTTGTACCCGGCCATCCACAGGAGGAGCGATAGCACGAGAAACACCGCGAAAGCCGGCTGCATCATCAGCCACTGGAAGGCGATCGTGTAGAAGCGGGGATGGATATAGTAGGCGATGGTCGATTGCAGCGCCTCGAAGGAGGATGCGCTCATGTCCTGCCAGGCATCGCCCATCGGCGTGATGACGACCGAGGATGCCGCCACGGACTGGATGCTGTCGATCGTTCCGGCAATCACCGCAACCGCCAGCGCGATCAGGCTCGCCAAACGCAAAAGGAAACGCATTACACTCTCCGCCACCGATCCGCCGGATTTGGCCCGGCCAGTTGCGCCCATTCTCCAAGACATCAAGACACTAGTGCCCTGCCGCCGGAACCGCAATGGACCGCATTCCGGCACTTTTGCTGGAAGAAGTCAAAAAACTGTTAGATTTAGGTTGATCCCTGAAAATTCCTCGGTATATATCGCGCCGTTCCAACGATTTGCGCCGAAGGGTGCCAAATCAAGCAGCAGGACAGGTGGCCGAGTGGTTTAAGGCGCACGCCTGGAACGCGTGTGTACGTGAAAGCGTACCGTGGGTTCGAATCCCACCTTGTCCGCCATTTCCTCGGAAATCGATGCTGCTATCTCCGTCTCCCCATTGACGTGTGATCGGCTAGTCAAAGCTGGCTTTCTGCGCCCTATGTAACGCGCTTCACGCCCCGTGTTGCATTCCGCCAACAGGCCCGCGCCGAAGCTCCCAAGCTCTTCTATATTTGCCCCAGCGAACACAATTTGGTCACCGATGCCCGGCCAGGGAGAGGGATCACAGCTTACCTCTCGCATTGGATACCCTGAAATTGCATAGCCTCTCCATTCTTCGGTCGCTTGTCGCGGCGGCCGGCGTTTCGCTGCTTGCGGCCTGCACGCAGCTTCCCTCCCAACCGGTCGACGTCGCCATGCCCAAGCCGCCGGCCGTCGAGGCCGCGGCACCTGTCGCCGAGGCCGTCGTTTCGCAGCCGGAGCGCCCGGTCGACAGGCCGGATTATCCGCTGATCTATGCCGATCTCGATGACAGCAACTATCGTCTCCCGGCCATCAGCTATTCAGAGGTCGATCCGCGCTATCTGCGCCAGGAGGTCGATTATCACAGCGACGAGCCGGCGGGCTCGATCGTCGTCGATACCGAGACCAAGTTCCTCTATTTCATCCTGAAGAACGACCGGGCGATCCGCTATGGCGTGAGCCTCGGCGCGCAGGGCCGCGCCTGGAAAGGGCGGGCGGTGATCCAGTGGAAGCGCAAATGGCCGACCTGGACGCCGACGCCGTCGATGATCGGCCGCAATCCGAAGCTCAGCGAGTGGAAAGAGGGCATGCCGCCGGGGCTCAGCAATCCGCTCGGCGCCCGCGCGCTCTATATCTTCCAGGATGGCCAGGACACGCTCTATCGCATCCACGGCTCGCCGGAATGGCGCTCGATCGGCAAGAACGCCTCTTCCGGCTGCGTGCGCATGTTCAACCAGGATATCATCGACCTCTACGACAGAGTCCGCGGCAAGGCGATCCTCGTCGTCAAGTAAGGTGGCTACGGGCGCCCAAAAGCGGGCGCCCGGTCGGCTCGAATGATCGGGATCACGAGGCAAGCACGGCCTGCCGCCTTGCGTATCCGCCAATATGCTGTAAACGCAGCGTCGGAACGCGACTGCCGTTAACTTAAGAACGGGGTCGGGCGGCAGATTGACGTCACGTCGCTGTCACGAGATCACGTGGCCGTTCCCTTGTCTCAAACACATGCGTTGTAACGCGTTTCAGACCAGAACGGCCTGATCGACCAGATCCTCGGTGCCGAAGAACTTCAGGTAGCGCTGCACTTCCTCAGGCTCGCCGGTCGCCTTCTGCGGGTTGTCGGAGAGCTTGACGGCCGGGCGGCCGTTGGCGTCGCTGACCTTGCAGACGATCGAGATCGGGTTGAGGCCGGAGATCTCGGTCGGCGCGCAGCCGGCGAAGTCGTTGGTGAGGTTGGTGCCCCAGCCGAAGCTCATGCGCACGCGGCCCTCGAAATGCTTGTAGGTGTCGATGATCGCATCGACATCCATGCCGTCGGAGAAGATCAGCATCTTCTGCCGGGGGTCGCGCCCCATCTTCTTCCACCATTCGATGATCTTCTCGCCGCCTTCGATCGGGGGCGCGCTGTCGGGGCGGAAACCCGTCCAGTCCGCCACCCATTCCGGCGCGTCGCGCAGGAATGCGGCGGTGCCGAAGGCATCGGGCAGCACGATCAGAAGGTTGCCGCCGTAAAGCTTGTTCCAGTCGCGCAGCACCTTGTAGGGCGCGTTGCGCAGCTCATCATCGGTCTCGGCAAGCGCGGCCGCCACCATCGGCAGCTCATGCGCGTTGGTGCCGACGGCTTCGAGGTCGTTGTCCATGGCGAGCAGCACGTTGCTGGTGCCGGTAAAGCCGGCGCCGATGCCTTCCTTCAGGGCCTCGACGCACCAGCGCTGCCACAGGAAGCTGTGGCGCCGCCGCGTTCCGAAATCGGAAATGCGCAGGCCCGGCAGTTCGCGCAGCCGCTCGACCTTCTCCCACATGCGCGCCTTGGCGCGGGCGTAGAGCACATCGAGCGTAAACGGCCCGAGCGCGCGTAGCGCTGAGCGCGAGCGCAGCTCGTTGATAATAGCGAGTGCGGGAATTTCCCACATCGTGGTCTCTTTCCACGAGCCGTGGAAATCGAGCCTGTACTGTCCGTCGCGCTTCGACAGCTCGTATTCCGGCAGCTGGAAATGCGAGAGCCAGGCCAGGAACTCCGGCTCGAAGATCTGCGCGCGGCCATAGAAGCTGTTACCCGCCAGCCAGATCATCTCTTTCTTGGAGAGCCGAAGCGTGCGCGCGTGGTCGAGCTGCGCGCGCAGTTCCCCCTCGTCGATCTCTTCGGCAAGCAGCACCCGCTTGGTGCGGTTGATGACGGTGAAGGTGGCGTTGACGTCGGGATAGAGCTTCCAGATCATCTGCAGCATCAACAGCTTGTAGAAGTCCGTATCGATCAGGCTGCGGACGATCGGGTCGAGTTTCCAAGCGTGGTTGTAAACGCGCCGTGCAATATCTGTCTTCGCCATCGATTCCACCCTATCCAATCCGGGTGCAGGCGCCGCGAACGGCGCAGGACAACCGGCCTGTGCGCTTTCTTATCGAAAACTGCGCCGGCAATGTCCAGAACAAATACAACCCCGTCATTTGCCCGAAAGCTTGGGCAAGCGTCGGCCCGCCTACTGCGCGTTTGTCTGCGGCGCGTTTGCGCGCCCGGCGGGCGTCGGTGCCTCGGTGCCGGACTGTCCGCCACCGCCTTGCGCCGGAGCGGGCTCCGCATTCGTGGGCTCGTCAGGCTGCGGCAGGTGATAGCGGCTCCATATCTCGACCGGAATCCAGACGGCGAACGCCAGAAGCAGGGCCGCGATCAGCATGCGTAAGATGCGGACGCTGGTCGGCGACTTCCGTTTGGTCCGCCCGGCCGTCGTGTCTTTTGGCGTCTCTTCGCGGCCGTTGTCTTCGCTCCACGGTCTCTCGATCCGCTCCACCATGCCTGCCCCTTCCCAAACCGGGCGGCATCGGCCGCCCTTCAAACATCAGGAAAAGAAACGGCCACCGGCAACGATGGTTCCCGCCTCAGTAACCGCGGTCGCGATCGACCACGTATTGCAGCGGCTGGCCTTGCTCGAAGCGGGCGATCTGCCGCTCCACATGGCGAAACAGCGCATTCTCCTCCGAACTCGCCGCATCATGCGGCGTGATGAAGACACCAGGCAGGTCCCAGAGCGGGCTTTCCGAAGGAAGCGGCTCGACCTCGAAGACATCGAGCGAAGCGCCGCCAAGCACGCCGGTTTCGATCGCCGAGACGATATCGGCCTCGACCTGGCTCTTGCCGCGCCCGGCATTGATGAACACCGGCTTTCCGAGCGCGCCGCCCTGGCGAAGCCTGGAAAACAGCGCGGCATTGTAGAATTTGGTCGTCTCGGGCGTCAGCGGCAGCAGCCCGACGAGGATATCGGTCTTCGAAAGAAAGGCGTCGAGCCCGCTTGCGTCGAATGTCTCGATGCCATCGATTTCTTTGGCCGTGCGCGACCAGCCGATGACGTTGAAGCCCATCACCGTCAGCTTCCTGACGGCATCCTGGCCGAGCACGCCGAGACCCATGACGCCGACGGTAAGCTCCGATGCCTCTGGCGCCACGTCGCTGCCCCATTCGCGCTTCCGCTGAAGCCGGTCGTGCTCCGCCTGCCCACGCTGGTGCATCAGGCACTGCATCACCACCCACTCGCTCATCCGCGTCGTCAGGCTATGGTCGACGAAGCGCACGATCGGCACATCCGGAAGGCCGGGCAGGTTCATGAAGCTGTCGACCCCCGCGCCGCCGGAAAAGATGACCTTCAGGTTCGGCGCCCGTTCGAAGAGATCCGCATCCGGCTTCCAAAGCAGCGCGTAGTCGAGATCGGATAGATCCCGGCCCTTCGTGCCCGGATCGGCGATATTGATGCTGCCGCGATCGAGAAAAGCGGTCTTGAGGATGCGCGCGACGGTATAGGGATTGAACTTGAGATCGACGAGAATGGGAGCTGGCATGTTGTCTGGGCTCTGATGTCGTTAGTGTTGCACTGCAGGCGTCGGCCGCGCCTCGATGTTGAAGGCCGCCGCCATCAGCGCCTTGGTGTAATCGTCCTTCGGCGCGCGGAAGATATCGGCCGATGGCCCCTGTTCCACCACCTTGCCGAAGCGCATCACGATCACCTCGTTGGCGAGCGCCTTCACGACCTTGAGATCGTGGCTGATGAAGAGATAGGCCAGATCGTGCTTCTGTTGCAGGTCGCGCAAGAGATCGACCACCTGCGCCTGCACGCTCATGTCGAGCGCCGATGTCGGCTCGTCGAGCATCACGAAACGCGGCTTCAGCACCATGGCGCGGGCGATCGCGATACGCTGCCGCTGGCCGCCGGAGAATTCGTGCGGATAGCGCCAACGGGTAGTCGGGTCGAGCCCCACCTCCTCCAGCGCCCAGCAAACGCGCCGGTCGCGCTCCTCGTAGGAAAGCCCGCGCTCGTGCACCTTCAGCCCCTCGGCGATGATATCGCCCACCGACATGCGCGGGCTAAGCGAGCCGTAAGGGTCCTGGAACACCACCTGCAACTGGTTGCGCAGCGGCCGCATCTCCGTAAACGAATAGCTGGCTATATCCTTGCCGACAAAGCTGATCCGCCCCTGCGAAGAGATCAGCCGGGTGAGCGCCAGCCCGAGCGTCGTCTTGCCCGATCCGGATTCGCCGACCACACCCAGCGTCTGCCCGGCGCGAAGCGAAAGATCGATCCCGTCGACCGCTTTCACATGGTCCACCACCTTGCGCATCAGCCCCGCCTTGATCGGGAACCAGACCTTGATGTCCGATCCCTGCATCACGATCGGCTTGGAACTGTCGGCAAGCGGCGGCTCGCCGCGCGGCTCGGAGGCCAGCAGGTGTCGCGTATATTGATGCTGCGGATTGGTGAACACCTCCTCGACTGTCCCGGTCTCGACGATCTTGCCCTTGGTCATCACGCAAACCCGGTCGGCGAACTTGCGCACGATGCCGAGGTCGTGGGTGATGAACAGCATCGACATGCCGTGCTGGCCCTTCAGCTGTCGCAAGAGCTCGAGGATCTGCGCCTGCACGGTAACATCGAGCGCCGTCGTCGGCTCGTCGGTGATCAGCAGTTCCGGGCGATTGGCGAGCGCCATGGCGATCATCACGCGCTGCCGCTGCCCGCCCGAGAGCTCGTGCGGATAGGCCTTCAGCCGCTTCTCCGGCTCGCGGATACCGACCTGGTTGAGCAGCTCCAGCACCCGCGTGCGCGCCGCCTGTCCCTTGATTCCCTGGTGCAGTTCGAGGATCTCGGCGATCTGCTTCTCGATATTGTGCAGCGGGTTGAGCGAGGTCATCGGCTCCTGGAAGATCATCGTGATGTCGTTGCCGCGCACCTCGCGCAGCACCTTGTCCGATGCCTTCAGGAGATCCTTGCCCTTGAACAGGATTTCGCCGGAGGGATGGCTGGCCGAGGGGTAGGGGAGCAATCGCAGGATGGAATTGGCCGACACCGATTTCCCCGAGCCGGACTCTCCCACCAGCGCTACCACCTCGCCCTTGTTGACATCGAAGGAAATGCCATCGACAGCCACTGAAGTCGCGCCCCCCTGGTGGAAGGCGACGGAAAGATTGCGGACGGACAGCAAGGGTTCGGACATCAGGACAGGCTCTCAATCAGGGAGGTCAGGGTGGCGTCGTCGGGTTTGGCAAGGGCGAAGGGAAGGGCCTCGTTCGGCCCCGGTCCGATCCGCTTGTCGGAAGAGAGGAGGTGGGTGCAGCCGCCGCCGATCGCCGTCGCCACGTGAACGGCGTCGGGGAGCTTGCGGGCTGGATTGGTAGCTCGGTGCCGAGCGGCCGATAGAAGAATGTCGCGGGTGACCGGCTGGATGTCCAGCCAGGAGCCGCTGAAGACTTGGTGATAGAGGCCGACCAGCCAGGCATTGTTTTGGCGATAGGGCAGCACCAGAAGTTCGGCCAGTGTCAGTTCACTCGTCACGAAACGTGGCGGGTTCTGTGCTTTGGCTTTGGACATTATCAAGGTCGCCTTGACCGCGACGTCGCTTTCCGTCTCGAACGCAAGAATGAAAAGGTTGGTGTCGAGATAGATCCGACCGAACTGATCCATCAATAGTCCCACTCGTCGCGAAGCTCACGAATGCGGGCAACAGCCTCTTCCTCGGTAACGCGTGGACGACCCAGGGCAAGATAGCGCTCGCGCAGAGCCATCAGTTCATGCGCCTCGATAGGTCCGTCGCGCAGCAGCGGATCGTCGTTCTGCGCCGCACGACTTGCCTGCGGCTCGGATTCGACGACCACACGCACCGTCGCCACGTCCCCCAATCCCTCCCTCAAATCCTCGGGAAGGTTGGCGACAGGATAATGATCACGCACAATCTTGTTCATGACAGCCGTGCTCCGCAGGTTGCTTTAAAATCAACTCTACCCGCAAACCCCTGCCATGACGAGGCCGCCCTCATCCGAACGTCTTTCTCGGATCGAACGCATCGCGCACCGCCTCGCCGATGAAGATCAGCAGCGACAGCATGATCGACATCGCGAAGAAGGCCGTCAGGCCCAGCCATGGTGCCTGCAGGTTGGCCTTGCCCTGGGCGATCATCTCGCCGAGCGAGGGTGAGCCGGGCGGCATGCCGAAGCCGAGGAAGTCGAGCGAGGTCAGCGTCGTGATCGAGCCGGAGAGGATGAAGGGAAGGAAGGTCAGCGTCGCCACCATCGCGTTCGGCAGAAGGTGCCGCCACATGATCGTGCGGTTGCCGACGCCAAGCGCGCGTGCTGCCCGGACATATTCGAAATTGCGGGCTCTCAGAAACTCCGCGCGCACCACGCCCACGAAGCCGACCCATGAGAACAGCAGCATGATCCCGAGCAGCACGAAGAAGCCAGGCGGCAGTAGCGAGGCTATGATGAGGAGAATGTAGAGTACCGGCATCGACGACCAGATCTCGATGAAGCGCTGCAGCAAAAGGTCGGTCCAGCCGCCGTAATAGCCCTGGATGGCGCCGGCGCTGACGCCGACGACCGCCGAGCAGATGGTCAGGATAAGGCCGAACAGCACCGAGATCCGGAAGCCATAGATCACGCGGGCAAGCACGTCGCGCGCCTGGTCGTCGGTGCCCAGCCAGTTGAGGTTGCTCCACGTGCAGTTGGGATCGTCCACCCCTTGGGGATAGCCCGAGCAGCGCTCCTGCTCGCTCATCATCCAGAAGGGCGCGGTTGGCGCCGAGTGCGGGATGTTGGAGTTCACCGAGCGGTAGGAATAGCGGATCGGCGGCCAGATCATCCAGCCATTGGCCTTGATCTCGTCGGCGATCACGTCCGACCGATAATCGGTCTCTGCCAGGAAGCCGCCGAACTTCTCCTCGGGATAATTGACGAGAACCGGAAACAGAATCTCGCCCTTGTAGGAGGCGATGATCGGCCGGTCGTTGGCGATGAATTCGGCAAACAGGCTGAGCCCGAAGATGAGAAGGAACAGCCAGAGCGACCAGTAGCCGCGCCGGTTGGCCTTGAAGTTCTTCCAGCGCCTTATGTTGGTGGGCGAGAGCAGCCCCTTGCGTGGCGGCTTGACGGGCGTGGCGGTCGCGGGCTTTGAGGCGGTGTCCATCACACGTCCCTCCGCTCGAAGTCGATGCGCGGATCGATCCAGGTGTAGATCAGGTCGGAGATCAGGCTGACGAAAAGGCCGAGCAGCGAGAAGATGTAGAGCGTCGCGAACACGATCGGATAGTCACGATTGACCACCGAGAGATAGCCGAGCCGCCCCAGCCCATCCAGCGAGAAGATGTTCTCGATCAGCAGCGATCCGGTGAAGAAGGCGGAGATGAAGGCGCCGGGAAAGCCGGCGATGATGATCAGCATGGCGTTGCGGAACACGTGGCCGTAAAGCACCTTGCGCTCGTTCAGCCCCTTGGCCCGCGCCGTCACCACATACTGCTTCTTGATCTCCTCGATGAAGGAATTCTTGGTGAGCAGCGTCGTGGTGGCGAACGCCGCCAGCGACAACGAGATCAGCGGCAGCGCCAGGTGCCAGAAGTAGTCGAGCGGCTTCTGCCACCAAGAAAGCTGGTCGAAATTGTCGGAGATGAGACCGCGCTGGGGGAACCAGTCGTAGAAGGATCCGCCGGCGAAGAGCACGATCAGCAGGATACCGAACAGGAAGCTCGGAACGGCATAGCCGATGATGATCACGCCCGAGGTCCACACGTCGAAGGTCGAGCCGTCCTTCACCGCCTTGCGGATGCCGAGCGGAATGGAGATGCCGTAGGAGAAGATCATGATCCAGATGCCGAGCGAGGCCGAGACCGGCAGCTTTTCCTTGATCAGCTCGAGAACGGACGTGCTGCGGAAGAAGCTCTCGCCGAAATCGAGGCGGATATAATTCCACATCATCTCGCCGAAACGCGTCAGCGGCGGCTTGTCGAAGCCGAACTGCTTCTCGAGCTTCTTGATCAGCTCCGGATCGAGCCCCTGCGCGCCGCGATATTTCGAGCCGCCTTCATCCATACCCGATCCCATCAGGTCGCCGCCGCCACCCGAGAGGCGGGCGTCGGCCCCCTGCGCATCGCCCGTCAGCTGCGCGATCACCTGCTCGACCGGCCCGCCCGGCGCGAACTGGATGACGGTGAACGAGATGGCCATGATGCCGATAATGGTCGGGATCATCAAAAGCAGGCGGCGAAGGATATAGGCTCCCATCAGCGAGCGGCCTCCGGGGAGTTCTGTCGTAGGCTGTCCAGTCTATCGCCGCTCAATCGTCAAGCCTCCCGCTGCCGGTCCGTACCGGCGCTGATCATGGTCCGAAGTGATTCGGTAGGCCCATTTGGAGCCCAGCCGTCAGGCCAATGCAAGTCCGCTCATTTCTTGGCGGAAGACGACCACCAGACGTCGGGGAAACCGGTCGAATAGGTCGGATATTCGGCCGGCCGGGTGATCGTGTTCCAGTAGGTGATCGACTGCGTGCCACGATAAAACAGCGGGATCACATAGTGTCCCGCCATCAGCACGCGGTCGAGCGCCTTGATCGACGCCACCTGCTCATCGCGGTTGGGCGCGAAGATCACCATGCGGGTCAGCGCGTCGACCGCCGGGTCGGAAATGCCGGAATAATTGCGCGAGCCCTGCTGGTTGGCGGAACCCGAGCCCCAGTAGTCGGCCTGCTCGTTGCCGGGGTTCATCGTCTGCGCCCACACGTTCCAGATCATGTCGTAGTCGAAGCTGCGGACGCGATTGGTATATTGCGAGGCGTCAACTGTGCGCACCCGCGCATCGATGCCGATCTTCTTGAGATTGTTGGTATAGGGCACGGCCCAGCGCTCGAGCATCGGGCTTGAAAGCAGGATCTCGAAGCTCATCGGCTTGCCGGTCGCGGTATTGACCATGCGGTTGCCCTTGATCTCCCAGCCCGCTTCCTTGAGCAGCTTGATCGCCGTGCGCAGGTTGTCGCGGCTCTTCTGCGGGTCGCCGCCGACAGGGTTGGAATAGGCCGTGGTGAAGACTGAAGGCGAAAGCTTGTCCTTGAGGCCGTTGAGAATCTCCAGCTCGCGCCCCTCAGGCAGGCCGGAGGAGGCGAGCTCGGTGTTCCAGAAATAGCTGTCGATGCGCTTGTAGCTGTTGAAGGCGACGGTGCGGTTTAGTTCCTCGAAGTCGAAGCCGTAGTTCAGCGCCTCGCGCACCTTCTCGTCCTTGAAGATGTCGCGGCGCGTGTTCGGCACCAGCGCCTGCATGATGCCAGTGGCGCGCAGCGCATTCGGCACGTCCTCCTTCTTCACGCGGCCTTCCTTGACAGCGGGGAAATCATAGCCGGTCGCCCAACGCGCCGCCTGCGTCTCCTGCCAGAAGTCGCTGTTGCCGGCGCGGAAGGCCTCGAACTCCACGTCCCGGTCGCCGTAATACTTGTAGGTGATCGAGCCGAAATTGTTCTGCCCGACATTGACGTTGAGGTCCTTGCCCCAATAGTCGTCGCGCAGCTCGTAGCGGATCGTGGCGCCGGCCGTGAAGGCGGCGATCTTGTAGGGGCCGGAGCCCATGACAGGTTCCAGCGTGGTCTTGGCGATATCGCGCGGCTTGCCGTCAGGCCCGGTGCCCTCCCACCAGTGCTTCGGCACAACCACCAGCTGGCCGAGGATATTGGGCAGTTCCTTGTTGTTCTTCTCGTCGAAGGTGAAGGTCACGTCGCGCTCGCCTGATTTCTCGGCTTTCACCACGTGCTTGTAGTAATTGGAGGCGAGCGGGTTGAG
This sequence comes from Rhizobium sp. NPDC090275, assembly GCF_044772225.1. NCBI lineage: Bacteria > Pseudomonadati > Pseudomonadota > Alphaproteobacteria > Hyphomicrobiales > Rhizobiaceae > Rhizobium > Rhizobium sp. NPDC090275. The sequence continues at coordinate 324,430 of NZ_JBIVYL010000005.1, read as the reverse complement.
CTCCTTCACCTTGTCGAAGCTGAAGATCACGTCATCCGGCGTGACGGGCTTGCCATCCGCCCACTTCGCCTCGGCGCGCAGCCTGAAGGTCGCGCTCGAGACGTCGTCGGGATAGGAGACCCCTTCCGCCAGCAGCCCGTAGGAAGCGAGCAACTCGTCGTCGGCCGATTTCATCAGCGTCTCGAACGGCAGCGTCAGGCCGACGGCGGCCTCGCCCTTGGAAAGCAGCGGATTGAACGTGTCGTAGGTGCCGGATGCCGAAAGCCTCAGATTGCCGCCCTTCGGCGCATCCGGATTGACGTAGTCGAAATGCTTGAAGCCCGGCTTGTATTTCAGCTCGCCGATGGTGGAGGTTCCGATCCGGAAGGCCGGCTCCTGGGCGACGGCCTGCAAGGGCAGGGCGGCAGCGCCCAACAGAGAAAACACCAAACCAAGTCTCGACCACGCACGCGCCATTCGCCAGCCCCAATTGTTTCGCTTTTTTCGAGGATAGGCGAAATGCTGGCGAAAAACAGGTGACGCAACCTTTTTTGTCCGGCTTCGCGCAAATGTGAGCGCAAGCCCGGCTGCTCAGGCCGTCGCTTCCTCCAGCCTTTTGCGCAGCATCCCCCGCAACTCCGCCACCATGCGGGGATCGCCGCCGATATCGGGATCGTGCGCCGCCGTCACGATGATCCTCAGCAGTTCGAGCACCAGCGCCGACAGAAGGTCGAGATCGTCGCCAACAGAAGGGCTCGCCTTCTGCAGCAGCGCCTTGATATTACCGCGCAGTTCCGCCCGCGATTTCACCTTGCGCTCCTTGGGGATATCGCGCCGCGCCGCCAGCACCGGAAATTCGCGGTAATCCTCGAGAAAGCTGCCAAGCCGCGCGAAGATCGCGTCGCCGATCTCCGATGCCCGCTTGCCGTCGACCTCGTTCTGCAGGTCGACCAGCGCGGCGTTCAGCTGCCGCATCCGCTCGATATGCAGCGCTTCGGCCAGCACTGGCTTGGTCGGGAAGAACTGGTAGAGCGAGCCGATAGAGGATTTCGCCTCGGCGGCGATCTCCGTCATCGTCGCGGCCTCATAGCCCTTCTCAAGAAAAACCTTGGCGGCCGCCTCGGTCAGAATGGCAACGCGCTCGTGCCCGCGCTTCTGCTTCGGCGAACGATCGATCGGATCGGCACTTGATTTTTGTGAGGGCATCCTCATATTTCCAATTGCGAGGATATCCTCATGTTTATTCCGGAGCCTTCCATGTCCCTCTACGATCCCAAGACCACCGCCCTGATCTCCATCGATCTGCAGGGCTTTATCATTTCCCGGCCCGTCGCGCCTCATTCCGCTCAGCAGGTGATCGAAAATACCGCCGCGATCGCCAAGTCGCTGAAAGCGGCCGGCGGCACGACCGTCTTCGTCACCATCGGATTTTCCGCGGACTATGCCGATGCTGTCAACCAGCCGACCGACGAACCGATCGCCTTCCCACAGGGTGGCTTGCCGGCCGAAGCGCTGCGCGAACCGCCAGAGATCGCTGACCTGACGCCGGATGTGCGCATCACCAAGCATCAATGGAGCGCCTTTTATGGCAGCGAGCTCGACCTGCAGCTGCGCCGCCGCGGCATCCGGACGGTCATTCTCACCGGTATCGCCACCAACTTCGGCGTCGAGGCCACGATCCGCGATGCCTTCGCCCATAATTACGCGGTCATCGCCGCCGAGGATGCGATGACGACGTTCACCGCCGAGATGCACGCCTTCGCCTGCGAGCGCATCTTCCCGCGCCTGTCGCGCGTCCGCAAAACCGCCGACATCCTCGCCAACACCTGAGTGCGGCGCTGCCGGCCGACGCGATGTCTCGCAATCGCCCGCGAAAAACATCGATTCACCAGAATCGCATTTCACGGTAAAACGGGTGCAAATCACTCGACCTTGGTCGGCAGTAGTTCAGGATACGGCATGGCTTTCCGCATCGCGCAGGCGCTCTCTTCAATCGGTAAACTGGCACTGGCCACTGCGATCGGCGCCAGCCTTATCGCCGGCGATGTCGCCGCCCAGCAAAAGCAGCCGAGCCCCGGCAGCGCCAAGGCGATCTTCGGCGGCGTTCAGCTTCCGACACAAGGTGCTCCGCAACCCTATGGCTTCTACGCCAAGGGCTGCATGGCCGGCGCCGAGGCGCTTCCGACCGATGGTCCGAACTGGCAGGCTATGCGCCTGTCGCGCAATCGCCGCTGGGGCAATCCGGCCATGCTCTCCACCATCGAGCAGCTGTCGCGCGATGCCGCCAAATATGATGGCTGGCCCGGCCTGTTGGTCGGCGATATCGCCCAGCCGCGCGGCGGTCCGATGTTCAACGGCCACGCCTCGCACCAGATTGGCCTCGACGCCGATATCTGGCTGACGCCGATGCCCAACTTCCGCATGACGGCGGAACAGCGCGAGGCGCTGCCTTTCACGACCATGCTGCAGAAGAACGCCTTCCTGACGATCAACCCGAATGTCTGGACGCCGGCCCATGCGCGTCTCCTGATGCGCGCTGCGAGCTATCCGCAGGTCGAGCGCATCTTCGTCAATCCGGCGATCAAGAAGAAGATGTGCGACACCTGGACGGGCGATCGCACCAATCTCGGCAAGCTGCGCCCGGAATACGGCCACGATTCCCACTTCCACATTCGTATCAAGTGCCCGCCGGGCGCCGTCAATTGCAAGCCGCAGGCGCCCGTGGTGGCCGGCGATGGCTGCGACAAGTCGCTCGCCTGGTGGTTCAGCCCGGCGCCATGGGCCAAGCCCAAGCCGCCGAAGCCGGATGCCAAGCCGGTCAAGCCGCGCGAGGTCATGGTGTCGGACCTGCCCAAGGCCTGCCAGGCGGTTCTCGATGCGCCCTCGGTCTCCTCCGTGCGCGCCGCGACCTATGGCGGCCCTTCGGCCGCCGAAGTGCTCCGCGCTCAGCCCATTGACGCGCCGCCCGCCGCCAATGACGACGAGCTGCCCGATCGCGGCCCGATCCCGGATGACAAGCCCGCAGCGCAATGATGCCGGTTGAACACCGCGACACCGCTCTTTAAAACCCTGATCGCTTCGTATAGAAGCGGTCAAATCGATTGAATTATGCCAGTGAATTTAGAGGGGGAGCTTCTGATGGCCGGCCGCAAGTGCCTTGCGCTCATCGCGCATGACCAGAAGAAGGACGACATGGCGGAATTCGCCCGCCGCAACGAGGAGACGCTCAAGGCGAACTGGACGATCTTCGCGACCGGCACGACCGGCGGCCGCGTTCTCGATGCTGCTCCCTCGCTCGATGTCACCCGGTTGAAAAGCGGCCCGCTGGGCGGTGACCAGCAGATCGGCGCGCTGATTGCCACCGGCGAGGTCGATGCCCTGATCTTCTTCGTCGACCCGCTGACCCCCATGCCCCACGACGTCGACGTCAAGGCCTTGATGCGCCTTGCGATCGTCTATGATATCCCAATGGCACTCAACGAGGCCACGGCCGACAGGCTGATCGCCAATCTTCACGCATAAGCGGCGCGCGAACGCGCAACAACGGAACCTGCCATGCACCAGCTCGATACCAGCGACGCCTCCATGCCCTTCCCGATCCTGATCGGCGATATCGGCGGAACCAATGCCCGTTTCGCCATCATCGAGACGGCCGACGCCGAACAGGTCAATTTCCCGAACGTGCGCACCGCCGATTTCAAGACCATCGACGACGCCATCCGCGCCACCATCCTGGAAAAGAGCGCGATCAAGCCGCGTTCCGCCATCCTCGCGGTCGCCGGCCCGATCAGCGACGACGAAATCCCGCTGACCAATTGCGATTGGGTCGTGCGTCCGAAGTCGATGATCGAAAATCTTGGGCTCGAGGACGTTCTGGTCGTCAACGATTTCGAAGCCCAGGCGCTCGCCATCTCCGACCTGGCGCCGGAACACCGCGAACGCCTCGGCAATGCCGATGCCCATGAGGACATGGTCGCTTCCCGCGTCGTGCTCGGGCCGGGCACCGGCCTCGGCGTCGGCGGCCTCGTGCATGCGCGCGGCGTCTGGATCCCGGTTCCGGGCGAGGGCGGCCACGTCGATCTCGGGCCGCGCAGCAAGCGCGATCTCGAAATCTTCCCTTATGTCGAAACGATCGAGGGCCGCGTGTCGGCCGAGCAGATCCTCTCCGGCCGCGGCATCGTCAACCTCTATCGCGCCATCTGCACCGCCGATGGCATCGCGCCCAAGTACAGCGACCCTGCTGATATCACCTCGCATGCGCTGGCCGAAAGCGACCCGGTTGCAGTCGAGACCATCTCGCTGTTTTCGACCTATCTCGGCCGCGTTGCCGGCGACATGGCGATGATCTTCATGGCCCGCGGTGGCGTGTTCCTCTCCGGCGGCATCAGCCAGAAGATCCTGGCCGCTCTGCGCAAGCCCGAGTTTCGCGCCGGTTTCGAGGACAAGGCGCCGCACACGGCACTGCTCTCGACCATCCCGACCTATGTCGTAACCCACCCGCTGGCCGCACTCTCCGGCCTCTCGTCCTACGCCCGCCGGCCCGACACCTTCGGCGTGTCGACCGATGGCCGCCGCTGGGGCCGATAGCCCCCCAGCGTCCGGCGCCCGGACAGACCTAGCCAAACGGGCGCCAACTCTTTATAGAGCCGCTCGAGCGCGGGCCGCAGCAGCGGCTCGCATGGTCACGAGACAGGAAGTCTTTATTGCGTTCATCCGATCCCCAGCAGCGCCCCGTCGACAGCGGCACGGTCACCGCCGTCTTGAAGCGCATCATCGCTGAAAACGGCCGCGAGCACATCTGGGGCTACGTCGTCGCCATCAGCTGTCTTGTCCTCGTCGCGCTATCGACGGCCTTTACCGCCTGGATCATGCGCTCGATCATCGACGAGGCCTTCGCCAACAGGCGCGCCGATGTCGTCTGGGTCATCTGCCTCTCTATCTTCATAGCCTTCGTCATTCGCGGTTTCGCGAGCTATGGCCAGGCGGTGGCGCTGTCGAAGATCGGCAACAACATCGTTGCCCGCTACCAGAGCCGCCTTTACGTGCATCTGATGACGCTGTCGGTCGGCTATTTCAACGAGGCGCGCTCGGCCCGCATCGCCGCCCAGGTCAGCCAGAATGTCGGCGGCATCCGCGATGTCCTCAACCTGACGATCACCTCGACCGCCCGTGACCTGCTGACCTTCGTCGCCCTGCTCGGCGTCATGGTCTATCAGGACCCGCTGCTCAGCGTCGCCGTCCTCATTCTCGCGCCGCCGCTGCTTCTGGCGCTGCGCTATCTCTCCAAGCGCCTGCGACAGGCCACCAAGGAAGCGATCGATCTCAACAGCCACGTGCTCGGCGCCATGCAGGAGACCATTCAGGGCATCTCCATCGTCAAGGCGTTCACGATGGAGCGGCAGCTCGAGCAGAAGATCAACAAGATCATCGTCGCCGCCGAAGAGCGTGGCAACAAGATTGCCAAGCTGTCCGAGCGCAATGCGCCGATGACAGAAAGCTTCGCCGGTTTCGCCGTTGCCAGCGTTCTCGCCTACGCCGCCTACCGCTCGATTTATCAGAACGTGCCGCCCGGCGCCTTCTTCTCCTTCGTCACGGCGCTGCTGCTCGCCTATGATCCGGCCCGTCGCCTTGCCAAGCTGCAGGTGCAGATGGAGCGCGCCGCCGTCAACGCGCGGATGATCTACGAACTGCTCGACATGGAGCCGCGCCAGCGCGACCTGCCGGATGCCAAGCCCCTCGTGGTCACCGAAGCCCGCATCGAGCTCAAGGATGTCGCTTTCGCCTATGGCAACGACAATGTGCTCGATGGCGTCAACATGGTCGCCGAAGGTGGCAAGACCACCGCGCTCGTCGGCCCCTCCGGCGCCGGCAAGTCGACCATCATCAATCTCATCCCGCGCTTCTATGATCCGAAGGCCGGCCAGATCCTGATCGATGGCCAGGACATCGCCCATGTGACCAAGAAGTCGCTGCGCGAGCAGCTGGCCTATGTCTCGCAGCAGCCCTATCTGTTCGAAGGCTCGATCCGCGACAACATCCGCTATGGCCGTCCCGACGCCAGCGATGCCGAGGTCGAGGAGGCAGCGCGTCTCGCTTACGCCCACGACTTCATTCTCGCCCAGCCGGAAGGCTACGACACGCCGGTCGGCGAAAACGGCGTGACGCTTTCGGGCGGCCAGCGCCAGCGCCTGTCGATCGCCCGCGCTCTGGTGCGCAACGCCCCGATCCTGCTGCTCGACGAAGCGACCTCCGCGCTCGACACCGAATCGGAAGCAGCCGTCCAGAAGGCGCTCGACGAAGCCATGACCGGCCGCACCGTGGTCGTCATCGCCCACCGTCTTTCGACCGTGGTGCGCGCCGACAAGATCGTCGTCATGCAGCAGGGCCGCGTCGTCGAAGAGGGCAATCACGAGACGCTTGCGAAGCGCAGCGACGGTCTTTACGCTCGCCTCAACAACCTTCAGAGGCCCGCGGCCTCCGAGACTTTCTGATACGTGAATGATGGACGCCTGACATGAGCGATGCTGCGATGAAACTGGTGGTGGTTGGTGCAGCGGGCCGCATGGGACAGGCGCTCATCCGCATGGTGCACGAGATCGAAGGTGTTACGCTGCACGCAGCCGTCGGCCGCCCCGGCTCTCCCTTCATCGGCAAGGATGCCGGCGAGATCGCAGGCCTCGGCCGCAACGGTATCGCGATCACCGACGATCCGCTGGCCGCCTTCTTGCACGCCGATGGCGTGCTCGATTTCACCACGCCGGCGACCACCAATGAATTCGCAGCACTCGCCGCCCAGGCCCGCATCGTCCACATCATCGGCACCACAGGCTGCTCGGTTGAGGACGAACAGAAGATTTCCGCCGCCGGCCGCCATGCCCGCATCGTCAAGTCTGGCAATATGGGCCTCGGCGTCAATCTGCTCAGCGTGCTGGTTGAACAGGCGGCGCGCGCGCTCGATCCCGCCGATTGGGACATCGAGGTCCTCGAAATGCACCACAAGCGCAAGGTCGACGCTCCCTCGGGCACCGCGCTGCTGCTGGGCGAAGCCGCCGCCAAGGGCCGCGGCATCGATCTCGCAACGCATTCCGTCCGCGTCCGCGATGGCCACACCGGCGCGCGCGAAGCGGGCACGATCGGCTTTGCCACGCTTCGCGGCGGCTCCGTCATCGGCGAACATTCCGTCATCTTCGCCGGCGAAGGCGAGCGCGTCTCCATGGCCCACAGCGCCGGCGATCGGTCGATCTTCGCGCGCGGCGCCGTCAAGGCGGCCCTTTGGGCGCGCGACAAGAAGCCGGGTCTCTATTCCATGCTCGATGTTCTCGGGCTCTCCCAACACTGATCTCATCAGGAGGAATTTATAATGAGCGGTACCCTCGTCCTCGTTCGCCACGGCCAGAGCGACTGGAACCTGAAGAACCTTTTCACCGGCTGGAAGAACCCGGAGCTCACGGAGCTCGGCGTTCAGGAAGCCAACACCGGCGGCAAGGCGCTCGCCGAAACCGGCATCAAGTTCGACATCGCCTTCACGTCCGACCTGAAGCGCGCCCAGGACACGCTGAAGATTATCCTTGAAAACGTCGGCCAGACCGGCCTCGAGACGATCAAGGACCAGGCGCTGAACGAGCGCGACTACGGCGATCTCTCCGGCCTCAACAAGGACGACGCCCGCGCCAAGTGGGGCGAAGAGCAGGTCCACATCTGGCGCCGCTCCTACGACGTTCCGCCTCCGGGTGGCGAAAGCCTGCGCGACACCGGCGCCCGCGTCTGGCCGTATTATCTGACGGAAATCCTGCCCCGCGTGCTCCGCGGTGAAACCGTGCTCGTCGCCGCCCACGGCAACTCGCTGCGCTCGCTGGTCATGGTGCTCGACAAGCTTACCAAGGAGCAGATCCTCGGCGTCAACCTCGCGACCGGCGTTCCCATGGTCTACAAGCTCAACGCCGACTCCACCGTCGCTTCCAAGGAAGTCCTCGGCGACATGTCCGGCGCCCACTAAATATCATCGCGCCGCGCGTCTCTGCGATGCGCGGCGCCTCGCCGGATAGGCCGGAAAGTTCCTTAGTTTTCGGGTCCGTTTTCCGTCTGACCCTTCGGCTTCCGCGCCGCTTCGAAATCCGGCAGCCGGTTGGCGATCCATTGCCAGAGCCCCACCACTTCCACCAGAAGCTCCCCGCCCAGCGGCGTCAGCTCGTATTCCACGCGCGGCGGCACCTGCGGGTAGAGCGTGCGCGTCACCAGACCATCGGCCTCCAGCGTGCGCAATGTCTGCGTCAGCACCTTCTGGCTGATGCCCTCCACCCGTTCCAGAACACGTGAAAACCGCAGCGGCCCCTTGGCCTCGGCCAGGATATGCATGACGCGCAGCGGCCACTTGGCGCTGGCGCGCTCCAGCATCTCGCGGGCAAGCGCATCCTCGGCATCCGTCAGCGTCTCGCAGAAGTCGAATGTACCATCGTTTAGTTCAGTTACCATAAGGTATGTATAGATCCATCTGGTGCCTTCTTTCAAGAAGATACCGTCAGGCCTATATGGTCTTTCGACGGATCAAGGAGATTTCGGATGTCACAGGTTTGGTTGATTACAGGCAGTTCGCGTGGTCTCGGCAGAGCGCTTGCGGAAGCGGTTTTGGCTCAGGGGCACAATCTGGTCGCCACAGCGCGCAATACCGCCCAGCTCGACGATATCAAGCAGCGCTATCCCTCGAGTGTCTTGACGATTTCGCTTGATGTGACCGACGAGCAATCGGCCGAGCAGGCGGTCAAGGCCGCGGTCGAGCGCTTCGGCCGGCTCGATGTCCTCGTCAACAATGCCGGCTACGGAGATGTCGGATCGATCGAGGATACCAGCCTCACAGACTTCCGCGCCCAGATCGAAACCAACCTCTTCGGCACCATCATCGTCACCAAGGCGGCATTGCCTTTGATGCGCGAGCAGGGCGCCGGCCACATCATCCAGGTGTCCTCCGTCGGCGGCCGCATCGGCCCGGCCGGTCGTGCGCCCTATGCTGCGGCCAAATGGGGCGTCGAAGGCTTCTCCGAGGCCTTGAGCTGCGAAGTCGGCCCGCTCGGCGTTAAGGTCAGCATCGTCGAGCCCGGCGGTTTCCGCACCGATTTCGCCGGCGCCTCCACGACGCTCCGCGAAGGTCGTCCCGAATATGACGAAACCGTCGGCAAGATGGCCCGCTACCAGCGCGATTATGACGGCAGGCAGCCCGGCGATCCGGCAAAAGCCGCCGCCGCCATCCTCCACCTCGCGAGCCTCGCCAACCCGCCGCTGCGCCTTCCGCTCGGCAGCGACGCCATCCGCGCCATCGAGCAGAACGATGTGCTCAGAGCCACCGAACACGCCACCTGGCGCGACCTCAGCCTCTCCACCGGCTTCGACGCCGGCAATGGGGCGGGGCACTTTCCGTGGGAGGCGAGGTGAGGGGCTAAAGTAGCGTCAAGCACGCCGGCTTGAGAGCGATTGGACTGGGTGCTACGTTCAGGGCCGAGTAGGGAGATGCACCATGACGACCCGGCGTAAGTTCAAGTCGGATGCCTTCGAGGCCATCCATGCTACCGCGCAGGCGCTGTTCAAGATCGGCGGCATAGATGAGTCGATGCTGCGCGATTTCGATCAGGCATGCCTGACGGTGCCCCCGGCGATGATGACGCCGAAGTCCTAGGATAACCCTCAATTCTCGATCGTGAACTGCACCCGGTCGGCCGCAAAGCGCGTCACCGAATATTGCACCGGCACGCCGTCGAGATCGGTGTTCATCGCCTTGGTGATCAGCACGATCGCGCCCGGCGTCAGCTCCAGCGCCGAGAGGTCGGCGGCTTCGGCGTGGGCGGCGGTGATTTCGGTGGTGGCGCGGACATAGTCGGATAGGCCGAGTTCGGCGAAGGCGCGGGTGATCGATTCCGTCGTCTCATAGGCGTCACGCATGCCCGCGAAGCGGTCTGCCGGAAACCACGAGGTCGCGCTTGAGACCGGCCGCCCATCCGCCTTGCGCACCGTCTCCAGCCGGATCACTTTCGTACCCGGCGCAAGCTTCAGCCAGCGCGCCACCTCGTCGCTTGCCGCTTCCTCGCCATGGCCGAGCAGCAGCCCGCGCGTCTCGCGCGCCTGCTCGCCGATGCCGCTGTTGAAGCGCGTCCGCTTGCTGATCGGAAAGTTCAGCCGCTCCTTGCGCTCGATCAGCGTGCCACGACCCTGCACGGCGCGCACGATCCCTTCCTGCGCCAGTGCCGCCAGCGCGCTGCGCACCGTATGGCGGTTGACGCCGAACTGCGTAGCCAGCGTCATCTCCGGCGGCACCATGCCCGTTTCGTCGTAGGCACCGGCGCTGATCGCCTGGCGAATCCGGTCGGCGATCTGCCGCCACAGTGCCACGCCCGTCTGTCTCTGAACCTGCCCAGCCATTTTAGCCCTTTATCTTATGTGCCCCCGAAATGTCACACGCTTGTCACCTCGGCGATTTAGGTCTAGGTATAGCTTGTATGGTTGTCTATATCAATAGACATTTAAAGGATGTGGCGATGACCTTAGCGGAAAAGAAGGTAGGCAAGACCGAGCTGAGTGAGGGCGACCGGGCGCGCAAGCGCACCGTCGATCTGCTGGCCCGCGCCGAGCGGCAGGAGCTGGAAGCGGCCTGGCAGGCATTGACGGAAAAGCCGGTGGCGCAAGCCGTGCGCGGCCCCGAAACCGGCCTCGTCATGGTGCGCGGCCGCATGGGCGGCGGCGGTGCCGCCTTCAATCTCGGCGAGGTCACCGTCACCCGCGCCACCATCCGCCTCGCTTCCGGCACCATCGGCCATGCCCAGGCGCTCGGCACCGATCGCGAAAAGGCCCGCCTCTCGGCGATCTTCGATGCGCTCTGGCAGGAAGCGGCCACTCGCGACATCGTCGAAACCACCCTGCTTGCGCCAATCGCCGCCCGCGTCGCCGATGCGGATAACAAGAAGGCCGACGAGACCGCGGCCACCCGCGTCGATTTCTTCACCATGGTTCGCGGAGACGACTGATGCCACTCAAGACCGAAACGCATAACGCCCAAACCCACGGCGCAGATGCCCTGTCGGGCGGCTTCGCCGAACCGGTGTTCCACGCCCAGAGCGTCTTCAAGCTGATGATGGATGCCATGGCCCGCCCCGGCACCATCCAGACCGTGTCGCCCGATGCCGAGCCGCCGGCGCCGCTCGGCATTGCCGCCGGCGCCATCGCGCTGACGCTGTGCGATCACGACACCCCCGTCTGGCTTTCGCCTGCCTTGGCCAAGTCCGCCACGCCGCAATGGCTCGGCTTCCACACCGGTGCGCCGGTCACGCCGGAAAAGGCCGAGGCCCGTTTCGCCTTCGTTGATGAGGGTGCCACGCTCTCCTCCTTCGGCCTGTTTGCCTCCGGCACCCAGGAATATCCCGATCGTTCGACGACGCTCGTCATCGAGTTGCCTGATCTCGAAGGCGGCCGCCGGCTCGCTTTGATGGGCCCCGGCATCAAGACCGTCACCGACGTCGCGCCGCTTGGGCTCCCCGAGCGCTTCCTGCATCTGTGGACGGAAAATCGCGCGCTCTTCCCGCGCGGCGTCGACATCGTGCTCACCTCCGGCAGCCGTTTCCTCTGCCTGCCGCGTACCACCAAGATCACCGCAACGGAGATGTGACCCATGTATGTTGCCGTCAAAGGTGGCGAGGCCGCCATTTCGAATGCCCACCGCCTGCTCGCCGATCGCCGTCGTGGTGATCGCGCGCTCCCCGCCATCGGCATCGAGCAGATCGTCGCGCAGCTGACGCTCGCCGTCGACCGCGTCATGGCCGAAGCCTCGCTTTACGACCGCACGCTGGCAGCACTCGCCGTGCGCCAGTCGCGCGGCGACATGATCGAGGCGACCTTCCTGCTGCGCGCCTACCGCACGACATTGCCGCGCTTCGGCTATTCGCAGCCGATCGACACGGCTCAAATGAAGATCGAGCGCCGCGTCTCCGCCACCTACAAGGACCTGCCCGGCGGCCAGCTGCTCGGCCCGACCTTCGATTACACGCACCGTCTGCTTGACCCCTCGCTGCTCGAGGATGGCGCCGTCGAGGAGCCGGTGCTGCGCGAGGCCGAAACCGGCCGCGTCATGCGCGTCTCCGAGATCCTTGCCCATGAAGGCCTGATCGAGGGCGATGGCGAGATGCCGGAGGATCACGAGATCGGCGATCTCACCCGCGAGCCGATGGAATTCCCGATGAGCCGCGATCTGCGCCTGCAGGCACTCGCCCGTGGCGACGAGGGTTTCCTTCTGGCGCTCGGCTATTCCACCCAGCGCGGCTATGGCCGCAACCACCCCTTCACCGGCGAAATCCGCATCGGTGAGGTCGAGGTGGAGTTCGATGTGCCCGAGCTCGGCTTCGCGGTCTCACTCGGTTCCATCCAGGTCACCGAATGCCAGATGGTCAACCAGTTCAAGGGCTCCTCCAAGGCGCCGCCGCAATTCACCCGTGGCTACGGCCTGGTCTTCGGCCAGAGCGAGCGCAAGGCCATGTCCATGTCGCTGGTCGATCGTGCCTTGCGGGCAGGCGAGCTCGGCGAGGACATCACCGCCCCCGCGCAGGATGAGGAATTCGTCATCTCGCATGCCGACAACGTCCAGTCGACCGGCTTCGTCGAGCATCTGAAACTGCCGCACTACGTCGATTTCCAGGCCGAGCTCGATCTCGTCCGCCGCATGCGAAACGACTTCGACGCCGCCCGCAATGGCAGCGATGACGATCTCAAGGAGGCAGCCGAATGAGCGATCTCGCCACGTACAACTTCGCCTATCTCGACGAACAGACCAAGCGGATGATCCGCCGCGCTATCCTGAAGGCGATCGCCATCCCCGGCTATCAGGTGCCCTTCGCCTCGCGCGAAATGCCGATGCCCTATGGCTGGGGCACCGGCGGCGTGCAGGTCACGGCCTCGATCATCGGCCCGGATGACGTGCTGAAGGTCATCGACCAGGGCGCCGACGACACCACCAACGCCGTCTCCATCCGCGCCTTCTTCCAGAAGGTCGCCAATGTCGCGGTCACCACGCACACCAAGGATGCCACCATCATCCAGACCCGCCACCGCATCCCGGAAGAAAAGCTCGGGGCCGGCCAGGTTCTGGTCTACCAGGTGCCGATCCCCGAGCCGCTGCGCTTCCTCGAGCCGCGCGAGACCGAGACCCGCAAGATGCACGCGCTTGAGGAATACGGCCTCATGCACGTCAAGCTCTACGAGGACATCGCCCATAACGGCCGCATCTCCAAGACCTACGCCTACCCGGTGAAAGTCGCCGGCCGCTACGTCATGGACCCGTCGCCGACGCCGAAATTCGACAATCCGAAAATGCACATGTCGGATGCGCTTCAGCTCTTCGGCGCCGGCCGCGAAAAACGCATCTACGCCGTCCCGCCCTACACCGAAGTCGTCAGCCTCGATTTCGAGGATCACCCCTTCGAGATCCAGCGCTTCGGCAAGCCCTGCGCGCTCTGCGGCGCCGAGGATGTCTATCTCGACGAGGTGATCCTGGACGACAAGGGCGGCCGCATGTTCGTCTGCTCCGACACCGATCACTGCGAGGACCGGCGGGAGCACGGCCATGTCGGCGAGATGCTGGCGCAGGGTAGGGAGGCGGCGGAATGAGGGAGTTTTCAAGCTGGCGTTCTGCCGGGGATACCCCCCTCTGCCCTGCCGGGCATCTCCCCCACAAGGGGGGAGATTGGCTGGGCGCAACCGCTCGTTCCACATTCATTGGCTGGCGTAAACATAGCAACGAGTCGATCTCCCCCCTTGTGGGGGAGATGTCCGGCAGGACAGAGGGGGGTAACCCACCCGCCACGCTCCATGTCCTCACATACACATCCGCGGAGGCATAGCCATGACCGACACCCCCCTTCTCAAAGTCAACGACGTCTCGAAATTCTACGGCAACCGCATCGGCTGCAAGAACGTCTCCTTCGAGCTCTGGCCCGGCGAGGTCTTGGCGATCGTCGGTGAATCCGGCTCCGGCAAGACGACGCTCTTGAACTGCATCTCCACCCGCCTGATGCCGACGACGGGAAGCGTCGAGTATCACATGCGTGACGGCCAGTACCGCGATCTCTACCACATGAGCGAGGCCGAGCGCCGTTTCCTGATGCGCACCGACTGGGGCTTCGTGCATCAGAATCCGGCTGACGGTCTGCGCATGGCGGTATCCGCCGGCGCCAATGTCGGCGAGCGGTTGATGGCGATCGGCGATCGGCACTATGGCAATATCCGCGCCACGGCAGTCGATTGGCTGAGCCGCGTCGAGATCGACGAGAGCCGCATCGACGACCAGCCGCGCGCGTTTTCCGGCGGCATGCGCCAGCGCCTGCAGATCGCCCGCAACCTCGTCACCGGCCCGCGCCTCGTCTTCATGGATGAGCCGACCGGCGGTCTCGACGTCTCCGTCCAGGCCCGCCTGCTCGATCTCGTTCGCGGCCTCGTCAACGATCTCGGCCTCGCGGCCATCATCGTCACCCACGATCTCGCCGTCGCCCGCCTGCTGTCGCACCGGATGATGGTGATGAAGGACGGCCACGTCATCGAGCATGGCCTGACCGACCGGGTGCTCGACGATCCCCGCGAGCCCTACACCCAGCTCCTCGTCTCCTCGATCCTGCAGGTATAGTTGAGAGCGCAATCCGTAAGCCGGCTAAGCTCACGGATTGTCGCCAGAAACCAGGGAAGTCAATCATGGCAACGCCACTCGTTGTTTCGGAAGTCTCCAAGAGCTTCACCATGCATCTGCGCGACGGCATCAAGCTGCCTGTCGTCTCGGATGTCTCCTTCTCCGTCGCCTCGGGCGAATGCGTCGTGCTCGGCGGCCCTTCGGGCATCGGCAAGAGCTCGCTGTTGAAGATGATCTACGGCAACTACGCGGTCGATAGCGGCCAGATCCTGGTCAAGCACCAGGATCGCATCGTCGATCTCGCCACCACCGATCCGCGCACCATCATCGAGGTGCGCCGGCAGACGCTGGGTTATGTCAGCCAGTTCCTGCGCACCGTGCCGCGCGTCGCGGCCATCGATGTCGTCGCCGAGCCGCTGGTTGCCCGTGGCACGAAGGCGGATGTTGCCCGCGAAAAGGCAGCCGAGTTGCTCGCCAAGCTCAACCTGCCGGAAGCGCTCTGGCAACTCCCCCCCGCCACCTTCTCCGGCGGCGAGCAGCAGCGCGTCAATATCGCCCGCGGCTTCATCACCGACCACACCATCCTCCTGCTCGACGAGCCGACCGCCTCGCTCGACGCGAAAAACCGCGCCGTCGTCGTCGAGATGATCGCCGAGAAGAAACAGAAGGGCGTCGGCCTGCTCGGCATCTTCCACGACGAGGAAGTGCGCGAGGCCGTCGCCGACCGCATTCTCGACGTTCAGAAATTCTCGCCACGGAGGCCGATCGCAGCATGAGCCGATTGTTGTCAGAGCAACCGATGATCCACGACACTGCGTTGGTGGAAACCACGACACTCGGCCGCTACACCAAGGTTGCGGAACTCTGCCGCATCCGGGAAAGCGAGATCGGTGACTATTCCTATGTGATGGAACATGGCCATCTGTGGAACGTGCGAATTGGCAAATTCTCCAATATCGCGGCCTTCGTGCGCATCAATGCCACCAACCATCCGGTCGAACGCGCGACGCTGCACCACTTCACCTATCGGCCCGGTGATTATTGGGGTGATCTGGAGCCGGAGGAGGCGGAATATTTCGCTGCCCGTCGGGCAAGGACAGTCACGATCGGTCACGACACGTGGATCGGCCACGGAGCAACTATTCTCACTGGCGTCAGCGTCGGCAACGGCGCCGTCATCGGCGCCGGCGCGGTCGTCTCCAAGGATGTGGCACCCTACACCATCGTCGGCGGCGTGCCCGCCAAGCTGATCCGCGAGCGCTTCGGCAAAGAGATCGGCGAGCGCATGGACAGGCTTGCCTGGTGGGATTGGGAGCACGACCGGCTGCGCACCGCACTCGCCGATTTCCGCGCGCTCAACGCCGAGGACTTCCTGGCGCGATACGAGGCCTGAGCCGCCTATCCGTCTGCATCAAACCTATCCGGCGCGGATGGACCGCCATTCGCGCCGGGGGCTTAGCCGAGGCTGATCAGCGCTGTGCCGGCGATGGCAAGTGCTGCCCCGCCCCAGGCATGCGCACGCGGCATCTGCCCGCTGCGCAGCCACACCATCGGCAGGATGACGACAGGCGTCATCGAAGACAGCGTCGAAACGATCCCGACATTGCCGGTCTTCAGAGCCGCCATCAGAAGCGACATCCCGAGCGCCGTGCCGAAAAAGGCGGCGGTGGCCGCAAGGCCGAAATCCCGCGCCCGAAAACTGTTCGCCTGCGCCCGCACCCGGGGAAGCGCCAGAAGCGCCCAGAAGCAGATCACCGCCAGCCCGGAGCGCACCGCCATCGCCGTGAATGGCTCGACACCAGCGGCCATCGCCGGCCGCGCCGTCAGGCTCCCCAGCGCCTGCCCGAGCGCGGTCACGACCCCAAGCGTTATCCCAAGCATGGACACCGGTGGTGTTGACGGCGCCGGCTCCGCGATCGGCTCGCCGTCGGCAAGCGGGATCATCGGCGCCGGCCGACGCCGGCGAAAGCCGATGGCAATCACGATGCCGCATAAAATGAGCACGACCCCGAACCCCTGACGCAGATCGATCGTCTCGCCCAGCGCGACATATCCGAGCACCAGCGCGAATGGCGAGGCCAGCGAAAACAGAAGCGCCGTCACGCGCGGCCCGGCCGTATAGATAGCCGCGAAATAGGTGGTGCTGGCAATCACGATCCCGAACACGCTGGAGGCTAAGAGCGACCCGAGCTGCCAAGCCCCAAGCGTCGCCCACCCGCCGGCAACAGTCGCCGCCACCGCCGTCATCACGAAGGCCGCGGTCAGCTGCCAGCGCGCCAGCTGCATCAACGGCACCCGCCCGTTGAGCTCGTTGATGAACATCGAGCTGAGCGCGATGCAGGTGGCCGAACCGATGGCGAAGGCTTCCGAGACGAACATGGAGATTTCCTTGAGGGGCAACGCAGCTTTCAGGAAAGTCTCGCGGGAAATCAAGATGCTATGAGGCGCGAACGGCACCAATCTCTGCCGGTGACTTGTCGCTCCGATAGCATCAGGATCGGCTGTCGTTTCCAGCGCGGATATCTCTCATGGTGCAAACCCCATATCTTCCCGCCGAAGCTTCGGCTAATGTCCGCGTCACCACGCGTCCCTTCACGGAGCCAGCCTTGACCCATACGCCGCAGTCCCCGGTGAACCTTTGACGACCGATCACGAAGCGACATTCCTGGCCTCGCTCGGCTGGTCAGACTTCTTTTCCGATCAGCTGACGGATGACGATCATGGTCTCATCCCCCGTCGCATCGCCGAAGTGCATCGCAGCCGCCTGAGCGTCACATCGCTGGATGGCCTGATCCGGCTCAAGATCTCGCATCAGCTGAATACGTCCGAATTCGCCGTCGGTGACTGGGTCATGGTCGATCCCGAGGACGACAGCCTAATGCGCCGGCTGGAGCGCCGCACGCTGCTGCAGCGTCGCGTCGAAGGCCGCCAGGGCCAGCAGCTCGGCGCCGCCAATGTCGATACGCTTCTGATCGTCACCTCCTGCAACGCCGATTTCAACGTCGCCCGCCTCGAGCGCTACATGGCGCTCGCCAACCAGGCCGAAACGACGCCCGTCATCGTGCTGACCAAGGCCGACCTCGCCCCCGACGTCGCGGAATACGAAGCGCAGGCAAAGGCCCTGCAGCGCGATCTCGCGGTGGTGGTCCTCAACGCCAAGAGCGAGGATGCCGCTGCAGCGCTTGGTCCATGGAGCGGCTTCGGCCAGACGCTGGCGCTGATCGGCTCCTCCGGCGTCGGCAAGTCGACATTGGTCAATGCGCTGGCGGGGCTGAGCGGCGAGGGCTCGCAGGCAACCGGCGGCATCCGCGAACGCGACGCCAAGGGCCGCCACACCACGACCGCCCGCTCGCTGCACGCCATGGCCGGCGGCGGCTGGGTCATCGACACGCCGGGCATGCGCACGCTCCACGTCAGCGATGTGCAGGAAGGCATCGAGCAGGTCTTCTCCGAGATCACCGAGCTTGCCGAGCACTGCCGCTTTCGCGATTGCACCCACGACCACGAACCCGGCTGCGCCGTCCAGGCCGCTGTCAAATCCGGCACGCTGGCGCCCGAGCGTCTCGCCCGCTGGCGGGTGCTGCGCGAGGAGAACGACAAAAACACCCCGAAGATGACCGGGCCGAAGGGCAACAAGGTGCTGCAGAAGCGGCGGTGACGCTGTCACAACAAGATGAACGGCGCTGTCACAAATGAATCCACCACAGCCCCGTTTGTGACAGCACTTACACAAAACTGACATTGGAGCTTCATGGACCGGGCCTAATGCACTCCCTCATATCGCGTTTGGGCTATGAGGAAGAGCATGATGTTCGAGCTGAAGAATGTCACCCGTCAATTCGGCAAGAAGATCGCCGTCGATAGCGTGACGCTTGACATCCCTCAGGGCCAGATGGTCGGCATTATCGGCCGTTCGGGCGCCGGCAAGTCCACGCTTCTGCGCATGATCAACCGCCTGCAGGAGCCGAGCTCCGGCTCGATCCATTTCAACGGTACGGAAGTGTCGGGCCTGCGCGGCAAGTCGCTGCGCAACTGGCAGCGCGATTGCGCCATGATCTTCCAGCAGTTCAATCTCGTGCCGCGCCTCGACGTGATGACCAATGTCATTCTCGGCCGTCTCAACCATCGCTCCACCGTGCTTAGCCTGCTCGGCGTCTTCACCCGCGAAGAGCGCGTGCAGGCGATCGCGGCCCTTGAGCGTCTCGGCATCGAGCAGACGGCCTTGCAGATGGCGGGCACGCTCTCGGGCGGCCAGCAGCAGCGCGTGGCGATCGCCCGCGCCCTCATGCAGGCGCCGAAGATGCTGCTTGCCGACGAGCCGATCGCCTCGCTCGACCCGCTGAACGCCAAGATCGTCATGGACGCGCTGCGCGATATCAACGAGCGCGAAGGCATCACCGTCATCACCAACCTGCACACTCTCGATACCGCGCGCAGCTATTGCGAGCGCATCGTCGGCATGGCCGGCGGCCGCGTCGTCTTCGACGGCAAGCCGTCCGAGCTGACAGCCGATGCCGTCAACGAGATCTACGGCACCGACAAGAACGGCGCCGGCATCGACGAATCCATGACGTCCACCAGCCTGGATAACATCAAGGGCAAGCAGCAGGACGCCGTATCCCGCGTGATGGCCGCCTCCGCCGTCATGCGCTGACAAGTTTCCGGCCGGGGGACAAAGCCGGAAAAATACCGATCCCCAGTACTTCAAAGTCACTGAAAAACGTCACCAAAGGAGACTACCATGTCTGCGTTCCGCAAGATCCTGATGGCAACGATCGCCATCGCCACCGTTGCAGGCCAGGCCTACGCTCAGGACGTCAAGGTCCTGCGTATCGGCCTCGACGGCGGTGAAAACGAAGCCGACCAGGTTCGCCGCACCGAGTGCGTCAAGCCGGGCCTCGTTGCCGCTACCGGCGTTTCGGAAGTCCAGATCTTCCCGTCGCCGAACTATAACGGCGTCATCCAGGGCCTGCTGGGCGGCACCATCGACCTCGCTGTCATGGGCGCCTCCTCCTACGCCTCGATCTACCTCAAGGATCCGAATGCCGTTACCCCGGTTCTGACCACCAAGCAGGAAGACGGCTCGACCGGCTACTACTCGATCATGGTCGCCCGCAAGGATTCGGGCATCAAGACGCTCGCCGACGCCAAGGGCAAGAAGCTCGGCTTCGCCGATCCGGATTCGACCTCAGGCTACCTCGTCCCGAACGTCTCGCTGCCGAAGGATGTCGGCATGCCGGTCAAGCAGTACTTCTCCGAAACCGGCTTCGGCGGCGGCCATGAGAACCTCGTCCTCGGCGTTCTCGACAAGAAGTTCGATGTCGGCACCACCTTCGGTTCCGCCACCGGCGATTGGGCCCAGGGCTACACCTCCGGCAACCTGCACATTATGGTCACCAAGGGCCTGCTCGACATGGACGATATCGTCCAGGTCTGGAAGTCCCCGCTGATCCCGAACGGCCCGCTGATGGTTTCCAACAAGCTGCCGGCTGACATCCAGAAGAAGGTCACCGCCTACTTCGCCGAACTGCCGAAGACCGACAAGGGCTGCTTCGACAGCTTCACCGGCGGTGGTTACGTCGATTGGTCGCCGGTCGACCAGTCCTTCTACCAGACGATCATCGACGCTCGTAAGTCGGTTATCGGCGGTTGATCCGAACCTCTGAATAAACTCGCGGCGGCATCATCACGGTGCCGCCGTTCGTTCAACAAGGATGCTCAACATGGCGCACGTGGCCGAACCCGACCACATGGGCGGACTGCAGCAAGGCTCCCGCACAATTCTCGATCATTACCAGCAACAGGTCCGGACACGGCGTATCTATACCGTGATCTCGATCGTTGTGTTTCTGATCGTCCTCGGCGCCTCGCTCGATTTCGCCAACAGCGCCAATTCGGGCAAGTTCTTCGAGCGCCTTCCCTACCTCTTCGACTTCATGAAGCATTTCGTGCCGGACAGCCCGCTGGAGATCTTCCGCGCTATGTTCGACCTGCCGTCGCCCTATGCCGATGGTTCGATCAAGTATGATTACGTCAGCGACCGCGTCTACATCACCGACAGCTTCTATATCCCGAATTTCTTCTACCAGCTGGCGATCACCATCAACGTCGCCATCGTCTCGACCATCCTCGGCGCATCCGGCGCCTTCGTGCTCTGCTTCTTCGCCTCGACCAATCTGGTCGGCGCCGGTGCCACCCGCTGGGTCGTGCGCCGCATCATGGAAATCCTGCGCGCCTTCCCGGAGATCGTCATTGCCGGCCTGCTCGCCGCCATCCTGTCGATCGGCCCGATCTCGGCCATCATCGCGGTGTCGATCCACACCATCGGCGCGCTCGGCAAGCTGTTCTTCGAAGTGGTCGAGAATGCCGACATGAAGCCGGACGAGGGCCTGCGCGCATCCGGCGCCAGCTGGCTCGAGCGCGTCCGCTTCGCCATCCTGCCGCAGGTCATGCCGAATTTCGTCTCCTACACGCTGCTGCGCCTCGAGATCAACGTGCGCGCCTCCACCATCATCGGCGCCGTCGGCGGCGGCGGTATCGGCGAGGTCTTCAGCCTGGCGATCGGCCGCGATCATGCCGCCAAGACCTATGCCATCATCATCCTGCTTCTGATCACCGTCGTCTGCGTCGACCAGTTCTCCGCCTGGCTCCGCCGCCGCATGATCGGCAAGCAGTCCTTCGAATTCGGCCGAGGAGCAGCCTGATGTCGTCGCTCACAGTCAACGCCGCCGATCGCCAGCGCCTGCTGGACAACTATCCCGAAGTCTTCCACCGCAGCTTCATGCAGCGCTGGGGTCTCGCCCTCATCGCCGGCCTCGTCATCATCTACCTCGCGCTCGCATTCAATTTCTTCAAGGTCATCCCGACCTTCGTCAACGGCAATTGGGACCGCGCCTCGATCTACGTTCAGGACTGGTATTCCTGGCGCGCCCAGCCGCGCCTGCGCTTCGTCGATGGCAAGGTTGTGCCGCAATGGACCAGCCGCGGCCAGTATCCGAAGGATGCGGTCATCGCATGGATGCTGCCGACGGCTGCCGGCGGCTACACCGTCACCTACGGCAGCGATGCCGACCGCATGGAAGTGACGCCCGAGCGCGTCGACGTCTATCTCGGCGGCAAGCTCTATCCTGTCGAGATCACCAAGGATCGCGCCATCCTGCCGCCGGGTGCGCCCGCCGTCATGAAGCAGGACGACAGCAAGGTCACCGTCTCCTTCGGCTTCGAGGGACAGGCGGAAATCCGCTCGACGCAGGTCTATGTGCAGCGCCGCTTCCTCGGCTGGGCCAATTTCTTCTTCGACACGCAGTCGCCCTTCTGGGGCAAGAGCCTCGTCGATGTCGCCGGCCTCATGCTGTCGGGTGATCGCATCGATCCCGCGCAGTCCAACGCCTCGCTGGTGCTCGACAATTTCCTCAACAATGCCAGCTGGCAGCACGGCGATATCCTGTCGAAGCTGATGCAGACGCTGGTCATGGCCTTCGTCGGCACGCTGCTCGGCTCGCTCTTCGCCTTTCCGCTGGCCTTCATCGCCGCGCGCAACATCACCCTCAACCGCTCGGCCAACTGGGCGACGAAGCGCCTCTTCGATTTCCTGCGCTCCATCGACATGCTGATCTGGGCGCTGTTCTTCACCCGCGCCTTCGGCCCCGGGCCGATCCCCGGCATCGCCGCCATCTTCTTCACCGACACCGGCGCGCTGGGCAAGGTCTATGCCGAGGCGCTGGAGAATGTGGATGACAAGCAGCGCGAGGGCGTCAAGTCGGTGGGCGCATCCCCCGTCGTCGTCCAGCGCTTCGGCGTGGTGCCGCAGGTGCTGCCGATCTTCATCTCGCAGTCGCTCTATTTCTGGGAATCCAATACCCGCTCGGCCACCGTCATCGGCGCCGTCGGCGCAGGCGGTATCGGTCTGAAACTCCTGGAATCGATGAAGACCAATTCCGATTGGGACAAGGTCGCCTACATGGTGCTCCTCATCCTCCTCGTCGTCTTCGTCTTCGACAATATCTCCAATGCGCTGCGTTCGCGGGTGATGGGCAAAAAGACCCATTGATGGGTCTTGATCATCATCATTCTGTCACGGAAATCTTTTAGCCGGAAGCAAGCTTGCGGCGGGCGGTCAAATCACGGCAGACTGCCTCCCGCATCCACATAGATTTCCGGGATACTGGCCTTGCGATACGCACTCTATTTCACGCCGCCGAAGGGTGATCCCTTGAACGTGGCGGCTGCCCATTGGCTCGGCCGCGATGCCTTCACCGGCGAAACTTATCCGGCTCCCGATTATCCTGATCTGCCGGCCGCCGAGCAGTTCGAGCTCACCGCCGATCCGCGCCGCTATGCCTTCCACGCCACCATCAAGGCGCCGTTTCATCTCGCCTCCTCTGTCACCGAGAAGGATCTCATCCAGGCGGTCGAGGATTTCGCGGAACGGACACCCGCCTTCGAGATCCCCGAGCTCGTGCTCGGCCAGCTCGGCCGGTTCTTCGCGCTCGTGCCCGGCTCCCTGCATCCGCCGCTTCAGCAATTCGCGGCCTCCGTGGTAAAGTCGTTCGAACCCTTCCGCGCGGCATTGTCCGAGGCCGATATCGCCCGGCGCAATCCGGACAGGCTCAGCGAAAGCCAGAGGGCCAATCTGTTGCGCTGGGGCTATCCTTACGTGATGGATGACTTCGGGTTCCACATGACGCTCTCAGGCCAGGTGCCGGAAGAGCGCGCCGAGGTAATGAAGACCATTCTCGCCGAGCGTTTCGCCGCCTTCACCGGCCGGCCGCTTTTGATTTCGGGCCTTGCCGTTTTCGTCGAAGAGACGCGCGGCGCGCCGTTTACCGCCCATTCCTGGTGGCCGCTTGCCGCCGCCAAACCTTGAAAGATCTGATGTCCATGACCAAAGAAACCGTCTTCTCCAACGCCCGCATCGTCCTTGAGGATGAAATCGTCGAAGGATCGGTCCTCGTTCGCGACGGCAAGATCGAGGATATCGCAAGCGGCAGCTCCCGCCTCGGCGAGGATTTCGAAGGTGACTACCTGATCCCCGGCCTGGTCGAGTTGCACACCGACCATCTGGAAGGCCACTATTCGCCGCGCCCCGGCCTGCGCTGGAACAAGACGGCGGCGATCCAGGCGCACGACGCCCAGATCGTGACGTCAGGCATCACCACGGTCTTCGATTGCCTGCGCATGGGCGCGGACGAGGATGGCGGCTTCGAGCATGGTGAGATGCGCGACATGGCCGATGCCATCCAGAAGGCCGAGAAGGAAGGCCGCCTGCGCGCCGAGCACCTCATCCACCTGCGCTGCGAAGTCTCCGCCGACAACGTGCTGCAGCACTTCGCCGATTTCGAAAACGACCCCTATGTCCGCCTCGTCTCGCTGATGGACCACGCGCCCGGCCAGCGCCAGTTCCAGACCATGGACCAGTACATCTTCTATTATCAGAAGAAGCGCGGCCTCACCGATGCCGAGTTCGCCAAGTTCGTCGATCGCCGCGTGTCGGAATCCGAGCGCAACTCGACGCCGCACCGCGTCGCGATCTCGAAGGTCTGCGCCGAGCGCGGCATCACGGTCGCCAGCCACGACGACGCGACGCTCGCCCATGTCGACGAGGCGATCGAAAACGGCGTCCGTCTCGCCGAATTCCCGACCAGCTTCGACGCCGCCAAGGCCTCGCATGAAAACGGCATGAGCGTTCTCATGGGTGCGCCCAATATCGTGCGCGGCAAGTCGCACTCCGGCAACATCGCGGCCCGCGATCTCGCCGAGCGCGGCGTGCTCGACGTTCTCTCCTCCGATTACGTGCCGCTCAGCCTGCTCTACGCACCCTTCCTGATCGCCGATGAAGTCGAGAGCATCTCGCTGCCGAAGGCGATCGCCATGGTCACGTCGACACCGGCCCGCACCGTGAGCCTCAACGATCGCGGCCGCATCGCAACCGGGCTCCGCGCCGATCTCGTCCGCGTCTTCCGCGACGAGGGCGTTCCGGTCAGCCGCTCCGTCTGGCGCGAAGGGCGCCGGGTCGCATGACCGCGCACGAAACCCATCCCTCGCACGAGCCCCACGTCGTTCCCGGCACCGAGCACGGCATCATGGTGGTCGTGGTCGGCCCCTCCGGCGCCGGCAAGGACACGCTGATGGCGGCAGCCGCCCGGCATTTCCGGGAGCGGCAGGACGTCCATTTCGTCCGCCGCGTCATCACCCGCGATCATGATGCCGGCGGCGAGGATCATCTCGCCGTCTCGCCCCAGGGCTTCGCCTCGATGGAGCAGGCCGGCAGCTTCTCCGTCTGGTGGGAAGCCCACGGCCTGAAATACGGCATCCCCTCGGAAGTCTCGGTGTCGCTGTCAGCCGGAAGCCTCGTCATCGCCAACGGCTCACGCTCGGCGCTGCACCATTTCCACGCCGTCTTCCCGCGGCTGAAGGTGATCAACGTCACCGCCCGCGCCGACGTGCTGGCAAGCCGGCTGGAGGCCCGCGGCCGCGAGACCCACGAGGACATCATGGCCCGCCTGGCCCGCGGCCCGCTCACCGTGCGCGGCGATTACGACGTCGTCGATCTCGACAATAGTGGGTCCTTGGAACAGGGCGAACGCCGCATGGTCGAAGTCCTCGAGGGCTTCCTTCAAGAGATCGGCTGACGACGATGAGGCCGATCCGGGTTATCCAGTATGATCCGCGTTGGCCCTCGTTCTTCCAGGCCGCGCGCGATGAACTCCTCTCGCTCGCGCCCGGCCTCATCCTTGCTGTCGAACACATCGGCAGCACCGCCGTCCCCGGCCTCGCCGCCAAGCCGAAGATCGACCTCGACGCCGTCCTGATCGACGCCGCAGCACTCGCCACTCTCGCCGAGACACTCGCGCTCTCCGGCTTCCGCGCCCACGGCGACCCGCATGGCGACGGCCGCCTGCCATTCACCCGCGAGCACGAAGGCTACGGCCTGCGCCTCTACCTCTGCCTTAAAGCCAACCCCGCCCACCACGACCGCCTCCTCTTCCGCGACCACCTCCGCCTCCACCCGGACCGCGCCGCCGAATACCAGGCGCTGAAGCAGCGCCTCGCCGAGGAAGCCGCCGGCGACTGGGACCACTATACCGGCGGCAAGAGCGCCTTCGTTGCCGAGACGCTCCGCCGCGCCGAGGCCGAGATTGCCACTATGCGGGGATAAATTTATAGTGCGATGAAAGAAATCACGGCGATATCAGTCGCTTGCGGATTTTATCGTCCCCATCCATCCCCGCCGCAATCGTCGCTCTCATACTGATGGCGTCATTGGACAGGGAGCCGGGTCGCGAACCGGATCTGACACATCAGGGCGCAAGCCCGGCGTCCGATGATGGTTGTTGAAAGGTGGATGATTTGGTCGTCAGGACCTCCCATCCATCCGGAAGCGAAAGGCCGAGAGACGCTCCTGTCGGCCTGGATATCCGGAGACCTTGATATGATCGGGCAGGCGATATTGCCTGACAATCCCATCTTATACCGACCACCGCCTGCCCATTCTCATCCTGCCATGCCGTCGCGGAGAGGTCTCCGGCGCGGAGTTTTGTGGTGTGTGGTAGGAACTCCGCCTGCTGCCGTCGCCTTTCATTCAGGTTTTGCCGCGTGATACCCCCCTCTGCCCTGCCGGGCATCTCCCCCACAAGGGGGGAGATCGGCTGGGCGCATCCGCTCGTTCCAACCTTCATTGTCTGGCGAAAGCCTAACCGCGAGTCGATCTCCCCCCTTGTGGGGGAGATGTCCGGCAGGACAGAGGGGGGTAACCCACGGCACGACCCCATTCCAACACCAAGCCCCAATCTCACTGTCGAAAATATGATAGAATTCTACGCTAGAAGGCACCACCGGCACCGCTAGTCTGTGTGCTCGCCAACAATACCTGTGATCTATCCAATGAGAGCAAAATGGGCGTCAGAAACGTTCTGATCGAAGGCGTGTCCGGCACGGGCAAGACCTCGGTTGCGTCAGGCTTGCAGCAGCGCGGCTACCATGTCGTCCATGGCGACCGCGAGCTCGCCTATAAAGGCGATCCGGTGACAGGCGAGCCCCTGAGCGATGCCACGCCCCGGCAAAATCCGGTTGATGTCGCCTTTGGTCACCGGCACCATCTCTGGGACATCGATAAGGTCAAAACCCTGGTCAATGACCAAAGCAACGCGATCTCCTTCTTCTGTGGCGGCTCCAGGAATTTCGATCGTTTCATCGATCTCTTCGACCACGTTTTCGTCCTCGACATCGATGCGGACACGCTGATGAAGAGACTAGCAACCAGGCCAAACGACGAATTCGGCGCAAGCCCCGCCGAACAGCAACTTGTCCTGCGGCTGCACGCGACCAAGGAGGATATCCCCTCCGCCGCCACAGTCATCGACGCCACCGCGCCGCTTGCGTCTGTTATCGACGACATCCTGGCGAGATGCGCTGCATCCGGCTAACGATAGACGATCCGATACCGCGCCGACACCCGCCTCGAACACTTGCACGACATCACAAGGACGCCCCATGACCGACGCAAGACCCCAGCGTAACGCCACCTGCCATTGCGGCACCGTGAAGTTCAAGGTGCGGCTGACGGACGAGTTCAACACCATCCGCCGCTGCACCTGCTCCTATTGCCGCATGCGCGGCGCCATCGCCGCCTCCGCCAATCTCGATGACATCGAGTTCGTCGAGGGCGAGGACAATCTGACGCTCTACCAGTTCCATACCGGCACGGCGAAGCACTACTTCTGCAAGACCTGCGGCATCTACACCCACCACCAGCGCCGCTCCAACACCAGCCAGTTCGGCATCAACGTCGCCGTCATCGAAGGCGTCAGCCCCTTCGATTTCGCCGAAGTAAAGGTCATGAACGGCATCGCCCACCCCAACGATTCCGGCGGCACGTCAGAGGTCGCTGGTGTGCTCAGGTTCGAGCGTTCGAGTGAACCATGGGGAGGGGCCAGCACCGACGCGGTGATGGCGCTCACCCGAGGCGAGGCGTAACGCCGATCGACACCGGCACTACGGCCCGCAAATCCCTATACCAACCCAAGCCGAACCAAGCTCTCGGCGCAGGCAACGATCGCCTCTTCCCGCAAGCGCGGTGCCCAGCCGAGCAGGCGTTCGGCCTTCTCCCCCGTCGCGTTCATGTCGTAGTTGAGGAGCGGCACCACCGCCTTCAGCTGCGCATTCGTCTCGCCGGCGATCCGCACCTGCTCGTCCGGCCACACATCGGTCGAGACCTTGGCCGCCGCATCACCCAGCCTTTGCCGCAGCAGTTCCGCGACCTCGACCATCCATAGGCTGTCGCCGACGGTGGCGAGGAAGCGCTCGCCGGCAGCCGCGGGGTTAGTCATGCAGCGCAGGTGCAGGTCCGCCACATCGCGTACGTCGACGCAGCAGGAATTGACGTTCACGCAGCCCGGCTGCCCTTTCATCATGTTGGCGATCAGCCGGATCGAGTGCGAATAGTCGGCGCCGAGAACAGGGCCGTAGACCGCGACCGGATTGACCGCCGAAAGCTCCATGCCTTGGCCCTCGCGGGCGATGAAGTCCCAGGCGGCGCGCTCCGACAGCGTCTTCGATTTCTGGTAGGGCGCGACATTGCCTTCAAGATTGCTCCAGTCGGTCTCGTCGAACGGCCGCCGGTGGTCCGGCCCGTGGCCGACGCCGATGGCGCCGAAGGCCGAGGTCAGCACCACGCGGCTGACGCCGGCATCGCGTGCCGCCCTGAGCACCCTGAGATTGCCGTTGACGGCGGGCTCGATCCAGTCCTCCTCGCGCGTCTGGTCGCCCGATGGCGTCGGCGAGGCGCCGTGCATCACATAGGTACAGCCGGCCACCGCTTCCGCCCAGCCCTTGTCATGATCGAGATCGGCGATCGCGAAGGACAGCCGGTCACCGGCATCGACACCGCCTACCTTGAGATGCGCGCGCACCTCGTCCTCCCGCCCGGGTGAACGGATGGTGGTGCGCACGCGACAACCGTCTTTCAGCAGCGCCAGCATGCAATATTGCGCGATGAACCCGGTGCCGCCGGTGACGAGAACGAGCGTGTCTTTTCTATTAGTCGTCATAATCTGCCTCATGCTTCTGCCGCCGCATCGGATCGCGGCGAACTTCGATGACGGAAAGGTAGGCAGCCAGGTCTGTACTGTGAATGCTTGAAAATCCGCATGACTTGCGCGATAGTTCGATAATGCTGACTGATCCCTTCTCCGATGTCCTGAGCCTGACGAAAGCCGAGGCGATCGTCACCGGTGGCTTTACCGCTGGCGGCCCCTGGTCGATCGCCTTTCCGGGGCGCGACAAGATCAAGTTCTTCGCGGTGGTGAAGGGCGGCTGCTGGGTGACGCTGGAAGGCGAGGCCGAGCCGATCCGCTTCGAGGAGGGCGATGTCGGCCTGCTCGCCAAGAAGCGCAGCTTCGTTCTCTCGAGCGATCCATCACTTCAGCCCGTCGACGCCATGAGCATCTTCACGGGCACCGGACGGCGGCTGATGACGCTGGGCGATGGCAGAGATTTCGCCCATATCGGCGGCCATGTCGCGCTCGATCCGCTGAGGGGCGGCCTGCTGTCGGATATCCTGCCGACCTGGATCCACACCCGCGCCGCCTCGCCGCAGGCCGCCATCTTCCGCTGGCTGCTCGACCGGCTGATCGAGGAGCGCGATATCGGCCAGCCGGGCGCGGCCCTTGCCTCCGCGCAGCTGACCCAGCTGCTCTTCATCGAGATCCTGCGCTCGCACCTGAGCGCCGCCGACCGCATGCCCGCCGGCTGGCTGAAGGCGCTGGCGGAACCCAGGATCGCGCCGGCGCTGCGCCTGATGCATGGCGAACCCGCGCGCGCCTGGCATCTGGAGGAACTCGCCAGCGCCTGTGCCATGTCGCGCACCTCCTTTGCCGTCCATTTCAAAGCGGTCTCGGGTATCGCCCCGCTCGCCTATCTCACGGAATGGCGCATGCGCCTTGCCGAACGGGCGCTCCGCGAAGCCCGCACCCCCATCGCCTCCGTCGCCCGCTCGCTCGGCTACACCTCCGAAAGCGCCTTCAGCAACGCCTTCAAGCGGGTGAACGGCAGATCGCCTTCGGCCTATCGGGTGGCGGTGAGTGGGCTGGATGCCGGCGATGCGGGTGAGTTGGCATCTGCGGGCTAAATACCGCAGGAGCCGCCATTGGTGGGCGCCTCCCACGCTTTCATGCCCGACAGGTCGCCGGCTCCATCACCCCTGTCTCATCCGCTCTCCGCCGCGTATCGCGACGGCGCCGAGAACCACCGCAGCGATCGCCACGGTCAGCCCGTCAGCGATCGGAAACGCAAACCAGATGGCCGTTCGGTTCAGGAACGCGGCGATGACAGTGATGGCGACCGGAACAAGCACGAACGACTTCATCAGCGTCAGAAGTCCTGCCTGCAGAGGTCTCCCAATCGCCTGGAAATAAAGCGCAAGCACGAGCACCGGTCCCGAAAACAGATAGAGCGCCGCCATCGGTTTGAGAATTCTGGCGACCTCCTCGATGACGCCGGCATCGGCGATAAAGGCGGAAGCGATCAGTCGGCCTTGTGTCAGAAGCAGCAGTTCGACGGCGGCGCCGTAGATGAAGGCGGTTCCTGCTGCGATCCGCAGGACCTGATCGGCGCGATCCCAGCGCCCGGCTCCGACATTGTTGCCGACGATGCTCTGCATGGCGAGTGCTGCGGCCATCGGCGGCAGGAAGGCAAAACCGAGGATGCGCGTGATGATGCCATAGGCCGCGACAGCCTGCGAATGGCCTTCGCCCGACGACGGCAGCGCAAGAACCACGCAGGTCGCCGTCAGCGCCATCCCCAGGAACGTGAGGCTGACGGGAGCGCCGAGTGCCGCGATCTGCCCCCATTGCCCATGCCATGCGTTCCGCCGCAAGACGCCAAGCGGCATCATGCCCCGGGACCGCCGCCGGCCCTCGACGAGGAGAGCAAGGCCCGCCCCTTGCGCCAAAACGGTGCTCAATGCCGACCCCGCAACGCCCATTTCAAGCGGCACGATCAGGATGTAGTTGAAGAGGATGTTGATCGATGTCACGCCGAGAGACATCAGTGCCATGCTGCCCGCCCGGCCTTCGTTGCGCCAGGCATCCGCATGGATGCCGAGCAGGAACTGCAGCGGCGTGCCGAAAAGAGTGATCATCAGGAAAACCCACGCCATCCTGGCGATAGGCTCCGCAGCTCCGGCCATCCGCGTCGCAAACGTCCAGCCACCGATAAGGAAGAGCAGGATCAGCGCCAGGCCGATCATGATCGCCAGGCCATGCGCCCGGGCAAAGGCCGCGCCCGCCTCTTCGCGCGCACCGGCGCCGAGTTGTCTGGCAAGCAGGCTGGACATGCCGCTGCCGACAAGCGTCGAAAGCGCGATGGTCACAAGCAGTATGGGAAACGCGATACTGATGGCCGCTATGGCCTCTTCCCCGACAAAGCGTCCAAGAAAGGCGGCATCGACGATACCGAGCAGGCCGTTCATCGTCATGATGGCCACCATCGGCAAGGCGGTCGTGGCAAAAATCCGGCCCACGGGCGCGGTCAGGAATCGATTGTCGGGTGATTGTCTCGCAGACATCACGCACTCCTCACATGAGGCATTTCGATTGAGGAGGGAGCCTGCATTGCCACCAACGAAATGCTTCGAGGGTGAGACGATATCCACGTCGAGCTTTTACCGTGACTTGCGTCCGCAGGCGGCAGGCACTCGAAACCTGCACCGGATCAATCATTTTGACGCGGATCTGTCAATTCGAAAACCGTTGCGCGGGCAACGGAGTGGCGGTTGGTGGAGATGGGGTTTGAGAAGAGAAGAATTGAGAGAGGAGTGCCCTTCGCTTGCCGCTCAGGGCGTCGCTCCCGCTCCACCCCCTCATCGCCTCGCTACGCTCCGGCACTGTTATTGCTGGGCGAGACGTTTCAACGAGTCGATCTCCCCACTTGTGGGGGAGATGCCGGCAGGCAGAGGGGGATAAGCCTCGTGGTGTGCCTAATCAGCTAACGGCTGTGAAAGCTGCACCACCGTGCGGTCGGCATGGCGAGAGACCTCAATCCCCCTCGCCACGCCCATTGACGATCTCGCGCTTGCCCACATGGTTGGCGGGGCCGACGAGCCCTTCCTTCTCCATGCGCTCGACCAGCGAGGCGGCGCGGTTGTAGCCGATGCCGAGGCGGCGCTGGATGTAGGAGGTCGAGCACTTCTTGTCGCGCAGCACGACCTTCACGGCCTTGTCGTAGAGGTCGTTGCCGTCCTCTGCCGCCATGTCGCCCTTGTCGAATACGGCGCTGTCTTCTTCCTCGCCATCTTCCTCTTCGTCGGCGGTGACCGTGTCGAGATATTCCGGGCGCCCCTGCGTCTTCAGATGCGCCACGACCTTCTCGACCTCGGCGTCGGAGACGAACGGGCCGTGGACGCGGGAGATGCGGCCGCCGCCCTGCATGTGCAGCATGTCGCCCTGGCCGAGCAGCTGTTCGGCGCCCTGTTCGCCAAGGATCGTGCGGCTGTCGATCTTGGACGTCACCTGGAAGGAGATGCGCGTCGGGAAGTTGGCTTTGATCGTGCCGGTGATGACGTCGACGGAGGGACGCTGCGTCGCCATGATCAGGTGGATACCGGCCGCGCGCGCCATCTGCGCCAATCTCTGGATCGCGCCTTCGATTTCCTTGCCGGCCACCATCATCAAGTCGGCCATCTCATCGACGATGACGACGATGTAAGGCATCGGCGTCAGGTCGAGTTCCTGTTGCTCCTCGATGGGCGCACCGGTGCTGCGGTCGAAGCCGGTCTGCACCATGATGTGGATCGTCTCGCCCTTTTCCTTGGCCTGCGCCACGCGGCTGTTGTAGCCGTCGATATTGCGCACGCCGAGGCGCGACATCTTGCGGTAGCGCTCTTCCATCTCGCGCACCGCCCACTTCAGCGCCATCACGGCCTTCTTCGGGTCGGTCACGACGGGGGTGAGCAGATGCGGGATGCCGTCATAGATCGACAGTTCCAGCATCTTCGGGTCGATCATGATCAGGCGGCACTGTTCCGGCGTCATCCGGTAGAGCAGCGACAGGATCATCGTGTTGACGGCGACCGACTTGCCCGAGCCGGTGGTGCCGGCAACAAGCAGATGCGGCATCTTCGCAAGCTCGGCGATGACAGGCTCGCCGCCGATCGTCTTGCCGAGCCCGAGCGCCAGCTTGTAGCTGCTCTTCTCGAAATCGGCGCTCTCGATCATCTCGCGGAAATAGACGGTTTCGCGCAGAGCGTTCGGCAGTTCGATGCCGATGACATTGCGGCCGGGCACCACGGCGACGCGCGCCGAAAGGGCCGACATCGAGCGGGCGATATCGTCGGCAAGGCCGATGACGCGCGAGGATTTGACGCCCGGCGCCGGCTCGAATTCATAGAGCGTGACGACTGGGCCGGGGCGCACATGGATGATCTCGCCCTTGATGCCGAAATCTTCGAGAACGCTTTCCAGAAGCCCGGCATTCTGCTCCAGCGCTTCCTGCGACATGATCTCGCCAATGCGTTCCGGCGGCTCCTGCAACAGCGAGTTGGAGGGGAATTCATAGCCCGAGGCGTCGACCTTCGACGGCACGAACTTGTGCGCGACCATGCGGGCGGCGGGCGCCAGCGGCGCGATTGCCGGCTGCGAGCGAACGGGCATCGGCGCGATCGGCTGCGCTACAGATGGCTGCGGCTCTATGGCGATGGGCTGCACGACCTGCGGGGCAGGGGCGGGCGCCAGTGCCTCGGCGGCAGCTGTCTGCTGCTTCAGCCTGACGGCAAGCGGCTGGCGGATCGGTGCGCGACCGGTGGTCGGGGCAGGCGCCACGACAACAGGTGCTGCAACGGAAGCGGCAGGCGTAGCTGTTACGACAGGCGCGGTGATCGGGGCCACGACGGGAGTGGGCGCAACGGCAACGGGCAGCGGCGCGGCATAGGGCGCGGCGACGACGGGCTGCTTGCCCGGGCGCCATTCCATGATGCGGAACTGGCTGATGATCGAGTGGGGCTCGGAGGCGGTCTGCGGCGCGACGATCTGCACCTGCGATGCCGCTTCCACCGGCTCGACGGGCGCCTCGCCATCCTCGAATGACATCACTTCCCAGAAGGCGAAGTCGGAGATCGAGGAAAGGTTGGACGCGGCGTGGAACTGCGCTTCGTCGGCGGTCTCGGCAACGACAATCGCGTTTTCCTCGACGGCGGCGCAATTGGCTGCCGGTTGGTAGACGTCGAAGGGCACGTTGACCACGGGCGCGCCAGGCGTGACTACGGGCGCGCCGGGCGTGACCAAGGGTGCGCGCGGGCCAGCCGGCTGCGGCGCATAGGCATTGCGCAGCGCCTGCTGCTGAACGTGCGGCTGTGGCTGCGTGACGGCAGGCTGCATGGCGGCCTGGCGGGCGACATAGCCCTGGCGTGGCTGCGCGGCGGGCTGCGGCGTCACGACGATCGGCTGGGCCACCGGCGCCATCACCTTCACGGCCGCCGGTGCCACCACTTGGGCGGGCTGCGGTGCGGCTGCCACGACCTGTTCCGGCTCCATCACCCGCTGCTGCACCGGCTCGGCCGGCTGCTTGCGCGGGTTGATCTGGCTCTCCGGCGTGCGGGTAAAGCGGACATTCGGCGCCAGCGAAAAGTGATTCTGCCAGATCGGCGGCACCGGCTTCTCGCCGGCCTGTTCCTGCAGCTGTTCGCCCTGGGTGTCGGCGGAAACCTCGCCGGCATCCGTCAGATTGGTTCTAGGAAAGCGCATACGACAGCCACTCACTCATGATTAGCAACTATTATCCTCTTCCGGCTTAGGAAATGAAGGTTAATAAGTTCCTTCTCGACGCCTCTGCGCGACAGCCGCAGCAAGGCGTAAATCGAGTGTTTTCAGTGGCTTGCTTGATAAAGAAAATTTTAGCGATTTTTCGATGAGGCGCCCGCGCATCGGCTCGAAAATCAAAATCGATTTTCGGAAAGTCCGATGCGTGGATGCAAAAAGTTAGAGCGTCTCTTGTGCGTTCGCGCGAACGCGAGGCGCTTAATGCGCCTCGTCCCAGTTGGTCGCCGCGCGCGCATCCACCTTCAGCGGCACACGCATTTCGAGCGCCGGCATGGTGGCGTTTTCCATCACCGAAACGATGACAGGCATCGCCTTGTCGACGTCCTCGTCTTCGACCTCGAAGATCAGTTCGTCGTGCACCTGCAGCAGCATGCGCACCCGCTCGGAAAGCCCGACCTCTGATAACGCCGGCTCCATCTTGATCATCGCCCGGCGGATCACATCGGCGGCCGAGCCCTGGATCGGCGCGTTGATCGCCGCGCGCTCGTTGAAGGCGCGAACCGAGGGATTGGAGGAGCGAATCTCCGGATAGTTGATTCGCCGCCCGAAGATCGTCTCGACATAGCCCTTGTCGCGCGCCTGCTGCTTGGTGCCGTCCATGTAGTCGCGAATGCCCGGGAAGCGCTCGAAATAGCGCTTGATGTAGTCGCTGGCTTCCGAGCGCTCGATGGAGAGCTGGTTGGCAAGACCGAAGGCCGAGATGCCGTAGATGATGCCGAAGTTGATCGCCTTGGCACGACGACGCACCTCGGACGGCATGCCCTCGACGGGAACGCCGAACATTTCGGACGCCGTCATCGCGTGAATGTCGATCCCGTCGGCGAAGGCCTGCGTCAGCTGCGGGATCTCGGCGACATGGGCAAGTACGCGGAGCTCGATCTGGCTGTAGTCGGCCGAGATCAGCTTGTGGCCCGGCGTCGAGATGAAAGCGGTGCGGATCTTGCGGCCTTCGGCGGTACGAACCGGAATGTTCTGCAGGTTGGGTTCCGACGAGGATAGCCGCCCCGTCGTCGTCGATGCCAGCGAATAGGAGGTATGCACCCGCTTCGTCTGCGGGTGCACATAGCCCGGCAGCGCATCGGTATAGGTGGACTTGAGCTTGGTCAGCTGCCGCCAGTCGACGATCTTGCGCGGCAGTTCCAGCCCGGCCGCCGCCAGGTCTTCCAGCACGCTGGCCGAGGTCGACCATTGCCCGGTCTTCGTCTTCGAGCCGCCGGCAAGGCCCATCTTGCCGAACAGGATGTCGCCCAGCTGCTTCGGCGAGCCGATGTTGAAACGCTCGCCGGCCAGCTGGTAGATCTCGTCCTCCAGCCGCGCCGCGCCCTGCGCCAGCTCGCCTGAAAGGCGCGACAGGATCTGCCGGTCGACGGTGATCCCGCGTTCTTCCATATGCGCGAGCACGGGCAGCAGCGGCCGTTCCAGGCGCTCGTAGACGGAGGTCAGCTTCTCGGCTGCCAGCCGCGGCTTCAGCACCATCCAGAGCCTGAGCGTCACATCGGCATCCTCGGCCGCGTAATGCGTGGCGCGGTCGATATCGACGAGATCGAAGGAGATGTTCGACTTGCCGCTGCCGGCCACGTCCTTGTAGGCGATCGGCTTGTGGTTGAGGAATTTCTCCGACAGCGGATCCATGCCATGCGCGCCGGTGCCTGCATCGAGCACGTAGGAGATCAGCATCGTGTCGTCGAAGTTCTTCGTCTCGACGCCGTAGCGCTTCATCAGCAGGTAGTCGTATTTCAGGTTCTGCGCGACCTTGAGCACCGACTGGTCCTCAAGCAGCGCCTTCAGGCGCGGCAGCGCATCGCGCATCGGGATCTGGTTCTCGGCCATGCCGCCGCCGAGCAGGTCGCCGACGCCGGTCTTGTGGCCGAGCGGCACATAGGCGGCGCGGATGTTGACGCCCGTGGGGCTCTTCGCATTATCGGCAATCGCCATCGAGAAGCCGACGAGCTCGGCCTGCATGGCGTCGAGCGAGGTCGTCTCGGTGTCGAAGCCGATCACACCTGTCTCGCGCGCATCCGCGATCCACTTGTCGAGCGTCGCGACATCGCGGATCGCTACATAACGCGAATGGTCGAAGGGCAGGTTGGCGAAGGCGTCGGCCCGCGACCTGGCGAAATCGGACGGCGTGAAGCTGCCCTCGGGCGCGGCGGAGCCGTTGACTTTAGTCGGAACAGCGACGGCATCGCCGACGACCTCAGGCGTTCCGCCGGCAACCGGCGCCGACTCCGCCACATCGAGATCAGGCCCATGCGCATTCGCGCCCCACTCGACCGGCACGTCGACCGCGTCGATGGCACCCGCATCGCATTCGCAGGCCTCGGCCACGCGCCGCGTCAGGCTGGTGAACTGCATGGCCTTCAGGAAGCCGATCAGCTTCGGTCCGTCCTGCGCTTCGAGAATGAGGTCGGCGACGGCAAGCTCCAGCGGCACGTCGGTGCGGAGCTTGACGAGTTCGCGCGACAGCCGCGCCTTGTCGGCGTTCTCGATGATCGTCTGCCGCCGCTTCTCCTGCTTGATCTCGGTGGCGCGCTCAAGCAGCGTGTCGAGGTCGCCATATTCGGCAAGCAGCGTCGCCGCCGTCTTCGGGCCGATACCGGGAATACCAGGCACGTTGTCGACGGAATCGCCGGTCATCGCCTGCAGGTCGATCATCTTTTCCGGCGGCACGCCCCATTTCTCGATCACGTCAGGGATGCCGATCTGCTTGTCCTTCATGCTGTCGTACATGTGGACGTTATCGGTGACGAGCTGCATCAGGTCCTTGTCGGAGGAGACGATCGTCACGTCCGCGCCGAGCGCTTCGGCCTGGCGGGCATAGGTGGCGATGATGTCGTCGGCCTCAAAACCCTCGGTCTCGATGCAGGGCAGGTTGAAGGCGCGCGTCGCCTGGCGGATCAGTCCGAACTGCGGGATCAGCTCTTCGGGTGGTGCCGAGCGGTTGGCCTTGTAGGCGTCATAGAGATCCTTGCGGAAGGTCTTCGACGAATAGTCGAAGATGACGGCCAGATGCGTCGGCGTCACGCCGACCGACGTGTCGCGCGCCTCGGTCAAAAGCTTCCACAGCATGTTGCAGAAACCCGAGACGGCGCCGACAGGCAGCCCATCGGATTTGCGCGTCAGCGGCGGCAGGGCATGGAAGGCTCGAAAGATGAATCCGGAGCCGTCGACAAGAAAGAGATGATCGCCTTTTTTCATGGCAGCATGGATAGCGCGCCGGCCCTGCGAGGTCCATATAAAGTTAGGGTGCTGGCGCGTTGCGCACATGCTTGGGAAGTGCTGGAAAACGCGCGGAAACGGCCATAACCCCTCAATAGCTGCGGCTTGTTTCAGGCGTTTTTCGCCCGTACATTGGGCGATGGCCAAAGGGAGTCCGCAATGTCTGGAGAGCCCGAATCGCAGCGTTATTTTTTCAATCAGCTCTCGATGCTGATCGACGGCATGAAGGGGTTGAACAATCAGATCGGTCGGCAGGTCGAGGCGGTGGGTCGGTACGACAAGGAGTTCGCGAAGATCAGGATAGAGATCGGCGGAATGAAGTCCGAGCTCGGGCAAATAAAAATAGACCTGAACCAGTTTCGTTCCCGCGTTGATCTTCAGATGGAAGCGATCTTGCGTCGATTGGATCTGCAGGACAGCGTCATGCATGACAGTGTCGATCATATTCGGGAACTGCGTTCCGACAGCCTGCGCCAGTACAACGAAGTGATCAATGCCGTGCAGGATAGTTATCAAAACCGGATGTCCGTCAACGACATCGAGGAGCGCCTCGCCGAACTCGAACGCCTCATCGGCCCGCGCCTTCCGCCCGCTGCGTGAGTCTCGCACAAGCCGCTCACTGGACTGTTACCAAAATGTAATAGTCAATTCTTTTCTTTCCCTTGAAAAGCCACATTCGGAACTACAAATAAATATCACCGACGCGACATTGATCACGTCGAGGGTCTGATTGCCGGCTCGTCCCCCGCCGCATTGGACTTGGACAAAGGCCTCATCCCCTCTCCGGGCCTTTGTCCCCTATTTGAAGCCGCCATAGCCTTACCTCCAGGCTATGGCGGCTTTGTTTTTCTGCACTATCTCCAGCTGTATGAATATGAATGTCTGTCTTTCAAAGCATCGCATACGATTTGTTGCATTGCTCGTGGCTGGGTTTTGCGCCTAACTGAAAAAATGGGAACGGAACGAATGGACTCGGGAGCCTATCTCGCCAGCCAGCTGGCCAAGGGCTTTGCCCGCTCGCTGCAGCAGCGCGCGGCAAGGTTGGGTTTTTCGCCGGGTCAGTTTCCGATATTGCTGGAGCTTTGGGCCGAGGACGGGCTGACGCAGAAGCAGCTGCTCGCCCGTGTCGATATCGAACAGGCGACCATGGCCAACACGCTGTCGCGCATGGAGCGCGATGGCCTGATCGAGCGCCGGCCGCATCCCTCCGACAAGCGCGCCCAGCTGGTGTTCCTCACCGACCGCGCGAAAACGATGGAAAACGATGCGGTGCTGGCCGCCCGTGAGGCCGATCTCGCTTTGTTCGATGGCTTCAAGACATTCGAGCGCGAACTGACGCTCGAATACATCCGTCGCCTGCTGGAGAACGCCAAGAAGCTCTGAGATTTGGGTGTGGTCCCGGCGCGAGCCGCGCCATCAGGGAGAGGTGCCGGCGCCTTATTCGGCGGCGGCGAGGTAGATCTGGTTCTGCGAGGATGCGGCCAGAGCCTGCACGCGCGCTTCGGTCTTGGCGATCAGCTGATAGAACTCGTCCTGTGCCTCGACATCGAGCTGAATGACGGCGTTCACCTCGTCCGGCGTGTCGCAGACGCAGGCAATGGCCGATATCGGGCAGACGCCGCCGGGATAGCGCTTGCCGTTGCCGGTGTAGGCGCGGCGGCCCCAACGCTCGGAATAGACGGTCTCTTCGCGATCGATATGAAGGATCGTGCCCTTGCACGCGGTCACGATGCCGGCCTTGCCATAGGCAAACCAGTGGTAGTTCAATTTCCGCAAGATATACTTGCCGGTGATGTCTTCCCCGGCCAATTCGGCGGGATCTTCAATCATACGGATCATGACGTCTTCCTTAACGTGCACGTAATCTCCGATATCTATGTTTCAGCTTCAAGACGAAAAGGTCAGCTTTTGGAGCCACTTAGTCACAAGTTGTTTCGAATTCTTACGAATTTCGCCGCTTTTTCGCCCTTTGAGCGCCATCGGCTCAGCCCCGGAACGCAACTTCCAGGTTTTGCCGGTCCTGCGCGACCACCCGGCAGTGCGTCTCGAAGCCTTCGCCCTTGATCATCAATACGAACTCGGCCGGGATTCCCGTTGAGCTCGAAACCGAGAGTGCGGCGCTGTCGGCGCCGAGCGAGCGGATGGTGCAGTCGATCGTCGAGCGGCGGTCGTTGAAGAGGATCGAGCCGGCCTTCAGCACCCGTCGGCGCGCGCCGCTCGGCTGATCCGAGCTGATCGATTGCCAGCAGAGGCAGCGGTTGCGGCCGCTGCGCTTGGCCTCGTACATGGCGGCATCCGCCTGGGCGAGAAGCGTGTCGATCTCCTTGCAGACAATCGAGAGCGCCGAAATCCCGAAGCTCGCCGTCACCTCGAGCGAGCCGAACTCGCCGACGATCGGCTCGGCCGAAATCGCCGCCCGCAGTCTCTCGGCCACGACGAGTGCGCCCTCGCGGTCGACATTGGGCAGGATGATCGCGAATTCCTCGCCGCCCAGCCGGCCGAACAGGTCGCCGCTTCGAAGCACCGAGCGGCAGATCGAAGACACCGCCTTCAGCACCTCGTCGCCGGCCGCGTGGCCATGCGTGTCGTTGACGGTCTTGAAGTGGTCGATGTCGAGCACGATGCAGGCGAGGCTTTTCTGGTTGCGCAGCGCAGCCCCGATCAGCTGGTCGGTCTCTTCCTTGAAGGCGCGGCGCGTCAGTCCCTCGGTCAGGCTGTCGGTCGCCGCCGATTGCATCAGTTCGATGCGGTCCATGGCAACGCCGGCGATCTCTTCGAGAATGGTGAGATCCTTGCGCCCGAAGGAGCGCGCCGTGCGATCGATGGCGCAGACAGTGCCGACCGTGTGGCCGCT
This sequence comes from Rhizobium sp. NPDC090275, assembly GCF_044772225.1. Taxonomy (NCBI): domain Bacteria; kingdom Pseudomonadati; phylum Pseudomonadota; class Alphaproteobacteria; order Hyphomicrobiales; family Rhizobiaceae; genus Rhizobium; species Rhizobium sp. NPDC090275. Next base: position 283,917 of record NZ_JBIVYL010000005.1, on the reverse strand, counting down.
CTTGGTGCGCAGCGGAACGCCGGCATAAAAGCGGATATGGTTTTCACCTGTTACTGCGGGGTGGGCGGCAAAGCGCGGGTCGCGGGTCGCGTCGGGCACGATCACGGCCGTGTCGAGGTCCACCACGAAGCGGCAGAAGGAATCCTCGCGCGGCACTTCGCTGTTCGAGAGGCCGGAGCAGGCCTTGTACCATTGGCGATGCGCGTCGATCAGGGAGACAAGGCCGATGTCGACGGTGAACACTTCCTTGATCAGCCGAACGATCCGCTCGAAGCCTTCATCGCGCGGCGAATCGAGCAGGTCGAGCTGCTCCAGCGCCGCTAGGCGCTCGAGTTCCCGCTGTTTCACATCCGCGGAAGATGTACCGAATGCGCGCGCAACAGCCATTGCAAACGTGCTCCCCACCTAAATCCGTGTATGAGATGCCTCGCACAAAATCATGAACAAATGAATATTATGCGTCCCCGGTTCTCATCGGTGAAGGTCGCGGGGCAGGGGTGTCAAGGTTTCGGATAGGGGCTCCCATTCTTGTGAACGAACCGGCCATCGGCGTTTGCGCTCATCATGTCGATGTCGGAACAGGTGGTGAGATCGGCCATGTCACGAGAGCCGATTTCCAGATAGATCGCCATCGCATCGGACCGGTTGATGAGGTGATGGCCGTTGCCGGTGTTCTTCGCAAAGGCGGCGCAATCGCCGGCGCGAAGCGGCGTTTCGCCGTCATCCTCGACCAGCACCACCTCGCCCGAGAGCACATAGACGAACTCGTCCTCATGCGAGTGCCAGTGCCGCTGGCTCGACCAGTTTCCCGGCGGCAGGTGCATGAGGTTGATGCCGAAATCGGAAAGCCCGCCGGCGTCACCCAGCCGCTGGCGGACCCGCTCGGCGCAGGCCGCCGCATGCGGCTCCGGGTAAGGCGAGCCCTTGACGCGGGGCACGGTGGCGACGTCGATCTTCGGCATCAGACTATCCTCCGCATTGGTGGTTAGGCGTGCGTGCGCCGCCCGCTCAACCGCCCTTCGGCTTCTTCGTGGCCTTCGTCATGTTGAGCGCGATTGCCGCCCGCACGAGTGCCGTAAGGGCCGGCGCGTCGATCGTATCTCCCTCGTGAAAGTCGATGGCGCGGCGGGCATTGCCCTCGAGGCTGGCGTTGAACAGGCCGGAGGGATCGTCGAGCGATGCACCCTTGGCGAAGGTCAGCTTCACGGCGGTCTTGTAGGTCTCGCCGGTGCAGATGATGCCGGAACGCTCCCACACCGGAACGCCGCGCCACTTCCACGTCTCGATCACCTCTGGATCGGCGTCCCGGATGATGCGCCGCGCATTGGCCAGCATCGCGCCACGCCAGTCGGTCAGCTCCGCGATCCGCTGGTCGATCAGCTTTGATGCATCGGCTTCCTCGCCCGTGGCACCCTTTGTCTTCTCCGCCATTCCATCCTCCCCGTCGATAAGCTCATGCGAATACTGCGCAATCTAGGAGATTCGCGGCCGAGGGGAAGAGGGTTTCCTTTGTCTCCGCCTCCATCGTCGTGCTACCACTCCTGCGGGATTCGAGGAGGTTCACTCATGACGCAGGTGCCTGCCGCCAATTGGGCGGAAAGCTTTCACTATGGTTTCAAGGACTGCCATTATCCGTCCTCGCTTGAGGAGATAAGCGCGATCGTCGCGCGGTCGGCAGCGGTCAAGACGCTCGGCTCGCGCCACTCGTTCAACGCCATCGTCGATGGCAGCTCTGCCATGTCGCTCGAGCGGATGCCGATCGATCCTGTCGTCGAAAGCGGCGGCCGCCAGGTCTCGGTCGCCGGCCACTGCACCTATGGCGAGCTCGCGCTCTTCCTGCAGCGCCACCAGCTCGCCATCCACAATCTCGCATCCCTTCCGCACATCTCGATCGCCGGCGCGATCGCCACCGCGACGCACGGCTCGGGCGACGGCAACGGCAACCTGGCCACGGCGGTCTCCGGCCTCGAATTCGTCGCCGGCGATGGCAGCCTGGTGAAGGTAAAGCGCGGCGATGCAGATTTCGAAGGCATGGTCGTGCATCTGGGCGCGCTCGGCGTCGTCACCCGCGTGACGCTGGATGTTCAGCCGGAATTCCAGGTCGCGCAGCACGTCTATGAGGGGCTGAGCTGGGACGCGCTCTTGTCCAACCTCGATGCCATCATGGCGGCGGCCTATAGCGTCAGCGTCTTCACCCAATGGGGCGAGAAGGCAGGGGCCGTCTGGCTGAAGGAGACGGAAAAGAGCGGCAATCATCCCGATGCCCTCCACGGCGCGGTCAATGCCGACATCAAGCGCCATCCGATCATCGGCCTCGACGCCGAAAACGCCACCGAGCAGCTGGGCGCCTTCGGCCGCTGGTCGGACCGGCTGCCGCATTTCAAGATGGGTTTTACGCCGAGCAGCGGCGCCGAGATCCAGTCCGAATATCATGTGCCCCGCAAGCATGGCGCCGCCGCCGTCGAGGCGCTCTTGTCGATCCGCCCGAAATTCGCGCATCTCGTCCAATCAGGCGAACTCCGCACCGTCGCCGCCGACGGCCTGTGGCTGAGCCCGCAGTTCAATCGCGATACGCTGTCGATCCATTTCACCTGGGTTCGCGACCAGGCTGCGGTCGATGCCGCCGCCGCCGAGATCGAGCAGGCGCTGGCGCCCTTCTCGCCCTTGCCGCACTGGGGCAAGGTATTCACCCGCCAACATATCGGCAGGCACTACGCGAAGCTCCCCGACTTCGCCCGTCTTCGCGAACGCATGGACCCGGAACGCAAATTCTCCAATCCATGGCTGGAAGAGGTTGTCTTCGGCACGACGAACTAAGCGCGATCGTGCGGCATCTTGCCGGCGTTGGCGCTCGCCGCCGCGCCGGTATATGCTGTTGCGAACAAGCAAGGGACGAAGATATCCCTGATATCGGTATGGAGTAAAGATTGGCGGTCGCCTTCACCAAGGAAGAAAGCTTCGAGACGGCATCGGAAACGCTGATTCCCGATCGGCCGATCTCGCAGCATCCGAACCTCGTCACCGAGGCTGGGTTGAAGGCACTGGAGCTCAATCTTAGCCAAGCGCGCGAAGCCTATGAGGCGACGTTGGGGATCGACGACATCAACGAGCGCCGCCGCCAGGGTGCCGCGCCGTTGCGTGATGCCCGCTACTTCGCGGCCCGCCTCGGCACTGCCCAGCTCATGCCCGCGCCTACGTTCAGCGATGCCGTGGCGTTCGGCAGCCTCGTCACCTTCGAGCGCGAGGACGGGCGCGTGCAGACCTATCGCATCGTCGGCGAGGACGAGGCCGATCCGAAGGCCGGGTCGATCTCCTACGTCTCGCCGGTGGCGCGTGTGCTGATCGGCAAGGCCGTCGGCGATGTGGTCGATGCCGGTGGCCAGGAGCTGGAGATTATCGCGATCGCTTGAGCGGGGCTTTCACCGCGATTGACAGCCGCCCGCTATCCGCAAGCCTGTCGGCTCGCTCGTTTCCCTCGGTGCCGGCATGGCCCTTGCACCATGAAACGGTGATCGTCGCTGATCCCGAGAGTACCGCGTCGATCGCCCTCCACACATCGGCATCGGCGATGCCACGGCTTCTGAGCCGGCTATTGGCGGTGATCTTCTTGAAGCCGTTGTTGCGCCAGATCGGCCGCCACTCGTTGCAGCCCTTCACGGCATAGACCGAATCCGACCAGATCGTCACCACCGCCTCCGCCGCCGCGTGGGCGTTGACCCATCGCGCGGCCTCCAGAACGGCGGTCGCCTCCATCGCATTGTTGGCGGTCTTGCCAGCGCCGCCGCAACCGGATGCGATCTCGACGCCATCGCGATAGACGGCGAAGCCCCAACCGCCATTGCTGGAGCTAGGCTCGCAGCAGCCGTCGGTGAAGATCTCAAGCGTGTCGTGAGCATCGATGGCGGCGCGGGCAGTGTCGGAATTATCGGTCATGTCGGCGGAACGTTTGACAAATCGGCGGGAAGGCGCAGCCTATCCGAAACGCCCGGATCTGTCTTCCGCCCCAGATAATGCCCGCCTATTTCGACGTCGAAACCACCTGCGGATAAAGCAACACCGTCTTCTGCTGCTTCTCATGCGCGGAAAGATAGCTCTCTCGCGCCGCCATCTTCACGCTGGGCTCGATATCCGGCTTGCCGAGAAGCAGCCCCTGCATCTGCTCGCAGCCCTCGTTGGTCACGATCTGGCGCTGCAGTTCGGTCTCCACGCCCTCCGTCACCACCTGTATCCCGAGGCTGTGGCCGAGGCCGATGATGGCGCGCACGATCGAGCGGGCGGCGGCGTCGTGTTCGAGGATGCCGGTAAAGCTGCGATCGACCTTGATCTTGTCGAAGGGCAGCGCGCGCAGGTTGGAGAGCGAGGAGAAGCCGGTGCCGAAATCGTCCATGACGATGCGAACGCCGAGACCATGCAGCCGCATCAGCGTCGAGATCGTCGCCACGCGATCGCGGATGAAGGCGGCCTCGGTGATTTCGAGCTCGAGCCGCTGCGGCGCAAGCCCGGTTTCGTGCAGGATGGCGGCCACCCTGTCGTAGAGATTGGGCAGCATGAATTGCACCGGCGAGACGTTGACGGCGATCGTCAGCGGCTGCGGCCAGCGCGCCGCCTCGGTGCAGGCCTGGCGCAGCACCCATTCGCCGAGCTGCACGATGATCCCGCTCTCCTCGGCGATTTTGATGAAGACGTCGGGCTCGGAGCTTCCATGCCCCGGCCGGTTCCAGCGCATCAGCGCCTCGTAGCCGCTGATGCTGCCGGTGCGGCTGTCGAGGATCGGCTGATAGTTGACGAAAAGCTGGTTGCGGGTGATCGCGTGGCGCAGTTCGTTTTCGATCTCGCGCCGCGCCTTGACGGCGGCATCCATCTCCGCGTCGAAGAAGCAGGCCTTGCCGCGGCCGGCATGCTTGGCGCGGTAGAGCGCCGTATCGGCGTTGATGCAGAGAAGCTCGCCGGTGTCGCCATCGGCGGGGTAGACCGCAATGCCGATGCTGACGCCGACGGCGGTCGGATCGCGGGCGACGTCCATTTCGGCGGCGACGCCTGCAAGGATCGCGTCGGCAAGGCCGCGCGCGCCATCGGGCTGTGGCTTGCCGCTCTGGATGATGGCGAACTCGTCGCCGCCAAGCCGCGCGATGGTGGCGCTGTCGTCGGCCACGCGCTGCAGGATCGCGGAGACCTTGCACAGGAGCCGGTCGCCCTCGGCATGGCCGAACAGGTCGTTCACGGCCTTGAAGCGATCGAGATCGAGATAGAAGACCGCCACCTGTCCACGCTTGCGCTGCGCCACCTGGATTGCTTGTCTGAGACGCGTGTCGAAGAGAGAGCGGTTCGGAAGCCCGGTCAGCACGTCATGCTGGGCCAGGTGTTCGATCATCTGCTCGGCGCGCTTGCGCTCCGTGAGATCGCGTACGGCCAGGATATCGCAGCTACGGCCGCGATAGATCATCCGCCGGAGCATGAGTTCGACCGGCAGTTCCGTCTCGCCGTGGGTGGTCAGAAGCGTCTCATGATGCACGCCGGATTGCAGCCCGCCCGGAGGCAGCAGCAGGAAGTCCGGTTTCTGGCCGCGCAATTCGTTGAGCTGCCAGCCGGACATTTCGAGGAATCGCTCGTTGGCGTCGAGGATCATCCCCTCGTAAAGCACCAGCAGCCCCTCCATCGTGGCGTTCGCCAGGCCCTTGAGGTCGGTGAGGTGGCTCGCCAGGAAAACCATGCCGAGCGATGCGAGAATGAGCGCCGTCGAGACCGCCATGACGACACCCGCCAGCGCCTTCGGCTCCACGATCGCAGCCGTCATCTGCCGTCCCGGCTCAGGGGTCAACGTGATGAAGCTCATCGACACGAAATGCGCGGCGGCGATCGCCAGCACCATTGCGGTTGCGGAAAGCAGCACGCGCTTGGAGCCGGATAGCGAACGGAAGATCAGGAAGGCAACGCTTGCAAGTGCCGCGCTGATGACAAGCGCCGAGAGTGTCGCCGTCGCGTTGAAGAGAATGTTGAACTGGCCCTCGACCGCCTGCATGCCGGTGAGGTGCATGGCGGTGATCCCCAGCGCCATCAGCGCGCCGCCCTGCGCGAAGGCGAAGCGGCTGCTGCCCTCGGTGGCGACAAGCAGCGCCAGATAGGAAACGCCGATGGCGATCACAACCGAGAGTGTGGTGAGCCCCAGCCCGTAGGCGATCGAATAGCCGCCGTCATAGGCGAGCATGGAAATGAAGTGGGTGGCCCAGATGCCGACGCCGATGGCGAATGCCGAGGCCATGATCCAGTTGCGCTGCTGGGCGCGATCGCATTGCTGCGCCCTGAAGAGCAGCAGCATGGCGGTGAGGTTTCCGATGAAACAGACGACGACGGCGGCAATGATCAAGCGCCAGTCATGATTGTCACGAATACAGGCGATCACGGTAAACATCAGTCACCTCCAGCACCAATCTCTGGAGGTTATCAAGCGTCTTCTTAAATAACTATGAATTGCAAATTACAACTTTTCCATGCTCTGGCTGTGCGTTCTCGCAGAGTCTGGCGTGTGCTCTTATTTCGTTTTTCACCTCGAAAGCGCTGATGCTTTGGTCTATCGTCCGGCAAAAATTCAAGAAGGAGTCGGAAATGCCTGACCTGATGCCGGTTCTCGCGCGCGCGGACCAGAATTTGCCCTCGAGCCTCGACAAGCTGTTCGAGCTGTTGCGGATCAAGTCGATCTCGACCGATCCCGCCTACAAGGATGATTGCCACAAGGCAGCCGAGTGGCTGGTGGCCTATCTCCGCGACATCGGTTTCGACGCCTCGGTGCGCACCACGCCCGGCCACCCGATGGTCGTCGCCCATCACGATGGCGCCAACTCTTCGGCTCCGCATGTGCTGTTCTACGGCCACTACGACGTGCAGCCGGTCGATCCGATCGATCTCTGGGACAACGACCCCTTCGAGCCTTCCGTGCAGGAAGCCGCCGGCGGCCGCAAGATCCTGACCGGCCGCGGCACCGCCGACGACAAGGGCCAGCTGATGACCTTCGTCGAAGCCTGCCGCGCCTATAAGGAAATCAACGGCGCGCTGCCCGTGCGCGTCACGATCCTGTTCGAGGGTGAGGAAGAATCCGGCTCACCATCGCTGAAGCCATTCCTCGAGGCCAATGCCGCCGAGCTGAAGGCCGACTATGCGCTGGTCTGCGATACCAGCATGTGGGACCGCGACACGCCGGCGATCGCCGCTGCGCTCCGCGGCCTCGTCGGTGAGGAAGTGGTCGTCACCGCTGCCGACCGCGATCTGCATTCGGGCCTCTTCGGCGGTGCGGCAGCCAACCCGATCCATATCCTGACGAAGATCCTCGCCGGCCTTCACGACGACACCGGCCGCATCACGCTGGATGGCTTCTATAACGGCGTCGAGGAAACCCCCGCGAACATCAAGGCTTCCTGGGAAACACTCGGCCTCACCACCGAGAGCTTCCTCGGCGAGGTCGGCCTGTCGGTTCCCTCTGGCGAGAAGGGCCGCTCGGTGCTGGAGCTCACCTGGGCCCGCCCGACCGCTGAAGTCAACGGCATCTGGGGCGGCTACACCGGCGAAGGCTTCAAGACCGTGATCGCCGCAAAGGCGTCGGCCAAGGTCTCCTTCCGCCTCGTCGGCACGCAGGACCCTGCCGCCATCCGCGACAGCTTCCGCTCCTATGTGCGCTCGCAACTCCCCGCTGATTGCTCGGTCGAGTTCCACCCGCATGGCGGCTCGCCGGCCATCCACCTCTCCTATGATTCGCCTGTTCTGACGAAAGCGAAGACGGCGCTCTCCGACGAATGGCCGAAGCCCGCCGTCGTTATCGGCATGGGTGGCTCGATCCCGATCGTCGGCGATTTCCAGAAGATGCTCGGCATGGAATCGCTGCTGGTCGGCTTCGGCCTCAGCGACGACCGCATCCATTCGCCGAACGAGAAGTACGAGCTGACCTCGTACCACAAGGGCATCCGCTCCTGGATCCGCATCATGGAAGCGCTGGCGGCGTAATCGGCGTCGATGAAATGAAAAAGGCGCACCGATTTTTAAAGATCGGGGCGCCAGAGGAACAAAAAGGCCGGGTTGAAACCGGCCTTTCGTCATTCGCTTCGCATCAGTGCCAGTACATCCGTGGTCAAAGTGAAAGCGAATATTGCAGTCAGACTGCCCGCGAAAGGTTAACGAAGCGTTAACGATAATCTCGCGATAGGCAGGTCAATTCTCCATGCGCTCCATGGTGCGGCTTGGTGATCGACGACTGCATCCGATGACCGGGATATCGTGATTGCGCCGGCCCATTTCAAGGCCCTGGCGCTCGAACCGTTCAAGCTGCGTTCATCAGCGGATGCTATAAGTCATTGAAAGAAAAGTTGAATCACTCTCGCCAAACTTTGGCCGGGAAGCTGTTCACTGTTGTCTTGATAAGGCGATAAGCCCGAAAGTTTTCTGAAGGGGCGGCGTTTCGGCCGCTCTATCTAGGGAGTGCAAGCGTGAAGACCACATTGATGAAGATCACCGCCGTCGCAGCCTTGTTGCTGGCCCCGGTGGCAGCTCAGGCCGCCGAAGGGTTCGCGACCGCCAACGTCAACATGCGCGCCGGCCCGAGCACGCAGTATCCCGCCGTAACCGTCATTCCCGCCGGCGAATCCGTCGAAATCCACGGCTGCCTTGCCGATGTGCCCTGGTGCGATGTCGAGTTCTACAACGGCCGCGGCTGGGTCGCGGGCCGCTATGTGCAGGCGCTCTATCAGCAGCGCCGCGTCTATGTCGATCCGCAATATTATCGCCCGCTCGGCATCCCGACGGTGGTCTTCAGCGTCGGCAATTACTGGGATCGCTATTACCGCGATCGGTCCTTCTACGGTCAGCGCGACCGCTGGCGCCGTAACCCGGTCTATGACCGCCCGGCAGCCGTCCGCCCGCCGCCCGGCCCGGGCTTCGACAATCCCGGCCGTCCGCGTCCCGGCTATGACAATGGCGGACCCCGCCCTGGTTATGATTACAACCGCCCGGGTTACGACAACAATCGCCCGCGTTCCGGCTTCGACAATGGCCAGCCCAATTTCGACCGTGGCCCCGGTCGCGGTCCCGATTTTGGCCGTGGTCCCGATCCGCGTCAGGACAATGGTGGCCGTCCGGGCCGCCCGCCGCAGTTTGATGATCAATCCGGTCGCGCCGGCATGCCCGGCCAGCCAGGCATGCCAGGTCAACCGGGTCAGCCCGGCCGGCGTGGCGAGGGTGGCCAAGGCGGCCAGGGAGGACAGGCCGGCCAGCCAGGTCAGCCAGGCCAACCCGGACAGCCGGGCTTCGATCGCGGCCCGGATCGTCGCGATCACGACCGCCGCCGTCCGCCGGTCTGCCAGCCGGGCGATCCGAACTGCGGCCAGAACCAGCAGTGATCAAGCACCAACGGTGATTATGAGAAGGGCGATCGAAAGGTCGCCCTTTCTGTTTGTCGGGAGGAAATGAAAAGCCCGACGCTCCTGAGAGACGCCGGGCCTGAATTCGATCGGCTCGTGTTGAGGGGAGACGGCCGATCTGCCGCGAGGCGTGTTGCCTCGCTTGGGTAGAAATGGGCGAAAGCGGAAATGGTTCCGCGTCACCAGCCGGAAGCTGTATTTTTGCCGGATGCCATCAGATCGCGCATCGCGGCATAGGGGCCGTGCAGCATCTTCAGACGGCTCTCCTCCATCTTCGACAGCCGATGACGGCGCGCGAAATCATGCACGCTCCAGATCTCTCTGGGGCTGAAATCGTCTGCTGTTGCCGAATGGATGGTCATTGTCTGCCTACTTGATGCGCTGGATGCGCGAGTAAGGGGCGCAATGGCCGCGATATATGTCGGATTTGTGATGCCTGCAACAAATGGCAGCCGCGCCAAAACAGCGCAACCCGACCGCTTTCGCCAGTGACTCGCGCATACGAAAAAAGGCCCGCGATGGGCGGGCCTTTCGAGTGGTCGGTGCGATCGTTTCGCCGTTCAGTAGCGATAGCCGTAGCCGTCGCGAGCCCATGGCGGCGGGCGATGGCCGCGATCGTCGCGCCAGCCGTAACGCGGCGGCGGGCGGTGGCCCCAGCCGTAGTCGCGGTAGTAGCGACGTTCGTAGCGCGGTGGCGGCGGGCGGCGCCAGTTCGGGCGGCAATCGCCCCAGGGGGTGACGTGGAAACCACGGCCGCAGGCATAGTCGACCTTGACGACATTGTTGGTGACGCCGCTCTGAACGGCGCCCATCGGCATGGCTTCGGCAACCGTGGCGCCAAGCCCGGTCAGTGCGATCGCGATCGCGATAATTGTCTTGCGCATCTCTGCACCTCATTCCTTATGCAAGTCCCTTGCACGTGGATTAGAGGGCCGTTCGGGTGAATGGAAGCTGAACCAACCAAGGCATTATTGCGGCAGGTGACACAGGGTAAAAACACTGTGTTCAAAAGCGTTTGCCTTTGGCTAACGAGGTCTTAACTCCCCCTTAAATCGCCGCATTTAAAGTTCAACCGGGTAAAGATGCGGCCAGCGTGATGCGGCCGTCGCAACCATCGGGCTTGAAGCCGGTGGAATGCGGGTTGGGGCAAACCTCGGTTTGCGATTGAAGCGAGGTTCAGCGGGCGTATATGGCAGGCAGGGGCAGATCAGGCGATAGAATCGAACCATCCTTCAGCGGCCGCGAGCGCCGCGACGATGGCGATGATTTCGCGCTCGGCGCCGATGACCGGGTCGCCGGCGGCGGACGCCCCGTCAAGCGCACGGCGCAGAAGTCCTCCACGCGCCGCGACCCGCCCGCAAGGCGCGAACCCGATTCCGCCCGCTATGAAGATGATTACGACGACGAGCCGCGCTACCGCGAGCCGCCGCGCCGCCGCAATGGTGGTGGCAACGATGGCAGGGGCGGCAAGCGCCGGCGGCCGGAGCGCGAGGGCCTCGGCTTCTTTGGCCTCATCCGCCGCATGGTCTACTGGTGCATCGTGCTCGGCATATGGGTCGGCATCGGGGTAACCGGTCTGGTCGTCTATTATGGCTCGCGCATGCCGAGCGCCAGCAGCTGGGAAATTCCCGCTCGTCCGCCCAACGTCAAGATCACCTCTGTCGATGGCAGCGTGATTGCCAATCGCGGCGCCACTGGCGGCGAAGCCTTGGCGCTGGAAAACATGTCGCCGTATATTCCAGAAGCGATCGTCGCCATCGAGGACCGGCGCTTCTATTCGCATTATGGCGTCGATCCGCTCGGCCTCGCCCGCGCCTTCGTCACCAACCTGACCTCGGGCCACATGGTGCAGGGCGGCTCGACGCTGACGCAGCAGCTCGCCAAGAACCTCTTCCTCTCGCCCGACCGCACTTTAGAGCGTAAAGTCCAGGAAGTGCTGCTCTCCTTCTGGCTCGAGCAGAAATACACCAAGGACCAGATCCTTGCGATGTATCTCAACCGCGTCTTCTTCGGCTCCAACGCCTATGGTGTGGAAGCCGCCTCGCGGCGCTATTTCAACAAGTCGGCGCGCGATGTGAACCTCGGCGAAGCGGCACTGCTCGCCGGTCTTGTCAAGGCGCCGTCGCGCCTGTCGCCGGCGCGTGATCCGCAGGCCGCCAACGACCGCGCCCAGGTGGTGCTGCAGGCCATGCGCGACCAGGGCATGATCTCCGACGACGAGGTCAAGACCGCGATGTCGCAGACACCCGCTAAGGCGAAGCGCTATTGGGATGGCGCCGGCCATTACGTGGCCGACATGGTCATGGACGAGCTTCCGGCGCTGATCGGCGACGTCAAGGAAGACATCGTTGTCGATACCACCATCGACAAGACGCTGGAAAAGCGCGCCGAACAGTCGCTCAACGACGTGCTCGGCAAGGATGGCGCCAAGCTCGATGCCTCGCAGGCAGCGCTCGTCTCGATCGACGGCACCGGCGCGATCCGCGCCCTTGTCGGCGGCCGCGATTATGCCGACAGCCAGTTCAACCGCGCGGTCAAGGCCAAGCGCCAGCCGGGCTCCTCCTTCAAGCCTTTCGTCTATGCGGCAGCACTCGAAAAAGGCCTGACGCCCTTCTCCGTCTTCAACGACGCGCCCATCCGCATCGGCGACTGGACGCCGGAGAATTACGAGAAGAAGTACAATGGCGAGGTGACGCTGGCGACGGCGCTTGCGAAATCGCTGAACACCGTCGCCGCGCAGCTGGTCATGTATGATGGCCCCGATCAGGTCATCAAGCTCGCCCACCGCCTCGGCATCGAGAGCGAGCTGCAGTCCAACGCCTCGATCGCGCTCGGCACCTCGGAAGTGTCGCTGACGGAACTCACCGGCGCCTACGCCGCCTTCATGAATGGCGGCTACAAGGCGACGCCGCATGTCATTCGCCGCGTGACGACGGCCGATGGCAGCAAGGTTCTCTACGAAAACACCTATGACAACCCGCCGCGCGTTCTCTCCGAGGCGGTCGCCGCCAACATGAACGCGATGATGATCGGCGTCGTCGAGCAGGGAACGGGCAAGGCCGCGAAGATCCCCGGCTGGCAGGTCGCCGGCAAGAGCGGAACGACGCAGAACTCCCGCGACGCCCTCTTCGTCGGCTTCACCAGCAACCTGACCACGGGCGTCTGGTTCGGCAACGACGACGGCAAGCCGATGAAGAAGGTCACCGGCGGTGGTCTTCCGGCCAAGGCCTGGCAGGAATTCATGGTCGCCGCCCACAAGGGCCTGTCGCCCGCGCCGCTCTTCGGCAACGGCCAGTTCGTCAATCCGGCGGCACCTGTCGATAACGGCCAGCCGATGGCGTCGAACGATCCGAACATGCAGCCAAACATGCAGGGCGGAATGCCCAACGACATGAATGGCAACATGACCGGCTCCACCGGCGGCATGCAGCCGCCCGTCGAGGAGCAGGGCACCATCGGCAGCATCATTTCGGGCGTCTTCGGTGGCGGCGGCAACGACCAGCGGAGCCAGTATCCGCAGGCGCCGGTGCGCCGTGGCGGCCAGCAGCAGCCTCCGGTTTATGGCGGTCCGGTACCGCCTGCCGACGTCGCTCAAGACGAGGGTTATGGCTATGGAAATGCGCTGCCGCCGGGCGATGTCGGGGGTGGTCCGCAGCACCAGCCGTACCAGCCGCGCCGCACCACGCTTCTCGACCTGATCATGGGTGAGTAAACGCTTTGCCGCGCAACAAAAAACGTGCCTTCGGGCGCGCGGCGAAAATTAATTGCTGTTGGCTTCTTTTGCTGGTTTTCAGGACATTTCCCGCCTTGCAGTCGCGAAAACCCGTCCTTATATACGCCGCATCACCGCAATCACGATTGCGTCAAACGTAGAGACCCATCCCGTAAGGGGCTGTCATCGAAATGCCTTCCCGGGGTTCAGACAGCTTGCTTCAAGGAGTAAATGACATGGCAAAAGTAATTGGTATCGACCTTGGAACGACAAATTCCTGCGTCGCTGTCATGGACGGCAAGGACGCAAAGGTCATCGAGAACGCCGAAGGTGCGCGCACCACGCCTTCGATCGTTGCATTTTCCGAAGATGGCGAGCGCCTCGTCGGTCAGCCGGCCAAGCGCCAGGCAGTCACCAACCCCACGGACACGCTGTTCGCAGTGAAGCGCCTCATCGGCCGCCGCTACGACGATCCGACGGTTGAAAAGGACAAGGGCCTCGTTCCCTTCGAGATCACCAAGGGCGACAACGGCGACGCATGGGTCAAGGCCCGCGGCACCGGCTATTCGCCTGCCCAGATCTCCGCGATGATCCTTCAGAAGATGAAGGAAACCGCTGAATCCTACCTCGGTGAAAAGGTCGAAAAGGCCGTCATCACCGTTCCCGCATACTTCAACGACGCACAGCGCCAGGCAACCAAGGATGCCGGCCGTATCGCTGGCCTCGAAGTTCTGCGCATCATCAACGAGCCGACGGCGGCAGCGCTGGCCTACGGTCTCGACAAGAAGGACGGCAAGACGATCGCCGTTTACGACTTGGGTGGCGGTACCTTCGATATCTCGATCCTCGAAATCGGCGACGGCGTCTTCGAAGTGAAGTCCACCAACGGCGATACCTTCCTCGGCGGTGAAGACTTCGACATGCGTCTCGTCGAATATCTCGTTGCCGAGTTCAAGAAGGACAACGGCATCGACCTCAAGGGTGACAAGCTTGCTCTGCAGCGCCTCAAGGAAGCTGCCGAAAAGGCCAAGATCGAACTGTCTTCGTCGCAGCAGACCGAAATCAACCTGCCGTTCATCACGGCTGATGCCACCGGTCCGAAGCACCTGACGCTGAAGCTGACCCGCGCCAAGCTCGAAAGCCTGGTCGACGATCTCGTCCAGCGCACCATCGCGCCGTGCAAGGCAGCCCTCAAGGATGCCGGCGTAACGCCAGCCGAGATCGACGAAGTCGTTCTGGTCGGTGGCATGAGCCGCATGCCGAAGGTGCAGGAAGTCGTCAAGCAGCTGTTCGGCAAGGAGCCGCACAAGGGCGTCAACCCGGATGAAGTCGTCGCTCTCGGCGCCGCCATCCAGGCCGGCGTTCTCCAGGGCGACGTCAAGGACGTTCTGCTTCTCGACGTAACCCCGCTGTCTCTCGGCATCGAAACGCTGGGTGGCGTCTTCACCCGTCTGATCGAGCGTAACACCACGATCCCGACGAAGAAGTCGCAGACCTTCTCGACCGCCGACGACAACCAGTCCGCCGTCACCATCCGCGTGTCGCAGGGCGAGCGCGAAATGGCTGCCGACAACAAGCTGCTCGGCCAGTTCGACCTCGTAGGCCTGCCGCCGGCACCGCGTGGCGTTCCACAGATCGAAGTCACCTTCGATATCGACGCCAACGGCATCGTGCAGGTTTCGGCCAAGGACAAGGGCACCGGCAAGGAACAGCAGATCCGCATCCAGGCCTCTGGTGGTCTTTCCGACGCCGACATCGAAAAGATGGTCAAGGACGCCGAAGCCAATGCTGAAGCCGACAAGAAGCGTCGCGAAGGCGTTGAAGCCAAGAACCAGGCCGAAAGCCTGATCCACTCCAGCGAGAAGTCGCTGAAGGATTACGGCGACAAGGTCACCGAGGCCGATCGCACCGCGATCTCCGACGCGATCGCCGCTCTGAAGACCTCTGTCGAGGCAACCGAGCCGGACGCCGAGGACATCAAGGCGAAGACCCAGACCCTCATGGAAGTGTCCATGAAGCTCGGTCAGGCGATCTACGAAGCGCAGCAGGCTGAAGGTGGCGCGGAAGACGCTTCCGCCGAAGCCGGCGATGACAATGTCGTCGATGCCGACTACGAAGAAGTCAAGGACGACGACCGCAAGAAGTCCGCGTAAGCGGCTCGCAACGGTCACGTTTGAAACTGACATTCCGGCTGCTCACCATGGCAGCCGGAAATCCATTTCCGGGGTCTGATCCTTAATGGCAAAAGCCGATTTTTACGAAACGCTGGGTGTCGCCAAGACGGCTGACGAAAAAGAGCTGAAGAGCGCTTTCCGCAAGCTGGCGATGAAATACCATCCGGACAAGAATCCCGATGATCATACCGCCGAGCAGAAGTTCAAGGAAATCAACGAAGCCTACGAGACGCTGAAGGACCCGCAGAAGCGCGCGGCCTATGACCGCTACGGTCACGCGGCCTTCGAACATGGCGGCATGGGCGGCGGTGGCGGCGGTTTCGCCGGCGGCGGCTTCTCCGATATCTTCGAGGATATTTTCGGCGAGATGATGGGCGGCGGCCGCGCAAGGCAGCGCTCGTCCGGCGGTCGCGAACGCGGCGCCGATCTTCGCTACAACATGGAAATTTCGCTGGAGGAATCCTTCTCCGGCAAGACGGCGCAAATCCGGGTTCCGACCTCGATCACCTGCGACGTCTGTTCCGGCTCCGGCGCCAAGCCCGGCACCCAGCCGAAGACCTGCGGCACCTGCCAGGGCTCCGGCCGCGTGCGCGCCGCCCAGGGCTTCTTCTCTGTCGAGCGCACCTGCCCGACCTGCCACGGGCGCGGCCAGATCATTCCCGATCCCTGCACCAAGTGCCACGGCCAGGGTCGCGTCACGGAAGAGCGTTCGCTGTCGGTCAACATTCCGGCTGGCATCGAGGACGGCACCCGCATCCGCCTGCAGGGCGAGGGCGAGGCCGGCATGCGCGGTGGCCCGGCGGGCGATCTCTATATCTTCCTGTCGGTCAAGCCGCACGAGTTCTACCAGCGCGATGGAGCCGATCTCTACTGCGCCATCCCGATCTCGATGACGACGGCGGCCCTTGGCGGCACCTTCGATGTGGCCACGCTCGACGGCACCAAGTCGCGCGTCACGGTTCCCGAGGGCACCCAGGCCGGCAAGCAGTTCCGCCTGAAGGGCAAGGGCATGCCGGTGCTGCGCTCCAGCCAGACCGGCGATCTCTACATCCAGATCCAGATCGAGACCCCTCAGAAGCTCTCCAAGCGCCAGCGCGAACTGCTGCAGGAGTTCGAGGAGCTGTCGTCGAAGGAGAACAATCCGGAATCGACCGGCTTCTTCGCCCGCATGAAGGAATTCTTCGAGGGCTGATCGAAGACTTTCAGTAAAAATTCAGGGGCCCGGTTGTTTGCAACCGGGCTTTTCTGTTTTTGCATAGGGATAAACATATCTTTTGTGGTCGAAGAGACTCGACAATTCTATTGCTAGTCTCTTTATTAGATTTGTTGCATTCTTCCTGTATTGGGCCTCGAAAAGGGTCTAGACTTGCATTCCCTTTGGTAGCCTGTCCCGAGGTTGATTTGGAACGCCGTCTCGCAGCTATTCTCGCAGTGGATATTGTCGGCTACAGCCGAATGATGGGTGCCGACGAGCGGGGGACCTTGGATGCGGTCAAGCTCTGCCGCGGTGAGGTCATCGATCCCAGGATCGCCAATGCCCGCGGCCGTGTGGTCAAGCACACGGGCGATGGCATGCTCGTGGAGTTCTCCAGCATCGTCAATGCGGTCTCCTGCGCCAACGACGTGCAGCAGGCGATGGCGGCGCGCAACACGGCGCTCCCTGAAGAGCGGCGCATCGAATTCCGCATGGGCATCCACCTCGGCGACGTTATCGTCGAGGACAACGACATCTTCGGCGATGGCGTCAATGTCGCCGCCCGGCTCGAGGCGATCTGCGCGCCCGGCGGCGTGGCGATCTCGGCGTCCGCCCGCGATCACGTCGGCAGCCGGCTCGACCTGTCGTTCCAGGATCTCGGCCTCTTCACGCTGAAGAACATCGAGCAGCCGGTGCAGGTCTACGCCATCTCGGCAAAGCGCGCTCTGCCGCTGAAGGTCAATGCGGCGGCCCTGGCAGCCGCCAAGGAGAAGCAGAAGCCGCTGGTCGCGGTGCTGCCCTTCTCCAACATGAGCGGCGATCCCGAGCAGGAATATTTCTCCGACGGCATCACCGAGGACATCATCACGGATCTGTCGAAGATCTCCAATCTCTACGTCGTCGCCCGCAACACCGCCTTCACCTACAAGGGCAAGTCGGTGCAGGTGAAGCAGGCGGCATCCGAGCTCGGCGTCCATTTCGTGCTGCAGGGCAGCGTACGCAAGGCCGGCCAGCGGGTGCGCATCACCGGCCAGCTGATCGACGCGCGCAACGGCGCCCATCTCTGGGCCGACCGTTTCGATCGCGACCTGACCGATATCTTCGCCGTGCAGGATGAGATCACCCATGCGATCGTCGACCAATTGAAGATCAAGCTGCTGCCGGAAGAGCAGGAAGCGATCGCCGCCGCGCCGACGACGAACGTCGAGGCCTACACCTATTA
This sequence comes from Rhizobium sp. NPDC090275, assembly GCF_044772225.1. NCBI lineage: Bacteria > Pseudomonadati > Pseudomonadota > Alphaproteobacteria > Hyphomicrobiales > Rhizobiaceae > Rhizobium > Rhizobium sp. NPDC090275. The sequence goes on along the minus strand of NZ_JBIVYL010000005.1, from coordinate 266,213 downwards.
CCTGCGCGGCCGGCAGTTTTCGCACTCCTGGACCCGCCACTATCTGCTGATGGCGCGCCGCATGTTTGCGACGGCGGTGGCGCTCGACCCGAATTACGCCCAGGCCTATGCCGGCATCGCCGATTGCGAATCGACGCTGCGCGACTGGCACGCCGGCGAATACACGCTGAAGGGCATTCTGGAGCTCACCGCCAAGGCGTTGGCGCTCGACCCCAATCTCGCTGAGGCCCACGCCTCGCGCGGGCTGGCGCTGCACCAGGATGGGCGCGACGGCGAGGCGCTGGTGGAGTTCGAGAAAGCGCTGGCGCTGGAGCCTGATCTCTACGAGGCGAACTTCCACTACGGCCGCTTCCTGTTCATGCAGGGCAAGTTCGAGGGCGCCATCACCTTCTTCACCCGTGCCAGCGAAATCCGGCCGGACGATTATCTGTCGCCGATTCACCTGACGAGCGCCTGCCGCTCGCTGGGACTGTCGCGCGAGAGCGAGCATTGGGCGAGGGTCGGGCTGGAGCGCGCCGAGCGGGCGCTGGAGCTGCATCCCGAAAACGCCGGCCCCGCGCATCGCGGCGCGCTGGCGCTCGCCCATATGGGCCGCTTCGACGAGGCGCGCGAATGGGTCAAGCGCGCCCAGCTGCTCGATCCCGATGATATCGTCGCGCAGTACAACGTCGCCTGCGTCCACGCGCTGATCGGCGAATGCGACAAGGCGCTCGACATACTCGAGGCGCTGCTGCCGCAATCATCCTGCTACCAGATCCTCTGGTTCAGCAACGATTCCGACCTAGACGCGGTGCGAGGCCACCCGCGTTTCCAGGCGATGCTCGACGCCATCGCTGCCTGCACCTTCCATCAGGACGGGTTCCGGGTCGCGTCGGAATAACGTGCAGGTAGAATGCAACCGCGCAGGCGCCTCATTCCGGGACAGGGTGTGGCAGCCGCAATATTCGCGTTAACGCAAGCAATGAAAGCCGCTTTGCAGCGATCGCGAATATAATCAATATGCTCGAAGGGGAATACACACACACTCACACACCGAGAGCAACTTCCATGACGGTAGCCGCTTTGTCCTTGCATGCTGATGATGTCGATGTACTCGCGGGCGCGCTGTACACCTGGTGCGCGGAGCGCAATATCAAGCTCCTGAGCCAGCAGGGCCTGTCGATCGCCAATATCGCGATCGATCTCTATCATGCCGGTCATCAGACGCAGGATCAGCTGCTGGTCGCTCTGCACGATTCGGATATTCACTAACCGCTCGCACGGTCACGTCGCGCCGAAATCTCAGGCGTAGACGTCTTCACCCGACATCAGCGTCACGATAGTCATGACGGCTTCCTTGCCGGCGGTCGAGCGCAGCTTGTCATAGGTCACGGCAAGCTCGTAGGCCTCGGCGCTGAGGCCCGGCCGCGACGTCGTATCCGCACCCTCGAACAGCGCCGAGATATCGACGCCGAGAAAAACCGCGATCTGGTGCAGCTTGCTCGCCGAAACGCGGTTTGTGCCCTTTTCATACTTCTGGATCTGCTGAAACGTCAGCCCGAGCGCCTCTCCAAGTTCCAGCTGGGAGATGCGTCGCTTGGCGCGCAACGTCCTGACATTCTGGCCGACAATAATATCCACCGGATCTGGCACTTTGATAGTTCCCGTTCATTTCATTAAATTTATCTGAACACTATGCAGAGGTTTTTAAATATCTCAACCCGAGAGTTGCAAATTTCAACCAGCTTTTCGGCTGATTTTGAGACCATTTTTGTAAATAAAGAAGATGAAATATACCTGGGCGTGCATAAAATACATAAAGCTATTTTGAAGCTGTGCTTGCGGTTACTAGCGGAAGCATTTTTCCTCTCTCGCTAGACATGACCGCCGGATCGGCGGCGCGCGTCATTCGCTCGCATCCGCGCCGAAGACTTGACCACCACGTCCGCGAAGCCTATTTTAGAATTATTCTAAAAGAGGCCAGCATGCTCAAACGTATTTTCAGATCACCCAAGCGTTCTTTCGACAGCCTGTCCGAGCAGGAGATCCTGGCGCTCGCCATCGGCTCGGAGGAAGACGACGCGCGAATCTATTTCGCCTATGCCGACCGCCTGCGCAACGATTATCCGGCTTCGGCCAAGGTTTTCGAGGAGATGGCGGAAGTCGAAAACACCCACCGCAATTCCCTGATCACGCTCTACCGTGAGCGCTTCGGCGAGCGCATCACGCTGATCCGCCGCGAGCACGTCGAGGGCTTCTACGAACGCAAGCCGGACTGGCTGCGCGCCAACCTGTCGCTGGAGAAGATCCGCCAGGAAGCCGAGGCCATGGAGAACCAGGCCTACCGCTTCTACATCGAGGCCGCCGGCCGCGTCAGCGATGCCTCGACGCGGCAATTGCTCGGCGATCTGGCGCTTGCCGAGCAGGGGCATGAGGACATCACCCGCATGCTCGGCGACAAGCACACGCCCGAGGATGTCCGCAAGGAAGAGGACCAGAAGAACCGCCGCCAATTCGTGCTGACCTATGTGCAGCCCGGCCTCGCCGGCCTGATGGATGGCTCCGTCTCGACGCTCGCCCCGATCTTCGCCGCGGCCTTCGCCACTCAGGACACCTGGCAGACCTTCCTCGTCGGTCTCTCGGCCTCCGTCGGCGCCGGCATCTCTATGGGCTTCACCGAAGCCGCCCATGACGACGGCAAGATCTCCGGCCGCGGCTCCCCCATCAAGCGCGGCCTCTCCTGCGGCGTCATGACAGCACTCGGCGGCCTCGGCCACACGCTGCCCTACCTGATCTCCGATTTCTGGACGGCCACCACGCTGGCGGTCATCATCGCCATCTTCGAACTCTGGGCCATCGCCTTCATCCAGAACCGCTTCATGGAAACCCCCTTCCTACGCGCCGCCCTCCAGGTCGTCGTCGGCGGCGGGCTGGTGCTGGGCGCGGGGATATTGATCGGGAGTGGTTGACCCGGAAACGAAAATGGCCGGCTTGCGCCGGCCATTGAACATTTCGCTCTTCGATAATCCTACTTCAGCGCGCCGACCAGAACGTCGCGGCCGTTCTCGATGGTGACCCAGCGGCCGGCATTGGCGCTCGACTGGCGCTTGATGAAGGAATAGGGGGTGTCGAACCAGGGCTTCACGGTGGAGGCCAGATTGTCGAGCACGAAATCGCCCTTGGTGGTGCGCAGCGTCAGGATCGCGTGACCTTCGCCGTCAGGCTTGCGCACGACGGTCATCAGAAGGTTGGCGGCGGAGAAGCCGCGCTGGATCAGGATGCGGCGCTTCAAAAGCGCATAGTCCTCACAGTCGCCGGCGGTCGTCGGATAGGCCCAGACTTCTTCCTTGCCGTACACTTCCATGTCGGTCATCGGGATGATCGTGGTGTTGACGCTTGCGTTGACCGAACGGACGAGCGCCCACTTGGCATCGGTCATTTCCATGACGGCGACGTTGCGGTTCGGACCGCATTCTTCGCGATGCGACTGGCAAAACTCGTAATGGCCGATCGGCTGCGAGGTCGTGGCGCCGACGACCATCGAAAGAGTGTTGGTCGATGCCGGCGTAGCCGAGGTCGACATTGCAAACATGGCCATCATGGCCACCAGGAAACCCTTGATCCGCACGCCCACTGTCCCTTGCATCGCCCTTGATTTATTAACAAAAAGTTAACGGAGAGGGCTGCTTGGAGTCAATCACTACTTCTGAGGAGGGGGTGAGAAGCGGTCAATATGGTTAAAATGCGTTAGGATTTGGCACAAGGCGTGGCGCCACGCGCGCTCGGCACGCGCAGCGAAATGTCGCCAACGTATTGAATTAAATTCATATTTTTAGGCAGGGGCAACGCGGTTGCGCCATCAACGCCTTAGCTGACGAACGATCTTACCGCCGAAAGCATGCGCTCGATGTCCTGTGGACGCGACAGGCGGTGGTCGCCATCACGAATAAATGTCAGCACCACGTCGTCGGCGGGAAGGTGCTCGATCAGGGTCATCGCATGCGTGTAGGGAACGTCGGGATCCTTCATGCCCTGCAGGATGTGAACCGGGCATCCGGTCTCGATCATCCCGGTCAGAACCCGGTTGTCGCGGCCGTCCTCGATCAACGCGCGGGTATAGATATTGGGCTCGGGGCTATATTCCGAATGCTCCTCGAAGAAGCCGCGCTCGGCGAGCGATGCCTTCTCATTTTCGGTGAGATTCGGTTCGATCAGGACTTCGGTAAAATCCGGCGCCGGCGCGATCAACACCATACCCTCAAGTTTCGGCGCACCGTTTCTGGCTGCCAGCTCCTGCGCCAGGCGGAGCGCGATCCAGCCGCCCATCGAGGACCCGACGACCACGATGCGTTCCGGCTTCAGATGAAGCACGACGGCCATCGCCTCCTCGAGCCAGCGCGAAATCGTGCCGTCGCGGAATTCGCCGCCCGAGATCCCGTGGCCGGAATAATCGAGGCGGATGCAGGCAAGCCCGGTCTCTTCAGCCATGCGATCGAGCTCGACGGCCTTGCTGCCGCTCATGTCCGACCGGTATCCGGATAGCCAGACCAGCGTCGGGCCCGCTTTGTCGCCGGCGGCAGGCCGGGCGATATAGGCGATCTCTCGCGCTGCCGCTCCCTCGCCGACGGTCAGAAATTGGTGCTGAGGGGCGATATTGGCGTCGGACATGGCGAAACTCCTTTGTTTCGGCCTATAAAACAGATTCTTGACAGGCTGACAGCAGGTGATTTTTCCGCTAAAGCGTGCTAATGACTTCGTTGCAGCGATGGCGAAACACGGTCGTCTTCCTTATATAGAGGCGATCCGCTGCAGCAATCCGAAACAACGCGAGGAGAATACGACCATTCGCAGACCGTTTAAGAACGACGCGCCCGTAAAGGATGGGCCGCGCTCGAACAGGGAAATTCGCATTCCCAAAGTTCAGCTGATCGACGCTGAAGGACAGAATTTGGGCGTCGTGGCGACCGACCAGGCCCTGAGAATGGCTGAAGAAGCCGGACTCGACCTCGTTGAGATTTCCCCCAACGCCGAACCGCCTGTGTGCAAGATCCTCGATCTGGGCAAGCTGAAATACGCCAACCAGAAGAAGGCCGCCGAGGCGCGCAAGAAGCAGAAAATCGTCGAAGTCAAAGAAATCAAGATGCGTCCGAATATCGACACGCATGACTATGACGTGAAGATGAAGGCGATGGGCCGCTTCTTCGAAGAAGGCGACAAGGTCAAGGTGACCCTGAAGTTCCGCGGCCGCGAAATGGCCCACCAGGAACTCGGCATGAAGCTCCTGCAGCAGGTCAAGGCCGACACGCTGGAGTTCGCCAAGGTCGAAGCCGAGCCCAAGCTGGAAGGTCGCCAGATGATGATGGTGCTCGCGCCGAAATAAGGCGCGTCGCCACCGTTCGTATCAAAGCCGTCCGCGAGGGCGGCTTTTGTATTTCCGCCCTGCTACAAAGGGCGATCGGTGCCCGAGGGGCAGGGTCCGAAGCGGTTCTGGAAGATTCCTTCCTCGCCCCGTTGCACTTTCATGACACTGCGGTTATAAGCGCGCGTCCGAACTGACCGGCAGGGCATGCCGTGGCAGTTTCGAATGCTTGCGGCACGGTTCGTCACCGTGACCGCAGATCAACAACAAACGCTCCCGCACTTGTTGCGACGACCGGGCAACCGGGCATCGTAAGAAGGCTTCTTTTGAAGCGCGCCGCTTTGGCCAAGTGGGGGGATCAGAAACGGAGTAGCAAAATGCCCAAGATGAAGACGAAGTCCTCCGCCAAGAAGCGGTTCAAGATCACCGCGACCGGCAAGGTCAAGGCTGCAGCCGCTGGCAAGCGCCATGGCATGATCAAGCGTTCCAACAAGTTCATTCGCGATGCACGTGGCACCATGGTTCTGGCAGAACCGGATGGCCGCAAGGTCGTGAAGAATTACCTGCCGAACGGTCTCTAAGACTATTCCGCGAACGTATAGATTAAGGAGATCATGAAATGGCACGTGTAAAGAGAGGCGTTACCGCCCACGCCAAGCACAAGAAGGTTCTGAAGCAGGCCAAGGGCTTCTACGGCCGCCGCAAGAACACCATCCGCGCCGCCAAGGCTGCTGTCGATCGTTCGAAGCAGTACGCTTACCGCGACCGCAAGATCAACAAGCGTAACTTCCGCGCACTCTGGATCCAGCGTATCAACGCTGCTGTCCGCGAATTCGGCCTGACCTACGGCCGCTTCATCGACGGCCTGAACAAGGCTGGCATCGAAGTTGACCGTAAGGTTCTCTCCGACATGGCGATCCATGAGCCGGAAGCATTCGGTGCGCTCGTTGCTGCCTCCAAGAAGGCACTCGAGTACCTGAAGGACGCCGGCACGAAGAACGAGTTTGAAGCAGCCGTCAACTAAGGCGGCGCTATTCGAACCTTCGCTTCGATGATTTGAAACCCGCGCTGGCAAGGCTTGCGCGGGTTTCTTCGTTTTACCGGGATAGGGACGCCTGAAGTGGCGAACGAACACGATTTGGCGAAAGATCTGGGACATTCGACGACGGATCGCGACCTGCTTGCCGAAGGCGGGCTGGGCGAGGAGGACGTTCCGGTTCTGCTCGCGGCATTGCTGCGCGGCTCCAAGCGCGTCGAGCGTGTTGCGCTCTCCAGCGGTGCGGTCTGGATCAAGCGCTATGGCACCGAGCGCGCCTCGCGCTGGATGGTGCTGCAGCGCATGCTCGCCAATCTCATCCGCGCGCCCTTCCTGCGTCCGTCGCCGCTTTTGGCCGACGAGGGCATGGCTGCGCGCGAAATCCGCCGCATCGCCCAGTTTTCAGCCCAAGACGTGCCGACGGCCCGTGTCATCTATTCCTCGGGTGCCGCGGTCGTCTTCAGCGATGCCGGCGAAACCGTCGATCGCCAGCTCTATCACGTGCTGAACAACGATCCGGTCGCCCACGACAACATGCTCGTCCATTGCGCCGGCGAACTCGGACGGCTGCATGCAAAGGGCCTGTGCCATGGCCGGCCTTATCCGCGCGACATGTTTTTGAAGGACGGCCGCGTCGGTTTCATGGATTTCGAGGAAGAGCCCGACCGGGTGATGCCGCTGGAAGTCGCCCAGGCGCGCGATATCTGGCTGCTCTTTTTGCAGGTCGCGACCCGCGCCAAGCTTGGCGGCGAAACGCACGACCGGGCCTACAAGGCCTGGGCCGAAGTGGCGCCACCGGCAGCCGTTGCCGAACTGCGCAAGCTTACCGGCTTCCTCGGCGGCTTTTTGTCGGCTGCCCGGTTGATTGGCCGCGTACACATGGGTAGTGATCTGCGACGTTTCATCGTGGCGACCAGCTATCTGAAGCATGTTTCGTGAAGTGTCCCTCAAAGACTGGACGCCCTGAAGGCAGGAAAAGATGACCGAACTCGCAACCCTGGAAAAGCAACTCCTGTCCGATGTCGCGGCCGCCGCCGATGAACCGGCGATCGAAGCCGTGCGCGTCGCGGCCCTTGGCAAGAAGGGGTCGGTCTCCGAACTCCTGAAGACGCTGGGCTCGATGACCCCTGAAGAGCGCCAGACGCGCGGTGCGGCGATCAACGCGCTGAAGACGGTCGTGACCGACGCGATCAACGCCCGCAAGGCCGATCTCAAGAAGGCGGCGATCGATGCCCGGCTGAAGGCCGAGACGGTCGACGTCTCGCTCCCCGTCCGCTCCTCGCCCGCCGAGCGTGGCCGCATCCATCCGATCAGCCAGATCGTCGACGAGATCACCGCGATCTTCGCCGACATGGGCTTCTCGATCGCCGAAGGTCCCGATGTCGAGACCGACTATTATAACTTCACGGCGCTGAATTTCCCCGAGGGCCATCCGGCCCGCGAGATGCACGACACCTTCTTCTTCAATCCGGATGAGAACGGCGAGCGCAAGGTGCTGCGCACGCACACCTCGCCGGTGCAGGTGCGCACCATGGAAGCGCAGAAGCCGCCGATCCGCATCATCATCCCCGGCAAGACCTATCGCCAGGACTCGGACGCGACGCACTCGCCGATGTTCCACCAGGTCGAGGGCCTCGTCGTCGACAAGAAGGCCAATGTCGCCAACATCCGCTGGGTGCTGGAAGAGTTCTGCAAGACCTTCTTCGAGGTCGACAGCGTCACCATGCGCTTCCGCCCGTCCTTCTTCCCTTTCACGGAGCCGTCCTTCGAGGTCGACATCCAGTGCGACCGCTCCGGCCCGATCGTCAAGTTCGGCGAAGGCACCGACTGGATGGAGATTTTGGGCTGCGGCATGGTGCACCCGAACGTGCTGCGCGCGGGCGGCCTCGATCCCGACGAGTACCAGGGCTTTGCCTGGGGCATGGGCCTCGACCGCATCGCCATGCTGAAATACGGCATGCCCGACCTGCGCGACTTCTTCAACGCCGACGTCCGCTGGATGACCCACTACGGCTTCCGCCCACTCGACATGCCGACGCTGTTCGGCGGGTTGAGCGCGTAAGGGAGGATAAAGATCATGAAATTCACGCTTTCCTGGCTCAAGGATCATCTTGAGACCGACGCCACACTGGATGAAATCTGCAAGCGCCTGACTGAGATCGGCCTTGAGGTCGAGGATGTCGACGACAAGGCGGCCTACAAGCCCTTCGTCATCGCGCGCGTGCTTTCGGCCGAAAAGCACCCGGAAGCCGATCGCCTGAAGGTTCTGTCGGTCGATGCCGGCCCCGATATCAACGGCGGCAAGCCGCTGCAGATCGTCTGCGGTGCGCCGAATGCGCGCGCCGGCCTGGTTGGCGCGCTGGCGCGGCCGGGCGATTATGTGCCGGGTATCGATGTCACGCTCGGCGTCGGCAAGATCCGTGGCGTCGAAAGCCACGGCATGATGTGCTCCGAAAAGGAGCTCAACATGTCCGACAGCCACGACGGCATCATCGACCTGCCCGAGGATGCCCCTGTCGGCACCTCGTTTGCCGCCTACGCCCATCTCGACGATCCCATGATCGAGATCAACCTGACGCCGAACCGTCCGGATTGCACCTCGATCTATGGCATCGCCCGCGATCTGGCCGCTTCCGGCCTCGGCACGCTGAAGACGCGCGCCGCGCCGTCTTTCGCCGTCGAAGGCCATACGCCGGTCAAGCTGACGCTCGATCTCGATGACGACAAGCTCTGCCCGGGCTTCGGCCTGCGCCTGGTGCGCGGCGTCAAGAACGGCCCGAGCCCCAAGTGGGTGCAGCAGCGCCTGACGGCGATCGGCCTGCGTCCGATCAACGCGCTCGTCGACATCACCAACTACATGACCTTCGACCAGGGTCGGCCGATGCACGTCTTCGACGCCGCCAAGGTGAAGGGAAACCTCACCGTTCGCCGCGCGAAAGACGGCGAGACGGTGCTGGCGCTCGACCAGCGCGAATACAAGCTCGGCCCGAACAACGTCGTCATCGTTGACGAAAACGGCATCGAGTCGATCGGCGGCATCATGGGCGGAGAGCATTCTGGCTGCGATGAAAACACCACCGACGTCTTGATCGAATCGGCTCTGTGGGACCCCATGAACATCGCCAAATCAGGTCGTGGCCTCGGCATCATCACCGATGCCCGCTATCGCTTCGAGCGCGGCGTCGATCCCGAATACATGGTCCCCGGCCTCGAGCGTACCACCGAGCTGGTGCTCGAATTCTGCGGCGGCACGGCCGCCAAGGCCGAGATCGTGGGTTACAAGGGCTACGACCCCAAGGTCGTCGACTTCCCCTTCTCGGAAGTGAAGCGCCTGACCGGCCTCGAAGTCTCCACCGAGGAGAGCGTCGAGATCCTGACCCGCCTCGGTTTCAAGGTCACCGGTTCAGGCGAGCGCGTTTCGGTCGCCGTCCCCTCCTGGCGTCCCGATGTCGATGGCAAGGCCGATCTCGTCGAAGAGGTCATGCGCATCCATGGCGTCGACAACATCAAGCCGGCGCCGCTGGAAAGCCACACCGAAGTCAACGGCCGCATCCTGACCACGCTGCAGATCCGCACCCGCACCGCCAAGCGCGCGCTTGCCTCGCGCGGCATGCTGGAAGCCGTCACCTGGTCCTTCATTTCGGAAGATCAGGCGAAGCTCTTCGGCGGCGGTTCGCCGGCTCTGAAGCTGGCGAACCCGATCGCAGCCGAAATGTCCGACATGCGCCCCTCGCTGCTGCCGGGTCTTCTCACGGCTGCCCAGCGCAATGCCGACAAAGGCTATGGTGACGTCGCGATCTTCGAAGTCTCCGGCACCTATGAGAACGACAGGCCGGAAGGCCAGCGCCGCGTTGCCGGCGGCATCCGTCGCGGTACCGCCTCGATGGCAGGCTCCGGCCGCATGTGGTCGAACGCGTCCAAGGGCGGCGGCAAGCCGGTCGACGTCTTCGACGCCAAGGCCGATGCGCTTGCCGTGATCGAGGCCTGCGGCCTGCCGATGACCAACATCCAGGTCGAGCAGGGCGGTCCGGAATGGTACCACCCCGGCCGCTCCGGCACCATCAAGATGGGCCCGAAGGTCGTGCTCGGCTATTTCGGCGAGTTCCACCCCTCGACGTTGGAGGCGCTCGACGTCTCCGGCGCACTCGCGGGCTTCGAGGTCTATCTCGACGCCATGCCCGAGCCGAAGAAGAAGGCGACCCGCACCAAGCCGGCGCTGGAGCTGTCGCAGTTCCAGGCCGTCAAGCGCGACTTCGCCTTCGTCGTCGACAAGGCGGTCGAAGCCGGCGCCATCATCAAGGCCGCCACCGGTGCCGACCGCAAGCTGGTCGCCGGTGTCAACGTCTTCGATATCTTCGAGGGCGCCTCGGTCGGCGAGGGCAAGAAGTCGGTCGCCATCGAGGTGCAGATCCAGCCGGTCGAGCGCACGCTGACCGACGAGGATTTCGAGGCCCTGACGCAGAAGATCGTCGCCAGCGTCACCAAGGCCACGGGCGGCGTCCTGCGCGGCTGATGAAATCGGCGGGTCGATCTGCCTCGGCAGTCGCACGCCACTCTCCCTCATCCTCGCCCTCGTGGCGGGGATCCAGCCGACGCGCGGCGGAGAGACTCTTTTTGCTGACATGATCTGAACGGTCATTCACGGCGCGGACGCGCCGTGGCTGGATTCCTGTCACGTCGCACGGGCGAAGCCTGGGCAAAGGAATGAGGAGAGTGAATGACCCCCATCAATCGTGCAGATAATAAACCTTATTCACGATCGTCCACCGCCCCTCGATCTTCAGCATCGAGAGATAATCGGTGAAACGCATGCCGGCGAAGTCGTCGCTCACCTTGACGCTGGCGGCATCACCGATGACATCAAGGGTCTGGATGTCCATATGCGGCTGCGTGCCCGGCGGGGCCGAGCCCTCGGCCACGATGGCGGCGATGAACTCGTCGCGGGTCGACCACTCAACCGCACTCTCGTAATGCCCGATGACAGCGCATTTTGGATGAAACGCCTTGCGCAGCGCCGCCTCGTTGGCGAAGGTCATGCCTTCGACATAGAGATGCACGACTGCCTCTATCGCCTGCCGGTCCGTCATGGTCCGTACCTCGATCGTGTCGATGCTGAAGTATAGCGCGGAGCGCGCGACGCGCAAAGTCGTTGCGGGACTGTGCCTGCTTTAATGGGTGGATGGGTAGAGCGTGGCCAGGGCGGTACCGATCAGTTCCTCGGCATAGGCCTGCGCGGTCGATGAGGCGTTGTCGGACAGACCCATCTCGTCGCACTTGTTGCCGACGGCCTCGCGGATGAGGTGCAGGATACCCCGCCCCATCTTCCCACCATCCTCGCCGGATGTGTCCAGAACCAGTGCCAGCGAGGTCATCGCCACCACTTCAAGCACAAGCATGCGTCCTCTTATGTCGGACAGGCCTGGATCGGCCGGCCCTTTGTCCTTGGCATCTGGCATGGGGTTCCCTTCCTCTCAACGGAAAGTTTACCTAGTGCTAATATGCGCGAGGAGAAGACCCAAAGTTGAACAAAGCCAAATCTCTTTTCTGATCTGTGGTCGGACCGCCCCGGTGCGGTGCCTCGGGGCGGCTATCGCTCATCAGAGATTGGTCATCGCCAGCGATGCCTCGGAGTAGCGCTTGCCGGCGATCTCTTCGAGCGGCATGATTGCGCTGAGCTCGGCGAGCTCCCTGGCCGAGAGCGCGATATCGGCGGCGGCCGCGTTCTGCTCGAGATGGTTGACCTTGCGGGCGCCCGGGATCGGCACGATGTCCTCGCCCTGATGCAGAACCCAGGCGAGCGCCAACTGCGCCGTGGTCACGCCCTTGTCTTTCGCCAGCGCCTCGAGCTTGGCCACAAGGGCGGCATTGGCATCGAAATTGTCGGCCTGGAAGCGCGGGAGCTGGCTGCGGAAATCGTCGGCGCCGAGATCATCAGGCTTGCGGATCGCCCCCGTCAGGAAGCCGCGGCCGAGCGGGCTGTAGGGCACGAAGCCGATCTTGAGCTCCCGGCAGGTGGCGAGCACGTCATGCTCCGGATCGCGCGACCAGAGCGAATATTCGCTCTGCACGGCCGCAATCGGATGCACCTTATGAGCCCGCCGGATCGTGGCGCTGCCGGCCTCCGACAAGCCCAGCGCCCGCACCTTGCCCTCGCGCACCAGCTCCGCCATGGCGCCGACGGTCTCCTCGATCGGAACGCTGGGATCGACGCGGTGCTGATAATAGAGGTCGATGACATCGGTGCCGAGCCGCTTCAGCGACGCTTCCGCCACGCGCTTCACATTCTCCGGCCGGCTGTCGACGCCCGTCAGCGCCGCCGCGCCGGATTTCGAAGGGTCGAACTTGAAGCCGAACTTGGTGGCGATGACAACGCGGTCGCGCACCGCCTTCAGGGCGCGGCCGAGCAGTTGCTCGTTGGTGTAGGGGCCGTACATTTCGGCCGTGTCGAAGAAGGTGATGCCGAGATCGACGGCGCGGTGAAGCGTGCGGATCGACTCGTTCTCGTCGCTGGCGCCGTAAGCAAAGCTCATGCCCATGCAGCCGAGGCCGACGGCGGAGACTTCGAGGTCCTGTCCGAGTGTGCGGGTTTTCATGTCTGGCTCCCTTCGAGCAAATAGTGAGGCCGCCCTTTGAGCGGCACGAGGCAAACCTAGCGCGCCGGGAGCTTTCAAAAAATACGTGCAATGCGGCACAGGCTGTTCTAACAAATAGATCAATGAACAGGACCCAGCTCGCCCAACTCGCCGTTCTCGCCACTGTCGCCGAGCGCCGCAGCTTCCGCGCCGCCGCCAAGGAGCTGGAAATCGCGCCCTCGGCTGTGAGCCATGCCGTTTCCAGCCTCGAGGAGAGCCTGGGCATCCGCCTTCTGGCGCGAACGACGCGAAGCGTCGCGCCAACGGAGGAGGGGAGACTGCTTCTGCAGCGGCTGAAGCCGGCGCTGGATGAGATCGGCATCGCGCTCGAAGCCGTCAGCGAGGCGGGCGGCAGGCCGGCCGGCACGCTGCGGGTGACCGCACCGCGCTTCGCCTCCGATATCCTGCTCGCGCCGCGCCTCGGCGAATTCCACAACCGCTATCCCGATATCACGCTCGAAATCGCCAACGAGGATGGCTTCATCGACATCGTCCGCGAGGGCTTCGACGCCGGCATCCGGCTGGAGGAAAGCCTCGAGGTCGACATGATCGCGGTGCGCGCCTCGCCGAATCTCACGACCGTGATCGCCGCTTCGCCGGATTATTTCAAACGCCACCCCAAGCCGCTGCATCCCTCCGACCTCGTCAACCACCGCTGCATCAAGCGGCGCTTCACCAATGGCACGATCTACCGCTGGGAGTTCGAGAAGGATGGCCGGGAACTGGTCGTGCCCGTCGATGGCCCCTTGATCGTCAGCGAGGACAGGCTGGCGCTGATCGCGGCGCTGAACGGCGTCGGCCTCGCCTATCTCTTTGACCTGCGCGTCGAGGATGAGCTTGCAAGCGGCAAGCTGGTGCGGGTGCTGGAGGATTGGTGCGCGCCCTATCCTGGCCCGTTCATCTACTATCCAAGCCGCCGCCAGATGCGCCCGGCCTTGCGCGCCTTCATCGATTTCTTCCGTTACTCGGGCTGAGGCGATCCGGCATTCATTTCGGGTGGCGATTTCCGGAAGATGCTGCAAAAGTTGTCAGCAGGGCAGGGAGGTCGCTTATGAAAAAGCCGGGATCGATGAAAGCACTGGAGGATCTGGGTCGGGCGCGGTTGTCGAAGAATTTCTTCCTGCGCGATTTCCTGCATTCCGAAATCGCCGATTTCTATCGCATCCCGAATATCCCTGACGACCCGGATCTCGCCATCGAAACCGGCAGGAGGCTTTGCGAGGAGTTGCTGGAACCCCTGCAGGAGACCTTCGGCCGCCTGCACATCCGCTCCGGCTACCGCTCGCCCGAGGTCAACCGCTTCGGCAACCAGAACAAGCTCAACTGCTCCACCAACGCATCGACCGCAGCCCACCACATCTGGGACATGCGCGATGCAGATGGCTACATGGGTGCCGCGGCCTGCGTCGTCGTTCCCTGGGTGGTTGATCGCTATCACGCGCTGGAAGATTGGCAGCGGCTCGCCTGGTGGATCCACGACCATCTGCCCTACGCCTCGCTCTGCTTCTTCCCGAAATTATGGGCCTTCAACATCCAGTGGCACGAACGCCCGCGCCGGGTGATCCAGAGCTATGTCAGCCGGCGCGGCATATTGACCAAGCCGGGGATGGAGAATTGGGAGGGCGAGCATTCTAAGTGGTACGAGGGTTTTCCTCTATTGCGGGGTGTTTGAGGGTGGGATTGTTCAGGGGAAGGCGATCCACTCGCGTTGAGCCGGCCGAGGGGTGCTTAGATGCTCGGGACGAGCCCGAGCATGACGTCGAGGGTGGGGTGTCCGCAGGGTGGTGATGTGAGCCTGGTTTGAGTGTGAGCTTGGAACGCGCATGGCGCCACAGAGATTTTCTCCTGCTAAGCCATTGAAACGAAAAAGTTAAATCCGCACGCGGCGTCATCCTCGGGCTCGTCCCGAGGATCTAACCACGTTGCCTGGAATGCAACGGTCATGGACCCTGCGTTGGCGAGTAATCCACGCACGTTGAGCCAGCCGAGGCGTGCTTAGATGCTCGGGACGAGCCCGAGCATGACGTCGAGGGTGGGGTGTCCGCAGAGTGGTGATGTGAGCCTGGTTTGAATGTGAGCTTGGAACGCGCATGGTGCCACCGAGACTCTGCTCCCTTCTAAGTCATTGAAACGACGCCGCTAACTCCGCACGCGGCGTCATCCTCGGGCTCGTCCCGAGGATCTAAGTACGTTGCCCGGAATGCAACGGTCATGGACCCTGCGTTGGCGAGTAATCCACGCACGTTGAGCCAGTCGAGGCGTGCTTAGATGCTCGGGACGAGCCCGAGCATGACGTCGAGAATAGGGGCGCTCGCCACCGATGAGGCCAGCGTGCCCCCCGATCCTCCCCTCAGGCGCCAGCCTTGTCGAGCAGCGCCATCGCTTCGTCGCTGAGCGAAAGTGTCGCCGATTTCGTCAGGCTGTCGAGCTGCGAAAGGCTGGTGGCGCTGGCGATCGGGGCGGTGACGCCCTTCTTGCGCAGAAGCCAGGCAAGCGCGATCTCGGCCGGCTTTGCGCCGGTCTCGGTGGCGACCGTGTCGAGCGCCGCAAGGATCTTCAGGCCCTTGTCGTCGAGATAGCCGGCCGCCTTGCCGCCGCGTGCCTTGCCTTCCGTATCGGCCTTGCTGCGGTACTTGCCCGACAGGAAGCCGGCCGCGAGGCTGAAATAGGTGATGACGCCGATATCTTCCTTCACGCAGAGATCGGCCAGCGGTCCCTCGAAGGGAGCGCGGTCGTAGAGGTTATATTCCGGCTGGATCACATCATAGCGCGGCAGACCGGCTTTCTCGGCGGCGTCAAAGGAGGCCTGCAGCTGCGTGGCGTCGAGGTTGGAGCAGCCGATGGCGCGGATCTTGCCCTGCTGCTTCAGCTTGGCGAAGGCGCCGAGCGTTTCTTCGTAAGGCGTCTCGGCATCCGGCCAGTGCGAGAGGTAGAGGTCGACATAATCGGTCTGCAGCCGCTTCAGCGAGGCCTCGACTGCCTCAAGGATGTACTGCTCCTTCAGCCCCTTCTTGCCCGGACCCATCTCGGAGCCGACCTTGGTGATGATCACGGCCTTGTCGCGGGCGACCTTGTTCTGCTTCAGCCACTTGCCGATGATCTCTTCGCTATCGCCGCCCTTGTTGCCGGGCACCCAGGCCGAATAGACATCCGCGGTGTCGATGGTGTTGAAGCCGGCGTCGAAGAAGGCGTCGAGGATGTCGAAAGAGGTTTTCTCGTCGGCCGTCCAGCCAAACACATTGCCGCCGAACACGATCGGCGCGACCGAAAGGCCGGTTTTTCCAAGGCGACGCAATTCCATGAGATACTCCTGAAATCTTCAATCTGGTGAAATTCGGACCACGGCAGGACGCCGCTTTGATGTAACCTAGTGCGCATCAGGACGGATGGAAACCTGCGCCGCAACCAGCGCCGCGAATTGTGATCGCGCCATTGCGCCGCGGGGCCGCCGTCTCTAATCTCCCCTCAAAATCAGTAGAGGAGAGGAAATGACCATGCTGCGCTTCGGTATCATGTCGACCGCCAAGATCGGCCGCGAGCTCGTGGTTCCGGCCATCCAGGATGCGGAAAACTGCGTCGTCACGGCAATCGCCAGCCGCGATCTCGGCAAGGCAAGGGAGATGGCCGACCGTTTCTCGGTGCCGCACGCCTTCGGCTCCTACGAGGAGATGCTGGCCTCCGACAAGATCGACGCCGTCTATATCCCGCTGCCGACCGCCCAGCATGTGGAATGGACGATCAAGGCGGCGGATGCCGGCAAGCATGTGCTCTGCGAAAAGCCGATCGCGCTGAAGGCGGACGAGATCGACAGCCTGATTGCCGCGCGCGACCGCAACAAGGTGCTGGTGACGGAGGCCTACATGGTCACCTACGCGCCGGTGTGGCTGAAGGTGCGCCAGCTGATCAAGGACGGCGCCATCGGCACGCTGCTGCATGTGCAGGGCGCGTTCACCTACTTCAACCGCGACCCCGGCAACATGCGCAATATTCCCGCACTCGGCGGCGGCGCACTGCCCGATATCGGCGTCTACCCGACCATCACCACCCGCTTCGTTACCGGCGAGGAGCCGCGCCGCGTGCAGGCCGTCACCCGCCGCGATCCTGATTTCGGCACCGACATCTATTCTAGCGTCAAGGCGGATTTCGGCGGCTTCGAGCTCAGCTTCTACATCTCCACCCAGATGGCGAACCGCCAGGTCATGGTGTTCCACGGCAGCGAAGGCTTCATCGAGGTGAAGTCGCCCTTCAATGCCGACCGCTGGGGCGCCGAAGAGATCGAACTCAGCAACCGCAGCCACAACGAATCCACCACCTTCCGCTTCCCCGACAGCCGCCAGTACAAGCGCGAGGCCGAAGCTTTCGCGCGCGCCGCCAAGGGTGAGGCGCAGGAGATCGTGTCGCTCGAGAGCTCCAGGCTCAGCCAGGCATTCATCGACGCGATCTATCGCGCCAGCGAGAAGGACGGCTGGGAGACGGTGTGATCAGGCCCTGAAGGCGAAACGAGCATAGCCGATTAGGGCAAAGAACATCGCGGCGATGGCGGCAAACACCGTCGCTGCCATCGGCTGCAGATCGCCCAGGGTCGCGGTCAGCGCGGCGTAGAGCCCGATATTGACGACGATCGCGATCACGATGATCGCGGTGATGCCTGTCCGGCCGATCGAAAGACGGCCCTGCGCGGTCACGTCGATAAAGCGCAGGAGGATCAGCTGTGTCGCAAGCGCGGCAGCGAGGCCGACTGTTCGCGCGAGACCGGGCCATGGCGTCAGGTCGAGAAGCAGCCATGTCAACGCCGCGTCAACCGTGAGCCCCGCAAGCAAAAGCGCCGCAAAGCGCAGGAGCGGCGCGCCTCGTGCAGGCCGGTCGTCAGCCATTGATCGCGATCATCCCGGCCACGATGAAGACGGCGCCGATGACATAGCGCAAGGTCAGCTGCTCGCCGAGAAAGAGCTGCGCTAAAAGCGGCACGAAGCAGAAGGTCAGACCCATGAAGGAATAGGCGATCGTCAGCGGCACGGCCTTCAGCACATAGATCCAGATGATCGTGCCGAGGCCGTAGAGCAGCAACGCCGCCAGAAGCACGGGGTTCAGAAGCAGCGCCAGAACGTTGCGCAGGCTGAACGTACCGGCAGTCGCACTCGTCAGCTTGAAGAGAACCTGCCCGGAGGCGATCAAAAGCGGCGTTCCGATCAGGCCAATCCAGGTGCCGAGCGAAAAGGTGGAGAGCATCGAACCGTCCTTCAAGCGAGTGCGTCCGGCTTTTCGCTGTAGAAGATGTCGCGGCCGATATCCTCGCATTCATGGACCGGCGGCACCGGATGAACCGCGCGCAGGAACGAGTGGGTGTAGGGGAAGAAGTTGAAATGCGGATTGAACGTGTAGCGGTACTCGCGCTCCCTGGGCACGACGATGATCAGGCGCTTTCTGGCGATGCGGCGCAGCTCGGCGATCGCCTGGCGGTATTCGAGAATATGCTCGATCACATGCGTGCAGATGACGGTGTCGAATTCGCCGTCGGCAAAGGGTAGGGTCTCGACCTTGGCTGCCACATATTCGATGCCTTCTAGCCGCGATGCGTCGTCGATGACGAAATCGACGCCGGTTAGCCGGCTAAGGTGCGGATGTGTGGACTGGATGCGGCTGAGAAGCGCGCCCGTGCCGCACCCGATATCACAGACGCTGTCGCCCTCGATCGTTGCGAGAATGCGCTCGATGCAGGCGGCGGAATTATCCGTTCCCTCGTGAACGCGCGGATGGTTGCGATAGAGGTCGGCATATTCCTCCGCGGAGAGAAACGGCGCGCGCTCGCGAAAGCGTGCGAGGTGGCTGATATGATCGCCCCACACCCGCTGCGCGGCCCAGCGGAAAGCGCCGGAATCGCGCAGGATCGGCGGCAGGATGTCTTCCAGCACGAAGCGGATCCGGTTGGTGGTCTCTCTGTTCATGAAGCTGTGTCCCCTTTGGCGGAACCAATCACTGGAAACGGGCGGTCCCGTCGCGGCGGCGGACGATCTCGGCGGCGGTCGATATCGACGCCTCATAGGGGCGAACGACGACGTTGAGATAGTGGATGCGCATCTGCTCGGCGCGCGAGCGCGCGAGCGAATCGAGGATCAGGCCGGCCGTGAACACCATGAAGGAGATCATCATCAGCGCCATCGAAAGCACCCAGGTCGGCATGCGGTTGACGAGCCCGGTGGCGAAATACTCGGCGAGAACCGGCGTCATGAAGCCGAGGCTCGCTGCCATGAACAGGCCGCTGAGGATGCCGAAGAAGGCGAAGGGGCGCGTTTCCTTCATCAGCATCGCGAACATCCAGAGGATCTTGGCGCCATCCTTGAAGGTCGAGAGTTTCGAGTGCGAGCCCTCCGGCCGGCGGCCGTAATCGAGCTCCAGCTCGCTCACGGGCAGCTTCAGCCTCGAAGCGTGCACCGACATCTCGGTCTCGATCTCGAAGCCGGCGGAGACTGCCGGAAAGCTCTTGACGAAGCGGCGTGAGAACACCCGGTAGCCGGAGAAGATATCGGTGAAATCGGGCCCGAAGATCGTGCGGTACAAGATGTTGAATATGCGATTGCCGAAGGCGTGGCCGTGGCGGCCGGCGTCGTCGTGCACGCCGCGGCGGGTACCGACGACCATGTCGGCGCGCTCGGACAGCAGCGTGCGTATCAGCTCCTCCGCGTCCTCGGGTGCATAGGTGCCGTCGCCATCGGCCATGATGTAGATGTCGGCGTCGATATCGGCGAACATGCGGCGCACCACATGGCCCTTGCCCTGGCGCCGCTCGCGCACGACATGGGCGCCCGCCAGCATCGCATGCAGCGCGGTGCCATCGGTGGAGTTGTTGTCGTAGACGTGGATCATGGCATCCGGCAACGCAGCCTTGAAGCCGCGCACGACAGCGCCGATCGTTGCCGCCTCGTTATAGCAGGGAAGCAATACGGCGATGCTCAGATTGTCGATACGCGATCCGGTCATGATCACACCAGTCAGGAGGAGTTTGCGGCAAGTCTAAAGCAGGGCCGTTAACAAGTGCCTATGACGAGGGCGAGGATCACGGTCGCGGCGGAGAAGGTAAGTCCGCGCCGCTACTTTACGCTTTCTTGATACGCAGATCGTAGAGTCTCGCCGCACTCAATGACGAGATATGCTTCATGTCGACTGTTGCCCCGATGACTGGTGAACCAACATCCATGTCCCTCCGCGAAAAGCTGCAACTGCAGGCGATGCGGCTCTGGCCTTCCGTTTTCTTCTACAGCGTGCTGCTGATTATCGCGATCGTCGTGATGTACCTGCCGAACGCCAAGGATTATGTCGGTGCCGACAATGACGACGGTATGCGGCTTGTGGAAGTGCGCGACTTCCTGAACGGGCAGAGCTGGTTCGATCTCATGCAGTATCGCATGGGCCTCGGTGCCGGCACGATGATGCACTGGTCGCGGCTGATCGACCTCCCCATCGCCTCGCTCATCAGGTTCTTTTCGCTCTTCCTGCCCGAACAGCGGGCTGAAGCGGTGGCGCTGCTCATCTGGCCGCTCTCGCTCGTCATCCCGAGCCTTTGGGGCATGGGCCTTGCCGGCCGGCGTATCGGCGGCGTGCTCGGCATGCATATCGCGCTGGGGTTCACCGTCTTCCTGCTGGTTGCCAGCAACCGCTTTCTGCCGGGCTCCATCGATCATCACAACGTTCAGTTCGCCCTGGTGGCGATCATGACGGCCATGCTGCTCGATGAGGATCATCGTCCAATCAGCTACGCGGTCGCGGGTTTCCTGGCCGCACTTGCCATTGCGATCGGCGTCGAGACGACGCCTTTCGTCGCCTGCGTCTGCCTCATCGTCTCATTGGCGTGGGCCTGGGATGGCAAGCCTTTCGCGCCCGCCGCCAAGGCATTCGGGCTGACGCTGGCGCTGTCGATCAGCCTCTTCTTCTTCGGCACGGTGCCGCCAAGGCTCTACGGAGCCGTCACCTGCGACAACCTCTCGCTCGGTTATTACAGCCTTGCGGCGATTGGCGGCGGCCTGCTCCTGTTCGCGGCGGCTTTCGCCAGCGGTGTCAGCCGCGCCCTGCGCTTCGTTGCCCTTGGCGGTATCGGCGTGGCGGTGGCGGCGTCGGCAATCGTCATTGCGCCACAATGCCTGCACAACCCGCTGTCCGATCTCGACCCGATGCTGATCGATCTCTGGCTGAACAATATCCAGGAGGCGCAATCCATCGTCGGTGCGATGCATCAGGATCCCTATACGCTCGGCTTCTTCTACGCGACGGGATTGTTCGGCATTGCCGTCTGCATCTTCCGGCTTCTCCATGCCGATCGCGTGCGTATTCATCTCATTCTCTTGTGCCTGCTCGGCCTCAGCTGGGCCATCGCCGCCTTCCAGATCCGCGGCTCGACCTTCGCCAATCAGCTTGCCATCTTTCCTCTGGCGCTGCTGATCATCGACATGCGCCGCGTGTCCAACGCCGATACCGAAAATGGCGCCGCCGCGCTGAGTTACATCCTCACCGTGCTCCTGAGCGTCGCCTCTGTGTGGGGTCTGGTCGGCGGCTTTATCGGCTCGCGGATCGACAACAGCCAGGCCGAGTTGGCCGAGGCAAAGGAGAAGCCCGGCTGCGCCTCGCCCGAGATGATCGCGCCGCTGGCATCCCTGCCGCCAGGCCTCGTCTCAGCGCCCTCGGACATGGGTGTTTCGATCCTGCGCTTCACCCAGAACCGGGTTCTGGCTGCGCCATACCACCGAAACCAGGGTGGCATGCTGACCGAGATACATATCGGCCTTGCGACGCCGGCGGATGCGGAAGCTTTTATCCGTGGAACCGGTGTGACGACGCTCGCCTTCTGCCGGGATTTTCCGATGACACTGGAGATCGCGAAACTCAAGCCGGATGGCCTCTACGCGCAGCTGGAAAAGGGCAACGTCCCATCTTACCTGCAGCCGCTGCCCAAGCCCGAGGGCTCGCCAGTGCAGTTCTTCCGCTACGTGCCGAGCGGATCGTGATTATCGGCGGATTGTGAGCGGATTAAACGAGGCGCGCTCTCTTGCGGGCGCGCCCGATCAGGTGCAGCCCGACAAGGCAGGCAAGCAGGCTGATGTTGTAGAAGACGATGGCGACGGCGAGATCGATGATCGAGGTCGGCCCGAAAAGCGCCGCACAGATATAGCTTCCGCAGATGAGCAAGCCCACGAGAACCATGGAAAATATGTTGCGCATCGGCGCGGTTGCGATGCCAATTGCTGTTGCGGTCAGAGCAATCATCAGGGTCTCCCGAATCACCTCACTATACGTCCGCTGGCTTTGACGAACAATTAACGCACCGGCAATATTCGCGGTTCCATATATTTGGCTTGCGCGAAAAACATCACCGGAAAACTCAAACGAGACCGATGATACCGCTGGCCGTGGTGCCCGATGCGCGAACGCGCGACACCCGCAGCGGCAAAAGCATGCCGTCGGCCACGCCCTCGAAGGTCAGCACCGCGCCAGACGCCATCTCCACCGCAAGACTGCCGCCGCCGCCGACATAAAGCGCGCGCGTGGTTTCCGGCAGCGCCATGGTGTCGTCGGGCGTGATCGGAAAGCCGCCACTGGCCGGGCCTGTGAGCGAGGGGGTGTGGGATGCAAAGCGATCGGACATGGGAAGCTCCTTGGTTGCTTGCGCAATCATGCTGCCATCACGCAAAACGGGGAAAATCACGAGCGGCGTTGACGTGCGGTACGGCCATGCTGATCCATCAAGTTATTGAAACAGCGATATTGTTTTCATCGAAATGGCGCATCGAACAGCGCCGACGAACAAAAAACCTCCCCGCCCGTGGGGCTGCCTTTACTCGCTTCTTCAGCTAGAACAGCGCCATGAGCAGCTTCTTCGACAATGATTCGCCGAGCAATCTCACCGAATATTCGGTGTCGGAACTGTCGGGTTCGATCAAGCGGACCGTCGAGACGGCCTTCGATCAGGTGCGCGTGCGCGGCGAGATCTCCGGCTATCGCGGCCCGCACTCGTCGGGACACGCCTATTTCTCACTGAAGGACGATCGCGCCCGCATCGACGCCGTGGTCTGGAAGACGAGCTTTTCGCGCCTGAAGGTTCGCCCCGAAGAGGGGATGGAGGTGATCGCAACAGGCAAGATCACCACCTTCCCGGGCTCTTCCAAATATCAGATCGTCATCGAGACGCTGGAGCCGGCCGGCGCCGGCGCGTTGATGGCGCTGATCGAGGAGCGCAAGCGCAAGCTCGGCGCCGAGGGCCTGTTCGATCCCGCCCGCAAGCGGCCGCTGCCCTTCATGCCCCAGGTGATCGGCGTCGTGACCTCGCCGACAGGCGCCGTCATCCGCGATATCCTGCATCGCATATCCGATCGCTTCCCCGTGCATGTCGTCGTCTGGCCGGTGAAGGTGCAGGGCGAGGGCTCGGGCGAGGAAGTGGCGAACGCCATTCGCGGCTTCAATAGTTTCGAGCCCAATGGGCCGACACCGCGTCCCGACGTCCTGATCGTCGCGCGCGGCGGCGGCAGCCTTGAGGACCTCTGGAGCTTCAACGACGAGATCGTGGTGCGGGCCGCCGCCGAAAGCCGGATCCCGCTGATCTCGGCCGTCGGCCACGAGACCGACTGGACGCTGATCGACTACGCCGCCGACTTTCGCGCCCCGACGCCGACGGGGGCCGCCGAAATGGCCGTGCCGGTCAAGGCCGAGCTTGAGGCGCAGCTTTCGGGTCTCGCCGCCCGCCTGCAGGGCAGCACGCTGAGGCAGATGGACCAGCGCCGGCAGCAGGTGCGAGCGCTGATGCGCGCACTACCCTCACTCGACCAGCTCCTGGCTTTGCCGCGCCGCCGTTTCGACGAGGCCGCGTCAGGCCTTGGCCGTGGCCTTGAGCTCAACACCTTGAACAAGCGCCGCAGCTTCGAGCGTACGGCGGCGCATCTGCGCCCCGACATGCTGTCGAACCGGATCGCCGAGCGCCGCCAGATGCTGGCTGAACGCATGACACGGGCCGAGCGCACCGTCGAGCGGCTGATCGATCGCTCGAAATCGCGCATCGGCCGCGCCGACGCCGCACTCGCCTCGCTGCCATCGCGGCTGAAGAGCCAGACGTCGCGCATGCGCGACCGCCTCGCCAATCTCTCGCGCAGCGCCGACACGGCGGTGCGCCACCAGCTGGTGCGGGCGCGCGGCGAGCTTTCGGCGCAAGAGCGCATGCTGCAATCGCTCTCCTACAAGAATGTCCTGAAGCGCGGCTATGCCGTCATTCGCGACGAGGACAACCGCCCGGTATCCGAGGCGGCGATGCTGTCGGCGGGCTCAGGCATCTCGATCGAATTTTCCGATGGCCGCATCGGCGCGATCACCACCGAGGGCGGCGAGCCGCCAGCCGGCGCCAGAAAGCGCGGCACCAAAGCCTCGGAGCCCAAGGCAGCCGATCCCGCAGCGCCGCCGAAGCAGGGCAGCCTGTTCTGATCATTGACCCTTCTTTGAGGCGACATTGGGCGATCACCAAATCGTGGCCGCGCCCCATTTCTCGGCGTTTAAAAATTGCCGCAAAGTGCTTATCTGGATGCTGAGGCGGCCACCTTTCGGTGCGTCGCGCGTTTGATATGGCCCGCCCATGGCGGCCGCTCTGATATTTGAGACTGGAGAAATACCTTGAAAAGAATGTTGCCCGCTCTTCTGATGGTTAGCGCCCTTGCCGGTGCGCTCTCCGGCGCTTTGCCTGCCGCGCCGGCGCTGGCGGGTCAGTCGAAAGTGTCCGAGGTCATCTTCGGCAAGGCTTACAACGACAGCGTCACCGCCATCCGCATCACCTCGCTGTCCCAGCGCGAGCAATCCCTGCCGCTTTCGCTGCGCCACCCCATGCCATCAGGCATCCGCGAGGCGCAGGCAACCGTCAGCGCCGACAGGCATCTGATGCAGGCGATCGCCGATCGTGGTATCGCGCTGAAGAATGTCATCCAGGTGCAGCGGGCGCTCAACGGCGGCCACGTGATCTACTACCGCTGATCACCAAGCGAGGGCGGCGTTTTATTCGAACGCCGCCAGGAACTTCCGGAGCAGCGCATCGAGCGCTGCCTTCTCGTCCTGATCAAGCGTCTCCGTCAGCCGCTGCTGGTTGGCGACATGCGCGCCGACAGCTTCGTTGACGAGGCTCAGCCCCTTGCCGGTCAGCGCGATCAGCACGCTACGCCGGTCATGCGGATTGACCACACGCTCCACCAGGCCTGATTTCTCCAGCTGGTCGATGCGGTTGGTCATCGTGCCGGAACTCACCATCGTCATTTCAAGCAGATCGCCCGGCGACATCTGGTAGGGCGCGCCGCAGCGGCGCAGCGTCGCCAGCACGTCGAAGGAAGATGACGACAGGCCGTGGCTCTGCAGCACCTGCTCCACCTCGCGCCCGAGATGCGTCGCCAACCGCTTCATGCGCCCGAGCAGGCCCATCGCCTGGGTGTCGAGTTCAGGCCGCTCGCGGGCCCATTGCTGCAATATCCTGTCGACGCGGTCCATCGGCTCACTCCATGCTGATTGAGCTCTACCGCAATATGTCTTGACGTCAAGATAAATCGGCGTAGGCTGGATTTATCTTGAGGTAGAGATACTTGATATGAAGAAAAACACGACATACGCCGCCGATGTGTTGGCCACCGCGCTCGCTCCGGCTATCTGGGGCAGCACCTATTTCGTCACCACGTCCTATCTTCCGCATGGCTATCCGCTGACCGTTGCCATGCTGCGCGCGCTGCCGGCGGGGCTGTTGCTGCTCGCGGCCGTTCGCAGGCTGCCTCAGGGTATCTGGTGGCTTCATGCCTTCGTGCTCGGCGCGCTGAACTTCTCGTTCTTCTGGGCCATGCTCTTCGTCTCGGCGTATCGGCTGCCCGGCGGCGTCGCCGCGACCGTTGGTGCCATCCAGCCGCTGATCGTCATCCTGCTCTCGCGCCTCGTGCTTGGCCGGCCGATCAAGGCGCTGGCGGTTCTAGCCGGCCTTGTCGGCATGGCGGGTGTGGGGCTGCTGGTGCTGACGCCGGGCGCCGCACTGGATCCGGTCGGGGTTCTTGCGGGTCTTGCCGGCGCCATCTCCATGGCCTGCGGCACGGTGCTCACCCGCCGCTGGACACCACCGGTATCAAGCCTCACCTTCACCGCCTGGCAGCTGACGGCGGGCGGCCTGCTGCTGGTGCCGGTGGCGCTGATCGCCGAGCCCGCTCTGCCGCAGCCGACGCTCGAAAACGTGCTCGGCATGGCCTGGCTCGGCCTGATCGGCGCCGCGCTGACATATATTCTGTGGTTTCGCGGTCTCGCCCGCATCGAGCCGTCGGCGGCATCCTCACTGGGCTTCTTGAGCCCCGTCGTCGCCACTCTTCTAGGCTGGCTGGCGCTCGGCCAGGTGCTGACGCCCGCCCAGCTTTGCGGTTTCGCAATGGTGCTGGCGAGCGTCTGGTTCAGTCAGCGGGTCTCGATGCCCGCCAGGTTGGAAGCCAAATCGGTTGTCGAGCCGGCTGTTACGCCCACTCGCCCTGCCGCATGACGGGAACCTTCGAGCCATCGGCTCTGATGCCGTCAACATCGACCTTGTCGGAGCCGATCATCCAGTCGATGTGGATCAGGCTGTAATTACCGCCCTGCGCCTTGATCTGCTCCTGGCTGAGGTTGGCGCCATCGAGGAAGCACTTGGAATAGCACTGGCCGAGCGCGATGTGGCACGAGGCGTTTTCGTCGAACAGCGTGTTGTAGAACAAGATGCCGCTGGCCGAAATCGGCGAGGAATGCGGCACCAGCGCCACTTCGCCGAGCCGGCGCGCGCCTTCATCGGTATCGAGCACCTTGTTCAGCACTTCCTCGCCGCGCGACGCCTTCGCCTCGACGATCCGGCCGCCCTCGAACTTCACGCGGATGTTGTCGATCAGCGTGCCCTGGTGAGACAGCGGCTTGGTGCTCGACACATAACCCTCGACGCGCAGCGCATGCGGCGTCGTGAACACTTCTTCGGTCGGGATATTCGGGTTGCAGGTAATGCCGTTCTTGGCGGTCGAGGCGCCGCCGTGCCACTCGTGGCCATCGGCGAGCCCGACCGTCAAATCCGTGCCCGGGCCGGTGAAATGCAGTGCCGAGAAGCGCTCGCCATTCAGCCAGCTGGAGCGCTTCCTGAGATTGGCGTTATGCTCCGCCCAGGCGGCGATCGGGTCCTCGACGTCGACGCGCGAGGCGGCGAAAATCGCCTTGGCGAGCTTGGCGACCGCAATCGGCTCGGGATCGTTGGGGAACACCAGCTTTGCCCAGGCCGGGTTCGGATAGGAGACGATGTTCCAGTTGATGTCGAAGTTGGAGATCTTCTCGAGCGCCGGCTTGTAGGCCGTCGACATCGCCCGGTTGGCGCGGCCGACCTTGGCGGGGTCCTGCTCGGAGAGCATCATCGGATTGTCGCCGGCAACCGCGAGCCGCGCCGCCCCGTTCGCATAGGCCTTCGCCATGCCCTCGTAGAGCCAGCTGGACGCCCGGTCGAAGCTCGCGTCATTGGCATATTGATAGCGCGCCAGCGTCGATTCCTCGTCGGAATAGAACGCGCTGACCAGACCCGCGCCCGCCATATAGGCATGCTTGGTGATCTGCCGCACCAGCGGCAGCGCCACGACCGGCGCGGTGATCACGAGATCCTGGCCGCTCTGAAGCTGCAGCCCGACCTTGACGGCGACTTCGGCGAGCTTGTCGAGCTTGATGGGGTCCACGGCGTTATCGCCCTGCGGCATGTAGTTCATGATCGATCACCTTCTGAAACGAACGGACAGGGCATCAGACTTAGACCCCTTTGCGGCGAAATTGAAGCTCGAAGACAATCAGGCGACGAGCGCCGCGGCCGTCGCTTTCAACACGTCGAGCGCATCCTTCGGCGCGAGCCGCACCTGCAATCCGCGCTGCCCGCCATTCATGTAGACGAGGGCTTCAGTCATTGCCGCTTCCTCGATCGCCGTCGGCACGAGCTTCTTCTGGCCGAACGGGCTGATGCCGCCGACATGGTAGCCGGTCAGTCGCTCGGCATCCGCCGGCTTCATCATGTTCGCCGACTTGCCCTTGAAGGCAGCGGCGAGCTTTTTCATGCTGACCTCGCGATCGGAGGGGACGACGACGCAGACTGCTTTGCCGTCCACCTCTGCCATCAGCGTCTTCAACACGCGGTGTGGCTCCTCGCCGATCGCTTCGGCCGCCTGCAGACCGATCCGCTCGGCGTTCGGATCGTACTCATAGGTGTGGACGGTGAAGGCCACCTTGGCCTTCTCCAGAACCTGTGTTGCCCGCGTCGTCTTCGACATCCGATCAGCCCTTGAAGAACCCGCCATAGATCTCCGGTTTGAAGCCGACCAGAAGCTTGCCGTCGGCCTCGACAACAGGCCGCTTGATCATCGACGGCTGCTCCAGCATCAGGGCGATCGCCTTCTCGCGATCAAGGTTTTCGCGGGCGTCATCCGGCAGCTTGCGGAAGGTCGTGCCGGCGCGGTTGAGCACCGTTTCCCAGCCCGCTTCCTGCGTCCACTTTTCCAGATGCGCCCGGTCGATACCTGAAGCCTTGTAGTCGTGGAAATCATAGGCGACGTCGTGCTCTTCCAGCCAGGTGCGGGCCTTCTTCATCGTGTCGCAGTTCTTGATGCCATAGATGGTGACGGTCATTCGGTTCTTCCCAATCGGTTCTAAGGCGTTCAGTTTTCCAGCGCGCCCGGCTTGCGCACGACCTTGCTGGCCGCCCCACAGGCGATCTTCATCAGGTCGGCGCGGCGGCGCACCAGGCGCGACGAGGTGCGGGTGACGATCAGACCCGCCTGCGGCGCGCGCACGTCGATCGCGCCATCGGCCATGCCCGGCCGGGTGAGGATGGTCGCCAAGAGATCGCCTTCCTTGATCTCCTCGCCGATGTTGCGATGGAACAGGACAGTGCCGGCCTCAGGCGCGCGGATCATCTCGATATTGTCGAGCGGCACGGCAGGGCCGGTGAAGGGCGCAAGCGTAACCTGATGAGCGATGGCGCCGCGTGCGGCGAGGAAGTTGAACAGCCCCTCGGCATCCTTCTTCGCCATCTCGGGATAGACGTCGCGCATGCCGCGAAGCTCGACGGTGACCGATAGCTTGCCCGGCA
Source organism: Rhizobium sp. NPDC090275 (assembly GCF_044772225.1). Lineage (NCBI taxonomy): Bacteria > Pseudomonadati > Pseudomonadota > Alphaproteobacteria > Hyphomicrobiales > Rhizobiaceae > Rhizobium > Rhizobium sp. NPDC090275. The sequence continues at coordinate 237,090 of NZ_JBIVYL010000005.1, read as the reverse complement.
GCCGCGTCTTCTTTTCCTGCGTTTCGTGCTTCCAGGCATAGCCGATCGCCTCTTCGAAGGCCGAGCTTTCGCCATCCGACAGGAGCACCGCTTCCATGTCGAGTGCTGCTGCGAGATCGGCCGCTTCCGGCCAGAAGGCCTCGTCGATATAGGCATATTGCAGCGATTCATCGTCGCAATGCAGGTCGATCACCAGATCCGCTTCGAGCGCCATATGCATCAGCTGCCGCTTCAGCCGATCGACGGCGTTGTAGCGGTCGAGCTCGGCCACCAGCCCGTCGCGATCCTTGACCGAGATCAGCGGGAACTCGCGGTTGAAATTGGTGCGCGTCCCAAGATCGAACCGGCCCTGCAGCTCGCCGAAATGCGATTGCGCCGCACCAACAGGATTGGCGTGTGGAACGATCGTGATATCGCTGCGGATTTCGCCGGCGCTCTCAGCCGCGCGCAGTTTCTCGCAGAGGAAATGCACCAGCGCAGTGCCCGGCAGCTCGTTGGCATGCAGAGCCGCCTGGATATAGATCTTCGGCGCCTTCGGGTCGCTACCCTTGAAGCGCAGCACCGGCAGCCGCCACTCCATTCCCGCCGTATCGCCTGAAATGATGATCTCGGACCTATCCATCTTTGTCTCCGCTGCTGCTGTCATTGCTGCAGCAGCTTTAAGCGCGTTCCGATGCATGAGGCAAGGTGTCAGCCGCGTTCGCTGAGCGGCCAGCTTTCCACATGCTCGTAAGTCGGCTCACCCGGCCGCTTGTGCAGGAGCACGAACTCCCGCGCGGGCATGACGACCGGCGTCGCAAGCGTCGTCTTTGCCACCGTCTCGTCGGCGTAAAACAGCGTCGCATGCGGCTGGAAATCGGCTTTCACATGCGGGTCGCAGCCGATCGCATGCATCTCGATACCGATCTGGATATGCAGCTGTCGCAACAGTTCCCGACCGCCATTGCCCGAGAGCACGATGGCGTTGCGCGACGCCGTCCTGAACGTCGCGACATGGTCGAAGCTGAGATCGAACCGGCAGGCATCGACCGCCGACGCTGCCTGGCAAGCCGCGAAGATCATCTCGTCCTTGATCTTCTCGGCGCTGGCGACTCCATAGAGCGAAACGTGCAACCGCTCGGGCGTCATGGGCGAGAGCAGCCCGTCGTGCTCCCTCTGCAGGCGGGTCTGTATCTCCATACAGGATTGTCGCGCTTCGGGATCCGGCAGGATCGCGAAAAACAGGGTTTCTTTGCCAAATCTTGACGATTTCGGGCGCATCGTGCGGCTTGCGAAATCGAAGGACGATTGCGTGTTCTGTTCGTGCATGACCAACCACCGGAGCATCCGCCCCGCCTCTGTCTATCCAGGGAACGCAGGGATGGTAGCAGGTGAATTGAGGAAATCAAGAACAAAAGAAGAACATTCAATATCGATGCCGGGAGTTTGTTCATGCGTATCCTGATGGCCTGCGCGGCCTTTCCGCCCTTTATCGATGGCGGCGGCCCGATCTCGGCGATGATGGTCGCCAAGCTCCTGATCGCGGCTGGTCACGACCTCGAAGTCGTCAACGTCTCGGGCGAAGACAGGCACGAGGTCTATGACGGCGTGCCCGTGCACCGCCTGAAGACGCTCAATATCGACTGGAACTACCGGCTTCCCCGGCCGGGCTGGAAGAAGCTGATCTGGCACGCGCTGGAGAATTTCAATCCGCGCGCCTACCTCGTCATGCGCCGCGAAATCCGCCGCTTCAAGCCGGATATCGTGCTGACCGACAGCATCGAAAACATCAACGTCGCCACCTGGGCGGCGGCCAAGCGTTCAGGCGTGCCGGTCTGCCATATCCTGCGCAGCGCCTTCCTCTTGTGCTGGAAGGCCAGCATGCGGCGCGGCGACGACAATTGCGTGCGCGCCTGTTCCTCCTGCCAGGTTTCGTCCTACGGCAAGAAGTTCTTCTCGCGCTATGTCGATGCCGTGATCGGCGAAACCGATTTCATCATCGGCCGCCACACCGAGCATGATTATTTCCCCAATGCCAGCACCCACCGCGTGCCCGGCGCCGTATTGCCGGCTGCCCGCAGCGAACCGCGCAAGGCACCCGAGGGGCCGATGCGCTTCGGCTTCATCGGCGTGCATGATCCGGTGAAGGGCCTCGATACGCTGGCCAGCGCCGCCCATCGGCTGGTGAATGACCAGAACGTCCGCTTCGTCATCGCCGGCAGCGCCAAGAGCGATTATTCGAAGTCGCTGCCGCAGAAGTTTCCCGGCGAGAACACGAAGTTCCTCGGCTGGACCAAGCCCGAGGATTTCTTCCCTCAGATCGACGTGCTCGTGGTGCCCTCGCTCTTCCGCGAGCCCTTCGGCCGCGTGGTGATCGAAGCCTTCGCGCAGGGCGTCCCCGTCATCGGCGCCCGCTCCGGCGGCATTCCGGAATCGATCGATCCGGGAAAGGACGGCTATCTCTTCGACCCCGGCGACGACAAGGCGCTGGCCGCCGAGATCGCATCCATGGCGGCGAAACCAGAGGCCATTCCCGCGCTGTCGCGCGCAGCGTTAGAGGCCGCGCGCCGCTACGAGCCGCAAAAGATCGCCGCCGGCTTCGACGTCGTTTTCGCCAAGCTGCGCCCGGATCTGGCAAAGCCACCGCAGGAAGACGCCGAACCTCGCCAGGCACACGGCTGACCGCCAGTTCGCCACGCGCAAGAAACGGGTTGAATTCTTGGCCGGCAGGCACGATTTTCGGGTGAGGCCGATCTTGAGGTCGGCAAGCTTCGATATCGGGAGGCGAGACCCATGGCCCAACAAGCACAGCATTACGCCATCTTCGAAACCGCGGGCGGTTTCTGCGGCATCGCATGGAACGCCATCGGCATCACCCGCTTCCAGCTGCCGACATCAAACGCGGACGGAACCGAACGCCTGCTGCTGCGCCGCGTCCCCGATGCCGAGCCGGCATCCCCGACGCCTGACATCGCGCAAGCCATCGCCGCCGTAAAACGCTACTTCGCCGGCGAGCCGATCGACTTCTCCGATCTCGCGCTCGATCTCGCCGGCCAGGACGACTTCTTCCGCGACATCTACGCCGCCGCCCGCCGCCTCCGCTGGGGCGAAACGACCACCTACGGCGCGCTCGCCAAAGAGCTCGGCCATGGCCATGAAGCCGCCCGCGACGTCGGCCAGGCGATGGCCAAAAACCCCGTCGCGCTGATCATCCCCTGCCACCGCGTTCTCGCAGCCGGCAACAAGATCGGCGGCTTCTCGGCACCGGGCGGCTCGGTGTCGAAGGCAAGGATGCTGGAACTGGAAGGTGTCAAGCTGGCGCCGCCGAAGCCGGTGCAGCAGTCGTTGTTTTGAGGAGCGGTGGCTAGTTCCGGCTACCCGCTTCAGCCATGCACGTTGAACCTCTTGAGGCGTGCTTAGATACTCGGGACAAGCCCGAGTATGACGGCTGAGTAGGCGGAAACGCGCGTAACCCATTGAGACGTATGGCGCGCACACACTCCACCGTCATGCTCGGTCTTGTGCCGAGCATCTGCGCACGCCTCAGCTGGCTCAACATGAATGGACGCTTGGCGTGACGGTATCCTCAGGCACTCTTGAGCGCGCTCACCATTCCGGCTATATTACTGGAAATATCGGGAGGCCTCTCATGAGCAGCTCGCAGAAACGCGCCATCCAGAATTACCGCTCGCGCCTTAGCGAGCGCGGCCTGTCGCGCTTCGAGGTGCTCGGGCGTGATGAGGATCGCGATCTGATACGCTCGCTCGCCCGCCGTCTTGCCGAAGACACGCCTGAGGCCTCGGATCTGCGTGCGACTGTCAGCCGATCCATATCGGGCGAGCCGCCGGCAAAGGGCGGCATATTGGCAGCGCTGAGGCGCTCGCCTCTGGTGGGTGCCGAACTTGATCTCGATCGTCCCCGTGAAGAAGGGCGAGAGGTCGATATTTGACCCGTTTCCTGCTCGACACCAACATCATCAGCAACATCACCAAGCCGATGCCATCGCAGGCTCTGCTGGAATGGATGTCGGCGCAAATGGACGACGATCTCTTCATCGCGTCGCTGACGATCGCAGAGATCCGCAAAGGCGTCCTGGAAAAGCCAGCGGGAAAGAAACGCGACCAATTGGAAACATGGTTCGCGGGGCCGGAAGGGCCCATGTCGCTCTTCTCCGGCCGCATTCTGCCCTTCGATGAGGCGGCAAGCCTGGTTTGGGGGCGGCTGATGGCCGAGGGTAAGGCGAGGGGGCGGCCGCGCAGTGCTCTCGACATGATTGTCGCCGCCATCGCCGAGGCCAACGGCTGCATCGTCGTCACCGACAACGAGCGCGACTTCGACGGGATCGACTACATCAATCCGATGCGCGGCACCGTCTGACACCACCCCACAAACAAAAATGCCGCCAGGCGCATCACGCCGGCGGCATCATTGTCAGCGCAAGGCAATCAGCCCCGAACCTTCACTCCCACTCGATCGTGCCCGGCGGCTTGCTCGTCACATCATACACCACGCGGTTGATCCCGCGCACCTCGTTGATGATGCGGGTGGCGGCGCGGCCGAGGAATTCCATGTCGTAGTGGTAAAAATCCGCCGTCATGCCGTCGACGGAGGTCACGGCGCGCAGGGCGCAGACGAATTCGTAGGTGCGGCCGTCGCCCATGACGCCGACGGTCTGTACCGGGAGCAGGACGGCAAACGCCTGCCAGATCGCGTCGTAGAGACCGGCCTTGCGGATTTCGTCGAGATAGATGGCGTCGGCTTCGCGGAGAATCTCCAGCTTTTCGCGGGTGATGCCGCCCGGGCAGCGGATCGCGAGGCCGGGGCCCGGGAAGGGGTGGCGGCCGATGAACGAGTCAGGCAGGCCGAGCTCCTTGCCGAGCACGCGCACTTCGTCCTTGAAGAGTTCGCGCAGCGGCTCGACGAGCTGCATGTTCATGCGTTCAGGCAGGCCACCGACATTGTGGTGCGACTTGATGGTCACCGACGGGCCGCCGGTGAAGGAAACGCTTTCGATTACGTCGGGATAGAGCGTACCCTGGCCGAGGAAATCGGCGCCGCCGAGCTTCTTGGCCTCTTCCTCGAAGGTCTCGATGAACAGGCGGCCGATGATCTTGCGCTTGGTCTCGGGATCGGAAACACCTTCGAGCTCGCCGATGAACTTGTCGGCCGCATCCACGTGGATCAGGTGCAGATTGTAATGTTCGCGGAACATGGCGACGACATTGGCCGCCTCGTCCTTGCGCATCAGGCCGTGGTCGACGAGCACGCAGGTGAGCTTGTCGCCGATTGCCTCGTGGATCAGCAGAGCCGCGACCGAGCTGTCGACGCCGCCGGAAAGAGCGCAAAGCACGCGCTTGTCGCCGACCTGCTTGCGGATTTCTTCGACCGCCTTCTGGCGGTAGGCAGACATCGACCAGTCGCCCTTGATGCCGGCGATGTTGTGAATGAAGTTGCCGATCAGCTTGGCGCCATCGGGCGTGTGGACCACCTCGGGGTGGAACTGCACGCCGTAATACTTGCGCTTCTCGTCGGCGATGAAGGCATAGGGTGCGTTCGGCGAAGTGGCGACGACCTTGAAGCCTTCGGGAAGCGCGGTGACGCGGTCGCCATGGCTCATCCACACCTGGTGGCGCGAACCCTTCGACCAGAGGCCTTCGAACAATTCGCTGTCTTCGTCGACTTCGAGGAAGGCGCGGCCGAATTCGCGATGATGGCCGCTCTCAACCTTGCCGCCGAGCTGCATGCACATCGTCTGCTGGCCGTAGCAGATGCCGAAAACGGGAAGGCCGCTGTCGAAGATGATCTGGGGGGCGCGGGGCGAACCCTCATCGACCGTCGAGGCCGGGCTGCCGGACAGGATCACGGCCTTCGGCTTCAGGCTGTTGAAGCCTTCTTCGGCGGACTGGAAGGGGACGATCTCGCAGTAGACGCCCGCTTCGCGCACGCGGCGCGCGATCAGCTGGGTTACCTGGCTGCCGAAATCGACGATGAGAACGCTGTCGGGATGTGCTGTCTGGGTCATGGCGAGCCTTTAATGAAAAGCACCCGGTCTTGCAATGCGGGAAATCCGCCGCCGCGGGATTTTATTGCATCGATTGTCCCGCTTTCGCAGGGCCTGAAGCTGGTTTTCTTGGGCGCCGAGAGCGCTAGAACCAGAATACCCCATCTTCCAGCGCGGTGAACAGGCTGTCGGTGGCATCCGATAGCTTGCGGTCGATCACATGCAGATATTCGGTCCAGCCGGAGATGTGCTGCAGCTCTTCGGCGCCGTCGGAAATTCCGCGCAGGCCGATCAGCGGCAGATTATAGGCCTGGCAGGCGCGCAGGATGGCGAAGGTCTCCATGTCGACCATATCGGCATCGATGCCGGCATAGGCAGCGCCCGACACGATGTTGGCACCCGTCGACAGCGTCGCTTCGGGAACACTGGGAATGCGCAGCGGTAGGTCGATCACCGCAGGCAGGTCGAGAAACGGCGTGCGCCCCTTCTCGAAGCCGAGCGGCGAGGCATCCATGTCGCGATAGGAAACCGACGTCACCTGATAGACCGCCGTCTGCTCGAGCTTGGCGGAGCCTGCCGAACCGAGAGAGACCACGAGCTGCGGCAGCTCTCCCTGGTGCTCAAGGGCCGCCAGCGTGCGCGTCAGCACCACGGCGGCCTCGACCGGGCCGACGCCTGTCATCAGCGGCTCGAAGCGCGAGCGCAAGAAGGGGCCGTACTCGGCCTCGGCGGCCATCACGAACAGGATGGATTTTCCCGCGACCGATTTCAGTTCGAACGTCATCCAGTAATGCCCTCTCTGCCGCGTATGATCATCATGGTGCTGGTCATCGAGGCGATCAGCTTGGCCGGGCCGTCGCTGATGGCGTAGCCGCGCCCGTCGGCGACGATGATATTGGTGCCGGGCTTGGTGATCTCGCCGCGAAACAGGAAGCGCTCGCCGCGCCCGGGCGAGAGCAGGTTCACCTTGAACTCGATGGTCAGCACCGAGGCGTCGGGGTCGATGACGCTGTAGGCGGCAAAGCCGCAGGCCGAATCCAGCACCGCCGAAATGATGCCGGCATGCAGGATGCCGTGCTGCTGCGTCAGCTTCACGTCGAACGGAAGCTCGATCTCCACCATCGCCCGCTCCACGCGGGTGAGTTCTGCGCCGATCGTGTGCAGCGCCGCCTGGCGCGAAAAATTGGTCTGGATGCGATCGCGGAAATCGCCGCTATCGGTATTGGTCATCTGTCTGCCCTCGTGCGAGCCGGAAAGTGCCATGCGTCGCCGCGCCACACAAGCGCAATGGCGGAATGGCCGGTACGATTGTGCACTCAACGCTGGCGGCGGGACATGCTAGATCGGGGTTGAGATGAAGGGGAGGTCGGCGTGCTGCAGGTGAGGCGTTACACGGCTGATGATTGCGACGACACGATCGCGATCTTCTTGGCGGCGATCCGCGAGGTGGCGTCGCGCGATTACAGCCCGGCTGAAATCGAAGCCTGGGCGAAGGTCGAGGATCGCGCCGCCTGGGCGAAACGCCGCGCCAGCCGGCCAACCTTCGTCGCCGAACACGCGGGACGCGCGATCGGCTTTTCCGATCTGGAACCCGACGGTCACCTCGACATGATGTTCGTCCACCCCGCTCATCAGGGCATCGGCGTCGCCAGCCTGCTGCTCGCGATGGTCGAGGAGGAAGCGAAAAAGCAGGGTATCGGCCGCATCTTCACCGAGGCAAGCCTCACCGCGCGGCCGTTCTTCGAGCGTCGCGGCTTCACTGTCATCGCACGCCAGAGCGTCGAGAAGCGCGGCCAGCGCCTCACCAATTTCCGCATGGAGAAATTTCTCTAGAGCCGCTCCTGCCAGGCATGGCCGGGGTGCGCTTGTCCCAGCATGGCCTTCAGCCAGTCACGCTCCGAAGCTGCAAGCTTCGGCAGCGCCTTGGCAAAGTCCATCTCGTCCTTGTCGCGCAGGTATTTGGCCTTGAACAACAGCACGCCCGCCGGCCTGAGATAGGGTATGCCGTCGGCGGTGGTCGCGATCATCTCGGCGCGAGGAAACGCAATCGAGGGATCGCGCTTGTAGACCCAGCGATCGGCCGTTCCCTCCTCGATCATCATGTCGACGCGCCAGCGGCCGGCGGCGCGATCATGGCACCATATCTGCGCGATCCCGGCGGGCGGCGCTGCATCAGCCGGAAGGGGCGAGACCACGCCGCTCCCGACGGCGTAAAAGTCCATGTCGCCGAGCGCCGCGCGAAACATCGCGACGTCGTCGCGCAGCACGGTGAACTCCAGGTCCTCGTGATCGCGCGTCTTCTCTCCATGCCAGAGATCGAGCGCCCAGCCGCCGACCACGCACCATGGCTTCGCAATCCCGCCGAGCCGCAAGGCGAGTTCCGTAGGCTGCCAAGCGTCCCATGCGCCGTGATCGGGGATCGGTCGTGTCTCCATGCGGCCCGTGTTAGCGGGGCGCGGCATCAAGGGCAATCTCAGTTGAGATAGACGATGGAGGCGTTGAGCAGCGTCGCGAAGGAAACCCAGGCGAGATAGGGCAGGAAGAGCAGCGCGGCGATGCGGTCGGCATTCCAGCGGTTGAGGATGAAGGCGATGATCAGCGCGAGGAGCGCGAGGATCACGATCAACGCTACCGTCGGCACCTGCAGGCCGAAGAAGAACGGCGACCAGAGAAAATTCGCCACCATCTGTCCCGCCCAGATCAGCATCCCCACGGAGAGATGCCCGCGCATCCAGGTGCGCGCGCCGGCAAGCCCGATCAGCACGTAGAGAATGGTCCAGGCCGGCCCGAACACCCAATTCGGCGGATTGAAGGGCGGCTTGGCGAGCGATTGATACCACTCGCCCGGAAGATTGTTGACGCCGATCACAAGACCGCCGCCAAGCACGATCGCAACGAAGATGATGTAGGTCAGGGCTTTGCTCATGCGGCGGAGATAGGGCGCGGCGTTCGCCTCGCCAGAGCCATATCGCATACGATTCAAATGATCGTGCAATGATCCCGATTGCCCGCCATGCGCTTCGGGATATGCTTGGCGAAGCAGGAAATTGGAGTGCTTCGAAATGGCCGGTATCGTGCAGTCCACACAGGCCTACGAAAGCTGGCTTCGCGGCCAGCTCGGGGCCGATCTGGTCGAAGGCGACCTCCTGCGCAAGCACATGAAGATGCGATCAAGCAGCTTTTCATTCCTGCGCGCCACCTATTGGCGCTTTGCGGAAACCATCCTCGATATCTGCCCCGACGCTGCCGCCGCGCCAAAGGTTCTGGCGATCGGCGACACGCATCTCGAAAATTTCGGTACCTGGCGCGATGTCGAGGGACGCCTCGTATGGGGCGCCAATGATTTCGACGACGCGGCAGTCATGTCCTATGCGCTCGATCTCATCCGGCTGACGGCAAGCGCGCTCCTGGCGGTCACCGAGAGCGGCCCGCCGGCCCAGACGATCGCGGCCTCGGTGCTGACGGGCTATCTGAGGGCGCTACAGACGCCCACGCCCGTCATTCTCGAGCGCGATCACAAATGGCTGCGCAAGGCGCTGACCCTGCCCGATAGCGAGCGCCGCGCCTTCTGGGATAAATTCGCGAGCCTGGCGCCGGGCGAAAAGCCTGCGCCGTCAGCCTATGCCGAAGCGCTCGACGCGTCCTTGCCGCCGGGCCATGCCGCTTATGTTCCGAAGCCGCGCACCGCGGGCACCGGCAGCCTCGGGCGTCCGCGCTTCATCGCTTACACGGATTGGCGGGGCGGGCCGGTGCTGCGCGAGGCCAAGGCCATGCTGCAATCGGCATGGTCGCTCGCCCACGCGCCAGATGATCGCACCATCCATGCCGTCGAGATCGCGACAGGCCACATGCGGTCTCCCGATCCGCACTACCGGCTGATCGGCTCGGTTCTGGTGCGGCGGCTGTCGCCGAGCAGCACCAAGATCGAGATCGACGGCAATTCCGATTTGCTGCTCTCGCCGGATATGCTTGACCTGATGGGCTTCGAGATCGGCAACTGCCACGCCAATGATCCCGCAGCCGTTGATGCGATCCTGCGCGACCTCAAGGCGCGCAAGCCGGGCTGGCTGGTGGAAGACGCGAAGGCTGCGGCGGCGCAGATCGGCGCCGAGCAGAAAACATGGTCACACGCGTCGTGAGGGCGCGATCCTGACGATGTGCTGGTCCCAGGCCACGCTGCTGCGCTTGCCAAGGAAATCGCCGTCATAGGAGGAAACGGCAAAGCCGGTGCTCGCGGGCGCGATGCCGGCCGCCTCGGGCACGATCTCCTCGCGCAGCACCCGGCCGCTTATGGCATCGATCGTCACCGAGGCCCCGCCCTTGGGCGAAGTCACGCCCACCAGCCCGTCCTTGCGGTTGACTGCAATGGCGCCGACATAGTTGGCGAGCCTTCGGGTGGTCTCTTCGGGCAGGTCGACGAAGCGCAGATCCTCGCCCTTGGCGAAGGAGCCGACCAGCGGCGGCAGATCGTTGCGGCGTCCTTCATACTGGCAGGCAAACCAGATGCGGCCGCTGTCGTCGACATCGACATGGCGCGTCGAAACCTGCGCCCATTCGGCGGGCAGCGTGTGCTTCTCGATCAGAGCGCCGGTTGCGGCATCCACGATCGTCAGCGAGGGCTGCATGTTGCCGAGGTTCAGCTTGGTGCGCCCGAAATCCGGATGCGTCTCGATCCCCCCATTGGCAATGATGAGCATGTGCCCGTCGTCGCTGACGGTCATGTCGTGCGGGCCGACGCCATAGGTCTCGAATTCGCCGATCCGCTCGAAGCGATGGGTGGCGTCGTAGAGCCCGATCATGCCGCGATTGCCGTCGAAATCGTTCTCGCTGGCGTAAAGGATGCGCCCATCGGGCGAAAACGCGCCGTGGCCGTAGAAATGCCGGTTCTCGGCGGCCGTGATCACGATCGGCTTGGCTTTTCCGTGCGGGTCGAAGATCATCGCATAGGTGCCGGGCCGACGCGCGAAGGCGACGGTCTTGCCCGTGGCGGCGCTGAAGGCCATGCCGTGCGAGCGTGCCGGCAGAGCCACCTGATCGATGATCTCGCCGCGCTCGGAAACGGTCGCGACCGCGAAGGATCCATTGGCCTGCCGCACGCCGGAGGCATAGACGGCGTCGGCGCGCTCGAGCGCCATCAGCGCACGCGGCTGCAGGGCGGCCAGGAAGGTCAGCCCGGCCGCCTTGACGAAGCTGCGCCGGTTGATCGCGGCACTCCTGATCATCGGCTCAGTCGCCGTCGGAGAAGGAGAAGCCGGCCGAGAGGCCGATCGCAGCACCATAGTTGTCGCTGATCATGGTCACGAGGTCGCGCGTATCGACCAGCAGCTGGTCAAGCTTTGCCTTTTCGGCATCGCTGGTGGCGACCTCGATATCGGGGTTGAGCTTGGGCACCGTTTCCAGAAGTGACTTCAGCTTGGCGTCGATCGCGTCGGCAACCGGCTTCTTGTCCGCAGGCAAGAGGTCGGCCATTTCGGCCTTCTGCCAAAGGTTGCGCAGCCCCTCCAGATTGGATGTCATCGACTTCCAGGTGTTCTTGGAGCGCCAGTAAATCGCCATCTTTGGGCGCGGCGTCGTGTCCTTGCCCTTGTAGAATTGCTCGAGGCGCTGATCGCGGACATTCTCGGCGCCATGCACGAGAGTGCCGAGCAGCGCGGTCACGGCTTCCTTGTTGTCCATGAAATCGGCGCTTTGCGGGCCGGGATGCTTCCAGCTCGCCTGGATGCCGTCAGGCTTTTCCCAGGCGGCGACCACTTCGGCTGCCTCGCGCTGGATGTTGCCGGCCACGGCCGCACCATAGAGGCAGCGGAAACCGCTCTTCTGGTTGGTGAGGTCTTCCGATCCCGTCCCATAGAGCACGTATTCGAGCGCCGTCAGGCCCTGCAGGGCAACGCTCTTGGAGGCGATTGCATCGACCGTCGTGTCCTTGGGATCGGCCTTGGCGATCAGCGTCTGCACCTGTCTCAGGCCCACGCCCTTGCGATCCGGGTAGAACAGGATGTGCTCGAAGAGATTGTCCTGGATGACCGGGCCGACCTGCACCATTTCGATCGCTGACCAGTAGCGGATGATGTCGTCGAAGGCCGACTTCGCCTTGTCGAGGCTGCCGGGCGTGCCCTTGTCGCAGAGATCCTTCATCGCCGTGGTCAGTCGCGCCGCGGATTGCTGGGCGTTGCGGTAACCCGGGCGGATCACCTCGTCGACAGCGCGCTGCATGACGGCGGGCACGGCCTCCTCGTTCAATCCCGGCTGGGCGCTAGCCTGGCCGGCCGGAGCGGCAGCCTGGCCAGCCTGACCCGCCGGTGCTGGGGTCTGCCCCGCCTGCGGAGCGGCCGTCTGCGCCACGGCATGGGAGGCAAGGGCAAGGGAGAGAACCAGAGGGTACCAAAGGCGCATCAAAGAGACTCCAAAAACGTAATCAGTGCCTGCCTGTTATCCGCAGGCAGGGAGGCAAATGCGTCGCGCGACTTTTGTGCTTCGCCGCCATGCCAGAGGATCGCCTCGGTGAGGTTTCTGGCCCGGCCGTCATGAAGGAAAAAGCTATGTCCGCTGACAGTCTTGGTGAGACCTATACCCCATAGCGGCGGCGTGCGCCATTCACGTCCGCTTGCAAGTCCAACCTGTTGTCCGTCCGCCAGCCCGTCGCCCATGTCGTGCAGCAGGAAGTCGGAATAGGGCCAGATCAGCTGGAAGGACTGCGCCTTGTCGAGGCTGTCGCGCCGCGTCACATACTTCGGAACATGGCAGGCCGTGCAGCCGCTCTCGTAGAAAACCTGTTTGCCCTTCAGCGTCTCGGGAAAGCTCGCCTTGCGCCGCGCCGGCACGGCCAGATTGGCGGAATAGAAGGTCACGAGGTCGAGGATCGGCCCTGGCGCTTCCTCGTTTCCAAGCCGCTTCTGCACGCCCGTTGGCATCGCCTTGCACTTGGTCTGCGCCTCGGTGCAATCGCCATGCGGGTCGGGCTGGTCGGGAGTGGAGATGCCGATGTCGTTCAGGAACGCGTCGGCGCTCTGGTCGCGAACGCTTGAATTCTGCGCCTTCCAGCCGAAGCGGCCAAGCGCGATCTTTCCGGTGCGGTGGTCGCGCACGATCGCCGCCTTGCCGTGGATGCCATCGCCGTCCTTGTCGTCCGCGTCGGCATGCGCGAGGATATCGGCCTCGGGAATGGCTTCGATCAGCCCCAGCCCGATCATCGCCGGCGCCACGCGCGGCGAGATCGTCGTTGCTGGATCGAGCGGGCCGTAACCGAGGTCGTCGATCGCGTAGCGCGGCCGCCGCAACGAGACGGTCTCGCCACCGGCGAGCGTCACCGGCTCCTCGGTGTATTCGACCGTCATCTTCCCCTCGGCGGGAAGGCCGGGTACCGCGCGATCCTGCAGCTGGTGGCCGTACACGGGATCGGGGAAGTTGATGGTCTCGGCATTGGCGACGGCGCGCTCCTCGTCGGGCGTCTTGGCCGTCCGCGCCAGTCTGAGAAACATCGAGCTGGTGCTGGCGTCGGGCTCCGGCTTGCCGCGCCCGTCATTGAGGTGGCAGTTCATGCAGGAGCGCGCGTTGAAAAGCGGTCCCAGCCCGTCGGAGGCTTGCGTCGAGGAAGGGGCGGAGACCCAGAGCTTCTTGAAGAGCGCATTGCCGAGCTTGAACGGCTGCTCCTCCTCGAAAGGGATATTCGCGGAGATATGCGAGAAGGAATTCTTCGTCACCGGATCGATCGACGTCGCGCCGCCCGCCTGCATGGCCTCGTATTGCTCGGCCTTGGAAAAATCGGTGGTCGGCCGCGTCACATCGGCGACGCGCTTGGCGTCGGCTTCCGTGAGATCGGTGCGCTTGGTGGGAAGGTCGAAATTATCCGCAAGGGCGGCGGAAAGGCCGGCGATCGTGGCGCATATGGTTGCGCTGAAGAGAAGACGACGGGCCGGGAAAGGCGACATTTCGGAGTTCGGGCCGCCTCGGGAAACGAAGCGGCCCGCCTTTTCACTTATTTGAAGACCGCGCCAGGATTATCCAAGCTGTCGGAACCTTCAAGCTTGACCGTGCCGAGATCAAGGGCTGCGATCACGCGCTGCACCGATTTCGTCTGGTCGACGAGGCCGTCGATGGCAGCCTGGACAACAGCGTTGCCCTTCTTGTTGCCCTCGGCGATCATCTGGTCGTACTTCTCGACGTTCTGGCCGCGCTTGGCCATGATCGCCATCGCCTTCAGCGTCGCGTCGAGCTTGCCCTGCATTTCCTTGTCGAGCTTCTTGTCCTTGGCGGCGACGAGATCGTGCAGCGACGGACCCTTCATCTTCGTACCGTCGACGCGGGTGTAGTTGCCCGTATAGGCGGCAGCGATGCCGACAGCGTCGTTGAGGTGCGAGTTGTAGGTGTTGTCGGAGAAGCAATCATGCTCTTCTTCCGGATCGTGCAGGATCAGGCCGAGCTTCATGCGCTCGCCGGCGAGTTCGCCATAGGAGAGCGAGCCCATGCCGGTCAGGATGGCGACGAGGCCGGCCTTCGGATCGGCTTCGACATGCTTCGTGGCTTCGCCATCCGGCTTCCAGTTGTCGGTCATTTCCTGCAGGTCGGAGACCAGAAGCGTCGATGCCGACTTCAGGTATTCGGCGCGGCGGTCGCAATTGCCGTGCGTGCAATTCTTCAGGTCGTAATCGGTGGCCGGGCGGTTGCCGGCGCCTGGGCCGGTGCCGTTCAGGTCCTGGCCCCAGAGCAGGAATTCGATGGCGTGATAGCCGGTCGCGACATTGGCTTCCACGCCGCCGGCTTCCGCCAGCGTGCCGGAGAGGAATTCGGGCGTCAGCTTCGAAGCATCGACATCCTTGCCGTCGATCTTGATCGTCTTGTTGGCGATCACGTTGGCGACGTAAAGCGAGTTCTCGTCGCTCTCGGTGCCGTAGGAGGCGTCGACATAGTCGATCAGGCCTTCGTCGAGCGGCCAGGCGTTGACCTTGCCTTCCCAGTCATCGACGATCGGGTTGCCGAAGCGATAGACTTCCGTCTGCTGGTAGGGAACGCGAGCCTTGATCCAGGCGGCGCGCGCGGCTTCCAGCGTCTTGTCCGTCGGCTCCTTCAAGAAGGCGTCGATCGCCGCGTCGAGAGCCTTCGCCGTGGTCAGCGCGTCTTCATACTTCGCATGGCCGAGTTCGGTGTAATATTTCACAACGGCAGCAGCATCCGGGGCCGCGTAAGCGGGAATGGCGGACAGAGCGGTTGGGGCCACCGCCAGCGCCAGGGCTGCGCAGAAATTTTTGTTGAGTTTCATGGGATCCTCTCCTGTGACGGGCATCCCGTATGACACCCGGCGAAAATGTCTTCGCCCAAAAGCAAACTGGTGTCAAACACTCTAGTTTGGAATGGTTTTAAGGAAACGAATTCCGCCGAAAGGCCATGAAATCGAAATCGAATTGCTTGGAAAATGGGCGATATATGAGTAATCACTGTGCAACTGCATAAACATTGTCCGGATTGACCGCGTATGCGCCGACATCTCAAGCATTTCACCCACCGCCATGAGCCGAAGGGGACCGTTCATCTCCATCTGAAATCCGGCATCGGCGCCATGATCGGTATGGACTCGGTCGGCGCGCTCACCGTTTTCACCGGCATTCCGCTGCTGATCGCGCCCTTTGGCGCCACGGCGGTTCTGATCTTCGGTCAGCCGAAGAGCCCGCTCGCGCAGCCGGCCAATGTCATCGGCGGCTACCTTCTGGCGGCGCTGATCGGCGGCCTGGCGGTCTTCCTGTTTCCGGGGCTTTGGTGGGTCGGCGCGATCGCTGTCGGGCTGACGATCGCCGGCATGCTGATGCTGCGCGTCACCCATCCGCCGGCCGGCGCCGTGCCGCTGGTGGCGTTCGGCTCGCATATGGGCGGACCGATGCTGTTTCTGATCGTCGGTTTCGGCAGCGCGCTGCTGATCGCGATTGCAGTGCTGCATCACTTCATCCCGCCGCGGCATCAATATCCGCTGCGGGCGCCCAACTGATCCCGGCTTTTTGAATTAGCTCTTGCGCTTCATCCGGCAGAAGAAGAAGCCATCCGTGTCGGTCGATGCGGGCGTCAGCGTAATTGTCTGGCCGTCCGACGAGCGCGGATGCGGGCTATCCTTGCCGAACAGCTGATCCCAGCCCTCAAGCGCACCCGAGATCTCGAACTCCGGATTGGCGGCGGTAAACGCGCGCACCTGCTGCTCGTTCTCCTGTGGCAGCACCGAGCAGGTCACATAGATCAACTCGCCGCCGGGGCGCACATAGGCGCTCGCTTGGCTCAGTGCGTCCTGCTGCTGGGCGGTGCGCTCGTCGAGGTTCTTGGCCGTCAGGCGCCATTTGGTGTCCGGGCGTCGGCGCCATGTGCCGGTTCCCGTGCAGGGCGCGTCGACCAGCACCTTGTCGCAACGATCCTCGAGGTTCTTCAGCGCCTTCGGATTGTCGTGCACCTGAACGTTTCGGGTGCCGGCGCGCTTCAGCCGTTCGATGATCGGCGCCAGCCGCTTGCGGTCGGCGTCATAGGCGTGAACCTGGCCCTTGTTGTGCATCGCAGCCGACATGGCGAGCGTCTTGCCGCCGCCGCCGGCGCAGTAGTCGAGCACCTGCTCGCCATCCTGGGGCAGCACGAGATCGGCCACGATCTGCGATCCCTCGTCCTGAACCTCGAACCAACCTTTTTGGAACGAAAGCTCCGCTGTCACGTTGGGAAGACGAGAGGCTCCTTCGCCCGCGGCAATCCGGATGCCGTAGCGCGCGATGCTGGCCTCCTGCGCGCCTGATCTTTCGAGCGCCTTGACGGCCTTTT
The DNA here is from genome assembly GCF_044772225.1 of Rhizobium sp. NPDC090275. NCBI lineage: Bacteria > Pseudomonadati > Pseudomonadota > Alphaproteobacteria > Hyphomicrobiales > Rhizobiaceae > Rhizobium > Rhizobium sp. NPDC090275. The sequence goes on along the minus strand of NZ_JBIVYL010000005.1, from coordinate 220,328 downwards.
CGCGGGTGGCCTTCAGGATGTTCGCACGGAGATCGAGCGTCGGTCGCTCGGCGAGCGCCTGTGCTTCCCTCAGCCAGGTGTCGCCGAAGGATTTTTCGAAGGTGGGCTGTATCCACTCCGGGATATCGCCCTGAATATGGGAAGGAGCGTCCTTGAGATCACGGGAGTGAAAGGCCGAAAGCGTTGCCTCAGAGAGTGCTGCCGGCGCGAACTTGTCATCTGCAAGCTCGGCGGCAAGCGTCTCGGGCGTAAAGCCCCACTGGCGGAACATGACGGCATGGGCGATTGCCGATGCGCTGTCGTCGTCCATCAGCCAGGCGTGCGAGAGGCGCATGCGAAGCGCGTCGTAGACGATGTTGCCGATCGCGGCGCGGTCGCCGGAACCGGCGAACCGATGCGCGAGCCCCCAATCCTTGAGAGCATCGGCGACAGGCCGTCTGCGGGCATCGATGTCTTCAAGAACCGAAATCGCCCCTTCGAGCCTACCGCCCAATCGCATTCACAACGCTCCTATTGCCTGGATCAATGCCGGACCCTTTAAGGGCCGGCGGCTTGTGAACGATCCGCAGGAAGCGCGACAGACGCAGCGGATGGTACACAAGTCTCAACCGCGTGGTATCCGCGATTGGCGGCAAGAGCAAGCGGTGGCTTATATCAGGTGTTAGCCGATCACTTCGTAGCAGACCTTGGCGGTGCCGGTGCTGACCATGCCGATGTTGCTGGCGGCTGCACGGGAAAGATCGAGAACGCGGCCGCGGATGAAAGGACCACGATCGTTGATGCGGACGACGACGCTGCGGCCGTTGTTGCGGTTGGTGACCTTGACCTTGGTGCCGAAAGCGAGCGAGCGGTGCGCGGCAGTATTGATGGTCGGGTTCATGCGTTCGCCGGAAGCGGTTTTGGAGTGAAGTGCGTACCACGACGCGCCACCACAACCATTTGCAGCAAAACCTTCCATCGGAAGGATCGTAGAACAGGCTGCTATAGCTGTGACGGCGATAATAGAACGGCAAATTTTCTTCAAAACGGGGTGTCCCTCAACTGTTAAACCTACGCCTTGTGGGCGGCGGGGGCTTAAACCGGTCGAAAAGTGGCAGAAAAGTGCCCCGAATGGTCACGGAGTGTTACACATTGAAATATATGTGATGAGCCGGCAAAATGATTCGAACCGTCGTCAAGCGGTTTCGAATGAAAAAAGCGCAATTGAATCAAGTAAAATTAGAACTTTTTTTGCGGGAAGCCGTTGACGACTCCCGCGATCACAAAAATCACGAAAATAATTTTGCGCAAGCGTCATAATTCTCGCCCCATTTGGGCAATTTCCAAGGCTTCCGCCCAAATTTTGCGCCAAATTTTAACGAAATCTGCCTGGAGTAGGAATTTCCTACCATTTCATCGCATGCGATATGGCGATATCAGGGGCGTCTAAGTCAGCCCCGCCAGGCCTCGTTCTGCAACAACTGCGCGAGTGATTGTGGGTAGGTGGGGAAAGCGAAGGTAAAGCCGGCGGCCTTCAGCTTGGCGTTCGAAACGCGCTTGTTCTCGCCGTAAAAGGAGCGCGCCATCGGCGTCAGTTCGGCGGTTTCGAAGGCCTGTTCCGGCGGCGGCTCGACACCCATCAGGCGGGCCGCCTCGACGATGACGTCCTGCGGCGGGCCGGGGCGGTCGTCGGTGACATTATAGATGCCGCCAAGTTTATGCTCGGAAAGAAAGCGCGCGCTGGCGCCGATATCCTCGACGCGGATGCGGTTGAACACCTGATCCTTCTTGATCAGCCGCCGCGCCGTGCCACGCGCCAGATTGACGAAGGCATTGCGGCCCGGTCCGTAGATACCGGACAGGCGCAGCACGGCTGCGGGAATGCCGATCCGCTCGCCGATCGCAATCCACGCCGCCTCTGCCTCCAGCCGTTCCTTCGAACGACCCGAGACCGGCACGCACGGCGTCTCCTCGCTCACCCATTCGCCCTTGTGGTCGCCGTACACACCGACCGTCGAGAGATAGCCGATCCAGGAAAGCTCAGGCATGAGCGTCTCGATGCGCTCACCGGCGAGCTTCAGCAGCGGATCGCCCGCCTCGCGTGGCGCGATCGATTGCACCAGATGCGTGGCCGAGCGCATGGCGTCGACAAGCGTCGCGTCGAGCGTCTCGCCGTCAAACACGAAGGCCTCGATACCCTGCGCTCTCAGCGCGGCTGCCTTCTCTTCCGAGCGCGTCGTGCCGGAAATGCGGAAACCCTCGGCCATGAATGCCTTGGCGATTGCCGTGCCGGAATAGCCGCAACCGAAAATCACAAGATGCATCACGTCGCTCCCGCCAGTCTCCATTCGTTCAGCACATCGCTGTCCGACTCATCCTGGGGCCTTTGTGCCGCAAAGCGCTTAAATTCGCCAGCCTCCATCAGCCGCGACAGTGCCCATACCGCCATGGCGCGGACGACAGGCGAGGCATCGGCGGCAAGCGAAAGGCAGGCATCGAGAAACTGGCGGTCGCCGGAATTGCCGGCCGCGATCAGCACATTGCGCACGAAGCGGTCGCGGCCGATGCGCTTGACCGGAGAGCCGCTGAAGAAGCTGCGGAAGGTGGGATCGTCGAGCGAAAGCAGCGCGGCGATATCCGGCTCCTGCAGATCCTCGCGCGCCTTCAGTTTCATTTCGGAAGCAGCGCTTGCGAACTTGTTCCAGGGACAGGCCGCGAGACAGTCGTCGCAGCCATAGATGCGGTTGCCGATCAGCGGCCGGATGGCGGGATCGATCGGCCCCTTGTGCTCGATTGTCAGATAGGAAATGCAGCGCCGCGCGTCGATCTGGTAGGGCGCCGGGAAAGCGGCCGTCGGGCAGGCGTCGAGACAGGCGCGGCACGAGCCGCAATGATCGATCTCGGGCGCGTCGATCAAGAGGTCTGCCGTGGTGAACATCGAGCCGAGAAACAGCCAGGAGCCATGCGCGCGGCTGACGAGATTGGTGTGCTTGCCCTGCCAGCCGAGCCCGGCTGCCGCCGCCAGCGGTTTTTCCATGACGGGGGCCGTATCGACGAACACCTTCACGTCTTCACCGGCGCGCGCCGCAAACCGCGTGGCGATCTCTTTCAGCCGGCCCTTGATGATGTCGTGATAATCGCGGTTGCGCGCATAGACAGAGATCGCCGCCTTGTCCGGCTTCTCGAGAATGCCGCGCGGGTCTTCCTCGGGCCCGTAATTCATCGCGAAGACGACGACCGACTTCACGTCGCTCCACAGCGTGCGCGGATCGCCGCGCCGCTCGCGCGTCTCGGCCATCCACTCCATCGTCCCGTGCCTGCCGGCATCGATGAACTCACCGAGACGTTCCTTCGCCTCGGGAATGCTGTCCGGCCGCGTGATCCGACAGAGATCGAAGCCGAGCGCCTGCGCTTCCGCCTTGACGAAGGTGGTCAGCGTCTCTCTACGTTTGTCTTCCTTGGTCTGTGCGGATCGTTCGGGCATGAGAGGCCCCGTCAGAAATCCAGGTCGGCGTAATGCGAAACAGGGGTCAGGCCGCGCACGCGCTCGGTGAGCAGCGGGCGGAAGGACGGGCGCGACTTGATGCGCTGGTACCACTCTTTGACGAGCGGCGATTCCGTCCAGTCGATCTCGCCGAGATAATCGAGAATGGAGACGGAAGACGCAGCCGCCAGATCGGCATAGCTCATCCGGTCGCCCGCCAGCCACTGGCGCGAGCCGGAGAGCCACGTCAGGTATTTCATGTGCTGGCGGATATTGGCGCGCGCCGTGCGCAGGATCTTCGAATCCGGTGCGCCGCCGCCCTGGTCGGCCGTCATCTGCAGCTTGTAGACGCGCTCGCGCGCCAGCGGCCGGGTCACGTCGGTTTCCATCTTGACCATGAACCACTCGGTCAGCCGCCGGATTTCGGCGCGCTGGAACGGGTCTTCGGCCAGTAGTCGGCGATCGCGCTTCAGCACACCGTGCGTCTCGTCGAGATATTCGGAGATCACGGTGGACCCACAGAGCGCGCGCATGCTGTCGTCGACATAGACGGGCAGCGTGCCGGCCGGGTTGAGCGCCAGGAAATCCCGGCGCTTCTCCCAGGTCTGCTCTTCGATCAGGTCTGCCTGATAGCCATACTCCGTCAGGATCAACCGGACGAAGCGTGATGCGGATGACATGGGGTGATGATAGAGCGTGGGCATCGAGACTCGGATTTTTGGATGGCTGGGGGTGCACGTCGCATGGACGCGATGATTATAGCGCCCTAGTCATGACTCATTCGTTGAAGCTATAGAAGTTTGGCCCCTCCAACACAAGCGAGTCGGGCCGCCCGTAACCCTGACGAAGGAAATCGACCTCGCCCAAAAATCGCCGACAACCGATCAGAGGTTCTCGTCGCATCCTCGTCTGGTGAAAATTGGTGTCGTTCCCCCAGCGGCACAGCGCAATTCCCGTCTGACCGAACCCCGAAACGGAGACAATTGATGGATTACATAAACGCGATAATCCTAGGCATAGTCGAAGGCATTACCGAGTTTCTACCGATTTCAAGCACCGGCCACCTCATCATTGCCGAGCAATGGCTCGGCCACCGGTCTGATCTTTTCAACATCGTCATTCAGGCGGGCGCCATCCTCGCCGTCACCATCATCTACTGGCGCCGTATCATGACGCTTCTGCTCGGCTGGCAGGATCCCGCCAACCGTTCCTATCTCTTCAAGCTTATCCTTGCCTTCCTGATCACCGCCGTCCTCGGCCTGATCGTCAAGAAGCTCGGCTTCGAGCTCCCCAGCACGGCCACCCCGATCGCCTGGGCGCTGATCATCGGCGGTATCTGGATGATGGTTGCCGAATGGCTTGCCGCCCGCCGTCCGCCGCACAAGGAAATCACCTGGCTGGTCGCCATCCTGGTTGGTATCGCGCAGGTCGTCGCCGGCGTGTTTCCGGGCACCTCGCGTTCGGCGTCCACGATCTTCGTCGCCATGCTTGCTGGCACCGGCAACCGCGCGGCCGCCACGGAATTCGCCTTCCTGGTCGGTATCCCGACCATGTATGCGGCAAGCGCCTATGAATTGCTGAAGACGTTCAAGGATGGTGGCGCGGCCAATGAAGACTGGACCGCTCTCGGCATCGCCTTCGTCGTTTCGACGATCGTTGCCTTCGTCGCCGTCAAGTGGCTGCTCTCCTATATCCAGAGCAACAAGTTCACGGCCTTCGCAATCTACCGCATCATTCTCGGCGCCATTCTTCTCGGCATGGCATCGGTCGGTATGATCGCCTGATCGGGAAGCAAAGCTCCCCGACCAAAAAAGAAACCGGCGTCTTGGGGCGCCGGTTTTTCTTTTACCTGAGAGCTGCGGTTTCGCAGGGATCGACGCCGTAGGCCGGCGAGCATTCGCCCTTCACGGCAGCGACCGAACCGGGCGCCACGAAAGAACCAGCCAGAATCACCAGCGCCGCGGAAGCAAAAAGCAGCGCAATTGACCTACCCATCGAAGTAACCTTTCAAGTCGTTTGAGCGCGCCTGTTTGAGGCGCTGAGTCCAAGCACAGACGCGCGGGGTGTGTAGTCAGAGGAATGGGAAATAGCAATAAATGTTCCTGCTAAATTTCCTGTTAATTCCGCTAAACTTTTCATGCGACTTTTATGCAACGCCCGGCGGTGCATAATCCTGCAAAAGCTGGTGGTTCAGCCTGTTTTTTAGCCCCTGCCTCGAAAAGCGCAACGCCGCCCGCGGGGTCCGCGGGCGGCGTTGTCGTTAAGAAAATCGGCGTAGCTCAGGCAGCCTTGCCGCTGTTCGTATACTGGCCCTGCGGGCGGAACTGCACGAGGTAGCCATCGATGACGGAGCTTACCATCGTCGGCGCGATACCAAGGTCCCGCAGCGTCCGTCCCTCGGTTTCCGCTTCCTTGGAAACGACGTTGTCCTTCTTCAAGAGCTTTACCTGATCGGCGGTGATCGGCGGGGCGATCAGCGGGATCATGGAGGCAACGCTGCCGATCAGCGAGGCAACGCCGAAGGGAAGCGAGACCAGCGGGTTCGTGCGCGCAGTCGACTTCAGCACCGCTTCGAGACACTGGCGGAAGGTCAGCACTTCCGGGCCGCCGAGTTCGTAGATCTTGCCGCCGGCAACCTTGCCCTCGACAGCCTTGGCCACAGCCTCCGCGACATCCATAACATAGACCGGCTGCAGCTTCGTCTTGCCGCCGCCGATCAGCGGCAGAAACGGCGCCGAGCGCGCCATGCCGGCGAACTTGTTGAAGAAGCCGTCTTCCGGGCCAAACACGATCGACGGACGGTAGATGATGGCATCAGGCGCGACCGAGTGGATCGCGGCTTCGGCGCGGCCCTTGGTGCGGGCGTAGGACGAATCGGAGTTAGCGTTGGCGCCGATCGCCGAGATGTGAACCAGCTTGGCGCCGACGCCGCGCGCGGCTTCTGCCACGGCGCGACCGCCGAATTCCTGGACGGCCTCAAACGAGTTGCGGCCGCTTTCAAACAGGATGCCGACGCAATTGACGACGTAGGACGCACCCTCGACGGCGCGGTCGACCGACTGGCGGTAGCGCAGGTTGGCCTGCACGAAGGAAATCTGGCCGACATTGCCGAGCGGCTGCAGGAAGCCGGCGAGATCGGGGCGGCGCACGGCAACCCGGATGCGATAGCCGCGCTTGGCCAGCGCGCGTACGACGTGCCTGCCAACGAAGCCGGAGCCTCCGAACACGGTGACGAGTGGCGGCAGGTTGGCAAGGGTCATGGCAGGTTCCTCGGAAGGCTGATGTGATTGGCGGGTGATCTCGTCTTAGCCCAATCAGGGTGCGACGAAAAGACCTATCGCACCACGCTTGCCACGACTTTGATCTGCCTCAAACGCCTTCGACGACAACCATTTCCGCGTCGGCCACTTCCTGGCGGATCTTGGCGGCGATCTGGTATTCAGGCGAGTTGTAGCAATCCACCGCATGCTGCATCGAGGGGAACTCGATGACGACATTGCGCGCCCGTGCCTTGCCCTCGAGCTCCGTCAGCGCCCCGCCGCGGGCGAGGAAATTGGCGCCGTATTTCTCGAAGGCCGGCTTGGCGGCGGCGACATAATCCTTGTAGCGCTCGGTATCGCGCACATCCACGCGAGCGATCCAGTATCCCTTGGCCATGGTGTCTCCTCCTGGTTTATGTCGTAAGATCAGCGGTTGGCCGGCCAGAGCGCAAGCACCATCTCGTCGAGAATGGCCTTGGCCGCCTGCTCAGGTTCCGGCGCCTTGACGATCGGGCGGCCGACGACGAGATGCGTCGAGCCGGCGCGCAGTGCGTCATAGGGCGTCATCACCCGCTTCTGGTCGCCGCGCTCGCTGCCGCTCGGGCGAATGCCGGGGGTAACGATCGCCATGTCGGGGCCGACGACTTCGCGCACGACAGCAGATTCCTCGGCCGAGCAGACGATGCCGCCCATGCCGGCTTCGCGCGCCTGTTCGGCGCGGCGCAGCACCAGCGAGCGCGGATCGCCGCTGTAGCCGGCCTCGGTGAGGTCGGCCTCGTCCATCGAGGTCAGCACCGTGACGCCGAGCAGGCAGAGCCCCGAGCCCTTTGCGGCCTCGACGGCGGCGCGCATCGCCTTCGGATAGGCGTGCAGCGTCAGCATCGACATGCCCATCTTGGCGATGTTCTCGACGCCCGAGGCGACCGTGTTGTCGATGTCGAGCAGCTTCATGTCGAGGAAGACTTTCTTGCCGTCTTTGGCAAGATCGCGGGCGAATTCCAAGCCGCCGGCAAACACCAGCTGGTAGCCGATCTTGTAGAAGGAGACCGTATCGCCGAGCGTTGCGACCATCTTTTCGGCTTCACCGAGTGTTGGAACATCCAGTCCGACGATCAACCGTTCGCGCGCGTCCATCTCACATCCATCCCTGCCAGTCTTCGATAGGCGTCCAGTCGCATGATAGGCGCCGATCCGCAAGACGGAAACAATAGAGATTGCCGCCGCCGCCGGGCTGGTCGCGATCCCGCCCGATCGGCCGACCCTCAAGGTGACATTTCAAAAGCGTCCCCACGCCGCCATGGCCGACGAATGCGATCGGCAGGCTGGTATCATGCGTGGCGAGAATGCGCTCGACGTTAGCGACGATCCGGCGTTGCGCATCGATCGCCCGCTCCCATCCGTGGAAGCTCTTCTCCGGATTGGCGAAGAACCAGTCCGCCGCCTTCTCGAATTCTGATGGAGGCAGGAAGCCGGTCGCCGACCGGTCGTTCTCGTGCATGTCCTCGACGATCTCGACCGAAACGCCGGAGGGCGCGGCCAGGATCGCGGCGGTTTCGATCGCCTTGGTCTCGTCGCTGCTGATGATGCGCTTGAGCTGCGACGCCCAGGGCTTGTCCGCCGCCAGCCGCGCGCGTGCGGCGCCGACATCCGACAAGCCCCATTTGGGAACCGGGACGGCGGCGTCGATCTTCACTTGCGGGTGGGTGATATAGAGACCGAACACGTCAGCCTCGGCGGTAGATCCAGAGCTGCGCCGGCGGAATGTTGCGGACGATGAAGTCGAAGTGCTGGATGTGGTAGCGCTCGGGCCGCGCGATGATCGGCGAAACCGGGCCGTAGGAAATCTGCACGAAGGGGCGTCCGGCTGGCAAACGGTCCAGCACGCTTTCCAGCATGGCGATGCGCGCCTGCATCGGGAAGTTCAAAAGCGGCACGGCGGAAACGACGCTGTCGAATTTCTGCCCGTCCATATGGGCGAGTGTCTTGTCGAGATTGAAGGCGTCGCCATTGATGACGTTCACGCCGGGATAGAGCCGCACCAGATGTTCGTAGAAGTCGGTCGAATATTCGATCGCGACGAGGTTTTCAGGCTTCACGCCGCGCTGCAGGATGGCCTTGGTGATAGCGCCGGTGCCGGGCCCGAGTTCGAGAACCGGAAGGCCGGAGTTCGGGTTGATGACGCTTGCCATCTTGCGCGCCGTGATCGACGACGTCGGCACGATCGAGCCGACTGTCTTCGGCCCCTGCATCATCCCCTTGAAAAACCGGATCTCCTCGTCGAATTTCTTGCCCAGCCGTTCCTTGAGGCGCAAGCCACCCATGCCGTTCTCCTTCGTGCAGCACATGCTGCATGCTTATGTGCAGGCAATACGGCGCTAAAACAAGGCAGAGCGTCGCAATTGACAAAGTTTGAACGGCAAATGCGACGCGCTACACGCGCATCGGCATCAGCACGTAAAGGGCGTCGTCACCGGCCGTGTCGCGAATGAGCGTCGGAGAGCCGGCATCGGCCAGAAGGAAGATTGCCTGATCACCGGAAAGCTGCGCGGTGATATCGAGCAGGTATTTGGCGTTGAAGCCGATTTCCATGGCATCGGTGTCGTAGCCGACGGCCACTTCTTCCGTCGCGCTGCCCGAATCCGGGTTGTTGACGGTCAGCAGCAGCTGTCCGTCCGAAAGCGCCAGCTTCACGGCGCGGCCGCGTTCCGAAGAAATGGTCGAGACGCGGTCGACGGCCTGCGCGAAGCTCGTGCAATCGACGCGCATTTCCTTGTCGTTGCCGGTCGGGATGACGCGCTGGTAATCGGGGAAGGTGCCGTCGATCAGCTTCGAGGTCATGACGATCGAGCCGATGGAAAGGCGGATCTTGGCGTCGGAAACTTCGACCGTGACCATCGCTTCCGGATTGTCGACCAGCTTCTGCAGCTCGCCGACCGTCTTGCGCGGAATGATGATGCCGGGCATGCCTTCGGAGCCCGAGGGAGCGTTGACGTCGGCGCGCGCCAGGCGGTGGCCGTCGGTGGCGACGGCGCGCAGCTTAAGGTCGCCTTCGCTTTCGATCGTGTGGAAGAAGATGCCGTTCAGATAGTAGCGGGTCTCTTCCGTCGAGATCGCGAACTGGGTGCGATCGATCAACATCTTCAGATCCGTCGCCTTCAGCTTGAAGGTGTGCGTGAAGGTGCCGGCCGTCAGGTCTGGGAAGTCGGATTCCGGCAGGCATTGCAGCGAGAACTTCGAGCGGCCGGACTGAACCGTCATCGAGCCGCCGTCCTGGCTGGTGGCGAGCAGCACTTCCGAGCCGTCGGAGAGCTTGCGCACGATGTCGTAGAGAAGATGGGCGGGAACCGTGGTGGCGCCGGGCTGCTCGACGTTGGCGGGCGTCGCTTCCGTCACTTCCAGATCGAGGTCGGTCGCCTTCATGTCGAGGTTCTGGCCATCGGCGCGCAGCAGGATGTTCGACAGGATCGGGATCGTGTTGCGGCGTTCAACCACGCGGTGAACGTGGTTCAGCGACTTCAAAAGGTTGGACCGCTCAATAGTAATACGCATGGGATGCTACCGCTTTCGACCGTTACTGCCCGGGCGCGCTTGCACACGCCTGAATAATGCCTTTCCCAAAAGCTGGGATCGGAGGATTGGACGCGCAAAATGGCAGAATTTTGCGGACGAATGCAAGAGGCGCAAAGGTCGCTGCCTCTGCAATTGCCATTTTCGCTGCGGATGCTCACAGAAATCACCGTTACCGGCGAAGTCCTGCCCCTTGCCGAAGAGATGGGTGTCGCCCATAAAGGCCGGAAGCCAGAAAGGGCAGACATATCTTGAGCAATGACGAGACGACGACAGAGGGCGGCAGGCAGCGCAGCTTCCGCCTGCACAACATGGCCGTTCCCGCCCGCCCGCAGGAGCCCGGCCTCTACCTCGTCGCGACGCCGATCGGCAATCTCGGCGACATAACGCTGCGTGCGCTGGAAACGCTGGCCGGCGCCGATGTGCTCGCCTGCGAGGATACCCGCGTCACCCGCGTGCTGCTCGATCGCTATGGCATCCAGAACCGCCCCTACGCCTATCATGAGCACAATGCCGACGAAGCTGGTCCCCGGCTGCTTGCCGCGCTCGAAGCGGGCAAGTCCGTGGCGCTGGTCTCCGATGCCGGCACGCCGCTGGTCTCCGACCCCGGCTACCGCCTCGCGCAATCGGCGATCGAAGCCGGCTATCGGGTGATCCCGATCCCAGGCGCCTCGGCGCCGCTGGCAGCCCTTGTCGGCTCCGGCCTTCCGAACGATGCCTTCCTCTTTGCCGGTTTCCTGCCGACGAAAGACAAGGCTCGCCGCGACCGCCTGTCCGAATTCGCCGCCACGCCGGCGACGCTGATGTTCTTCGAATCCCCGCACCGCATCGGCGCCACGCTCATTGCCGCCGCCGACGTTCTCGGCGGCGATCGCCCGGCTTCCGTCTGCCGCGAGCTGACCAAGAGCTACGAGGAGTTCCGCCGGGGCACGCTCGCCGAGCTCGCCGCTCACTATGCCGATGTCGACAACGTCAAAGGCGAGATCGTCCTCGTCATCGGCCCGGCGCCGGAGCGCGCCATCGAGGAGACGGATATCGACGCCATCCTCGCCGACCTCTCGCAAACGCTTCCGACCGCCAAGGCCGCCGCCGAGGCCGCCCGCATCACCGGTCTCCCCCGCAAGGAACTCTATCAGCGCCTTCTCGACAGAAAGGCGGGCGATGTCAGGTAACGACGCCACGGACCCGCATCAAAAGGGTCTTCGCCGCAAGGCACTGCGTCGGGGCCATGTCTCCGAATACATCGCCGCTTTCTACCTCATTCTCAAAGGCTACCGCATCGTCGCGCTGCGCTATCGCACGCGGCTCGGCGAGATCGACATCATTGCCCGCAAGGGCGATCTGGCCGTGTTCGTCGAGGTGAAGGCGCGTCGCGACCAAGGCGCGGCCGTCGATGCCGTCTCGCATCTCGCGCAAACCCGCATCCGTGGCGCCAGCGATCTCTGGCTTGCCCGCCAGCGCGACCAAGCCCGCCTGTCTCAACGCTACGACATCGTCGCCATCTTGCCGGGGCGATGGCCCGTCCATTTGCGCGATGCGTTCTGATTGCTTTCGTTAGTCGGTTAACATTTTCGGAATTTGTAATCGGCCTGTCATGAAAGCGTTAAGGAGGTGTCACAATAGGCCTCTATTGCGTCCTCACGCCAACAACGGTGGAGAGGGTTTTTCATGTTTAAGTCGATTTCATTGGCCGCTGCTGCGGTTGCTTTGTCCGCTTCCGCGTCCTTCGCTGCAACCGAAGTGACCTGGTGGCACGCCATGGGTGGCGAGCTTGGCAAGAAGCTCGAGGAAGTTGCCCAGAAGTTCAACGACAGCCAGAGCGAATACAAGATCGTTCCTGTCTACAAGGGCACCTATCCCGAGACGCTGACGGCCGCTATCGCCGCTTTCCGCGCCGGCCAGCAGCCCGCCATCGTTCAGGTTTTCGAAGTCGGCACCGGCACGATGATGGCCGCCAAGGGCGCCGTCTACCCGGTCTACCAGCTGATGAAGGACGAGGGTGAGCCTTGGGATCCGTCGAAGTTCCTGGCGCCGGTCGTCGGCTACTACTCCGACGCTGAGGGCAACATCCTGTCGATGCCGTTCAACTCGTCGACCCCGATCCTCTACTACAACAAGGACGTCTTCAAGAAGGCCGGCCTCGATCCTGAAGTCGCGCCGAAGACCTGGGCCGAGCTTGCCGAAATGGGCAAGAAGATCGTCTCCTCCGGCGCTGCCAAGTGCGGCTTCACCATGTCCTACGGCGCGACCTGGGTTGGCCTGGAAAACTACTCCGCCATCCAGAACCTGCCTTACGGTACCCAGCAGAACGGCTTCGGCGGCATGAACGCCGAGTTCACCTTCAACGGTCCGAACCAGGCCAAGTTCTGGGATCACCTGAAGACCTGGCAGGATGAAGGCGTCTACAAGTACGGTGGCCCGAGCGCCGGTGCCGACGCTGCTCCGCTCTTCTACTCGCAGCAGTGCGCAGCCTACATGAACTCGTCCGCTTCGCGCGCCGGCGTCATCAACAACGCCAAGGACTTCAAGGTCGGCTTCGCACCGATGCCTTACGACGACACGGTCACCCAGGATCCGAAGAACTCGATCATCGGCGGCGCAACGCTGTGGGTTCTGAACGGTCAGAAGGACAAGGCTGTCTACAAGGGCGCCGCCAAGTTCTTCACCTACCTGTCGCAGCCTGAAGTCCAGGCCGATTGGCACCAGTTCACCGGCTACCTGCCGATCACCAACGCTGCCTACGAGCTTGGTCAGAAGCAGGGCTACTACGAAAAGAACGCCGGTTCTGACATCGCCATCAAGCAGATCATGCGCGGCACGCCTTCCGAGAACTCCAAGGGTGTTCGCTTCGGCAACCTGACGCAGATCCGCGACGTTATCGACCAGCAGTTCGAAGCCGTTCTCAACGGCAAGAAGACCGGTCAGGAAGCGCTCGACGAAGCCGCAAAGCAGGGCAATGCCAAGCTGCGCGAATTCGAAGCCGCGAATTCCAACTAAGGGTCTCTCCCTCCGTCAGCCCTCTCCGGTCCGTCCGGGGAGGGCATTTTCCTTGAGGGGTCATGCATGCAAACCAAACGCACCGTCTTCCAAAGCCGTCTCCTGCCTTATCTCCTGATCGCACCGCAGCTGCTCATCACGATCGTTTTCTTCGTGTGGCCGGCGGTTCAGGCCGTATGGCAGTCCTTCCTGCGCCAGGATCCCTTCGGTCTGAAGGACACCTTCGTCGGTTTGGCGAACTACACGCGCTTGCTGCAAGATCCGGATTATCTGAATTCGCTGACCGTCACCTTCGTCTTCTCGATCGGTGTCACCGTGCTGTCGATGGGGCTGTCGCTGCTCTTCGCGATCTGCGTCAACCGCGTGATCCGCTCGCAGCGCTTCTATACGACGCTTCTGGTCTGGCCCTATGCCGTGGCGCCGGCCGCATCCGGCCTGCTCTGGTGGTTCATGTTCAACCCCAGCGTCGGCATCATTCCCTATGTGCTGGAACATTTCGGCTACAGCTGGAACCACCGCCTGAACCCGAACAACGCGATGATCCTGATCATCATCGCCGCCGCCTGGAAGCAGATCTCCTACAATTTCCTGTTCTTCGTCGCCGGCCTGCAGTCGGTCCCGCATTCGCTGACCGAAGCCGCCGCGATCGATGGCGCCGGTCCCATCAAGCGCTTCTGGACGGTGGTCTTCCCGCTGCTGTCGCCGACCACCTTCTTCCTGGCTGTCATCAACACCACCTACGCGATGTTCGACACTTTCCCGATCATCGACGCGGCCACCTCTGGCGGTCCGTCGCAATCGACCAACATCCTTGTCTACAAGGTCTATGCCGATGGTTTCGTCGGTCTCAATCTCGGCCCGTCGGCCGCGCAGTCGGTCGTGCTGATGCTGATCGTGGTCGTCCTGACCGTCGTCCAGTTCCGCTGGATCGAGCGCAAAGTGCAGTATTGAAGCGAGAGCCAGCCATGGTCGAGAACCGTCCCTTCCTCAATTTCCTCACCCACTTCGTGCTGATCATCGGCATCGGCATGGTGGTGTTTCCCGTCTACCTCGCCTTCATCGCCTCGACGCGCGGTCCCTCGGACTTCTTGACCGGCGTGGTGCCGATGACGCCGGGCCACCAGATGCTGGAGAACTACGGCGTGCTGCTCGGCACCGGTGCGTCCAACGCCGGCGCACCGCCGTTCCTCCTGATGCTCGGCAACAGCCTGGCGATGGCCATTTTGGTGGCGATCGGCAAGATCGCCATTTCGATCATCTCGGCCTTCGCCATCGTCTATTTCCGCTTTCCCTTCCGCACCGTCGCCTTCTGGATCATCTTCATGACGCTGATGCTCCCCATCGAGGTGCGCATCCTGCCGACCTACAAGGTCGTCGCCGATCTCGGCATGCTGAACTCCTATTCCGGCCTCGTCATTCCCGTCATCGCGTCGGCCACCGCCACCTTCCTGTTCCGGCAGTTCTTCCTGACGGTTCCCGAAGAGATGATGGAAGCGGCGCGCGTCGATGGCGCCGGCCCGATGAAGTTCTTCTGGGATATCCTGCTGCCGCTGTCGCGCACCAATATCGCGGCGCTCTTCATCATCATGTTCATCTACGGCTGGAACCAGTATCTCTGGCCGATGCTGATCACCACCGAACCCGGCTACTACACCGTCGTCATGGGCATCAAGCGCCTGGCCGCGGTGCTGGATGGCGATACACAATGGAACCTGGTGATGGCAGGCGTCATCCTCGCGGCCCTGCCGCCGGTTCTGGTCATCATTTTCATGCAGCGCCTTTTCGTCAAAGGCCTGGTTGAGACGGAGAAGTAACAATGGCCTCCATCGACGTCGATAATGTCGGCAAGATCTATCACGGCGGCGTTCGCGCCGTTTCCGGCATCGAACTCAAGATTGCCGATGGCGAGTTCATCGTGCTCGTCGGCCCCTCCGGCTGCGGCAAGTCGACCCTGCTGCGCATGATCGCCGGCCTCGAGACAATCTCCGAAGGAGAGGTGAAGATCGGTGCGCGCGTCGTCAACAATGTCGAGCCCGCCGATCGTGACATCGCCATGGTCTTCCAGAACTACGCGCTCTATCCGCATATGAGCGTGCGCCAGAACCTGGAATACGGCCTGAAGAACCGCAAGACGCCGAAGGCCGAGATCGATGCGCGCGTGGCCGAGGCCGCCCGCATGCTGGAGATCAACCAGTATCTCGAGCGCAAGCCGAAGGCACTATCCGGCGGCCAGCGCCAGCGCGTCGCCATGGGCCGCGCCATCGTCCGCAAGCCGGCCGTCTTCCTCTTCGACGAGCCGCTGTCCAACCTCGATGCCAAGTTGCGCGTTTCCATGCGCGGCGAGATCAAGCGCCTGCAGCGCCGCCTCGGCACCACCTCCATCTACGTCACCCACGACCAGCTGGAAGCGATGACGCTCGCCGATCGTCTGGTCGTCTTGAACGGCGGCAAGATCGAGCAGGTCGGTTCGCCGCTCGATGTCTACCACCGCCCGGCCTCCACCTTCGTCGCCTCCTTCATCGGCTCTCCGGCCATGAACCTCCTGAAGGGCGAGCTGCACGGCGACAAGCTGGCGCTCGGGCCGAGCCTCATCGACCTTTCCGGCTGCGCTCCGACCTCGGGGGCCGTCACCGTCGGCATCCGCGCCGAGGACTTGTGCCTTGCCGGTCCCGACCAGCACGCCATGCCGGTCAGCGTTGAGTATGTGGAGGAACTCGGCGCCCAGCGGCTGGTCCACGGCCTGCTCGGCGATCAGCCGATCACCGCGGTGCTGGCGCCGGATATCGACATTCCCGCCGAACTGCGCCTGACCATTGCGCCCGAAAAGCTGCACTTCTTCGCGGCCGACACAGGCAAGCGCATTGCCGCCGCCGACACCGATGGCGCGTCCACGCCGGCCATGGCTGCCCAGCCCGCTTGAAGACAGCGCCCGCGCTTTGGCGGGCGTGCATTATCGTGACACTCGTTACAACTTTAGCGAATGTCTGAACGGCTCCGTCAGGACTCCCTGATATCTCCCACTCTAGGGGATAGTGTACTCAGGGGGTTCTGGTGGCATCACTGCATCTTATGTTCGCGAGCGCGATGGCCTTGGCCGCCCGCTCCATGCCCGACATCGTGGCATTTCCGCGCGGCAAGTCCTTCGTCGCGCATTCGAGCGATCTCATCGCCATGAAATCGACGCCGATCAATCCCGACTGGATTGTCGCCGGTGACCCGCAGGCGCGCACCGGCGAGCACTCGCGCGGACACGACGACGCGGCGCTGACGGCGATCTGGGACTGCACGGCCGGCGAGTTCCGCTGGTTCTTCGGCTGGGACGAAACGGTGATGATCCTCGAGGGCGAGGTTCACATCACCGCCGACGACGGCACCGAGCGCGTGCTGCGCGCCGGCGACGTCGCCTTCTTCGCCGGCGGCACCTGGGCCAGCTGGCGCGTCGACGATTACGTCCGCAAGGTCGCCTTCCTGCGCAAGCCTTTCCCGAAGCCGGTGGCGCTCGCCTATCGCCTGCGCAACCTGCTGCGCGGCAGCGGCCAGCAGGGCATCGCGGCCTGAAACACGGCTTGAGTTGAAGCCTGATGGGAACGCCGGCCAATTGCGCCGGCGCACCGCACAAAAGCCGTCCACTGACCGTTGCGTTCGCGCCCTCCGCGGCCTACATCTGTCCGGCAATCGCTAAGGGACAGAAATGGCCAAGATCAAGAACGTAGCGGTCCAGATGGACCATGTCGCCTCCATCAACATCGCGGGCGACTCCACCTTCGCCATGAGCCTCGAGGCGCAGACCCGCGGCTACAAGCTCTTCCACTATACGCCCGACCGCCTGAGCTTCCTCGACGGCAAGCTCTACGCCTCCGTCGAGCCGATGACGCTGCGCGACATCAAGGGCGACCATTTCGATCTCGGCGCGCCCGAGCGCGTCGACCTGTCGACCATGGATGTGATCCTGCTCCGCCAGGACCCGCCCTTCGACATGTCCTACATCACCTCGACGCATCTCTTGGAGCGCATCCACCCGAAGACGCTCGTCGTCAACGACCCGGCCTGGGTACGCAATTCGCCGGAGAAGATCTTCGTCACCGAATTTTCCGACCTGATGCCGCGGACGCTGATCACCAAGGATCCCGCCGAAATCCGCCGCTTCCGCGACGAGATGGGCGATATCATCCTGAAGCCGCTCTACGGCAATGGCGGCGCCGGCGTCTTCCATTCGACCAAGGACGACCGCAACCTCTCCTCGCTGCTCGAAATGTTCGGCCAGCTCTTCCGCGAACCCTACATCGCCCAGCAATATCTGCCTGACGTGCGCAAGGGCGACAAGCGCATCATCCTCGTCGACGGCGAACCCGTCGGCGCCATCAACCGCGTTCCGGCCGAGCACGACAGCCGCTCCAACATGCACGTCGGCGGCCGCGCCGAGGCGACCGAGCTCACCGCCCGCGAAAAGGAAATCTGCGCCCGCATCGGCCCGGCACTGCGTGAACGCGGCTTCCTGCTCGTCGGCATCGACGTCATCGGCGACTACATGACCGAGATCAACGTCACGTCGCCCACCGGCATCCGCGAAGTCAAGAAATTCGGCGGCGCCGACATCGCCAGCCTCCTGTGGGATGCGATCGAGCGCAAGCGCGCGTAAGGTGGGCGAGGGGACGGGCGGCGACGCCTGAGGTCCCCGTCCACCCATTGCCGGCAACGCCAGCTATTGTAAACGCGGCGGCCCCACTCTCTACCGTCATCCTCGGGCTCGTCCCGAGGATCTGCTAAGCAACCAACTTGCTCGACGTGAGTGGATAGCTTGCACCATGGTGGCTGCAAGCGAGACCCATCTGCACCCTTGCATCCGTGGACACGTGTTTAGATCCTCGGGACGAGCCCGAGGATGACGCCGCGCGTGAGGAAAGCCTCGTCTCGTCAATCGCTTAGCGCCAGCATCTCGTTCTGAGAGGCGACAGCCGCCGCACCCTCCACCGTCATGCTCGGGCCCGTCCCGAGCATCTAAGCACGCCGCAACGACTTCGGCGTGAATGGATAGCTTGCACACGCGGGCTCCGTCGGCCAAGCGACGAGACCACCGTTGCGATCCTCTTTCTCCCCACCTTTGTTCCACCCATACAACCCGCCACAACCGCCCCACATCAATGGCGCGCAATTGTTCATTTATTGTTCTTGTTTCATTCCAATTTCTATGCCAGATTGCAATCCGCGACCATGATGGGTCGCGATTTCAGGTGCAAGGGGTTGCACCGCAGGGGATCTGGGCCAAGGGGTTGGGCATGGTGGCGCGCGTCAGCACGGTTGCATTCCAGGGCATAGAAGGGGTTCCGGTGGAGGTCCAGGTCATGGTCGCGCCCGGCAAGCTGATCACCCAGATCGTCGGCCTGCCCGACAAGGCGGTGGCCGAAAGCCGCGAGCGGGTGCATGCGGCACTCCATGCCTCCGGCCTGGCGCTCCCCGCCAAACGCATCACCGTCAACCTCGCCCCCGCCGATCTTCCCAAGGAAGGTAGCCACTTCGACCTTCCCATCGCGCTCGGCCTGATGGCGGCCCTCGGCGCCATTCCGGCGGATGCGCTCTCGGGCTATGTCGTCATCGGCGAACTCAATCTCGACGGCACGATCGCCGCCGTCAACGGCGCGCTGCCGGCCGCGATCGGCGCCAACGCGATGGGGAAAGGCCTGATCTGCCCGGCCGAAAGCGGCCCTGAGGCCGCCTGGGCCGGCGCCGAGCTCGACATCCTGGCGCCGCGCAGCCTGATCGCGCTCGCCAACCATTTTCGCGGCACCCAGGTGCTCTCGCGCCCCGAGCCGTCGATCCGCGCCACCGCCGCCAATCTTCCCGATCTCGCCGATATCAAGGGCCAGGAGAGCGCCAAGCGGGCGCTGGAAGTGGCGGCCGCCGGCGGCCATAATTTGTTGATGGTCGGACCTCCCGGTTCCGGCAAGTCGATGCTCGCCGCCCGTCTGCCATCGATCCTGCCGCCGCTTTCGGCCGCCGAACTGCTTGAAGTCTCGATGATCCATTCGATCGCCGGCCAGCTCTCCGGAGGCAAGCTCTCCGACCGCCGACCGTTTCGCACCCCGCATCACTCCGCCACCATGGCGGCCCTCGTCGGCGGCGGTTTCCGAGCGCGTCCGGGGGAGGCGTCGCTTGCCCATCACGGCGTGCTCTTCCTCGACGAGTTTCCGGAATTCTCGCCGCAGGCGCTGGATGCGCTGCGCCAGCCTCTGGAAACCGGCGAGTGCATCATCGCCCGCGCCAATCACCGCGTCAGCTATCCCGCCACCATCCAGCTGGTGGCGGCCATGAACCCGTGTCGCTGCGGCATGGCGGGTGAGCCGGGCCATAGCTGCGCGCGCGGCCCGCGCTGCATGGCGGATTACCAGGCCCGCATTTCCGGCCCCCTGATGGATCGCATCGATATCAGGATTGACGTGCCCGCCGTCTCCGCCTTCGACCTGATCCGCCCGGCGCCGGCCGAAAAGAGCGCCGACGTCGCCCGCCGCGTTGCCCGCGCCCGTGACCTGCAGCGAGACCGCTTCCGCGCCGTTGGCCTTGGCGAGACCGGCACCAATGCCCGCTGCTCCACCGCGATGATCGAGACCTATGCGGCCCCCGATGCATCCGGCCTGCAGCTTTTGCGCGACGCCGCCGAAAAGATGAAGTTTTCCGCCCGCGGCTACCACCGCGTCCTCAAGGTCGCCCGCACGCTGGCCGACCTCGATAGCCAGGAGATGGTCGGCCGTATCCATTTGGCCGAGGCGATCTCCTACCGCATGGCGGGCGAGCGGCTGACGGCGGTGGCATGAGGGGGAGGGGGCGATCGAAAGCGGAGACGCAGTGGGAGCGCCGTCGCTAGCTTGGCGGAGGGGAGCAGTCCGGTGCCTCAGGTCTCGCGCGCTGCGCCGACCTCGTAGCTCTGGAGCTTGCGGTCGTGGATGCCGAGTGCTGGCCATGCGGCGCGCCAGTCGCTCAGGTGCGCGGTTTGAAAATGGCGGTCGAGCGAGGCTTGGTCGCGCCAGCGTTCGGTGACGTGAATGAGGCCGGGCTCGAGCACGTCCTCGGCGTAGGAATAATCCAGGCAGCCGTCTTCGGCGCGGCTCATCTCCACCATGCGCTGCATCACGGGGCGCGCGAGCGCGAGGTTCTCATGGGGGAGGCGGATGGTTCCGACGATCAACAGCATGGCGTGGCTTGCGTCCGGTTGGAGGTTGGTGCGGGATCGTAAACAGTAAAGAGGGCGCCGAAGCGCCCTCTTGATAGCGAAGTGAAGCGGGAAGTGCGGATGCTGTGAACCGCGACACGCTTCAGCCCTATCCTCAGCCGCCGAGGCCTTCGAACAGCGCCGTCGAGAGGTAGCGTTCGGCGAATGACGGGATGATCACCACGATATTCTTGCCGGCGTTTTCCTCGCGGGAGCCGATCTTGATCGCGGCGGCAAGGGCCGCACCCGAGGAGATGCCGACCGGCACGCCTTCGAGGCGGGCGACGTGGCGGGCGGTTTCGAGCGCGGTCGCGCTGTTGATGGTGACGACCTCGTCATAGATATGGGTGTCGAGGATGGCGGGCGCAAAGCCGGCGCCGATGCCCTGGATCTTGTGCGGTCCCGGCTGGCCACCGGAGAGAACCGGCGATTCCTCCGGCTCGACGGCGATCACCTTGATCTCCGGCTTCTTCGACTTCAGCACCTGGCCGGCGCCGGTAATCGTGCCGCCGGTGCCGATGCCCGACACCAGAATATCGACCGTCCCATCCGTGTCGTTCCAGATTTCCTCGGCCGTCGTCTTGCGGTGGATCTCGGGGTTGGCGGGGTTTTCGAACTGCTGCGGAATGATCGCGTCGGGCAGCGTCGCGGCCAGCTCCTCAGCCTTGGCGATCGCGCCCTTCATGCCCTTCGCGCCCTCGGTCAGCACCAGTTCGGCGCCGAGCAGCGCCAGCATCTTGCGGCGCTCGACAGACATGGTCTCGGGCATGGTGAGGATCAGCTTGTAGCCCTTGGCGGCGGCGGCGAAGGCGAGCGCGATGCCGGTGTTGCCCGAGGTCGGCTCGACCAGCGTCGTCTTGCCGGGCGAAATCTTGCCCTGCGCTTCCAAGGATTCGATCATCGCCACGCCGATGCGGTCCTTCACCGAGGCGATCGGGTTGAAGAATTCGAGCTTGGCCAGAAGGTTGGCCTTCACGCCCTTTTCCTTGGCGAGCTTGTCCAGTCGAACGATCGGGGTATCGCCGATCGTTTCCGTGATCGAGGAGTAGATGCGGCCGCGGCCCGGTTTCTTCGACATGATAAGCTCCCTTGATGAAATATAGAGTGAGAATAGGGTCTAAGCCGGTGGTCGGCCAGAGTAGCTTCACCCGCCACCCCTGTGGTTCAGAGAAAAAACCCTTTGCGAACCACGGTTTGCCGAATGATTTTTTCAGGCCGCGCGGGTGGCGATGAAGGCCGCCGTGCCCGCCAGAATGCTCGCCGCCACCCGATTCAGCGCCTGCAGCGCGCGCGGCTGTTTGAGCAACGTGCGCGCCCGCGAGGCCAGCAGCATATAGGGGATCAGCACCACCAGAAGCACGACGAAGGTGGTCAATAGCAGCAGGCCGTATTCGCGCATCCCGACGCTGTCGATGCTGATCAGCGTCGGCACCAGTGCCACGTAAAACAGCATGGTCTTCGGATTGCCGAGCGTCACCAGCAGGCCGGAAAGAAAGCTCATGCCGATATTGCTGGATTTCTTCGCCGCAATGTCCTGCGGCAGCAGGCCCGCAGTCCACAGCTTGTAGGCGATATAGCCGAGATAGAGCGCTCCGAGGATCTTGATGACGATGAACACCTCGGTGAAGGTCTGCGCCACGAAGGCGAGGCCGAGGATCACGGCGGTGAGATAAGTCATGTCGCCGAGCACCAGCCCAAGGCCCATGAAGAAGGTCTCGCGGAAGTTCGAGCCTAGCGCGCGGGCAACGATGGCGGTGATGCCGGGGCCGGGAATGGCGGCGGCGATGAACAGCGCCGCGGCATAGGCGAAGAGTGCGGTGAACGACATGTGAGCCTCCCAATCGGCTGTGTTCTACGCCTCTTGCAGGACCGTTTCAACAGGCCGTTGGGTAGCCTCAACGGGGCGGATTTCCGACGCGGGCATTCTGTCACGGGCGTCTGCTATTGACGCCTCGGGTCGCGGTTCTAGTTCTCGGTTGGTGGCGGATGTCTGGCCGTAGCCGGAGCCGGAATTGTCGGCCACATGGGGGACGCAACCCGTTCCGGCACCCGTATCACGCCGATCTGGCGAAGGAGAAAATTTCATGTCGACACCCGTCGAAAAGCGCAAGACCGCGGCCCTCGCAACCCCGACCGATCTGAAGAGCAACGCCATCCAGGATATCTCGGGCGCGCTGGCAGCGCTTCTGGCCGATACCTTCGCGCTCTATCTCAAGACCAAGAATTTCCACTGGCACATGTCCGGCCCGCATTTCCGCGATTATCATCTGCTGCTGGACGAGCATGCCGAGCAGATCTTCGCCATCACCGATGAAATGGCCGAACGCGCCCGCAAGATCGGCGGCACGACGCTGCGCTCCATCGGCCATATCGGCCGCCTGCAGCGCCTGGCCGATAACGACGCCGACTATGTGACGCCGGAGGACATGCTGGCCGAACTGCGTGATGACAATCGCCAGCTGATCTCGCTGATGCGCGAGACCCACGACGTCTGCTCCGAACACAATGACGTCGCCACGACCAGCCTTCTCGAAAACTGGATCGACGAAGCCGAGCGCCGCCACTGGTTCCTCTTCGAGATCACCCGCCAGGCGAAATAATCGCCATCATTGAGCCCATCGCTCAGGTCCGGACACCCCGCAGCACACCTTTCAGCCGCGCGGGCGTCCAGCCAAGGTTCATGCCCGCCGCCGCCAGAAGAATGATGGCGGCGCCGGCGATCTGCAGCGGCTGCAGCGCATGGCCGAAGGCGACCCGGTCGACGACGATCGCCGCGATCGGGTAGAGGAAGGACAGCGCGCCGGTCAGGTGGATCGGCAGCTTCTGGATTGCGCCGTAAAGCAGCACATACATCAGCCCCGTATGCACCACGCCCAGCGTCACCAGCAGCGCCCATGTCGCGCTGTCATGGGGCAGGGCGGAAAAGTCCGTCATCGGCGCCAGCATCACCACGCCGGTCGAAACCTGGATCAGCGCGATCAGATGCGGTGGCGTGCCCTTCAGCCATTTCGCGGCCAGCGCCGCTAGCGCGTAGAAGAAGGCTGCGCCCAGCGCCATGGCGATGCCGATGGCATAATCGCCGCCCGCGCCGGCCACCTGCGGTTTGCCCTCGACGATCCCGATCATGCCTGTGAATGCCAGTACCAGCCAGAACAGCTTCGCCGCCGTGATCCTGTCGCCGAGAAACAGGGCGCCTAGCCCGAGCAGCATGAAGGGCTGCGTGTTGTAGACGGTGGTCGCGACCGAGATCGACGTATGCCCATAGGCGCCGAAGAGCAGCAGCCAGTTGAGCACGATGGCGACACCCCCGAACACCGCGATCGCAAAGGCACGCAGCCCGATCGTGCCGGGCTTCAGCAATCCCATCGCCGCGCAGACGACGAGCAGGCTGATCGCCCCGAACAGGCAGCGCCAGAAGACGACGCCGCTCACTGGCTGACCTGACATCACGACAAACCAGCCGATCGTCCCCGAAATCAGCATCGCCGCCGCCATCTCAATGCTGCCGCTGCGGATATCCTGTTGCATTCCCGCCTCCCGTTGTTGAGAATGAGAATATTGCGGTCCCCGCGCCATTTATATAATCTTGAGGCTCCGAATGGCGGCTTTCACCTTTGATCGTGAGGCGAAATGAGCGTTCAACCTAACAATGATCTCGACGACATCGACCGCCGCATTCTTCAGGCGCTGGCCGCCGATGCGCGAATGTCGCTGAAGGAGCTTGCGCAGGCAGCGGGTCTCTCTTCGCCCAGCGCCGGCGAACGCCTGCGCCGGCTGGAAGAGCGCGGCGTCATTTCCGCCTTCACCGTGGATATCGATCCCGCGGCACTCGGCTATCCCCTGCAGGCGATCGTCCGCGTCCGGCCGCTGCCGGGGCAGCTGCATGTGGTGGAGCGGATCATCCGGGAGACGCCGGAGTTCGTCGAATGTGACAAGGTCACCGGCGATGATTGCTTCGTCGCCCGCCTCGTCGTCCGTTCCATGGCGCAGCTGGACACGATCCTCGACAAGGTCGCGGAGAAGGCCGAGACCAGCACATCGATGGTGAAGGCCTCGCCGGTGAAGCGCCGCCTGCCGCCGCTAAGCTGAAAGCCTAGCCTAGAAATCCGCCATAGGCGAAAGCATCGCCGGCCGGTCGAGACTGATGTGGAGATCGGTGCGGATCATGAAATGCGTGCCGCCGTCGATCAGCCGCGCCTCGCCCTGCCAGCCGAGCTTGTCGGGCGAAAACAGAACCTCGACCCCTAGCGGCGCGATGCCGAGGCCACCCAGGATGGCGCTGAGCGACGGGACGGTCGAAGCAATCACATCCGACAGCACGAATGTGTTGTCATTCCCCACTTTCCAGGCGATCACCGCCTGCCGGTCCTCCAGCCAGCTCAACCGCACATCCGGATCGAACTGCGTGTTGATCAGGAACATCGCCGCGCTCTCGCAGACTGCGAGAGCGTCGGAAACCGGTGTGCGGGACCGCAGCGCCCGCTGCAGCAGCGCAAGATCCTCGGGCTTCCACGGGTCGAGCGTCCGCGCGGGCATGGCCGCCATCGCAGGCTCCGGCGCCGCGCCGGCATAAAGATGCATCGGCAGCGAGCGAAAACCATGGGGCGTGTAGAGATCAGGCTTGTCCGTATAGAGCACCACCGCCTCGAAGCCCCGGACCGCGCACCAGTCGAGCGCCTTTTTGGTCACGTCGCGATAAAGCCCGCGCCCGCGCCATGGCGGACGCACGGCGCCCGATTGCAGGCCGGCGGCGTTGATTTTGCGTCCCTCGATCACGAGAGGCATGGCGAAGGCCGAGAGATTGGCGGCGAGAAGTCCTGTCTCGTCGAACCAGCCGAAGGGCATGCTGGTGGGGTCGGCGCCGCCGAGACGCTTCAGCGGGTCGAGATCGATACCGAACGTGTCGGAGAGAAGCGACACCAGCGCCGCCCAGGCCTTGTCGTCGGCGAAATAGTCCTGCCGGAAGGTGAGGCCGGAGCTATCGGTCGCCTTCTCCATCACACGCCCGTGGAGCCGAAGCCGCCGGCGCCGCGCGCCGTGGTGCTCGCCTCGGTGATCTCGGCGACGCGCGCCTGCGTCACCGGCGCGATCACCATCTGGGCGATCCGCATGCCGCGGGTGATCTCGAACGGCTCCTCGCCGAGATTGATAAGCAGCACCTTCACTTCGCCGCGATAATCGCTGTCGATCGTGCCCGGTGTGTTGAGGCAGGTGATGCCGTTCTTGAAGGCGAGGCCGGAGCGCGGGCGGATCTGGCCTTCGAAACCCTCGGGGATCTCGAAGATCAGCCCTGTCGGCACCAGCGCCCGCTTGCCTGATGTAAGCACCATCGGTGCACCGTCGTCTACGGCGGCGCGCAGGTCCATGCCGGCGGCGCCCTTGGTTTCATAGGCGGGCAGCTCGATGCCTTCGCCATGGGGCAGACGCAGGAGATTGAGGGTCGGGCGGGTATCTGTGTGAATGGTCATGCGCCATTACTTTGCCCCCGCAAGGCCAAGGTCAATTGCAAAGCGGCGCCTAAATCGCTAGATACGCCGCAACTCCACAGGATTCATAGCATGGCCGAAAGTCTCGCCGAGGCGGTTTCCCGCCGCCGCACATTCGCTATTATCGCCCACCCGGACGCGGGCAAGACGACGCTCACCGAAAAGCTGCTGCTGTTCGGCGGCGCCATTCAGCTCGCCGGCGAAGTCAAGGCGAAGAAGGATCGCATCCAGACCCGGTCGGACTGGATGAAGATCGAGCGCGAGCGTGGCATCTCGGTCGTCACCTCGGTGATGACCTTCGAATATGAAGGCAATGTCTTCAATATTCTCGATACGCCCGGTCACGAAGACTTCGCCGACGACACCTACCGCACGCTGACGGCGGTGGATGCGGCCGTCATGGTTATCGACGCCGCCAAGGGTATCGAGCCCAGAACGCTGAAGCTCTTCGAAGTCTGCCGCATGCGCGACATCCCGATCATCACCTTCATCAACAAGATGGACCGCGAAAGCCGCGATCCCTTCGAGATCCTGGATGAGGTCGAGGAAAAGTTGGCGCTGGACACCGCTCCGGTCACCTGGCCGATCGGCCGCTCCAAGACCTTCTGCGGCTCCTATCACCTGGCCGACAACACGGTGCGCGGCTCCGATACGGAAGTGACGCCCACCAAGGTCAACGGCCCGCAGGCTGTTGCCGATCGCCTGCCGGAAAACGAGCGCTCGGCCTTCGTCGACGAGACGGAACTGGCGATCGAAGCCTGCCGCCCGTTTGACCGCAAGGCCTTCCTCGAAGGCCACCTGACGCCTGTTTTCTTCGGCTCGGCGCTGCGCAATTTCGGTGTCCGCGATCTCATCAACGCGCTCGGCGAATTCGCGCCGCCGCCGCGTGATCAGGTCGCCGATATCAGAACCGTGCATGCCGCCGAAGACAAGATGACGGCCTTCGTCTTCAAGATCCAGGCCAACATGGACCCCAACCACCGAGACCGCATTGCCTTTGCCCGCATCTGCTCCGGCAAGCTGGAGCGCGGCATGAAGGCGCGTCTCGCCCGCACCGGCAAGCAGCTCGGCCTCACCGCGCCGCAGTTCTTCTTCGCCTCGCAGCGCCAGCTGGCCGATACCGCCTTTGCCGGCGACGTCGTCGGTATCCCGAACCACGGAACGCTCAGGATCGGCGATACGCTGACGGAAGGCGAGGCGCTGGTGTTCCAGGGCGTGCCGAACTTCTCGCCGGAAATCCTGCGCCGCGTGCGGCTTGAGGATGCGATGAAGGCGAAGAAGCTCAAGGAAGCGCTGCAGCAGATGGCCGAAGAGGGCGTCGTGCAGCTCTTCTCACCGGAAGATGGTTCGCCGGCTATCGTTGGTGTCGTTGGCGCGCTGCAGCTCGATGTCTTGAAGGAGCGCCTGTCGGCCGAATACACGCTGCCGGTCTCGTTCGAAATGTCGCGCTTCTCTGTCTGCCGTTGGATCTCGTCCGACCAGCCGGCCGAGCTAGACAAGTTCTTGAACGTCAAGCGCGGCGATATCGCCCGCGACCTCGACGGCGACCCGGTCTTCCTGGCGCAGGACAGCTTCTCGCTGCGCTACGAATCCGAACGCTTCCCGGCGATCAAGATGGTCGCCATCAAGGAATATCACGTCGCCAAGGCGGCGTGATTCTGGTCAAGCTTTCGTCATGAGTGGAAAGGGGCGCTGCTTGCAGCGCTTCGCCATATTCCATCGGATATAGCGTCGTGACATAGTGGCTCCGATTTCATCGGGAAGCCACCATGCTCAAACTCGCCAGCACGATCCTTGCCGCCCTTTTCACGCTCTTCAGCGCCGAAGCCTTCGCCCGTCCGTTCACCGATGCGGGCGGCCGCACGGTGGAAATCTCCGATCACGTCACCCGCGTGCTGACGGCCGGTCCGCCGGCCTCGGTGCTGGTCTACGTGCTGGCGCCGGACAAGCTCACGGGCTGGGTGCGCGAGCCGAGCGCGGAGGAGAAGCAGTTCCTGGCGCCATCGGTGCAGAACCTGCCCACCTATGGCCGGCTGACGGGGCAGGGCGGCACCGCCAACATGGAGGCGGTGATCGCCGCCAAGCCAGATCTCATCATCGATGTCGGCACCGTCAATCCGACCTATGTCTCGCTGGCCGACAAGGTGCAGCAGCAGACCGGCATTCCCTATGTGCTGATCGACGGGAGCTTTGAAAAGACGCCGCAGACGCTGCGAGAGGTCGGCGACCTGCTCGGCGTCGCGCCGCGCGCGCAGGAGTTGGCCAGCTATGCCGAGACGACGCTGAAGACCCTTCACGACGGCCTGGCGAAGCTTCCCTCGGACAAGCGCCCAAGAGTCTATTACGGGCGCGGTCCGGAAGGCCTTGAGACCGGCCTGTCGGGCTCCATCAACATGGAGATGCTTCAGGCGGCCGGCGCCGACAATGTTGCGGCCGCCGCCGGCCAGGGCGGGCTCACAAATGTCTCACTGGAACAGGTTCTCGGCTGGAACCCCGATATCATCCTCGCGGCCTCGCCCAAGTTCGCGCAAGCCGTAAAAAGCGATCCATCCTGGGCAAGCATCGAGGCGATAAAGAGCGGCAAGGTATTCACCGCGCCCGCGCTTCCCTTCGGCTGGTTCGATTCTCCGCCCGGCATCAACCGCCTGATCGGCATCCGCTGGCTGGAGACGCTGCTTTATCCTCAAAGCTTCGACAGCGATCTGAAAGCCGACGTGCGGGCATTCTTCAAGCTGTTCTATCAGGTCGATGTGAGCGATGCTGATCTCGACACGCTGCTGAAAGGCGCGCTACCCTCGTCGAAATGAGCAAGGATAGGCAAACCGCCAGCGGAAGCTGGAAACTGATCGTTTTCGGGGCTGCGTTCGTGCTGCTGCTGGCGGTGCTTTCCATGGCGATCGGCAAATATGCCGTCCCGCCCTCGACCATCCTGCGGGCGTTGGCAGCCGGCATCACCGGCACGCCATCCTATATCGATCCGATCCAGCAGACGGTGATCTGGAACGTACGCCTGCCGAGGGTCGCCGCCGCGCTGCTGATCGGCGCGGCGCTGTCGGCCGCCGGCGCCACCTATCAGGGCCTGTTTCGCAATCCGTTGGTCTCGCCGGATATTCTGGGCGTCTCCGTCGGCGCCAGCCTCGGCGCGGTACTGGCGATCTTCATGGAAATGCCGGTTGCGCTCATCCAGCTCATGAGTTTCTGCGGCGGCCTTCTTGCCGTCGGCGCGGTCTACGCCGTGGGCGCCGCCGTGCGTGGGCGCGATCCGGTGCTGACGCTGGTTCTGGCGGGTGTGGCTATCGGCGCTCTGGTCGGCGCCGGCATATCGCTCATCAAGATCCTCTCCGATCCCTATGACCAGCTGCCCGCCATCACCTACTGGCTGCTCGGCAGCCTGACCGCCGTCACCCGCGCCGATGTCGGCTCCATCCTGCCGGCGATCATCCTCGGCCTTGTCCCGCTTGTCCTGTTGCGCTGGCGCATGAACGTCATGACCCTGGGCGATGAGGAGGCGCGTACGCTCGGCATCGATACCCGGCTAACAAGGTTGGCGTTGATAGCAGGAGCAACGCTCATCACCGCCGCCTCCGTCTCGATCGCCGGCATCATCGGCTGGATCGGCCTCGTCATTCCGCATGTCGCGCGGCTGCTGGTTGGACCCGATTTCCGCCGGCTGCTGCCCGCCTCGATCCTGCTCGGCGGCGCCTATCTGCTTGTCGTCGATACGCTGGCCCGCAGCATCGCGATGATCGAGATCCCGCTCGGCATCCTGACGGCCGTCGTCGGCGCACCGTTTTTCTTGTTCCTGCTTGCGTCAGGTAGAAGGGGCTGGTCATGAGGGTTAGGCCATGACGCTGGAATTGCGCGATCTCGCTTTCGGCTATGGCGCCCGGTCGGTCGGTCGGGGTGTCACTCTGACGCTTGCAAGGGGCGAAGTTCTGGCGCTGCTTGGGCCGAACGGCGCCGGCAAGACGACGTTGTTCAAGACCATGCTCGGCCTGCTGCCGGTGCAGGCGGGCGAGATCGTCCTAGACGGCGTGCCGCTCATTTCGCTCAGCCGGGCCGATCGCGCCAAGCGTATCGGCCATGTCCCGCAGGCGCATGCAGCACTCTTTCCCTTCAATGTGCGCGACGTGGTCCTGATGGGCCGCGCCGCACACCTGTCGCCCTTCGCCGCCCCCGGCGCCAAGGATCGCGCGATTGCCGACGCAGCACTCGCCCGGCTCGGCATGACGCATCTGGCCGATCGCCCCTATACGGAGATATCGGGCGGCGAGCGGCAGATGGTGCTGATCGCCCGCGCGCTGGCGCAACAGCCGGGCATTCTCATCATGGACGAGCCGACCGCGAGCCTTGATTACGGCAACCAGATGCGCGTGCTCTCGCATATCCGCCGGCTGGCGCGGGAGGGCATGTCGATCGTGCTCTCCACCCACAATCCAGACCACGTATTCATGGTCGCCGATCGGGTGGCCCTGCTGCACGAGGGAACGCTCGCCGGGCTCGGGCCGCCGCAAACGGTGTTGACGCCGCAGCGGATCAAGCAGCTTTATGATGTCGATGTGGTCATGGGCGTCCTGCCGGGTGGCAATGCGCCCGTCTGTTCGCCACGCCTGGATGTAGGAGAAGATTGATGGTGCGCGAAAACGAAATCCGGAAAAACGAAGTGGCGGTCGATGCTCCGGCTGCGACCGATGCTGGTCTGGTCTTCATCGGCCGCATCCGCACGCCCTGGACGTCCCGCATGGAAACCCCGCGCCAGGGGCGGCATGACGGGCCGATCTGCCGGATCGAGATTTTCGAGCCCTGGACGCAGGCGCTGCAGGGCGTCGAGGCTTTCGAGCGGCTGGAAATCCTCTATTGGCTGGATCGCTCCCGCCGCGATCTCGTGCTCCAGAGCCCGGCCAATTCGGGCAAGGTGCACGGCACCTTCTCGCTCCGCTCCCCCGTCCGCCCCAACCCGATCGGAACCTCCATCGTCAAGCTGGAAGCCGTGGAAGGATCGACACTTCTGGTGCGCGGCATGGATTGCCTCGACGGCACGCCGCTGCTCGACGTGAAGCCGGACCGCACCCTCTTCAAACCGATCGCCCCACCGCAGCCCGGCGATTTCCAGACAGGCGACGAGGGCACGGCGCATTATTGCCAGAAGGCGTGATCGCTGACGCTGCGCCCGCGGCCCCCTCATCCGCCCTTCGGGCACCTTCTCCCCGCAGGGGAGAAGGGGATGACGGCAAAGCGCCGCCACGAGTCTCTTCTCCCCAGCGGGGAGAAGTGCCGGAGCGCCAGCGAGGCGATGAGGGGGGCCACACGGCACACGGCCCACCAGCCATCATCCAAGCGCGCGATCACCTAAAACCATCACCCGCTGCGACCTATCGCCATTGTGAACGCTTTGCCGCCCATCCGTCATTGTCCCGATGGCATCCGAACGGTAGCTATCGTCCCACGGCCCGCCCAGCCTTCCAGCATGGGCAGCCGTTGTTTTATCGATTAGGAGCAATCAATATGATCGAAGTCATTGCCGCCTTCCGTGCAAAGCCCGGCAGCGAGGACAAGCTGCGTGAAGCGACGCTCGCCATCGTCGAGCCGACCCGTCGCGAGGAAGGCTGCATCCAGTTTGTCGTCCATGAGGACACGGATGCGCCCGGCACCTTCTTCATCCGCGAAAGCTGGCGCGACCAGGCAGCCCTGACCGCGCATTTCGAGCAGCCCTACCTGAAAGCGCTCGTGGAACTCCACAAGGACATCCTGGCCGAGCCGCTGAAGCTGCATAACCTCAAGGTCCACGCCTGAGGCATTCTGAACATGTCGCCGTTGACTTCAGTCGACGGCGACCATCACGTCGGAGGCCTTGACCACGGCATAGGCGTCGGAGCCAACGGTCAGCCCCAGTTCCTTCACCGCCTCGTTGGTGATCGACGACGTAACGATCGAGCCGCCGCCGATATCGATGCGCACATGCGCCGTCGTGGCGCCGAGCGTGATTTCGACGACCTTGCCCTTGAGGCGATTGCGAGCGCTGATTTTCATGAGTTTTCTCCCTGTTTCGATGGCGGAACTTAGCGATTCGCCACCGAAACGGCAATCTCACTCGCCGCGCGGATAGCGCTGGTTTTCTTCCAGCACGTTCAAATCCATGTGGTTGCGCATGTAGCGTTCCGAGGCGCGCTGCAGCGGCTGGTAGTCCCAGGGATAATAGGCGCCGTTGCGCAGCGCCTCGTAGACCACCCAGCGACGCGCCTGGCTTTCGCGCACGGCGGCATCGAAGCTTGCAAGGTTCCAGCGCTTCTCCGCCTGCGCGGTCAGATGCGCCAGTGTGTCCGCATAGGCGGGATCGGTGGCGAGGTTCCTCAATTCCTTCGGGTCGGCGTCGAGGTCGAACAGCATTGGCGCGTCCTTGTCGCAGAGCGTCAGCTTGAACTTGCCGTCGCGAAGGCCGACCAGCGGCGCGATCGAGCCTTCGGCTGCGTATTCCATCGGCACCGGCCCGCGCTTTCCCGTTCCCTTGGCAAGCGGCGTCAGATCCTCGCCGTCGGTCCAGGGCTTCAGCTTGGTGATGTCGATGCCGGCAAGCGACGCCAGCGTCGGCGTCACGTCGAGCGTGGAGACCGGCTGGCTGATCAGCTTAGGCTCCCAGCCGGGTGCAGCGATTGCCAGCGGCACGCGCGCCGAGCCGTCGAAGAAGCACATCTTGAACCAGAGACCGCGCTCGCCCAGCATGTCGCCATGGTC
This sequence comes from Rhizobium sp. NPDC090275, assembly GCF_044772225.1. Classification (NCBI taxonomy): domain Bacteria; kingdom Pseudomonadati; phylum Pseudomonadota; class Alphaproteobacteria; order Hyphomicrobiales; family Rhizobiaceae; genus Rhizobium; species Rhizobium sp. NPDC090275. The sequence continues at coordinate 187,619 of NZ_JBIVYL010000005.1, read as the reverse complement.
GGAGACGAAGAGGATGACGGTATCCTCGGCCATCCGCCCGCGTTCGAGAACGTCGAGCAGTTCGCCGACCTTCTCGTCGATATAGGAGATGTTCGCGAAATAGCCGCGCCGCGCGTTGCGCACCTGCTCGCGGGTGATCTCGAAGGCGTCGTAATCGCAGGCCTTCAAGAGCCGCTGCGAATGCTGGTCCTGCTCCTCGAACGGGATCGTGCCGACTTCAGGGTCGAGATGAGGGCAATCCTCATAGAGATCCCAGAACTTGCGGCGCGCCACATAGGGGTCGTGCGGATGCGTGAAGCTGACCGTCAGGCACCAGGGGCGATCGTCCTGCCGGCGCGAGAGGTCATAGAGCTTGCGGGTCGCGTTGTAGGCGACCTCGTCGTCATATTCCATCTGGTTGGTGATTTCGGCCACGCCTGCGCCCGTCACCGAGCCGAGATTGTGGTACCACCAGTCGATGCGCTCGCCGGGCTTGGTATAGTCGGGCGTCCAGCCGAAATCGGCCGGGTAGATATCGGTGGTCAGCCGCTCCTCGAAGCCATGCAACTGGTCGGGGCCGACGAAGTGCATCTTGCCCGAAAGTGCGGTGTGATAGCCGGCCGCGCGCAGATGATGCGCAAAGGTCGGAATATCGGAAGCGAATTCGGCGGCGTTGTCGTAGACGCGAGTGCGGCTTGGCAGCTGGCCGGACATGAAGGAAGCCCGCGCCGGCGCGCAGAGCGGGCTTGCCGTATAGGTGTTGGCAAAGCGCACGGAGCGCTTCGCCAGGGCTTTCAGATGCGGCGCGTGAAGAAACTCGGCCGGCCCGTCGGGAAACAGCGTCCCGTTATACTGGTCGACCATCAGGATGAGAAAATTCGGGCGCGACATGCTGTTCTAGTGTCCTTGAAGTATCAGAGGCCGAGGGAAGTCTTGACTGCATCCGCGGCGGGCTTGCCGTCAAGCGTCGTGACGCCTGATAGCCATGGGTCGATAGCGGTCGGATTGGCCTTCAGCCATGCGGTCGCCGCTGCCTTCGGGTCTTCGCCGCCGAGGATCGAGCCCATCAGCACGTTTTCCATGCTGAGGTCGAACTTCAGGTTCTTCATGAACGCGGCCGCGTTCGGGCATTTCGCCGACCAGCCGGTGCGCGCCAGCGTATAGATCTCGGCGCCGCCGAAGTTCGCGCCGAAATAGGCATCGCCGCCGGAGAGATAGGTGATCTGGAACTTCTCGTTCATCGGGTGCGGCGCCCAGGCGAGGAACACGACAGCACCCTTGTCCTTGGAGGCGCGCTCGACCTGCGCCAGCATTGCCTGCTCGCCGGATTCGACCAGCTTCCAGTCCTTGAGGCCGAAGTCGTTGGCGTCGATCATCTTCTGGATGTTGCCGTTGGCAGGCGCCCCCGGCTCGATGCCGTAAATCTGCTTCCCGAACTCGTCGCCATGCTTCTGCAGGTCGGCGAAATCCTTGATGCCCTTGTCGGCCACATAGGTCGGCACGGCGAGCGTGAACTTCGCGCCCTCGAGGTTCTTGTTCATCACCTCGACCGCCTTGGCGGCGTTAAGGTCGTCGATGAAGGATTTCTGCGCCGGCATCCAGTTGCCGAGGAAGACGTCGATCTCGCCGTTCTTCATCGACTGGTAGCCGATCGGCACCGAGAGCGTCTTGACGTCGGGCTCGTAGCCGAGCGCCGTCAGGATCACCGAGGTCACGCCATTGGTGGCGGTGATGTCGGTCCAGCCCGGATCGGACATGCGGATCGTCTTGCACGACGCATCGTCGGCGGCAGCGGCCGACCCAACGGCCAGAGCGGAAAGCACAACGCCGGCGGCAAGACGGCGGATCATGGAAACTGCTGTCATCTCATTTCCCCTTTTTTGTCATTTGATAGTTTTATTGAACAACACTAGCATCGTCCCTGTGAAGGCAGCTTTTTTCGATAGTTCCCAACAGGATTTTTTATGGCAGAGCGGCCGATCGATCTGGGGTGGATGCGCATTTTCGCGGAGATCGGCGGCGCCGGCAGCCTGTCGGCCGCAGCCGCCGCGCTCGGCCTCACCCAGCCCGCCGTCAGCTATCAGATCCGCAGGCTGGAAGAGCAGATCGGCGTAACCTTGTTGAAGCGCCAGCATCGCGGCGTCGAGCTCACGCCCGAGGGGCAGCGGCTTTTCGATCTCGTTGCAAGAAGCGTCGATGAGATCGATCAACTGACCCGCAGGCTGCGCAGCGAAAAGGAGCGCCCCTCGATCCGCCTGCATACGGACTATGCCTTTTCCGCGCTCTGGCTGATCCCGCGCATGCATGCGTTTCGGCTGGTCCATCCGGATACGGACATCCAGATCATCGCCACGCAGCGCATGGAGCGTCATCGCTCGGGCGAGGGCGACGTCTCCGTCGTCTTCGGCACCCGCGCCGAATTTGGCCGCGACGCGAAGCTGCTGCTGCCGGAAAAGGTGGCGCCCGTCTGCAGCCCCGGCTTCATAGAGCGCAACGGCCCGTTTGAGACGCCCGCCGATCTCGCCCGCAACAGGCTGATCCACCTCGACACGGCGGCGCCATCCCCCTGGTTTGATTGGCGCAGCTATTTCGCCGAACTCGGTGTTGGGCGCGAGGCCTTTGCCGGGCAGGGCGATCTCAGCTTCAACACCTATTCGCTGGTGGTGCAGGCAGCGCTTGGCGAACAGGGGCTGGCGCTCGGCTGGATGGGCCTGGTCGACACGCTGCTGTCGACCGGCATTCTTTCTCTCGCCGGCCCGACGCTGGAAGCACCGGATCGCGGCTATTTTCTGCTGCAGCCGAAAAGCCGCACGCCCGGGAGCGACGAGCTCGGCGCCTGGATGCTGGCCGAAGCCGGTCTCTGACATGTTCATGCTGAGGCGGCAGAAGGTCAGGCGGCCAGATCCTGCAGGAAGTCGTCGCACCAGCGCGAAACGTCATGGACCGTGAGATAATCCATCATCCGCTGCCAGCGCTCCTTGCGCTCCTCGAGCGACATGTTCAGCGCCCGCGCGATCGCGTTGGCGGTCCCCTCGATGTCATAAGGGTTGACCAGAAGAGCGCCCTTCAGTTCGCGGGCGGCACCCGCGAAGCGTGAAAGCACAAGAACGCCCGGATCCTCTGGGTCCTGCGCCGCGACATATTCCTTGGCGACGAGATTCATCCCGTCGCGCAGCGGCGTTACGAGGCCCACTCTCGCGAGGCGATAGAGCCCGGCAAGGATGGGCCGGCTGAGCGACCGGTTGATATAGCGGATCGGCACCCAGTCCACGGTGCCGAGCGCCCCGTTCACCCGGCCCGCCTGTTCGGCGACGGTGCGCTGCATCTGCTCGTATTCCGGCACCTCCGAGCGCGATTTCGGCGTCACCTGCAGATAGGTCACGTTGCGCTGGTGGGCCGGGTTGTTGAGCACGAAGCGCTCGAAGGCGTCGATACGCTGCGTCAGACCCTTGGAGTAATCGAGCCGGTCGACGCCGATGATCAGGTCACGGCCGATGATGCTCTCCTTCGCCTTGTGCACCATGGCGTGGCTGACCGCCTTGCGGGCGAATTTCGCAAAGGCCTCGGTCTCGATCCCGATGCCATAGGCGCCGCCCTTGAAGATCTTGTCGCCGGAGTTGAAGCGGCCGTCGCCCAGCGCGTCGCCCATCTCCTCGCGGCGCAGGCAGCCGGCGAAGTTCTCGAGATCGTGGTCGGTCTGGAAGCCGACGAGATCGTAGGCGGCAAGCCCGCGCATGATCTCTTCATGCACAGGCATGGTGAAAAGCACGTCCGCCGGCGGCCAGGGGATGTGGTGGAAGAAGCCGATGCGGTTCTTGATCCCCATCTGTCGGAGCTCGGCGGCGAGCGGAATCAGGTGATAATCGTGGATCCAGATCGTGTCGTCGGGCTCAAGCATCGGCGCCAGCCGGTGCGCGAAGAAGCGGTTGACGCGGAAATACCCCGTCATCTCCTTGCGGCCGTATTCTGCCAGATCCAGCCGGTAGTGGCAGATCGGCCAGAGCACGCGGTTGGCAAAACCGAAGTAATACTCCTCGACATCCTTTTCGGTGAGGTCGGTCAGCGCATAGGTGATCCGGCCATCCTCGCTGATCTGCAACGGACCTGGCTCGGTGTCGCCGCTCGACTTGCCCGACCAGCCCATCCAGATGCCACCGCGCTGCTGGAGCGCTGCCTGCAGGGCCACGGCAAGCCCGCCGGCCGCCGCTGCCGCTCCGCCCTTTTCGGGAACGGGCACACGGTTGGAAACGATGACAAGACGGCTCACGCAATATTCCTTTCAAAAACGGCAGTACGCAAAAATGGCAATCGATAGGTCGCGATCATCAAACGGCGAGATGCGCGATGAGTTCCCGCAGAGCAACAGCGGTCGGCAGCGTCAGTTGCGCGGCCGTGCCTGAAAGCGGTGTCCCGACGCGGATCGAATGCCCGCCCAGCCGGTTGGCGACATGGAACATCGCCTCGTCGGTAATGTCGTCGCCAATGGCGATCGGACGGCGGCCCGCGAACGGCGCCTCGGAGAGAAATGTCTCCACCGCATGCCCCTTGTCGGCGCTGGCAGGGCGAATTTCGAGCACCATCTTGCCGCGCTGCAGCGTCCAGTTCTCGCCGGCCTTGGCGAGGAACGTCTCCATCAGAGGCTCGAGCTCGGCCTGCCGCTGCGGCGCGAGCCGGTAGTGGGCGGCGACCGCGGCCCCCTTGTCCTCGATCAGCACGCCATCGAAGCCTGAAGTTTCCTTGCGCAGTTCGGCCTTCAGTTTCTCGAACTGCGCCGTCGGCTCGGCCTGCTCGATCCGTCCGTTCGCGCGGCGCAGTTCCGCTCCATGCAGGCCGGCGATCGGAAACTGGTAGGGGGTAAAGAGCTTGTCGGCATAGGGCAGCGCCCGTCCCGTCACCAGCGCCACGGCGCCGCCGAGCTTGCGCGACAGCTGATCGAGTTGCTGCGGCAGGGCAGGGGGCACGACAATGCCATCGGGCGTGTCGGCGAGATCGATCAAGGTGCCGTCTATATCGAGAAACAGCGCCCAATCGGCGGCCGAGGACCGGAGCAGATTGAACAGAAACGAGGTCCCGGAAACCTGCTGCGGCTTCAGGGTTCGGGATGGCTGCGCTGGATAGGACATGTGGTCTAAATGTGGCAGCAAACCCCGATGGCAACCCTAAAAAGTCATCGCGGTCTCTTGGCAGGGCCGCGCGCAGGCGTTCGCAGCCGCTCAATCTCCCGGCGTCACAGGGGCATTGGCCGCATAAAAGGCCTTCGCGTCGCGCGTGAACAAAGCGCCCTGATCGCTGCGTGTGTAGAACATGTGCCCGCCCTGATAGACCTTCAGTCCCACCCGGTTGGCGGCAAGCGAGGCCGGCAGATGGTCGACGACATAGCGGCTGACGCCATAGGGAGTGACGAGATCGCTGTAGCCATGCGCGATCAGCAGCCGGAAGCTCGGAACAGCGGCGAGAAACTGCCTGATATCGCCCGTCACGCTTGCCTGCAGACGCGACCCGCCACCCCGGCGACCCCATTCCCACTGGCGGTTTATGTCGCTGTCGAGCAGCGAGTAGGTCATCTCCGTCTTGAAGCCGAGCTCGTTGCGGGCGTAGTCGGCGAAGGCGCCGCCATAAGCGCGGGTGAAGCCGTCAAGAATGGCATCGTCCCCCCTTGCGTCGGCTGTCTCGGGAAAGGCATCGGGCGTGGTAAAGACCGCATCATAGGCGCTCGCGACCAGTCCGTCGCTCTTGCCGATCTCCTTGGCGAAGGCGTTGCCGAGGAAGCCACGGTTCTTTTCGACCACATCCTCCGGAATCCCGGTCATGGCCGACAGCTTGGAATAGAACGCTTTTGCCGCATCGCCCGTGGGCGCCGCGCCGGCCAGCGTCGCCAGATAGTCGCCAAGCGCGAACCGCTCGGCCTCGCGCTGTTTCGTCTCGTCGAACGCCTTTCGCCGATCCATCTCGGCCGCCGCCAGCGACGGCAGCTCCAGCGCCGCGCCGAGCGCGAACTCGTCCGCTCCGAACATCAGCTGCCCCTCGAGGAGCGGCGACAGCATCACCGCGCCCGAGACGATGATGCCCTGCGTGTCCTTGAGCGCACTCGCAACCTTCGCCGCCCGGAACCCGCCATAGCTCTCGCCGAGCAGATATTTCGGTGAGGACGCGCGGTTGTTGTGCGTGACGTAGAGTGCGATCGCCTTGGCCACGCTCTCGGCGTCGGCATTCACATTGTAGTATTTGGCGGCGTCGTCGGGCTTCACCGTCCGGCTCCAGCCGGTACCAACAGGGTCGATCAGCACGAGGTCGGTGAAATCGAGCCAGCTGTTGGGGTTGTCGACCAGCCTGGCTTCCGCGCCGTCATCGCCCTTCGGCCCGAAGTCGACGATCCGGGGACCGACGAGACCGAGATGCAGGAAGGCTGAGGCAGCACCGGGGCCACCGTTGAAAGCAAACGTCAGCGGCCGGTTGGCCCCGCCATCCTTCTTCACGTAGGCGGTGTAGAAGATCGCCGCCGTCTGCGCGCCATCTTGGCCGAACATGTCGAGCGTTCCGGCCGTCGCGGTATAGGCGAGCTTGCGGCCGTCGAGGGTGATCTCATGCTCGGTGACGGAATCCGCCGGCAGCAGCTTGAGCACGCCCTCGCGCGATCCAGCGGATGGTCGCGCCGCGTCTTGCGCATAGGTCAGGGATGGGCCGATTGCGGCGGTGAGCCCGGTGACCAGGATGGTGGCCAGGACAATGGATCGAAAGCGCACGATTGTTCCTCCGCGAATGCCATCTTTGCCCGGAGCCTAGCATCGGCGCAGCCGCAGAGGGCATCAACAGATGGTGAAGGCCTTAATCAGCGGTTTTTTCGACCGTCCGCGCATTCACATGCATCGCCCGCCCGGCATTCCAGCCGTTGATGGCGGCCCCCGTTCCGAGCGCCACGAACAGCACCGCGCACCAGGCAAAGCTCCCCGTCCAACCACGGATGAGGCCAACGACGAGTGGCCCGATGGCGGCCAGAAGATAGCCGACGCATTGCGCCATGCCGGAAAGATGCGCCGCCACATGCGGATCGCGCGAGCGCAGCACGATCGTCGTCATCGCCGCCGCGATCAGCCCACCCTGGCCGATCCCCTGAAGCACCGCCCAGAGCCAAACCGTCGAAAGCGGCGCGAAGAGCAGCCCCAGCAGCGCGACCACGGCAATGCCGCAAAGCGCCGCGTTGATGACCCGCTGATCCTTGCCGCGCACCGCAATCTGCGGCGCGACAAGGCAGGAGGCTGCCTGCACCATGACCGAGACGGAAACGATCGCGCCGGCCGTGACGCCATCCATGCCGCGCTCGCGCAGGATCGGCACCAGCCAGCCGAAGACGCAGTAGGCGAGCGCCGACTGCAGCCCCATGAACAGCGTGACCTGCCATGCAAGCCTGTCCCGCCACAGCCCCTCGACGGAAAAGCCGCTGCGCTTCACCTGCGCTTTCGTCGAGAGCACCTGCGGCAGCCAGATCAGGCCGACGACGAGGGCGGGCAGAGCCCAGATCGCCAGTGCCGCCGCCATCGAACCGCCGAAGGCGCGCTCGATCGGTAGCGTAAATCCGGCAGCGCCAGCCGCACCTGCGCAGAGCGCCATTGTATAAAAACCCGTCATTAGCGCCGCACGATCTGCAAAGTCACGCTTCACCAGACCGGGCAGCAGAACATTGCCGATGGCAATGCAGGCGCCGGCAAGCGCCGAACCGATAAACAGAAGCGGGATGGAGGAGAGGCCGCGCAGCGCCGTTCCGAGCGCCAGCAGCAGGAGCACACCGAGCAGCGTCCGCTCGGCGCCGATGCGTTGCGCGAGCTTCGGGGCCAGCGGCGAAAAGGCGCCGAGGCAGACAACAGGCAGTGTCGTCAGCAAGCTGGTGCCCAGCGCCGACAGGCCAAGCTCGCTGCGGATTTCGGGCAGTAGCGTCGAGGCGCTGGAAAACAGCGGCCGCAGGTTGAACGCGATCAATACGAGGCTGGCACCGAGCATGAACCGTCCCGTCGCGCTCGTTCCGATCGGCGGCTGCGGTTGCGGCACGCTGTCTGCTTCCGCATCGATCAGCTGCTCCTCGGCGTGATCGTAGAGATGGGCGGTGTCTTGCAAAGGCGTAGTCATGAAAGGATCATCCGGTCGAGAGCTGTAACTACGGGAGCCATGAAGGCGCGCACCGCCGCATCGGCTTTTTCGGCGTCGCCGGTGGCGATCGCGTCGATGATGGCGGCGTGGGCCTGCATGTCGGGCTCGGGAATATCCTCGCCCAGGGTCGCCTCGATGGTCTCGGCGATCGAGGCGGAAAAGAAGTCGTAGATCTCGATCATCGCGCGGTTTTGGGATGCGGCGATCATCGCCTTGTGGAAGGCGAGGTCGCGCTCGATGAAGGCTATCTTGTCGCCGCCCTCGAAATTGCCGCGGCTGACAAGCAGCTTGCGCAGCGTCGTGATCGTCTGCGGCGTATGGCGCAGCGCCGCCAGTCTGGCTGCCTCGACATCGAGCGCGCATCGCGCCTCGAAGAGATCGCGAAGCCCGGCGCGCCGCGCCATGGTCAACGGCAATGCGGTATCGGTGGTCGAAAGCACATAGGTGCCCGACCCCTGCCTTGTCTCAAGCAGGCCTTGCGAGACGAGCACCCGCACGGCCTCGCGCACCGTGCCGCGGCTGACGGAGAGCGTGGCGGAGAGCGCGGCCTCATTGGGCAGCTTGTCACCGACGGCCCAGCGCTTGGAAAGGATCTCAGCGCGGATCGCCTCTGTCGCGGTTTCCGCGAGATTGGTTTTCGAAAGCGGCTGCATGGGCGCCTCATAAAGTCATCTGATGACTTTATGAATAGCGATGGAATTGCCTTTGGTCAATTAGCGACCTGAAACGGAAAAAGGGCCGCGCTAGCGACCCTTTCCATGAGTTTTGGCCTGTAAAACCGGCCGGACCGCTATGGCGATCCCAGGAAGGCGGGTTTCAGAGCGAGGGCTGCCTCGCCTTCGTCACCACTTCCAAGCCCGTTACGAGGTCCGAAATCTCATTAGACATTGGATCACCTTCCTTTCGTTCTGTTTCCGATAGAAGAAAGGTAAGAGCATTTCAGCGGGATGCAAGGCCTAATTTGGTGGTAATGGAGATTGCAACCAAGGGATGATATTGCTTGCGGCGTGAGTGGCAAAGCAGCGTCCGCCGCGCCAGCCGGCGGGATCGGGGAAGATGGGCAACCTCGACCGCGGCGATCGGCCTCGCCCTCTCACAAGGAGGTGAGCTATGTGGTTGCCACTTAGCTTCACGTTTAGGGTAAGAAAAACCCGGACCAGCTGGCTGCTTGAGGTCCGGGTTAGCTTCAAAGCCTAAGCAAGTGGAAGGCAGGCACCAACCTGCCTTCCACTCCTTGAATATAAGCCATACCTCGACTTTCATCAAGACACCGCGCGCAATGCTGGCATTGCGCACCCGGTTCGCGCGGGCCGCTCACAACCACGTTCACAAAACAAAATGCTGCATTGCGGAAGTTGATCGCCGTCAATGTCAGAAAAACGTCATGTTCGGCTTGCAAGCCACATGCTTGTTTAGTTCTTATTAACCATCGGATTCGACAATCGTCGATGCGTTTCAGCATTGTCCCGCCACGATCAGGGCGGGTTGCGGAGTGAATAGCATGTGTCGCTGGGCAGCCTATCGCGGAGAACCCCTCTATCTGGAGGAGCTCGTCTCTTCGCCTGCGCACTCCCTGATCGAGCAATCCCACTGTGCCACCCGCGCCAAGACGGCGACGAATGGCGATGGCTTCGGCATCGCGTGGTACGGCGATCACCCCGAGCCCGGCCGCTATCGCGACACGCTGCCGGCCTGGTCGGATTGCAACCTGAAAAGCATAGCACGGCAGATTCGCTCGCCGCTGTTCCTAGCCCATGTCCGGGCCGCGACCGGCGGCGGAACGCGGCGCGATAACTGCCATCCCTTCGTTTTCGCCAACTGGTCCTTCATGCACAACGGCCAGATAGCGGGCTTCGAGCGCCTGCGCCGGTCGATGGAAGCGATGCTTGACGACGATCTTTTCAACGCGCGCGGCGGCACCACCGATTCCGAGCTGATGTTTCTGCTCGCGCTCCAGTTCGGCCTACGCCAGACGCCGATCGCGGCCATGTCGGAAATGATCCGCTTCGTCGAGGGCCTGTCGGAAAACATTCTCGGCTCCGCGCTGGTGCGCTACACGGCGGCCTTTTCCGATGGCAACGCGCTCTATGCCATCCGCTACGCGACCGATCGCAAGGCGCCGACGCTCTACGCATCTCCTGTTGGCAAAGGCTATTGCCTCGTCTCCGAGCCGCTCAACGATGATGTCGATGCATGGGCGGAAATTCCAGATGGCAGCGCGGTCACGCTGACCGATAGCGGCCTCGACGTCACGCCGTTCCAGCCGGTCGCAGCGCCGGCCAAAGCCACGCCCGTCGCTATCCCCGCCTGAGCCGTTCGGCGATCAGTTCCGCAAGCTTCGTCGCGACATCCTCTTTGGCCATGTCGGGCCATTGATCGATGCCATCGCGCGTGACGATCTTCACACGGTTACGCACGCCGCCCATGATGCCGGTTGCCGGCGAGACGTCGTTGGCGACGATCATGTCCGCGCCCTTGCGCTCCAGCTTGGCTTTCGCATTGCTGTCGACATCCTGCGTCTCGGCGGCAAAGCCGACCACGAGTTTCGGCCGCAATGTGTGATGCCCGATCGTCTTCAAGATGTCGGGGTTTTCGGTCAGGGCCAGCGTCGGAATGGACTCTCCGGGATGCTTCTTGATCTTCTGATCGGACGCGGATGCCACGCGCCAGTCGGCGACCGCCGCGACCATCACCGCGATATCGGCGGGCAGTGCCGTCAGCACCGCGTCGCGCATCTCCTCGGCGCGCTCGACATGGATGGTCTTCACACCGGCGGGATCGGCGATCGTCACCGGGCCCGAGACCAGCGTCACATCCGCGCCAAGCCGTGCCAGCGCCGAAGCGATCGCGTGGCCCTGCCGGCCGGATGAGCGATTGGCGATATAGCGCACCGGATCGATCGGCTCATGCGTCGGCCCAGATGTGACGATCGCCCTTTGCCCCGCAAGCGGCTTAGGGTTGGTGTCGAGCAATCGTTCCGCCGCGGCGGCGATATCGAGCGGTTCGGCCATGCGGCCCACGCCCGCCTCGCGGCTTTCCGCCATTTCGCCGGCCATCGGTCCTATAAAATGGATGCCATCGCTATGGAGCGTCGCGACATTCCGCTTGGTTGCGGCGTTGCTCCACATATGCGGGTTCATTGCCGGCGCCAGAAGCACCGGCCGGTCGGTGGCGAGCAGCACCGTCGAGGCGAGATCGTCGGCCAGTCCGTTCGCCATCTTCGCCATCAGGTCGGCGGTCACAGGCGCCACCAGCACGAGGTCGCAGTCGCGCGCCAGTCTGATATGGCCGACATCCTGCTCGTCCTGCCGTGAAAACAGATCGGTGAACACATGGTCCGCCGCCACGGCACCAACCGCAAGCGGTGTGATGAACTGCTGCGCGCCCGCTGTCATCACCGGCCGGACCGAGGCGCCGCGTTCGCGAAGGCGCCGGATCAGATCGAGGCTCTTATAGGCCGCGATGCCGCCGGAGATGATGAGGAGGATGCGTTTGCCGCCGAGAACCATGCCGCTTGTCCAACGTAGAGTTTGCTGCGAAAACCCTAAGCCTTTGGCGGATAATAAGCAATCGACGCGAGCGGTTCGTGCCACCTCTCACGCGTGCTGCTGTTGCCTGACATGGCTGAAGATCGCGATCGCCATGCCGACGCCCGCAAGCTGCAGCAACGAGCCGCCGGCTTCGGCAAGGGTTGGAAGGCGCTGTTCGAAGACGAAGCCGAAGATGAGGCCGAACACGGTTTCGGCGACGATCAGCTGGGCGGCGAGCGCCAGTGGCAGCCTCTTCGAGGCGATCATCCACAAGAGCGTGGCCAGCCATGCGCCGGCGAGCCCCATGATCAGCGACCATAGCAGGAAGCGCATGAGATCTATGTCTGTAAAGACGATCGGCGTGTTCAGCGATGTCAGCGGGATCAGCACAAGGCTGCCAAGCCCGGCGCCAATGCCCTGCAGGCCCGTCCATTGCAGGATGTCCGGCGCATCGGGCGATTGCATCGTGGCGGTGCTGGCCAACCCATAGACGACCCAGAGTACAAGCCCGATCGCCGCGGACGCGATGCCATAGGCGATCATCACTCGGTCGCCCGTTGGCGTCGATGCGAAGACGGCGACGTTGACCCAGGCGATCCCGGCCGCGATCAGCATCAGCGGCAGTGCAAGCAGACGCCACGAGACGGAACGATCGCGGAAGTTGGCGATCATCGCCAGGATCACGGGCATGGTTCCGATCACCAGCGGCGGAATGGCGGCGCCGGCGAACCGGACCGCATAGGCGACGCTGATGAAATAGCCGACATAGCCGATACCGCCGAGCAGCAGCGCGGTGATCATCGGCTTGAGCTTGATGCCGCGGGGCCGAAAACGCGGATGGACCATCAGCACCACGCTGGTCAGTGCGAACAGCCCGTACCGCGCCACGGTCAGATCGAGCGTCGTGAATGGCGCGATGGCGCGCGGCACGACAAAGGTCAGCCCCCACAAGGCGCAGGTGGCGATGCCGCAGAGAATGCCGAACAGCATGGAGGTCTCCGGAACGGATAGAGCCGCAGGAAATGGGAAGGAATCAGGATAGGCGAAGAGCTTGAAATGCCACTATGCCTGATATCGAATAGGTGCAAGCGTCCACCTACGACATGGCGCAGGCGGGAAGGGGACAGGTCACGATCGCAAATCGTCCGTGAATGATCCGGCCGCGAGGTGGCCAAAGGTCGCATCCCCCGACGTCAATCGCCTAAGTTGATGATTAAATGGAAAGAATGCAGCTTTGGCGTCGCCGGCGGCAAGCGTGACATTATCCGCGCGCTGTGGCATGCAGCGGATATGGGGATGATCAGGACAGTTTTGGGGGATAGGGCATCGGCAAGCGCCATCACGCTGCTCGTCGCCCTCCTGCTGCTGATCCAGGGCCTGCTGTCGGGCCAGGCACAGGGGTCGATGGCGAGCGCCGCCATGGATCCCCTGCAATCGATCTGCTCCATGGCAGGCGAAAGCATCATCGACCACGTCGATCATGCCGAAAACACCAACGACGGCACATCGCATGATCGATCGCATGGCAAGGCCGCCGATTGCCCCTGCTGCACGCTCTGCCGTCTCGCCGCCCACGCAGTGCCGGCCATCCTCGGTGCGGATCCAGCGATCCTCCGCGTCGATGCCGTCGGCGCGACCGCGATCGTAGTCACCGCCGAAAGCGCCATCACGCCCACCCTGCGTGGCCTGATCGGCCAACCGCGCGCGCCACCACAAATCTCCTGACGTCCGATTGCCGGCGCTCTCAGTGCCGGCTTCCTTTTTTATCATCAGGAGACATATCATGTCCGATTTCACCATCGGTCGGGAAGGTGCGAGCGCTGCCGTGCGCTCCCCGTCCGATCTTTACCGCGCCGTCTGGCGCTGGCATTTCTACGCAGGTCTTCTCGTCCTGCCCTTCATGCTCTCGCTTGCCGTCACCGGCGCGCTCTATCTCTTCAAGGACGAGATCGACAATGTCGTTCATGCCGATCTGAAGCGCGTCGCAATCAGCGAGCAGGCAACGCGACCACCATCCGCGATGGTGGACGCCGCCCTTGCCGCCCATCCCGGCACGGCCATCAAGTTCACCGATCCCGTCGATCCCGGCGCATCGGCGGAAATCACCATCAACACCGCGGCCGAGGGCAATATCGCCGTCTATGTCGATCCCTATAGCGGCAAGGTCCTCGGCGCTCTGCCCGATCGCGGAACGATCATGTGGACGGTGCGCTATCTCCACAGCCTCAAATATTTCGGCTCCTTCACCCGCTCGCTGATCGAGATCGCGGCCGGCTGGGCGATCCTGCTTGTCGGCACAGGCATCTATCTCTGGTGGCCACGCAAACAGACCGGAGGGGTGCTCAGCATTCGCGGCACGCCGCGCAAGCGCGTCTTCTGGCGCGACACCCATGCCGTCCTCGGCCTTTTCGTCGGTGGCGTCATCGTCTTCCTCGCCGTCACGGGCATGCCCTGGTCCGGCGTCTGGGGCGCCAAGGTCAACGAGTGGGCGAATGGAAACAACTTCGGCTATCCTGCCGGCGTACGCGTCGCCGTCCCCATGTCGGACGAACATATCGACCATATCGCCAAGACCACATGGTCGCTCGAACAGGCGCAGGTCCCGCAATCCCCGGGCCATCAGCATGGCGCGGTGCCGATCAGCCTGGACGAAGCCGTCGCCACCTTCGACCGCCTCGGCCTGCATCGCGGCTATGCCGTCAACATCCCCGTGGATGCGATGGGCGTCTACACCGGCTCCGTCTATCCTGACGATCTCGCCGAGCAGCGCGTCGTCCATCTCGATCAGTTCACCGGAAAACCGCTGATCGACATGAGCTACGCCGATTACGGCCCACTCGGCAAGGCGCTGGAATGGAGCGTCAACGTCCATATGGGGCAGGAGTTCGGACTGGCGAACCAGCTCGTCCTGCTCACCGCCTGCATCGGCATCGCAGTGCTCGCCATATCCGCCGGCGTCATGTGGTGGAAGCGCCGCCCGGCAGGCTCGCTCGCCGTTCCGCCCATGCCGGCGGACAAGCGGGTGTTTCGCGGGCTGATCGCCATCCTCGCCATCGGCGGCATCATCTTCCCGCTGGTCGGCCTGTCGCTCGTCGTCATGCTGGCGCTCGACTGGATCTATGTGAGAACCCGCCGCCGCCGATCGATCTGAAAGCCGTGAGGAGGCATCGTCGCTGCCTCCTCACTCCCTACTCTTGAACGATCCCGACACAGAAATCGATGAACGCCCTGACCTTCGCCGGCACATGCTGGCGCGACGGATAGAAGGCGTAAAGCGGGAAGGTTTCGTCGGGCCAATCCGGAAACAGGTCGATCAGCTGGCCGCTTTCCAGATAGTCCTGCATCCCAAGCGAAAACACCTGCGCGACGCCGATCCCGGCAAGGCAGGTGGCGAGCGTCGTGCCGGCGTCGTTCACGAGAATGCGCCCGCGCGTCTCGATCGGCACGACCTCGGCACCACGCCGCAATTCCCATTCGAAGGGGCGGCCCGTCAGCGAATCTCGGAACTGGATGCAGGTGTGGTCGGCAAGATCGCCGGGCGCCGCCGGCCGCCCATGCTTGGCGAGATAGGCAGGCGCTGCGATGGTAATCACCCGCGTGCGCATCAACAGCCGCGAGATCAGCGTGGTCTGCGCGGGATCGCCGAAGCGCACCGCCACGTCCATGCCGTCTGCCACCAGATCGCCGATCTCGTTGCGGGTGATGATCTCGATCTGCAGCTCGGGATAGAGATCGAGAAACGCGCCCAGCCTCGGCCCCAGAACCAGTCGCGAAAAATACGGATCGACATTGACCCTGAGCCGCCCGCGCACCGACTGCGCCACGCCCGAGGCCGCCATCGCCGCCTCCTCTATGCCGCTCAGCAGTGGCGCCACCTGCTCGTAGAAGCGGGCGCCGTCGTCGGTCAGGCGCATGGTGCGGGTGGTGCGGTCGAGCAGACGCAGACCGATGCGGCCCTCCAGCCGGGCGATGGCGCGGCTGACGCCTGACGGAGACAAGCCCATCGCGTCCGCCGCCCGCGCGAAGCTGCCGCTTTCGATCACCGCCGCCAGCACGCTCACTCCGTTCAGCAATGGTCCGTCGAACATCGATCCATCCATGATTTTCAGTCACCAATACTATGACATATGCGCACTTCAATCAAAGATCGGAAAGGATCATTTTGCGGGCGAACGGAAAACTGAACCAAAGGAGTTTCCAATGTTCGCCATTACAGGAGTAACCGGACAGGTCGGCGGCATCGTCGCCACGCAGCTGCTGCAGGCCGGCTTGCCGGTCCGCGCCATCCTTCGCAACGCCGAAAAAGGCAAGGCCTGGCGCGAGAAGGGCGCCGAACTGGCATTGGCCGAAATGACCGATGCAGATGCGCTGACCGCCGCCTTCACCGGTGCGGAGGGCGTTTTTTTGCTGATCCCGCCGACCTTCGACCCGACATCAGGCTTCCCGGAAGTGCGTGCCGTCATTGCCGCCTTGAAGACGGCGCTGCTGCGGGCGCGGCCCGAGAGGGTCGTCTGCCTCTCCACGATCGGCGCGCAGGCCGAGGAGCTGAATCTGCTCAGCCAGCTGGGTCTCGTCGAGCAGGAGCTTTCGACGCTGCCGCTACCGATCGCCTTCCTCCGCGCCGCCTGGTTCATGGAGAACGCCGCCTGGGATGTGGCCGCCGCGCGGGAGGCTGGCGTCATCGCAAGCTTTCTCCAGCCGCTCGACCAGGCCTATCCGATGGTCTCGGTCGCCGATGTCGGCGAAAGGGCCGCGTCATTGTTGCGGGAGAGCTGGAGCGGCAAGCGCATAGTCGAGCTGCAGGGACCGGCGAAGGTAACACCCGCCGACATCGCAGCCGCCTTCTCCAAGGTTCTCGGCAAGCCGGTCGGCGCGGAAATCGTCGCGCGCGAGAGCTGGGAGGCGCTGTTCAAGGGGCAGGGCATGCGCAACCCGATGCCGCGCATCCGCATGATCGATGGTTTCAACGAGGGCTGGATCCGCTTCGAAGGCCAGCCCGAGAGAGGGTCGACAACGCTGGAGACAGCCATCCGTCGGCTGGTCGAAGCCGCCTGACACAAACGAAAGGCCGCGGACGAAACATCCGCGGCCTTTCGTGCGAGCTTGATACCCGATCTCAGAGATTGCTCATCCCGCCATCGATGACGAGTTCGCTGCCGACGATATAGGCGGCCTCGTCGGAGGCGAGGAAGATTACGGTCTTGGCGACTTCGGCGGCGTCGCCGAACCGGCCGACCGGGATCTGCGACTGGATATGATCGGCCATCGCCTTGGAATCCGCTTCCGATGCGCCGAGCTTGCTGTAGAGCGGCGTGGCGATCGGGCCGGGGCTGACGGCGTTGACACGGATGCCGCGGCCGATCAGTTCGCCAGACAGCGTCTTGGCGAGCGTCAGCAGCGCCCCCTTGGTCAGCGAATAGACGCTGGAGTTCGGCATGCCGATGTGCGCGTTGATCGAGGTGTTGAGCACGATCGCGGCCTGCTTGGAGAAGATCGGCAGCAGCGCCTGGATCAGGAAGAACGGACCCTTGACGTTGATCGCGATCGACTTGTCGAAGGCGGCCTCGCTCCACTGCTCGACAGGGCCGAACTCGGCCACGCCGGCATTGACGAAGAGGATGTCGAGATGGCCGAAGGCGTTTTTGATGGCTTCGGAGACGACCTGCTGCCCGGCGACATTGCCGGCATCGGCCTGGATGACGATTGCCTTGTCGCCGAGTTCGGCGCGGGCGGCGGCGACGCTGTTGGCGCTGCTGCCGGTGATGGCGACGCGGGCGCCCTCGGCGATGAACTGGCGGGCGGTTTCAAGGCCGATGCCGCTGGTGCCGCCGGTGATGAGGGCAGTCTTGTTCAGAAGGCGTGACATGGATTGATATCCTTGTGGGGTGGGCGGTTCGCCCGTGATGTGTTGTGGGGGGCGGTCGGCAGAATGCCTTGCGGTTCGGTTGCGATCACCCCCTCCGAAAGGCGAAGGTGATCGAGCGGGTATGCGTATCAGGTGCGGGTGATCGAGGCGCCGCCATCGACCAGCGAGGCCGTGCCGGTTACGAAGCTCGAATCGTCGGAGGCGAGGTAGAGCACCGAGCGGGCCAGTTCGTCAGGCGTTGCCACGCGCTTCAGCGCATGCAGGTTGGTGACGAAGCCCTGCTTGTCCGGCGTATCGTTCATCTCGCGATACATGTCGGTGTCGACGGCACCGGGGAGCACGGAGTTCACGCGCACGTTCTTCGGGCCGTATTCGGCGGCCAGCGCCTGGGTCAGGCCGATCAGGCCGGCTTTGCTGGCGGCATAGGCTGCCACACCGGGGAAGGCGAAGCTGTAGCCGACGAAGGTGGAGGTGAAGATCACCGAGCCGCCGCCATTCTGTTCCATCTGGCCGATCTGGTGCTTGGCGGCAAGGAAGGAGGCCGTCAGGTTGATCGTCACCGCTTCGGTGAATCCGGCTTCGGACACGCCTGTGCTCGGGCCGGCCTCGCCGAGGATGCCGGCATTGTTGAAGGCGATATCGAGCTTGCCGTAGCGTTCGACAGCGGCGGCGACCAGCGCCTTGTGGTAATCTTCCGAGCGCACGTCACCGGCTACGGCGACTGCGTCTCCGCCGGCTGCCTTGATCTCCTCGACCAGGCTGTCGAGCTCGGCCTGACGGCGGGCGCCGACCACGACCTTGGCGCCTTCGGCGGCAAAGAGCTTGGCCGTTGCGCGGCCGATGCCGGCGCTGGCACCAGTGATGATGGCGACTTTTCCATTCAAGCGGTTCATTCTTCCATCTCCTTTTTGGGTTGGGGTGGCGTTTGCCACCCCGTTCGATGAGTGGAAGATGGCATTTTCCTTTTGTTCGGATTAGTCTCCAAATAGCGGAACTCGAATTCGGAAATGCCGAACGATGATCAGGATTGAGGGAATAACTGCATTCGTGTCGGTGGTGGAATCCGGCTCCGTCAGCGAGGCGGCGCGGCGCCTTCGCCTGTCGAAGTCGGTGGTCAGCGAAAGGCTGGCCGAACTGGAGCGCTCGCTGGGCGGCATGCTGCTCCACCGCACCACCCGCAAGCTGACGCTGACAGAGGATGGCACCGCCTTTCTCGAACGCGCCGCCCGCATCGTCCGCGAGATCGAGGACGCCACGGCCGAGATGGCCGAGCGGCGCGGCACGCTCTCCGGGCCGCTCAGGATCGCTGCCCCTGTCACCTTCGGCCGCATGCATCTCGGCCCGGCGCTCTATCCGTTTCTGGCCAAACACCCGGAGATCCAGCTGGTGCTCGATATCGACGACCGCCGCGTCGATGTCTCCTCGGAAGGCTATGACGCCATCGTCCGCAACGGACCGATCGTCGATTCCCGCCTCGTCGTCTGGAAGCTCAGCCGCAGCCGCCGTCTCTTGGTCGCGTCACCCGATTATCTGGAGCGACACGGCACGCCGAAGACGCTCAATGATCTCGATGGCCACAAGGGGATTTTCTACACCAATCGCGGCGTCTCCGACTGGCGCTTCCAGACGCCCGATGGCGCGATCGTCGTGCGCGCAAGCCAGGTGCTCGGCATGAACAATGGCGACATGATCCGCGATGCGGCGGTGGCCGGTCTCGGCATCGCGCTGCTCCCCGCCTTCATCGCCGGCCCGGCGGTGAGCGAGGGGCGGTTGAGCGAGATCGACGTCGGCTACAAGCCTGAGGCCGAGTTCATCTACATGGCTCATCCCGAGGGCCGCAATCCCTCCGCCAAGCTGCGCGCCGTCGCCGATCATCTGCGCAAGACCTTCGGCGATCCGCCTTACTGGGATCCATCAGGCTGATCAGATCAGGCTCATCAGATTGCCGACGACGCGCGACCGCCGCGCCTTCAGCATCGCCAGCCCCAGCCGCGCCACCAGCGGCGGTCCCTCGATCGTCCGGTAGGCGACGCCGTCGAGTTTGAGATGCGCGAGCGAACCCGGCACGATCGACACGCCGAGATCGGCTGCGACCAGATTGATGACGGACGGGATTTGCGGCGCCTCCTGCGTCACGACAAGCTCGAAGCCTGCATCGCGGCAGCCGCGCACGATATCGTCGTAGAGGCTGAGCCCGACGGTGCGCGGGAAGAGAATGAAGGGCTCGCCCGCAAGTGCGGCAAGCGGCACGGTCTTCAGCTTCGCCAGCGGATGGTGCGCCGGCAGCGCGATCAGCATCGGCTCGTCCGCCAGCCGCTTCAGGTGCACATCTCTCGGGTCTTCCAGCCCGGGGCGGATGAAGGCGGCGTCGATCTCCTGCCGCATCAGCTTTTCCATCAGCCAGTTGCTGTTCATCTCGGTGAGCGACAGGCTGACATCGGGCCATTGCCCGCGAAACCGGCGGATCGTGCCGCTGACGGCGGTGTTGAAGGCCGACGACGCTGTGAATCCGAGCGCCAGCCGCCCCGTCTCACCGCGCGTCGCCCGCTGGGCCGCCAGCTTCGCCTTTTCGGCCGAGGCAATCGCGGCCCGCGCCTCCGGCAGAAACGCCGATCCCGCCTCCGTCAACTCGGCGCCGTGCGGCACGCGGTGAAACAGCGCGGCGCCGATCTCGTTTTCGAGATCGCGGATCTGCTGGCTGAGCGGCGGCTGGCCGATGCCGAGCTTGGCGGCGGCGCGGGTGAAATTCTGCTCCTCGGCCACCGCAAGGAAATAGCGGATATGGCGCAGCTCCATCGGTATCTCCAAAACATATCAAGAAAGCCAGTTTCATATATTGGACAAATGATGATCGGTTGGCTAGATCAAAGGGCGTGAAAGGTTGGTCCTCAATGCCACGCGCCGCAGACAAGCAGTCCGTCTCCTCGGAAATCTCCTCCCGTCCCTATCTGATCGTCATCGAGAATGTCGCCTCCCAGCAGCAGGGAAGCGAGCCGCAGGAAAAGCAGTTCCTGCTGCGCGGCACGCCGGCCTACAGGCGCGCCAGCATCGCGCTGTTCCTCTCGGGCTTCGCCACCTTCTCGCTTCTCTATTGCGTCCAGCCGCTGATGCCGATCTTCGCCAGCGACTTCGGCATCAGCCCGGCCGCAAGCTCGCTCTCCCTGTCGCTGTCGACGGGCCTGCTCGCCTTCGCCATCTTCTGCGCCGCCGCCGTCTCCGAAAGCTTCCGCCGCCGCAGCCTGATGTTCGCCTCGCTGCTCGGTGCCGCGCTTTGCACGATCGCCTGCGCGCTAGTCCCGAGCTGGCATGCGCTGCTGGTCATCCGCGCGCTTGAAGGCCTGCTTCTCGGCGGCGTCCCCGCCGTCGCCATGGCCTATCTCTCCGAAGAGATCGATCCCCGCGGCCTCGGCGCCTCGATGGGCCTCTACATCGCCGGCAACGCCTTCGGCGGCATGGCCGGCCGCGTTGTCACCGGCACGTTGGCCGAGTTCTTCTCCTGGCGTATCGCGCTCGGCACGCTTGGCGCCATCGGCCTTGCGGCGGCCATCGGCTTCTTCCTGCTCCTGCCCGCCTCATGCAATTTCACGCCGCGCAAGGGCTTCAACGCCCGCTTCCATCTCGGCGCCTGGGCCGGCCACATCAGGAGCCCGGCGCTGCCCTTCCTGTTTGCCATCGGCTTCCTCGCCATGGGCACATTCGTCACGATCTACAATTATATCGGCTTCCGCCTCGTCGAAGCGCCTTACAATCTGAACCAGACCGAGCTCGGCCTGATCTTCACGGTCTACATCTTCGGCATCGCCGCCTCGTGGATCGCAGGCCTGCTCGGAGACCGCTTCGGCCACTTCGTCGTGCTGCCCTCTGGCATCGCGCTCTCGGCGATCGGCGTGGCGCTGACACTCTCGGCCTCGCTGCCGCTGATCATCCTGGGCATCGTTCTGCTAACCTCGGGCTTCTTCGTCGCCCACTCGGTCGCAAGCGCGCTGGTCGGGCGGCTCGCCAAGGGCACCAAGGGCCACGCCTCGTCGCTTTATCTGTTGTCCTATTACATCGGCTCCAGCGTCGCCGGCTCCGTCGGCGGCTATTTCTGGGGCGCCGATGGCTGGAATGCGGTCGTCATCTTCACCCTGACGCTCTTGGCGATCGGCATGGCCGCCGCACTCGCCGCCGCAAGGCTGTCGTGCCGATAGCAAACATAGAAAAAGCCCGCGGCAAGGCGGGCTTTCTCATTATTGGTACGCTCATGGTGAGCAGTCAGCTAACCGCCCAGGCGATATAAACAAGCGTCAGCGCGATCAGCCAGAGTGCCCAGCGGCCGGAGCGGCTGTGGCGGGCTTCCGACTTGCCGATCGCCTCGGCCGTCTCGGCGTCGAAGCGCAGGCCGTTTTCGCTCATCCTGAGCAGCTCGTGGTGGAACTTCTCTGTCTTGGCGGCGATCTCGGGTGCCGCCTCGGCAAGCTTCACGGCGGCCTTCAGCCCGTCCTTGATATCGGTCGCGATCCGCTTGGGTCCGAGATTGTTGCGGATCCAGTCGCCGACGACGGGTTCTGATGCCTTCCACATGTTGAAGCGCGGGTTGAGGATGCGCGCCACGCCCTCGACCACGACCATGGTCTTCTGCAGCATCACCAGCTCGGGCCGTGCGGCCATGTCGAACAGCTCGGTCACCTCGAACAGCAGCGTCAGCAGCTTGCCCATCGAGATCGTCTCGGCCGGCTGCCCGTGGATCGGCTCGCCGATCGCCCGGATCGCCTGCGCGAAGCTCTCCACATTGTGGTGGCCGGGCACGTAGCCCGCCTCGAAATGCACCTCGGCGACACGGATGTAATCGCGGGTGATGAAGCCGTAGAGGATCTCGGCGAGGAAGCGGCGCTCCTTCTTTCCGAGACGCCCGACAATGCCCATGTCGACGGCGACGATCATGCCCTTGGGGTCGACGAAGAGATTGCCCGGATGCATGTCGGCGTGGAAGAAGCCGTCGCGCAGCGTATGGCGCAGGAAGGACTGGATCAGCGTGTCGGCGAGCGCATTGAGATCGTGGCCGGCGGCCTTCAGGCCCTCGACATCCGACATCTTGACGCCGTCGATCCACTCCATGGTGATGACGTCGCGTCCTGTTCGTTCCCAATCGACGGTCGGAACGCGGAAGCCCGGATCGTTCTGGGTGTTCTCGGCGATCTCCGAAAGCGCTGCCGCCTCGAGCCTCAGGTCCATCTCGACCTTGGTCGTCTGCTCCAGCGTCTTCGTCACTTCCACCGGCTTCAGGCGCCGGCTGGAGGGCATGAAGCGCTCCTGTAAGTGGGCGACGAGATACATCGCCTCGAGGTCATGCGTGAAGCGCTGGCGCACGCCGGGGCGCACCACTTTGACGGCAACCTTCTTGCGTCCCTGCGGTGTCATCACCTCGGCCGGATGCACCTGCGCGATCGAGGCTGCCGCGATCGGCTCGCCGAAACTGACGTAAAGCTCGTCCACCGGCCGGCCAAGTGATCCCTCGATATTGGCCTTGGCGGCGGCATCAGGAAAGAAGGCCATCCGGTCCTGCAGCTGCGACAGGTCGTCGGCGAACTCGACGCCGACGACGTCGGGACGCGTCGCCAGGAATTGGCCGATCTTCACATAGGAAGGCCCCAACCGTTCGACGGCCTTGGAAAGCCGGTCGCTGCGCTTCTGGGTCTTGGCGCGCTTGCGCGCAAACATGCCGACGAAGGACTTGGCAGCCGCGACCGAAGGCGGAAGTTCGTCGGAAGGCAGCGCCGAGACGACGCCCTCGCGCACGAGAATCCAGCCAACCCGCCAGAGCTGGAAATATGCCGAAACAGTGCTCATTCCGGCTTAAAGCTTCCAGCCGGAGTGAAGGGCGGCGATACCGCCGGTATAGTTGGTGTAGCTGACGCGCGAGAAGCCGGCATTGCGGATCATCGCTGCGAAGTTTTCCTGGTTGGGGAACTTGCGGATGGATTCGACCAGATACTGGTAGGGTTCGGCATCGCCGGTGATCGCCTTGCCGAACTTCGGAATGGCATTGAACGACCAGCTTTCATAGACGCGGTCGAGCAGCGGCATGTCGACTTCGGAGAATTCGAGCACCAGCAGGCGGCCGCCGCGCTTCAGCACGCGGTAGGCTTCGCTGAGCGCCACGTCGATGCGCGGCACGTTGCGGATGCCGAAGGCGATCGTATAGGCGTCGAAGCTGTTCGCCTCGAACGGCAGTTCCTCGGCATTCGCCTCGACGAAGGTCAGGTTGTCGGAGAGCTTCTTCTTGGCGGCGCGTTCGGCGCCGACTGCCAGCATCGATCCATTGATGTCGAGCACTGTCGAGTGCGCCATCCGGTTCGAGGCTTCGATGATGCGGAATGCGATATCACCCGTGCCGCCGGCCACGTCGAGCGTCTTGTAGCCGGGCTCCTTGCGCGGGTTCAGCGCCGCGATCATCGCGTCCTTCCAGACGCGGTGCATGCCAACGGACATGACGTCGTTCATGATGTCGTAGCGCTTGGCGACCTTATGGAAGACTTCGTTGACGAGGCCCTGCTTTTCGCCGCCTGAAACTTCGCGGAAGCCGTATGATGTTTCCATGCCGCCGTCGGCGGAGGTGCGGCTGTCTGACATCGAATACTCCAATCTCTTAAATCAACGCGGCGACCATAGCGAAATCAGGCAGGCGACGCTATCTGTGGGCAACGGTCCGGTCCGCGACACCATGGCGCTATAGCGCACATCGCGGGCGGTTGAAACATGTTCGATATAGATGGGTTAAGATGCCGGAATTGCCAGAAGTCGAAACCGTCAAACGCGGCCTCGCGCCCACGATGGAAGGTGCGCGCATCGTCAAATTGGAACTCAGGCGAGGGGACCTGCGCTTCCCGTTTCCGGAGGCCTTCGGCGAGAAGGCATCCGGCCGCACCATCGTCTCTCTCGGCCGCCGCGCCAAGTATCTGCTGATCGATCTCGATAGCGGCGCCACCATCATAGCCCATCTCGGCATGTCCGGCTCCTTCCGCATCGAGGCAGGCCCGATCGCGGAAACCTCCGTCTCCGAAACACCGGGCGAATTCCATCACCCACGCTCCAAGGATGAAAAGCACGATCACGTGATCTTCCATCTGGAGGGGCCGTCGGGCGTAAGTCGCGTCATCTATAATGACCCGCGCCGCTTCGGCTTCATGGACATGGCCGACCGCACCGCGCTCGACATCAATCCCTTTCTTTATGGGCTCGGCCCGGAGCCGACGGGCAATGCGCTGAGCGCCGCCTATCTGGCGGAGCGCTTCAAGGGCAAGGCGCAGCCGCTGAAGAGCGCGCTGCTCGACCAGAAGAACATTGCCGGCCTCGGCAATATATATGTGTGCGAGGCGCTGTGGCGCTCGCACCTGAAGCCGACGCGGCCCGCATCCACCCTTGTGACGCCAACAGGCAAGCCCACCAAGCAGCTCGACCTGCTCGTCTCCTCGATCCGCGACGTCATTGCAGACGCGATTCTGGCCGGCGGCTCGTCGCTGCGCGATCATATCCAGACGGATGGCTCGCTCGGCTATTTCCAGCACTCCTTCTCCGTCTACGATCGTGAAGGGCAGCCTTGCCGTACGCCCGATTGCGGCGGTACCATCGCCCGCATCGTTCAGGCCGGGCGCTCGACCTTCTATTGCCCTACCTGTCAGAAGTAACTGGCTGTCAGAAGTAAGCCTGGGCATTGGCCCGACCGGGAGGAACGCATGTCTTATGAAACGCTGATCGTCGAAACCCGAGGCGCCGTGGGGCTGATCACGCTGAACCGCCCGCAGGCGCTGAACGCGCTGAACTCGACGGTGCTGAAGGAGCTGCTGCAGGCCTATGCTGCATTCGAGGTCGACGACGCCATCGGCGCCATCGTCCTGACCGGCTCCGAGCGCGCCTTTGCCGCCGGCGCCGATATCAAGGAAATGCAGCCGCTCGATTTCGCCGATGTCTACGCCCGCAATTTCCTCGGCGGCTGGGACGATGTCGCGAAAGTGCGCAAACCCGTCATCGCCGCCGTCAGCGGCTTCGCGCTCGGCGGCGGCTGCGAGCTCGCCATGATCTGCGACTTCATCATCGCGTCGGAGACCGCCAAGTTCGGCCAGCCCGAGATCACCCTCGGCGTCATTCCCGGCATGGGCGGCTCCCAGCGCCTGACGCGCGCCGTCGGCAAGGCCAAGGCGATGGACATGGTACTGACCGGCCGCATGATGGATGCGGCGGAAGCAGAACGGGCAGGACTCGTATCGCGTGTAGTGCCTGCCGATCGTCTGCTCGATGAAGCGCTCGAGGCGGCCGCCAAGATCGCCTCCCTGTCACGCCCCTCAGTGCTGATGGCCAAGGAGGCCGTCAACCGCGCTCTTGAGACCACGCTGGAGGAAGGCCTGCGCTTCGAACGCCGCCTGTTCCACAGTCTCTTTGCGACGGAAGATCAGAAGGAAGGGATGACAGCCTTCATCGAAAAGCGTAAACCCGCCTTCAAGAACCGCTGACCCCTGAAGAGAAAAGGCGACGGTTCCTTGAAAATGCGCGTTGACGCCGGTCGGCTTTAGGGTTATATGCCCGCCCAAGGTTCGGGAAGCCAGTCCGGTTTTCCGATAATACTCCCGCATTGCTGTGTAGGAAGTGGCTGCAAGGCCCGCGGCGGTAGCGGAATTTGTTCGAATTCTTGAGAGAGGCATCCATGGCCAATACAACTTCGGCGAAAAAAGCGACCCGCAAGATCGCCCGCCGTACCGACGTCAACAAGGCTCGTCGCTCGCGCGTTCGCACGTTCGTTCGTCAGGTCGAAGAAGCACTCGCAGCTGGCGATGCTGCCAAGGCCAAGGAAGCCTTCCAGGCCGCGCAGCCGGAACTGGCCCGCGCAGCAAGCAAGGGCGTCCTGCACGCCAACACGGCATCCCGCAAGGTCTCGCGCCTCGCAGCTCGTGTGAAGGCTCTGTCGGTCGGCGCGACCGCTTAAGCTTCCGTTAATAAAGACAGCTATATGATTAGCCCGGCAACTTTGTCGGGCTTTTTCGATTCAGCCGATTGCCCGAACTGTGGTTAATTTGGCGACGATTTCGTGTCCGGCAAATGACACAAAAAAATGAATGATTACAAAGGCTTGTGTCAGGTTGTTCCTGAACGAAGAGACTCAGACCTTCCCTTGCGGCGTCTAAAACGAGTCAAGAAGCTTTTTTCTTTTTTTCTTTTTATGCGTGTCAAAATTGCCGGTTTCCGGAATCTCCTTGATTCAAAAGCGATTCTTTTTTTGCTCCAGTGCAGCGCCCTAAATCTGCCGCAGGAGTCAACCGGCTACGCTTAATTTTGGCGAAATATGCCCGTTGATCTCGACCCCCGATCCTGCCTAAATGCCTCCCAACAAGGGGCTCGGACATCACCTGTTTTAAGGCTTGGTCTGAAACTGCCACGTCGGCAGGACGATGCTTTAGTGTCTTTTGTTACGGAAGTTTCGACCTCCGGATTTTCACGCACTGATGCAGATTGGACCGCGGCTGTGGCTGCCGCGGAACGGGATCATCTGTGCGCCTTTTTTGAGGGGCTGCACGCAGCGCGTGCGATCCTAATAAAGAGAAAAAGCATACGCAGGCAGGCTGGTGTTCGTTGGACGAGGAGCGGGCACCTAGGAGACAAGAAGCAATAAGACCGCATGAAGCGGTTGGCTTCGCCTCCAACAGTCGCCTCTCGTTAAGAGGCACGCGTTTGAGTGAACCGGCCGACGGCAGAGCATGAGGGTGATGCTGTCAGGTCATAAGCGGGGAAATGATCGGGCGACCAGAATTAGGTCGGCCGATGGAACTATAAGGCGGCAAGATGCACATGAATTCGATGGCGGCGAGTGCTTTGGACAACTCGGACAAGGTATCTCAGACGTTAGGCTCTATTTGCCCAGACGCGGCGGGGGAAAAGGGAGACATGAAGAATGATGGCATACTTTTTGAACGAGCAAGTGCACGCCTGAAGGCGCAGGTCGGTCCGGATGTCTACGCAAGCTGGTTTGCACGACTGAAGCTCCATTCCGTCTCCAAGAGTGTCGTACGGCTGACGGTCCCAACAACTTTTCTGAAGTCCTGGATCAACAATCGCTATCTCGACCTGATCACCGGCATCTTCCAGGCGGAAGACGCTGAAATCCTGAAGGTCGAAATCCTGGTTCGCACGGCAGCGCGCGCAACCAGCAAACCGGAAGAAACGGCGACGCAGGAGCCGGTATCATCAGTCGCGCCGATCCGTCGCCCGGTCGCTCAGCAGGCCGGCCAGATCGTACAGCAGGCCGTTTCGGCGGCATCCGCCGCGCGTCCGGCCACATCGGGCCAGCCGCTCTTCGGCTCGCCGCTCGATAACCGCTTCACCTTCGACACCTTCGTCGAAGGCAGCTCCAATCGCGTCGCTCTCGCGGCCGCAAAAACCATTGCCGAAGCCGGTCAGGGCGCAGTGCGCTTCAACCCGCTCTTCGTTCATTCCACGGTCGGTCTCGGCAAGACCCATCTGCTGCAGGCAATCGCCAATGCAGCCGTACAGAACCCGCGCCAGCTGCGCGTCGTCTACCTGACGGCGGAATACTTCATGTGGCGTTTCGCGACCGCGATCCGCGACAATGATGCGCTGACGCTGAAGGACTCGCTTCGCAACATCGACCTTCTGATCATCGACGACATGCAGTTCCTGCAGGGCAAGATGATCCAGCACGAGTTCTGCCATCTCTTGAACATGCTGCTCGACAGCGCCAAGCAGGTCGTCGTCGCAGCCGACCGCGCACCCTGGGAGCTGGAATCGCTCGACCCGCGCGTTCGTTCGCGTCTGCAGGGTGGCGTGGCGATCGAGCTTGACGGCCCGGATTACGAGATGCGTCTCGAAATCCTCCAGCGCCGCCTTGAGGTCGCCCGTGGCGAAGACCCGTCGCTGGAAATGTCGAGCGAGCTGCTCAACCACGTTGCCCGCAGCATCACCGCCAGCGGCCGCGAACTGGAAGGCGCCTTCAACCAGCTGCTCTTCCGTCGCTCCTTCGAGCCGAACCTGACGGTCGAGCGCGTGGACGAGCTTCTCGCCCACCTGGTCGGCTCTGGCGAGCCGCGCCGCGTACGTATCGAGGATATCCAGCGCATCGTCGCCCGTCACTACAACGTGTCGCGCCAGGAGCTGGTCTCGAACCGTCGCACGCGCGTCATCGTCAAGCCGCGCCAGATCGCCATGTATCTGGCCAAGACCCTGACGCCGCGCTCCTTCCCGGAGATCGGTCGTCGCTTCGGCGGACGTGACCACACGACCGTGCTGCACGCCGTGCGCAAGATCGAGGAGCTGATTTCAGGTGACAGCAAGCTGTCGCACGAGATCGAGCTGCTGAAGCGCCTGATCAACGAATAGTCGCGATCATAGCATCGAAATTAAGCGGCCGGGAGCGATCCCGGCCGTTTCCTTTTATGCGCTGTTTATTTTATACAGCCCTTTCAAGCATACGCGCGGCGGGAGGAAAACGCCGCGCCTTGGGAGGATATAAATGAGCTTTACGAAAATCGCCGTACTCGGTCTGGGCAAGGTCGGGCGGCTGGCCGCCACGCTTTTGCATGAGGGCGGCTTCGAGGTCACGGGTGTGGATGCGCAGCTGCCTGTCGGCGAGGTGCCGTTCAAGTGCCATAGCGGCGATATCTCCGACCCCGCCGTCATCGGTGAATTGCTGTCGGGTGTCGACGCGGTGCTGTCGTGCCTGCCCTATCACCTGAACATCGAGCTGGCGCGCGCCGCCCATGCCGCCGGCATCCATTATTTCGATCTGACGGAAGATGTGCCCACCACCAACTTCATCATCGAGCTGTCGAAAACCGCGCGTGGCCTGATGGCGCCGCAATGCGGGCTTGCCCCGGGCTTCGTCGGCATCGTCGGCTCGAGCCTTGCCGATGGCTTCGATCGCTGCCGCTCGATCCGCATGCGCGTCGGCGCCCTGCCGCAAAATCCGACGGGCCTCTTGGGCTATGCCTTCAACTGGTCGCCGGAGGGCGTGGTCAACGAATATCTGAACGATTGCGAAGTGATCGAAGGCGGCGTGCGCAAGCTGGTGTCGCCGATGGAGTGGCTCGAAACCATCTACGTCGAGGGCGTGAAGCTTGAGGCGTTCACGACCTCGGGCGGTCTCGGCACCATGTGCGACACGCTGCTCGGCAAGGTCGAGAACCTTGACTACAAGACCATGCGCTATCCCGGCCACATGGACCTGATGAACTTCTTCTTCCACGAGCTTCTGATGCGCGACAAGCGCAAGCTCGCCGGCGAGATCCTGACGGAGGCCAAGCCCCCCGTCGATGACGATGTCGTCTACGTGCATGTGGCCGCCGAAGGCACCGAGCGTGGCAGCCTGCGCCGCAAGGAATTCGTGCGCGCCTATTACCCGATCGAGATATCAGGCGCCCGCCGCACGGCGATCGCCTGGACAACCTCGGCATCGGTCGTAGCCGTCATCGAGATGGTGCGCGACGGGCTGCTACCCGCAACCGGCTTCCTGCACCAGGAACACATTCCGCTCGATATGTTCCTGAAGACGCCGACCGGCAGCCTCTTCAAGACGGGTGCGTCCCGCAGAGCCTGATCGGCCAAGCGTTTCAACACATCGCCGCTCTCAGGGCGGCGGTGTGGACACCGCTATTGCGGATTGCGCTGGCTGGGCAGTGCGCAGCGATTGCCGCAGCTGGCGACCCCGGGAAGCATGTAGCGCAGGCAGCAGAGCTTGCGCCGCTGGATCATCTGCCCGTCTTCCTCGACCTGTCTGACGCTGCCGCAGAGCGGGTTCGGCCCGCCATCCGGCAGGCACCCGCGCACGAAGAGCGGCAGGTCGGGAGCCGAGCGCCCTCCGCCCTCGCTATCGGTCAGCCGCAGCGTATAGTCGATGTAGACGGCGGCGTTGTTCCACAGGAGCTTGGCCGAGAGCCCGCAGCGCTTCAGGCGCTCGACGGCCGTGTTGAGATGATCAGACATCAGCGGCCCGACCACGGTAAATTCGTCGGCGCTCGTCTCTTCGCCGATCATGCCGCGATGGGAGACGCCGAAGGCACGCGGCAGCCCGTCCTCGGTGAGCGCGATCGTCATCTCATCAAACGCCACCGGCAGCACCTGGCCAGCCAGGCGACGGGCGAGCAGATAGGGAATGCTGATCCCGGCGAAGTAGTAGAGCGACCACATGGAGACGACGGCGCGGCGGTCCGTGCCCTTGGTGACCTCGGTGTACCGGTCGATCGCCCGCTCGAAACCGCCATCCTCGAAGAATGTTGCGAGGGCGACGCCACCGGCCAGCTCATCCGCCAGCATCATCTTCTCGCGGCACCAGGCGTGATCGCCGGAAAAAGCGTGGGACAAGCCAATCGGCTGCGGGAGCCCGGGCGCCGTCCGCGCGATCTGTTGAACTGCCATGACTGAGGTTCGGCCTTGCCTGTATGCGTCTTAATCCTGACTATGATAATCAGCAAATGCGCGGCAGGAAAGCGTTTTATGAGTGCAGGTGTCCACTTTTTCCACCGGTCGCGAGATTTGTGAGAGCCCACAGGAAACGGGTGGCGCCAGCGCGGGCGTGGCGCTATGCCTTGCTATGCTGGGAGAGGGAGAGAAGCGATGCAGCAGAGACAGATGGGTCTTGCCGAATGGGGAATGTTGCTGGTGCTGTCGCTGCTCTGGGGCGGCTCCTTCCTGTTCAACGGCATCCTGGTGAAAACCCTGCCGCCGTTTACCATCGTCACCGGCCGCGTGCTGATCGCCGCCGTCGCGCTGAATCTGATCGTGCGCGCCACCGGCCACGCCATGCCGCGTGATGGCAAGTCTTGGGCCGCCTTCTTCGTCATGGGCCTGATCAACAACATGATCCCCTTCTGCCTTATCGTCTGGGGACAAACCCATATTGCGAGCGGCCTTGCCTCGATCCTCAACGCCACCACGCCGCTCTTCGGCGTCGTCGTCGCGCATCTGTTGACGGCGGATGAGAAGATGACCGGAAACCGCCTGCTCGGCGTCATCGTCGGCTTCGCCGGCGTCGCCTACATGATCGGCTTCGATGCGCTGCGCGATTTGGGAACCAATGTGCTGGCGCAGCTCGCCGTTCTCGGCGCCGCAATCTCCTACTCTTTCGCCGGCATCTACGGTCGCCGCTTCCGCCAGATGGGCATGGCACCGCTTCTCCCCGCCGCTGGCCAGGTCACCGCCTCCAGCGTGCTGATGCTCCCCATCGCCCTCATCGTCGATCACCCCTGGACGCTCGCCGCCCCCTCGGCCGAGACCTGGATGGCGCTCTTCGGCCTGGCGCTGCTCTCGACAGCGGTCGCCTACGTCCTCTTCTTCCGCATCCTCGCCACGGCGGGCGCCACCAACCTGATGCTCGTCACCTTCCTCATCCCCGTCAGCGCCATCCTGCTCGGCGCGGCCATCTTGGGCGAGCAGCTGCAGGCCAAGCACCTGATCGGCATGGCGATGATCGCGATCGGTTTGGCTGCGATCGATGGGCGGTTGTTTGCGCGGGTGCGGAGGAGGGTGGTTTGAGTGCGGGAGTTATTTAAGAACAACAGGATAGGGCAGAGCCCGGAGCCCCCTCATCCCCGGTGCAACAAGTTGCACCTGAAACCTTCGGGCCACCTTCTCCCCGTTGGGGAGAAGGTGCCGGCAGGCGGATGAGGGGCCACTTGCGAAAACCTCTCCAGAGGCCTCACCCCCAAAATCAACAAGCCAGATCAGCCACCACCGAATCCAGAATCAGCATCCCCGACGGCGTGCAGCGGATGCGCGAATTGCCGATCCGTTCGATAAACCCGTGTTCCAGTAAAAATTCTTCGCGCTTCGGATCGGGGTCGCGGCCGGAGAGCTGTTGCCAGCGGGCGAGGTCGACGCCTTCGGTGAGGCGAAGTCCCATCAGCAGTAGTTCGTCGGCCT
This sequence comes from Rhizobium sp. NPDC090275, assembly GCF_044772225.1. Lineage (NCBI taxonomy): Bacteria > Pseudomonadati > Pseudomonadota > Alphaproteobacteria > Hyphomicrobiales > Rhizobiaceae > Rhizobium > Rhizobium sp. NPDC090275. The sequence continues at coordinate 155,201 of NZ_JBIVYL010000005.1, read as the reverse complement.
GTTCGTCATAGCCCAGCTGCTCCTGGTCGAGCACGCCGTGGCCGTCGCGCTCGACGAGCTCCAGCCAGGCTTCCGGCTTGCGCTCGGTGGCGGTGGCGAGCTTGATGGGGCCGCGCGTCAGCCGTCCATGCGCGCCGGGGCCAATGCCGGCATAGTCGCCGTAGCGCCAGTAGGTGAGATTGTGGCGGCTCTCGGCGCCTGGGCGGGCGTGGTTGGAGACTTCGTAGGCGGGCATGCCCTCGGCGGCGGTGATGTCCTGTGTCGCCTCATAGAGCAGCGCCGACTGATCGTCGTCGGGCACGACGAGCTTGCCCATCTTGTGCAGCCCGAAGAAGGGCGTGCCCTCCTCGATCGTCAGCTGGTAGAGCGACAGGTGGTCGACGGCGTAGGAGATCGCTTCGCGCAGCTCGCGTTCCCATTCCTCGACCGTCTGCTTGGGACGGGCATAGATCAGGTCGAAGGACATGCGCGGGAAGATGTCGCGCGCCAGCTTGATCGCCTTCAGCGCATCCTCGACATCGTGCAGACGCCCGAGGAATTTGAGGTCGCGATCGTTCAGCGCCTGCACGCCCAGCGACACGCGGTTGACGCCGGCGGCGCGGTAGCCGCGAAAACGCTCGGCCTCGACGCTGGAGGGGTTGGCCTCCATGGTGATCTCGATGCCATCAGGCATGTGCCATTCCTTGGCGATGCCGTCGAGAATGGCCGAGACGGTCGATGGGTTCATCAGCGAGGGCGTGCCGCCGCCGAGGAAGACGCTGGTGACAGTCTTCGGGCCGCTCAGCTGCCGCATCGCCGCCATCTCCTTCAGGAAGGCGGCGGTAAAGCGCTCCTGGTCCACAGGCTGGTGGCGCACATGGCTGTTGAAGTCGCAATAGGGGCACTTGGCGGCACAGAACGGCCAATGCACGTAGACGCCGAAGCCGGGCTCGCCGGTATCGGGCAAAAGAGATGCATAGCGCGTCAGGTTAGGCTGTTCCAAAGTGTCCACGATTCGGGTCTTATGCGTCCAGGCAGGTTTCGACGAAGATCTTGAAGGCGCGGGCGCGATGCGAGAGAGCGGCAGCGTCGCCCGGCTTCCAGCCATGCTTCTCTTCCGCGTTCATCTCGCCGAATGTGGTGTCGTAGCCCTCGGGTTGGAAGACCGGATCGTAGCCGAAGCCTTCAGTGCCGCGCGGTGGCCAGGCGACGAAGCCTTCGACTTCGCCGCGGAACATTTCGGTGTGCCCATCCGGCCACGCCAGGCAGAGAACGCTGACGAAGCGCGCGGTGCGCTGCTCCGGCGTGGTGGCGCCCTTTTCCTGAAGAGCGGTTTCGACCTTCTGCATCGCCATGGCGAAATCGCGCGTGCCATCGGCGGTTTCCGCCCAGTTGGCGGTGTAGACGCCGGGTGCGCCGTCCAGCGCGTCGATCACCAGGCCGCTGTCGTCGGAGAGCGACGGCAGGCCGGAAGCCTTGGCGGAAGCCAGCGCCTTGATCGCGGCGTTTTCCTCGAAGGTCGTGCCGGTCTCATCCGGCTCCTCGAATTTCAGTTCGGCTGCCGATTTCGCCGAGAAGCCGAAAGGACCGATCAGGTCGGCGATCTCGCGTATCTTGCCGGCATTGTGGCTGGCAACGACGATGGTGCGGGTATCGAGCTTGCGCATGAGCGGTCCTTCAAAGATTCCAAAGTTTGGGTTCGGCGCATTCCAGGCTGTTGCCGTCAGGATCGCGGAAATAGATCGATCGCGCCCCGTTCGGCCAGCAGAAATCGCTTTCGATGGAAACGCCCGCTTTGTTGAGCTTTTCCGCGATCAAGTCAATCGCTTCCGCACTCATCCGGAAACAGGCATGCCCCGCGCCGGTGGTGCCATGCGGCGGAACCGGCAGCGCGTCGGAAGAGGGCGGCTTGATCGTTTCGTGGCGGTTGAAGATCAGGAGAATGCCTGCGCCGCAGCGAAAGAAGACGTGCCGGTTGTCATGGCGCAGAACCTTCTCGAGGCCGAGAACATCGCGATAGAAGCGTTCGGCGGCATCGAGGTCGTCGACGTAAAGCGCGGTTTCAAGAATGCCGTCGATCATGCTGTCATTCTCCGGGGCGCCGTCGCGTGCTGGATTAAGACCCTCTCTGGCCTGCCGGCCATCTCCCCCACAAGGGGGGAGAAGACCCGTGGCAACCGCCTGCCCAAATTGAACGTCGACGGGGCGTCTGGGTTAAGCCCTCCCCCTTGTGGGGAGGGTTGGGGAGGGGCCTTTATTCAGCTCCCCTCAGGCAATCGCCGCCTTCTGCATCTCCACCAGTTCGGCAATGCCGTTCTTGGCAAGCGCCATCAGCGCGCCGAACTCTTCCTCGCTGAACGGCGTGCCCTCGGCCGTGCCCTGGATTTCGACGATCCCGCCCGAACCCGTCATCACGAAGTTCGCATCGGTCTCCGCGGACGAGTCCTCGAGGTAATCGAGATCGATGACAGGCTGGCTGGCGAAGACGCCGCAGGAGATCGCGGCGACGTGGTCCTTCAGAACCCGCTCGACCTTGATCATGTTGCGGCTTTCCATCCACTTCAGGCAGTCGTAGAGCGCGATCCATGCGCCGGTGATGGATGCCGTGCGCGTGCCGCCATCAGCCTGGATCACGTCGCAGTCGAGCGTGATCTGGCGTTCGCCGAGTTCCTTGAGATCCACCACGGCGCGCAGCGAGCGGCCGATCAGGCGCTGGATTTCCTGGGTGCGGCCGCCCTGCTTGCCGGCGGCGGCTTCGCGCTTCATGCGGTCGCCGGTGGCGCGCGGCAGCATGCCGTATTCGGCGGTGACCCAGCCTTTGCCGGTATTGCGCAGCCACGGCGGCGTCTTTTCTTCAAGGCTCGCCGTGCAGAGCACGTGCGTGTCGCCGAATTTCACCAGACAGGAGCCTTCGGCGTGCTTGGAAAAGTTGCGCTCGAAGGTGACCTTGCGCATCTGGTCGGTTTTTCTGCCTGATGGCCGCATCCTAATTCTCCTCGGTGCACGGGGCCGGGAACGCGGGCGCGATCCCAGGCTTCATCCTATGTGCGGGTCTGTTGTTGACCGCTTCTACGATTGGCGGCGCGCATTTGCAAATTCCCTTTTGCGCCCACGGGGAGATTGGCTATATTTTGCGGCATCATTATCAGCATGGGTGCGCAAGGCTTAATGGAATTCAGGTCGTCGACGATTTCGGACGCCGTTGCCGCGCTGGACGAACGCTCCAAGGAAATCTTCCGTCGCATCGTCGAGGGCTATCTGGAGACGGGCGAGCCGCTGGGCTCGCGCAATCTTTCGCGCATCCTGCCCATGTCGCTGTCGCCGGCCTCGGTGCGCAACGTCATGAGCGATCTGGAAGAGCTCGGCCTCGTCTATTCCCCGCATGTCAGCGCTGGCCGCCTGCCCACGCAGGTGGGCCTGCGCTTCTTCGTCGATGCCTTCATGCAGGTCGGCGATCTCTCCGCCGAGGACCGCGCCAATATCGACCGGCAGGTGCGGGCGGAAAGCCGTGACGGCCCGATGGAAGCGATGATGAACGAGGCAAGCCGCATGCTGTCGGGCATGTCGCGCGGCGCCGGTCTCGTCATCACCTCGAAGAGCGATCCCGTGCTCAAGCACGTCGAGTTCATCCGCCTGGAGCCCACCAAGGCGCTTGCCGTTCTCGTCGGTGATCACGATCAGGTCGAAAACCGCATCATCGAACTCCCCGCCGGCGTCACCTCCTCGCAGCTCACCGAAGCCGCGAATTTCCTCAACGCCCACATGACCGGCCAGACGCTGCCCGAGCTGCGCAGCCAGCTCGGCCGCTTGAAGGCCGATGTGCGCCACGAGCTCGACGCGCTGTCGCAGGATCTGGTGGAGCGCGGCATCGCGGTCTGGTCCGGCAGCGCGGATGAAGGCAAGCCGGCGCAGCTCATCATCCGCGGCCGCGCCAATCTCCTGGAGGGGCTGGGCAATCCGGATGATCTCGATCGGCTGCGCATGCTGTTCGATGATCTCGAGAAGAAGGACAGCCTGCTGGAGCTGCTGAACCTGGCCGAAAGCGGCCCGGGCGTTCGCATCTTCATCGGCTCGGAAAACAAACTCTTCTCGCTCTCCGGCTCTTCGCTGATCGTCGCACCCTATCGCGACGAGGACGACCGCATCGTCGGCGCCGTCGGCGTCATCGGCCCGACGCGGCTCAACTATTCGCGCATCGTGCCGATGGTCGATTACACCGCCCAGCTCATGGCAAGGCTCTCGCGCCCGTCCAAATAGCGGTAGGCGTTACTCAGGCAGCTGCACGCCGGAGCCGCCCATTTCCGAAGGCATGTCCTTGAACTTCGGCAACCCGTCCTTCACGTGCAGGATGGTGTCTTCGTAGTTCACATGCATGGTCGGCTTGTAATCGAGATCGGGGATAACGGGCGCATAGACATCGGTCACGCCCCAGAGCGGATGCTCGCTGTAGAGATGCCCGCCGCAGGTGTCGCAGAATTTGCGCACGCTGTAATCGGTCTTCTGGAAGCTCTCGACATGCTCGCCACCCTTGGTGACGCGAACCGCCTGAGGCTGCCACAGCGTGAAGGTGTTGATCGGTCCGGCCGACCAGTGCTGGCAGGAGCGACAATGGCAATAGCCCATCGCGACAGGCGTGCCGGTCACGGTCAGTTCCACGGCACCGCAAAAGCATTTCCCGACATAGACGTTTTCGTCGGCCATCTCAGCACCTCCCAGGTTGGGAGATGAGTGTCGCACCATATCAGCCTTTGCGAAAGTAAGAATGACATATGGCTGCCGCCTCGCTGTCGCTTTCATAAGCGGTCGTCACGGGCCGAACATGCCTGTGTTTCCGACCTTCTTCGTCACGCAGACTTGATTTTTGATGTTCAAAGTTCGATATCGGGCACATCCAAAAGCCACCAATGACCGGAGAACGTCATGACTGACGAGACGACGAAGAACGGACCTGACGCAGCCGCGGAAGAAGCCGCAGCCGACGCCGCCGCAAACGTCGAGAACGAGACCGCAGCCGAGCCCGATCCGATCGAGCTCCTGAAGGCTGAGAATGCCGAGCTGCGCGACCGCTATCTGCGCCTCGCCGCCGACATGGACAATCTGCGTCGCCGCACCGAGCGCGAAGTCAAGGACGCCAAGTCCTATTCCGCGGCCGGCTTCGCCCGCGACATGCTGGCTGTCTCCGACAACCTGCGCCGCGCGCTCGACGCCATTCCGGAAGAGGCCCGCGCCGGCGCCGATGCCGGCCTGACGACGCTGATCGAAGGTGTCGAGATGACCGAGCGCTCGATGCTGTCGACGCTGGAGCGCCACGGCGTGCGCAAGCTGGAGCCGGTCGGCCAGAAGTTCGATCCGAACTTCCACCAGGCGATGTTCGAAGTGCCGAACCCCGACGTGCCCAACAACACCGTCGTCCAGGTCGTCCAGGCCGGCTATTCCATCGGCGAACGCGTCCTGCGCCCCGCCATGGTCGGCGTCGCCAAGGGCGGCCCGAAGATCGTCGAAGCCGAAACCAACTCGGTCTTCGACCAGAAGGACGCCTGATCCGATCGGGCCCGCATAAGCGGGCCTGACCTCATTTATTCAAGATAGTCAGATGCGGGCGAAGCGTTCGATCAGGAGATCGAAGAAGCCGTCCGCGTCGACATCGCGCATCACGGTCGCGTTGCGCTTGCGGTCGGTCACGTGCCACCAATCGACCACGGTCATGCCGACGGTCAGCTCCGACTTCACTTCGATCTCGACATTGCAGACCCGTCCCTTGAACAGCTCCGGCTTCAGCAGATAGGCAACGACCGTCGGGTCGTGCAGCGGGCCGCCGTCGGTGCCGTATTTCTCGACATCGAAGCGCTCGAAGAATTCCAGCATCTCGACCATCGCGATCGCCGGACGCGTGCCGATCTCGGCCATGCGCTTGACGCGCGATTTGAGCGTCAAGAGCTTGTGCGTTACGTCGAGCGGCATCATCACGATCGGCACGCCGGAGCGGAACACGATGTCAGCGGCCTCGGGATCGACGTAGATGTTGAATTCGGCCGCCGGCGTGATGTTGCCGCCCTCGGAATAGCCGCCGCCCATCATGACGAGCTCGCGCACGCGGCCGATGATGTCAGGCGCCTTCTGGAAGGCGAGGCCGATATTCGTCAGCGGTCCGAGCGTGCAGAGCGTCACGGTGCCTTCAGGCTCGCTGCGCAGCGTCTCGATGATGAAATCGACGGCGTGGCCGGCCTGCAGCGGCATGGTCGGCTCATCTAGCTTGGGACCGTCGAGGCCGGTCTTGCCATGCACATGCTCGGCGGTGACGAGTGGACGGGCGATCGGCTTGTCGGCGCCGGCGAAAACCTTGGTGTCGGTCTTGCCGCAGAGCTCGCAGACGATGCGCGCATTGCGGCTGGTATAGGAGAGCGGCACGTTGCCGGCGACGGTGGTGATGCCGAGCAGTTCCAGTTCCTCAGGGCTGCCGAAGGCCAGCATGATCGCGGCCGCGTCGTCCTGACCTGGGTCGGTGTCGATAATGATCTTTCTCGGGTTTGCCATTCCGTTCGTCCCATCCTCCCGGTGCCTGTATCGACGCATGTATCGATGCATGCACCATCTGTTTACCTTCCCGCCGCAAATCGGCACAGCCGGCACCGGGCAGGATTTGATGCGAGGCGCAGCAAGCTTTGTCAAGGCGGTGCAATCGCGTGCTGGGAGAGGCGCACGTCTCGCTTCCCTGTCTTGCGCCCTGTCTTGCGAATGACAGCATTCGTTCCCATATTAGCAACATCCGGATGCTGTCTTCAGGTCCGGAAGGGTCGCTTGCATCAAGGACTTGGAACGCTGATGAGCCGTATGACGCCTTTCGCCAGCCCGCTGTTGCTGGGTTTCGACGCCATGGAAAAGACGCTGGAGCGGATTTCCAAGGCGAGTGACGGATATCCCCCTTATAATATCGAGCGCCTCGCCGCCGACCGCATCACCGATGATCCTGAGCGCCTGCGCATCACGCTGGCTGTCGCCGGCTTCAGCGAAGAGGAACTCGACATTTCCGTCGAGGAAAACCAGCTGGTCATCCGCGGCCGCCAGGTCGAGCAGGGCGAGCGCGAATATCTCTATCGCGGCATCGCCGCCAGACAGTTCCAGCGCACTTTCGTGCTCGCCGATGGCATGCAGGTTCTCGGCGCGGGCCTCAAGAACGGCCTTCTGTCGGTGGATCTCATTCGCCCGGAGCCGTCGCGTATGGTGAAGAAAATTAACATTTCGGTCCCACAGTAGGACAACGGCGCAAATCGCACCGTTGGTCCCTTCTCTCTGGAGGTACAGGAATGTTGATGAAAGAAGCCAATTCGCACCTGACCAAGACCGAGCTTGCCGGCATCGGCAACGGCGAGGTCGCCTATATCAGGAAAATCCGCTCCGAGGATGTTCCCCGGTGTTTTCCGGAAGCTCCCGATATCGATCCGAACGTCGATCTCTGGGCGCTCTTCGGCGCGGACGGAACCCCGATCCTCTTAACGGACAACCGCTCCAGCACCTTCTTCAAGGCCGCTGAAGACGAGCTGAAGACGGTCAGCCTGCACTAAAGGCGGGTCAGCATGAAAACAGACGGCGTTCCCCGGAGCGCCGTTGTTTTGTTTTTGAGGGGCGACTCATGCTACGCCCATCTCATGCGAATAGCGTCCTTCCAGCGTTTCCCCATTTTCGATGACGCTGAGAAGGCGGCGGGCGTGATCCTGCGCGACCTGACATGGGCCGATAGCCACGGCGCCGATCTCGCCATCTTTCCCGAATGCTACCTCCAGGGCCATAGCTACGACCGCTCGATCAACGAGCGGCGCGCGCTTTGCGTCGATGATCCGGCGCTGCGCCAGCTGCTCGGGACGCTCCGTTCCATCAGGACGGCCGTCATCGTCGGTTTTGTCGAGCGGCGTGGCGATCTGGTCTACAACAGCGCCATGCTGATCGAGAGCGGCGCCGTGGCGGGCGTATACGCCAAGGCGAAACCGCTGGAAGATGGCTGCACCCCGGGCGATGCATTTCCCGTCTGGCGAAGAGCCGGCCGTGGCTTCGGCATCAATATCTGCAGCGACTTTCGTGATCCGGCATTCTCCGATGCCATCGTGGCAAACGGCGCCTCCGTCGTCTGCGCTCCGCTCAACATGATGATCCGGGCGCACAAGGTGGATCAATGGCGCGAGCCCGCGATCGAGAGCCTTCGCGCCTGCGCGGTCCGCACGGGCAGCTGGGTCATCTCCTCCGATGTCGTCGGCGACAGGGGAGATGGCTGGATGAGCTGCGGCTGCACGCTCGCGGTCGGGCCTGATGGCGTGATCGCGAGCAAGGCGCCTGAATGGCAAGAAGGCGCTATCCTGCTGGATATTCCGCCGTCGTTCGACGCTAGACGCGCTTGAACGTCAGATAGGCGGACGAGCGCCCTTCGCGCCTAGCCTTGGCCTCGTAGCGCGTGCTCGGCCAGCCCTCGTAGGGCGTCAACCAGTCGGCTGCGTTGCTGGCCTGCCAGTCGAAGCCGCCGTGGTCGCGGCATTTCAGAAGCGTCCAGTTCACATAGGTGTCGATGTCGGAGGCGAAGCAGAACAGGCCGCCGGGCTTCAGCACGCGGTGAAAGCGGTCAAGATTGGTCTTCGAGACGAAGCGGCGCTTCCAGTGCTTCCGCTTCGGCCAGGGATCCGGGTAGAGCAGGTCGATCTGGTCGATCGATCCATCCGGCAGCCAGTCGAGCAGTTGCGTCGCGTCGTCGTTGTAGACGCGGACATTGCGGGCGCCGGCATTGTCGACGCTGGCAAGCAGCTTCTGCATCGAATTGATGAAGGGCTCGACGCCGATGAAGCCGGTCGAAGGCGTTTCGATCGCGCGGTGGATCAGATGCTCGCCGCCGCCGAAGCCGATCTCAAGACGCAGCCGGTTGGTCTCGACGGGAAAGAGAGTGCTCAGCGGCTCCGGGGGAGCCGCCGAGAGGTCGATGATGAACGCCGGCAAGAGGGTGCTGAGCTTCTCCGCCTGTTGTCCGCGAAGTGCCTTACCCTTGCGGCGACCGAAGAAAGCCTCGGTCGCGCGTCCGCGACGTTCCATGTCAGTCATCGTATTAAGCCTTGATCGCTTCCTTGAGCGGCTTCACCAGGTCGGTCTTCTCCCAGGAGAACGAACCGTCACGGCCAGCCTTGCGGCCGAAATGGCCGTATGCGGAGGTCTTGGCGTAGATCGGCTTGTTGAGGTCCAGGTGACGACGAATGCCGGTCGGCGACAGGTCCATGGTCTTGCGGATCGCCGCTTCGACCTGGTCTTCCGTCACCTTGTTGCCGGTGCCGTGCAGGTCGACATAGATCGACAGCGGCTGGGCAACGCCGATGGCGTAGGAGATCTGGATCGTGCACTTCTCGGCAAGGCCGGCCGCCACGACGTTCTTGGCGAGGTAGCGAGCGGCGTAGGCTGCCGAACGGTCGACCTTGGTCGTGTCCTTGCCGGAGAATGCGCCGCCGCCATGCGGAGCAGCACCGCCGTAGGTGTCGACGATGATCTTGCGGCCGGTCAGGCCGGCGTCGCCGTCAGGGCCGCCGATGACGAACTTGCCGGTCGGGTTGATGTACCACTTGCAATCGTCGGCGATCGGCAGGTCGCCGAGGGCTTCGCGGATATATGGCTCGACCACGGCGCGAACCTTCTTCGAATCCCAGCTGTCATCGAGGTGCTGCGTGGAGAGAACGATCGAGGCAACCTCGGACGGCTTGCCGTCGACGTAGCGAACGGTGACCTGGCTCTTGGCGTCCGGGCCGAGCTTGGCGGCGTCGCCGTTGCCGGCCTTGCGGGCGGCGGCGAGCAGCTGCAGGATCTTGTGCGAGTAGTAGATCGGCGCCGGCATGAGGTCCGGCGTTTCCTTGCAGGCGTAACCGAACATGATGCCCTGGTCGCCGGCACCTTCGTCGCCCTGCTGGTCGGCGGCGTTGTCGACGCCCTGTGCGATGTCGGCGGACTGCGAGTGCAGGAGAACGTCGATCTTGGCGGTCTTCCAGTGGAAGCCGTCCTGCTCGTAGCCGATGTCCTTGATGGCGCGGCGTGCGGCGGTCTTGAACTTCGACGGGTTGATGACGTCGGCGCCGTTCTTGTCCTTCTTCATCAGGCTCGGCGGCAGGCGAACTTCACCGGCGATGACCACGCGGTTGGTGGTTGCCAGCGTTTCGCATGCGATGCGCACGCCCCAAGGGTTGATGCCGGTCTTGGCGGCTTCGCGGTACACCAGATCCACGATCTCGTCGGAGATACGGTCGCAGACCTTGTCCGGGTGACCTTCAGCTACGGATTCGCTGGTGAAGAGGTAATTGGCACGCATTCCGGGATTCCCCTCAAAGAATAAAAAGCTCGGTAGTGGTACTCAGTTCAGGGTTGAAAAACAAGCGCAGAAGGACATAAATATATCTTTATATCTGCGACGAAGTGACAAATTTTGCCCAAAAAACGCAAAAAAGCGGCCTTTACGACCGCGTTCTCTATTATGACTTATGAGGGATGCTTATTCGGAGTCGGCTTCGGCGGCCAGTGCCTTGACCAGTTCGACGACCTTGCGGCGTACCTTGGGATCGGTGATCTTCACGAAGGCGCGGTTCAGCTGCAGACCTTCCGAGGAAGACAGGAAGTCGACCACGTAGTTGGAGCTGGAGGCTTCCGCCATGCCACCCGCCATGCCAGCGTTCTCGCCGGGTGCATCCTCGAAGAAGAAGGAGACCGGAACGTTCAGAATGCTGGAGATGTTTTGCAGCCGGCTCGCGCCGACGCGGTTGGTGCCTTTTTCGTATTTCTGGATCTGCTGGAATGTAATGCCAAGGCTTTCCCCAAGCTTTTCCTGGCTCATTCCAAGCATAGTCCGGCGAAGGCGAATACGGCTGCCGACGTGAATGTCGATCGGGTTCGGCTTCTTCTTGTTCTCAATCATGGTGCTGCCCTAACAATAATTCTGCCCTTGTTTAAACCGGCACGCCCAAACCCATCCCCAAAACGCCACGTTGCAAAGTGTGATACACTCACCTTGAACCATACGTTAAGAATGCCGATCCTAACCACTATGCAATTTTAGGGGTTTTCGGTCAATTACGCTTGAAAACAAAACCAAAACGCGAAGCCAGTGCAATTGCAAGCAGAAGTGTTTCGATCAACCAGAAGTACGTTTCGCGTGACAGCGGCAGATGGGCCGGAGAGGTGAAACTATCAAGGGTTGCGTCAATAAAGCCGGTCTCATTGAGCGAAAGACCTGCAATAATTTCACCACGGGGGCTGACAAGGGCGGAAATCCCGCTATTGCCGTCGCGAATCAGCGGCAGACCCGTTTCCACGGCCCGAACACGGGCCTGCTGGAAGTGCTGGTAGGGGCCTGGCGTTGCGCCAAACCAGGCATCGTTGGTGATGTTCAAAATGGCTGATGCCGAGCCGATATCGCCGGTCATTTCGCCGGGGAAAATGATCTCGTAGCAGACCAGCGGATAGAGCTTCAGCCCGCTTGGCAGCGTCAGCAGCTGGCGCGTGGCGGCCGCCGAGAAGCCGCCGGGCATCTCCACGATATTCTGAATGCCGAACTCGCTGAGAAGGCTTTCGAACGGCATGTATTCGCCGAACGGCACGAGGTGCACCTTGTCCGAGGCGGCGATGATCTGGCCGCGTCCGTCGATCACGTAGATCGAATTATAGTAGCGCGGCGGATTGCCGGGGCCCATGTCCTCGGCGCGCACGGCGCCGGCAAGCAGCACCTGGTTGTCGTCGAGCGTATCGGCGATCCTTGTCAGCGCATCCTGGTTGTCGGTCAGGATGAACGGGATTGCCGTCTCCGGCCAGACGATGATGTCGGGCTTGCGGCCGCCATCCTTGGGCGCCTCGGCCGAGAGCTTCAGATGCTTCTCGAAGATCGCCGCCCGATCTGCGTCGCTGTCCATCTTGGCGCTCTGGTCGATCATCGGCTGCACGAGACGGATGACGGGGCTCTTGTCGGTAGTGGCGGCAACAGGCTTCGGTGCGCCGTAAAGCACATAGGCGCCATATCCGACATGCGCGGCAAGCAGCAGCAGTGCCAGCGAAATACCGGTTTTGGCGCCCTGCTTGGTGCCGATGAGGGCAGGGGCGGCGAAGACGAAGACCGACAGCGCGGTGATGCCCATGATCCCGATGATATGGGCCGACTGCATCATCACAGGCACCGGCGTCATGCCATAGCCGATGGCATTCCACGGAAAGCCGGTGAAGAGCACGCTGCGCGCCCATTCGAGCAGGCCGAAGCTCGCCGCCAGCGCCGCGATCCGCCCGACCCCGTCGGACCAGAGGATGCGGGCAAGCGCTGTGGCCAGCCCGTAGAAGATCGCAAGCACCGCCGGCAGCCCGAAGATCGCCAGCGGCAGCGCCCAGGCGAATTCCTCGGCATCGATCATCAGCGCATGCCCGAGCCACCAGAGGCCGGCGACGAAGTAACCGAAGCCGAACAGCCAGCCGGTGACGAAGGATGGCCAGAGGCGCCCGATGATGCCGCTGTCGGGTGCGGCCGCGGCACCGTCGATCAGCCAGACCAGAAGCGTGAAGGACACGAACATCGCGGCGAAGAAGCCGATGGGCGGAAGGGCCAGAACGCCGAATGCGCCTGCAAGGATCGCCAGCAGCACTCTCTTGTAGCCCCAGACCAGGATGACCCTGTCGGCAATTCGCTCCATGCGCACCCCACCAATCCGCGAATCAACTGAGGTCGCAGTGTTTCAAAAAAGCCGCCCGTTGTCGTGGTTGGCAGTGATCAGTTTGCCGTCGGCGTCTCGCTCTGCCGCTCGTCGCCGTGGTCGAGACCGATTGCGCCGTCACCATCGCTCTTCGCGCGCCGGCGGATCGCCTGGCGCTTGCGGGTAATCCGCACGCGCTTGATGCGGCGCGGATCGGCGTCGAGAATGTGGAACTCGAAGCCCGGCAGCGCCTGAACGACTTCGCCGCGCACGGGAATGCGTCCGAGTTCGGAGAAGATCAGTCCGCCCAGCGTATCGACTTCGTCGACCTGCTCGGTGATGTCGAAATCCGGCCCGATGGCTTCGGCGATATCCTCAAGCTCGACGCGGGCGTCGGCCACGAACATGTCCTCGGAGACCCGCTTGAACATGACTTCTTCGTCGTCGTGCTCGTCGTCGATATCGCCGACGACCATTTCCACGATGTCCTCATGCGAGGCCAGCCCGTCGGTGCCGCCATATTCGTCGATGACGAGCGCCATCTGCGTGCGGTTCACCTGCATGCGGCGCAGAAGGTCGGAGGCCAGCATCGAGGGCGGCACGAACAGGATCTTGCGGATGATGCCTGCTTCGGAAAGCGTCTTCTGCAGGTCCACGCGGGCAAGGTCGAAGTTCGGCTTGGCCGAGCGCGGTGCCTTCTGCAGGTTCTCCGGCGCGACCTCGACGATCGGCTCGGCGCCCTTGGCGGCCTTGGTCGATCCACGGCGCTTGTTGCGCGCCTGCTTGGCGACGTAGGAGAGCAGATCGCGGATGTGCACCATCCCGCGCGGATCATCCAGCGTTTCGGCATAGACCGGCATGCGCGAGCGGCCGGATTCCTCGAACAGGATCATCAGCTCGCCGATGGTGATTGTCTGGTCCACCGCCTCGATATCGGCGCGCGGCACCATCACGTCGGCAACGCGCACTTCCCGGAAGCGCAGGATGTTGTTGAGCATCGCCTTCTCGTCGGCGGAGAAGGCATCGCCATCGGCCGCGTCGGTCATCAGCGCGTCGGCAAGGTCTTCGCGGATGCGCGAACCCTGCTGTGGCCTCAATATGCGGGCAGCCCGCGACCAGAAGGATTGGGATCGTCCGGACTGCCTGCTACTACTGCCACCCTCGTCGGAGGATGATTGATCGGCGGTGTCCTTGGCCTCGGTGGCCGGTCTCGTCGTAAAGTCGCTCATGGTTCCATTTTAAGGTCTTGACCCTCGTATGGGTCAGATAGGCCGAGTTTCGCCAAAATGCGAGTCTCCAGCCCCTCCATTATCTCGGCTTCGGTATCATTATTATGATCGTAGCCGAAGAGATGCAAGAAGCCGTGCACCATTAGGTGAGTGAGATGGTCGTGGAAGCTCTTTTCGAGTTCGACCGCCTCGCGGGCCACGGTCTCCCTGGCGATGATGATATCGCCAAGCATCGGCCCCGGAACCTTGCCCGGCTGAACCGGGAAGGCGGGGAATGAAAGCACGTTGGTGGGCTTGTCCTTGCCGCGCCATTCCGCGTTGATGTCCTGGATGGAGGCGTCGTCGGTGAAGACCAGCGACACCTCGGGGACCATTTTCGGAAACGGCTGCTTCTCGGTCTCGCGCAGATAGGTCGCGGCCGTCTCAAGCACGCGGTCGGCCAGCGCGTGGAGCGCGTCTTCGGAGGGCCATTCGCCCTCCTCGATGCTGATCTGTATGTCGAGTTCGGCCATCAGTCCTGCTGCGCGGCCTCTGCTGTGTCCGTCAGATAGGTCGCGTCGTAGGCGCGAACGATGCGGCCGACCAGCGGATGGCGCACGACGTCGGTGTCCTTGAAGCGGATGATCGAGATGCCCTCGACACCGTTCAGGAGTTGCAGCGCCTCGACCAGGCCCGACTTGACGCCGCGCGGAAGGTCGATCTGGCTCGGGTCGCCGGTCACGATCATGCGCGAGTTTTCGCCGAGACGGGTTAGGAACATCTTCATCTGCATAGACGTCGTGTTCTGCGCCTCGTCGAGGATGACGGCGGCGTTGGACAGCGTGCGGCCGCGCATGAAGGCCAGCGGCGCGATTTCGATGACGCCTGCGGTGATGGCACGATCGACCTTGTCGGCCGGCATCATGTCGTAGAGCGCGTCGTAAAGCGGGCGCAGATAGGGGTCGACCTTCTCCTTCATGTCGCCGGGCAGGAAGCCGAGGCGCTCGCCGGCTTCGACGGCCGGACGCGAGAGGATGATCTTTTCGACGACGCCGCGCTCCAGAAGCTGGGCGGCGTGGGCAACGGCGAGATAGGTCTTGCCGGTACCGGCAGGGCCACAGCCGAAGACGAGTTCGGACCGCTCGAGTGCGCGCAGATAGGCATCCTGCGTCGGTGTGCGGGCAATGATGGTCTTCTTGCGCGTGGAAACCTGCGCCATCGTCAGCTTGGCCTTCTTCTCCATCGTCGGCAGGCTCAGCTGATCGTCGGCTGCAACGGCCATGCGGATCGCGCCCTCGACGTCGGAGCGTTCCACGCTGCCACCCTTCTGGAGCTTGTCGTAGAGATAGTCCAGCGTGCGGCGCGCCTGATTGGTGGTGACGATGTCACCCGAGATCACCACGGAGTTGCCACGCGCTCGGGCGTCGATATTAAGGCGTTCCTCGAGAAGCTTGAGGTTCTGGTCGAATTGACCAAACAGTTCGCTGGCGAACCGATTGTTTTCGAACGTCAGAATAAAGTGATTGGCGTCGCTCGCGATGCGTGGGTGGCGCGGTGAAGAAGAAACCAATTCTTGTCCGTTCAAGCGGTCGAGCTCCTTGAGTTAGGCACCAGCCTCTACCATCTCGGAAAACAGGCTGTTGGGTCCGGTACCTGTGATTCGCACTTTAATAATGTCACCGATTTGCGATGCTTTTGCATCAACATTCACCGACTGAAGCCAGGGCGAACGGCCGATAAGTTGTTGAGACATGCGACCGGGCTTTTCGAGCAACAGTTCGATGGTCTTCCCGACGCAGGATTCGGCAAATTCCTGCTGCTGCTTCAGGAGAAGCGCCTGCAGGCGTTCGAGCCGTTCTGCCTTGATCTCTTCCGGCACTTGGTCCTTCAGATCAGCGCCGGGCGTACCCGGCCGCGTCGAGTATTTGAACGAGAAGGCCTGCGCATAGCGGACCTTCTCAACGAGTTTTAGTGTATCCTCAAAATCGGCATCTGTCTCCCCCGGAAAACCGACGATGAAGTCGCCCGAGAGCGCGATATCGGGACGCGCGGCGCGGATGCGCTCGACCAGCGTCAGGTACTCGGCAGCGGTGTGGCGGCGGTTCATGGCTTTCAGGATCCGGTCGGAGCCGGCCTGCACCGGAAGATGCAGATAGGGCATCAGCGCTCTGAGATCGCGGTGCGCCTCGATCAGCCGGTCGTCCATGTCGCGCGGATGGCTGGTGGTGTAGCGAAGGCGGGCAAGGCCGGGGATTTCGGCCAGCCGATAAAGCAGGTCGCCCAGCGTCCATTCCTGGCCATCAGGGCCGACGCCGTGCCAGGCATTGACGTTCTGGCCGAGCAGCGTGATCTCGCGCACGCCGCCCTCGACCATCTTCTGCGCTTCCTCGACGATCTGGCTCACCGGCCGCGACACTTCCGAGCCGCGCGTATAGGGTACCACGCAGAAGGTGCAGAACTTGTCGCAGCCTTCCTGCACCGTCAGGAACGCGGTCACGCCGCGCGCCCGGATCTTGGTCTTTTCGGCGATCGGCAGGTGCTCGAACTTGTCTTCCAGCGCATATTCCGTATCGACGATGCGCTGCCCTTCCTTGGCGCGGCGCAGCGCTTCCGGCAGGCGGTGATAGGTCTGCGGCCCGATGACGACGTCGACGGCCGGCGCCCGGCGCAGAATCTCTTCGCCCTCGGCCTGCGCCACGCAACCCGCCACGCCGATCATGAACTCGCGGCCCTCTTTGTTGCGCTCCTTCTTCATGTCGCGCAGCCGCCCCAGCGCCGAGTAAACCTTCTCGGCGGCCTTCTCGCGGATATGACAGGTGTTCAGCAGCACGAGATCGGCCTGCTCCATGTCCTCCGTCGGCTCATAGCCGTCGCGCGCCAGAGCATCGCTCATGCGCGTGGAGTCATAGACGTTCATCTGACAGCCGTAGGTCTTGATGAAAACCTTGCGGCTGTTGCTGCCATCGCGGAGTGTGGTCTCCGGGGCCGGGAGGAGGGCGCTATCCTGGGTCATGCCGGCTATTTAGTGGTTTTTGCGCCGGGAGAAAAGGGCTTGTTATCCCGTCTTCCGGTGGCGTCGAAGTTGGGGAGCCCGATCATGGCATCGGCCCAATCGGCTGCCTCGCTGGCAGGGTTCTCGGCATCGTCGTTCGCCATGCGCTCGATCTCGTTATCGGAGAGCGCCCGGATGCGTGCCCAATCTGTGTTTGCTTCCGCTTTTCGCTTTGCCATGCCAGACGGTTCTCCAGCGTCAGCTTTGAAGTCTGCAAGATTATGCAGATATCGGCAACGGCTTTTACGGCTGGACGTCCCGACCTCTGAGCGCCGCACCCAGCATGGCGCGGATACGGCTGGCGATCGTGGCGCTGACCTGCTTGCGGTTGGTCTCGGCGCTGTAGGAGACGGCTTCGCCGAAGTGGACGTCGACGTCGAAGGCGCCGCAGCGGAGCATGTCTTTGAGGTGCGGCAGCATCTCGACATCGCCGGGCCAGGAGGCGAGCGGGCGGTGGTAGCGGCCCATGGGAAGGCCATGCACGCCGGTATAGGCGACCGCGACGGGCTGCACGATGACGGTGCCGGTGGGTGAAGCGGGGACGGCCATGGCGGCGGCGCCGAACAGCGAGGATTTCACCTCGAGCAACCGGTTGCCATCCGATGTCGTGCCCTCGGGAAACAGCACCACGATCTCGCCGTCGGCCATGCGCGCGGCGATCTCGCTCACCTGGTTGCCGGTGTTGCGCTTTTCCTCGCGCACCACGAACACGCTCTTCTGCAGCTTGGCGAGCGTGCCGAAGATCGGCCAGTCGCGCACCTCGTTCTTGGCGATGAAGGCGACGTCGGCGATCGAGGACAGCACCATGATGTCCATCCACGAGGAATGGTTGGCGCACAGCATCAGCGGCCGATGCGTTTCCATCTGCCCGTGAACGCGAACCCGGATGCCGAGACAGAAGCAGATGATGCGGTGCCAGACGCGTGGCAGCCAGCGGCGCATCTTCCAGTCGTAGCGCAGGGCAAGGAGCTGCCAAGGCATGAGCAGGATGCTGGCGATGAGAATGACGATGCCGGCGAGGGCGACGCGCAGCCAGGCGATCAAATCGAACACTCCGCGGCTGCACGCATGGTATCAGTGATCGTCCTTCTTGAGCGGTATGCCGTAGAGCTCGAGCCGGTGATCCACCAGCGTGAAACCGTGCTCGCGGGCAATCCGCTCCTGCAGCGCCTCGATCTCCGGCGAGCGGAACTCGATGACGACGCCGGTCTTCAGGTCGATCAAGTGATCGTGATGCTCTTCCGGCACCGTCTCGTAGCGCGAACGGCCGTCACGGAAGTCGTGGCGGGCGATGATGCCGGCATCCTCGAACAGCTTGACGGTGCGGTAGACAGTGGAAATCGAGATCTTGGCGTCGACCTTCACCGAGCGGCGGTAGAGCTCCTCGACGTCGGGATGGTCTTCGGATTCCTCGAGAATGCGCGCAATGACCCGGCGCTGCTCCGTCATGCGCATGCCGCGCTCGGTGCAGAGTTCCTCGAGGGTCTTTGCCACATCCGTCATCAGGAGCCTTTCGATAGTCAACGTCTCAAGACGGAACTAGCGAAGAATGCGCTTCATGACAAGCGCCGTGGACACGTCGCCATTGGCGTCCTTGTAGTATCCACGGCGTTCTCCGACCTGGTCGAAACCGAGCTTGCGGTAAAGGCCGAGCGCAGCAGCGTTGCCCTTGTCGACCTCGAGGAAGATGCTTTCGCCGCCGCGCTGCTTTGCCTCGCGCATCGCCGCCTGCATCAGCCGCCATCCGAGACCCGACCGTCCGACCTTCGCCTGCACGGCGATCGTCAGGATCTCGGCCTCGCCAGCAATCTCGCGGGCCAGCACGAAGCCCGGCAGCGGCTTTTTCAGGAAGGCGTTGGTCTGCCGTGCCACGAAGCCGAAGACATTGCCCTGGCTGAGCAGGCTGTAGAACTCGCCATCGCCCCAGGGACGCGCGAAGCGCTCGCCGTGCAGCGTCGAGACCGCATGGCAATCATCGGCATCCATAGGGATGATTTCGAATTCCGGCTTCAGCGACAGATAGGATTCCAGCATCGTCATACTCGCGCAATCGCAAACCCGGCCTGCGGTTTGGCGTCGGGTCCGCGCAGATAAAGTGGCTTCGGCTTTCCGGAAGAGGGGTCGGCGGCAGCGGCAAGGCGCGCCACGATGGAGATGGGGAAATGGTTGGAGTGTTCGCCTGTAGCATCGGGTCGCAGCAAGGGCGTTGCCGAGCCGGTGACGACGCCGTGGAAGGATGCCGCGAAGGCCTGCGCGTCCTCGACGGTCACGGCCCTGGCTTCATCGAGCGGCGTGCCGTCGGCGTCAAAGGCCTGCAGATAAATCTCGTTGCGCTTGGCATCCATGGCGGCCAGCACCTGTCGGCCCGGCGAGCGCTCACGCTCGGCCTCGGCCATGACCGCGAGCGTCGTGATGCCGACGGCGGGCACGCCGAGCGAAAGGGCGAAGCCACGGGCGGCGGCGACGCCGACGCGGATGCCGGTGAATGAGCCCGGACCAATGGTGACGGCAACGCGCTCGACATCGGAGAGCTGAACGCCCGCCTGATCCAGCGCGCGGTCGACTATTCCCATCAGATGCTCTGCATGCCCCTTGCCGATCATGTCCGATGCCTCCCCCAGCACCGTATTCCTGCTGCTGTCATAGACAGAAGCAGCGCAATCCACACCTGCGGTGTCGAGCGCCAGTATGATCATGGCATCTATTTCCGAATAAACCGTTCCTGACCTGTCCATACATCGCAAGACGCCGCGTTTGCACACGCCGCGTCGTCGCGAATGTCGGTTCAGCTCGTCAGACGGCTTCGACTTCCTGAACTTCCGGCACGAAATGGCGCAAAAGGTTCTGGACGCCGTGCTTCAGCGTTGCCGTCGAGGACGGGCAACCCGCGCACGAGCCCTTCATGTTCAGATAGACGGTGCCGTCCTTGAAGCCGCGGAAAGTGATGTCGCCGCCATCCTGGGCAACGGCCGGACGAACGCGCGTCTCAAGCAGTTCCTTGATGGTCAGAACGATCGTCTCGTCGCCTTCGTCGAAGAATTCGCCATCGGCATCGGCTGCTTCACCAAGCACGGAAGAAGCGCCCATAACCGGCTTTCCGGACATGAAATGCTCCATGATTGAGCCGAGGATGGCGGGCTTCAGGTGCTGCCACTCCTGGTCTTCCTTGGAAACGCTGATGAAATCATAGCCGAAATAGACGCCGGTGACGCCGTTGATCTCGAACAGGCGCGCGGCGAGCGGCGAGGCAGCCGCTTCCTCGCGATTGCGGAACTCGGCGGTGCCGCTCTCCATGACGATCTTGCCCGGCAGGAACTTCTGCGTGGAAGGGTTCGGCGTGGCTTCGGTCTGGATAAACATGGTGCTCTCCGTGCGGCAGGCGCGCGCCCGCGACGTATTTAGAATTCTTCAAAAGTAGAAATAAGCCGTTTGGCTGTGCAATTCAAGAGACTGATACTCAGGAAATCGCAATCACGCCAACGCGTCCAGTTCCTCATCGCTCAGTGTATCAGGCAAGACGGTGACGGGGATGGGAAAGGCCGCTCCCCGGCCGGCAACCGACGACACCAGCGGCCCCGGACCTTCCTTGGCGGAGCTTGCGGCGAGCACCAGAATGGCGATGTCGCGGTCATCCTCGATGACGGCGTTGATCTGCTCGGCCGCACCGCCCTCGCGGATGACGATCTCCGGCTCGATGCCGATATTCTCGCGCACCAGCTGGGCGGATTTGGCCACGACCGCTTCGGCTTCCTCGCGAGCTTCCGCCCGCATGATCTCCTCGACCCCCAGCCACTGCTGGAAGTCGCCGTCGGGGATCACATAGACGAGCACTAATCCGCCATTGGAATTCTTGGCGCGCCGGCCGGCATAATGGACGGCGCGTTGGCATTCGGGCGTGTCATCGATCACGGCCATGAACTTGCGGCGGTGACCTTCGAGCCGTGAGAGTCGTTTTGATACCATGAGCGCGACTCTGACACTTGATCCGGGAGATTTGCAAGTCCCCGTTTTGCCGCAAACTGTCCGCTCAC
The DNA here is from genome assembly GCF_044772225.1 of Rhizobium sp. NPDC090275. Classification (NCBI taxonomy): domain Bacteria; kingdom Pseudomonadati; phylum Pseudomonadota; class Alphaproteobacteria; order Hyphomicrobiales; family Rhizobiaceae; genus Rhizobium; species Rhizobium sp. NPDC090275. The sequence goes on along the minus strand of NZ_JBIVYL010000005.1, from coordinate 134,251 downwards.
CGACAGGTGTTCAGCCGAGGCTATCGGGGTGCTGCAACGAGCCCGTAGAGCAGCATGATTTCCTTCACATGCTCGATGTCGGGCTTGCCGATGACGTTGATCGCCGATGCGATCTCCTCGAAGAACCGCCGGCCGATCAGCCCTGGTGTCATGGTGATCAGCGCGCGTGCGGTTTCCTGGTGCAGGTTCTCATGGGTGTGGACCACGCCGCGCGGAATGAACACAGTGTCGCCGGCCCGCACCTCGCAGCGCTCGCCGTCGACTGTTGTCGTCATCGTTCCGGAGAGACCGAAGATCACTTCGTCGACATCGTCGTGATAATGCGCCGCCGGCACACGCGACTGGTAGGGGACCACGAATTCGAACATGACCATGCTGCCCGCGCTCTGGTCCTCATCGACCAGCAGCCGAACCTCCATCATGCCAATCTGAATGAGGTTCCGGTTGCGCATCTTGGCCTCCTCATGGCTTGGAGGAGAGTACGCCGCAGTCCAGTCTTGGACAAGTGCGGGCCTTCGACAAGTCTGGCCCGTTGATAGGCTCGGGCGGCCGAAGCCGCCCGGCTCAACTTGCTAGTAGAGGAAGCCGACGATGTCGCGGACTTCCTTCATCGTCACTTCGGCGCGGGCGCGTGCCCGCTCGCCGCCATCGCGCAGGATCGCGTCGATATGGCTGGTGTCGGCCATCAGGCGGCGCATCTCGGCGGTGATCGGCGAAAGCACCTTGACCGAGAGGTCGATCAGCGCCGGCTTGAACACCGAGAACTGCTGTCCGCCGAACTCGGCGAGCACTTCGGCCTTCGACTTGTCGGCAAGTGCCGCGTAGATGCCGACGAGGTTGTCGGCCTCCGGGCGACCCTGCAGGCCGTCGAGTTCGCTCGGCAGGCCATCCGGATCGGTCTTGGCCTTGCGGATTTTCTTCGAGATCGCATCCTCGTCGTCCATCAGGTTGATGCGCGACAGATCCGACGGGTCCGACTTCGACATCTTCTTGGTGCCGTCGCGAAGCGACATGACGCGCGGCGCCGGGCCGTCGATCATCGGCTCGACCATCGGGAAGTAGGCATGCACCGGCTCCTTGCCGACGGTGATATCCACCCCGTATCCGGCCTTGCGGATATGCTCGGCGTAATCGAGGTTGAATTTCATCGCGATATCGCGGGCAAGTTCCAGATGCTGCTTCTGGTCGTCGCCGACGGGAACATGCGTTCCGCGATAGACGAGAATGTCGGCGGCCATCAGGCTCGGATAGGCGTAGAGACCGAGCGATGCCTGCTCGCGGTCCTTGCCGGCCTTGTCCTTGAACTGCGTCATGCGGTTCATCCAGCCGATGCGCGCCACGCAGTTGAAGATCCAGGCGAGTTCCGCATGCTGCGGCACGGCCGACTGGTTGAATACGATATGCTTCACCGGATCGATGCCGGAGGCGATGAAGGCGGCGGCGATCGAGCGGATCTGGTTCGGCATGTCCTCATGCACCAGCTGCGCGGTCAGCGCATGCATGTCGACCACGCAATAGATGCAGTCGTTGCCGTCCTGCAGCGCCACGAACTTGCGGATCGCGCCGAGATAGTTGCCGAGATGGAGATTGCCGGTCGGCTGAACGCCCGAAAAGACCAGTTTCTTGAATTCGTTCATCATGTCCTCGATTAGGCTTGTGGAGGGCCCCAGGGCCAACGGCCCATGTTGCTAACGTCGCGGCTTATGCACGTCGGATGGCTTGTGATCAAGGGGTTGTGGTGGTGGCGTGGCGGATGAGATTGGAGGTGTTGCGGTTGGGATCCGGAAATCGTGGGCGGCGGTGTCGGGCGGTGCTTGTGAACGTGATTGTTGTGCCGTGTGATACCCCCCTCTGCCCTGCCGGGCATCTCCCCCACAGGTGGGGAGATTGGCTGGGCTTGCCCGCTCGCTCCTACCTCAACGTTTGGCGAAAACCCCTCCACGAGTCGATCTCCCCCCTTGTGGGGGAGATGCCCGGCAGGGCAGAGGGGGGTATTCCACGGCACAACCTCTCGATCATTCACTTCCCACCCCACATCCCCCAAACACACCCAATCCCCACGCCGCCCGAAAGCCCGTGTCTCCACCATGCACTTCACTCGGACGGGGCGCTGGAAATCACCTCGATTGAGTAAGTAAGATATGGCGCTTCCCAGCGCCCCGTTCGGCGGTTTTTATCCGCGACTTCGATCTCTCTGCCTTTCCGCCCAACTTCGCGGCGGAACCATGTGTGCCTCACAGGCACGTCCGGGCTCAACTCGACCCCCTCTTGCGAGGGATGCCGCCGTCACCGGAGGGAGATCATTTTCCGCGGACCCGGGTCATGAGGTTTTGCGTCTCACCCTCACGCTCCGCGCCGATCCCGCCTCGCCGGCACGCCTGCCGGTGTATCCGATGACGGGACGCCGACAGTGTAGGGCGGGGTTTTCGAGGCGGGGAAAATCGGCGGGCGATTTTTTGTGAACATGCTCCGTCGCTATCGCGGAAAAAGGCAATTCATACTTCATTTTAGGTATCTTGAATGTAGCAATTCGACGTAAAATAAGGCGCCCACCTGATATATTAGGTACATGTTTCCTTAAATTGGCCATTTTTGAGGAGAGTTTTTCCGACCGCAAACGCGAGCGCCGCCGGTTGCGGCGCTCCCAACTGGGGGACGACATGATGCATCCTGCATTCTCAATCGCACTCGCCGGCTTGTTCAGCCTCTCCAGCCTCAATGGCGCCACAGCCCAGAATGTTCGAAAACTCTCGATCGGGCCGCTGAAGAAAAATGAAACGCTCGCCTATAGCCTGCAGACTGTCAGCGTCCGTGCCGGCTGCTTTCCGCCGAAACTGAGGGGCATCCTCACCTATATCGCCGACAAGACCGGCCGCCGCCCGCTGGTCACCTCGGGGCTGAGGGCGCATTCCGGCCGATCGCACTCGCAGCACCGCAATTGTGCCGCCGCCGATATCCGGGTGCCCGGCGTGTCCGACAAGACCATCATCGCCATTGCCGCGCAGGCGCCGGGGATCGGCGGCATCGGCCGTTATTGCAACGGCATCATCCATGTCGATGTCGGCCCGAAGCGCCGCTGGACGCACTGTTAGAGCTGCGCCAGCCGGGGGCGGTTCAGCCGTCGGTCTTGGTAACCGCCGGCTTGCGGTTGAGGTTGCGGCGGATCATGCCGAGGTTCGCGCCGCCGATCAAAAACGCGGTGGCGAAATAGACGACCATCGAGATGCCGATCAGCATGCCGAGCGTGCCGACCTTGGTGGCGAGCGAAGCGCTCGAGGCAAGCCACGGCTCCCAGCGATGCTGGAGATACATGATGACGGCGCCCATGACGGCGGCGGACACGACGAGCAGCGCCGTGCGCCGCGCCAGCGCCCACTCCCATGTCAGGTGGCCGCGTCTGAGCAGCGTGGAGAACAGAAGAACCGTGCTGATCCATCCGGCCGTGGCTTCCGCGACGGCGATACCGGGCGCGCCGAGATAGGGAAACAGTGTGAGCGCGGTGGCGCAATTGACGCCGACGGCGACGGCCGAAAAGCGCATCGGCGTCTTGGTGTCCTCGCGGGCGTAAAAGCCCGGCTGCAGCGCCTTGATCAGCACGAAGGCCGGCAGGCCGATGCCGTAGATCGCCAGGATCGAGCCGACGATCATGGTGTTTTCCTGGTGGAACGCGCCGCGCTCATAGAGCACGCGAATGATCTCGTCGGAGAGGATCCACAGCGCGAAGGCGGCGGGGATCGTCAGAAACATCACGAATTCGATCGAGCGGTTCTGTAGGTTGCCGGCTTCGCGGAGATTCCCGCCCTTCAGCGCCCGCGCAAGCTCCGGCAGAAGCACGACGCCGACGGCGACCCCGACCACGCCGAGCGGCAGCTGGTAGATGCGGTCGGCATATTGCAGGGCCGCGATCGCACCCTCTTTGCTGGAGGCGATCGCCTGGCCGATCATCTGGTTGATCTGCGTGATGCCGCCGGTCACGGCGGCGGGGACGGCAAGGATGAGCAGCCGCTTGACGTTGGGCGTGATCCTCGGGAAGCGGATGCCGATGCTCATGCCCGCATGCAGCACGCCGAAATAGACGACCGCGAGCTGCAGGACACCCGCGACCAAGACGCCCCAGGAGAGATACCAGGCGGTCTGCAGCGGTTCGGCACCAGTGTAGAGCGCGTAGAAGAGCGCGCCGATCATCACGACGTTGAGGAAGACGGGCGCCACGGCGGCGGCGAAGAAGTGATGCAGCGAGTTCAGCATCCCGCTCATCATCGCCGTCAGCGACATGCACATCAGATAGGGGAACATCACCGCCGCCATGCGCACGGTAATCGAGAATTTCTCGGGATCGTCGGTAAAGCCCGGTGCGATGATGAAGCGCACCAGGAGCGGCATCGAGAGCTCCATCACGATGGTGATGAGGAGCAGCACCGAGAACAGTACGCCGAACACTTCCTCGGAGAAACGCTTGGCGCCATCGGTGCCGTTCGCCTCGATCTCCTTGGCGAACAGCGGCACGAAGGCGGCGTTGAACGCGCCTTCGGCAAACAGCCGGCGAAACAGGTTAGGAAAGCGGAAGGCCGCGTAGAACACGTCGGCCATCGGCCCGGTGCCGAGCGCCGCCGCCATCAGCGTTTCGCGGGCGAAACCGAACAACCGGCTGCCCAGCGTGGCGCCGCCGACGGTGGCGAATTTCTTGACGAGGCTCATGCGGACGCTCTCATGACGGTTGTTTCAGACGGATCGGCCGGAACCAGCTCAATCCGCCGTCTCCTGGGTGGGGCCGGGGGTGCGTGGTGTGGCCGCCGGCGCGATCATGCCTGATGGCATGCGCTCGCGCAGCTCGTCCTGCTCTTCCGCGATCACCGCCTTCATCCGGGCGGTGATGTTGGAGCGCTTGCTGTCGCCCGATATCTTCTGGCCGACGAGATCGGTGACGTAGAAGGTGTCGATCACCTTTTCGCCGAAGGTCGTGATCCGCGCCGACTGGATGTCGAGCGAAAGATCCGACAGCACGGCCGTCACCTCGGACAACAGGCCCGGACGGTCGAGGCACTCGACCTCGATGACGGTGAACTTGTTCGACAGGCTGTTGGAGATGTGCACCGATGGCGGAATGAAGAAGGCCTTGCTCTTCTTGCGGTTCTTGGTGCGGGTCGCGATCACCTCGGGCAGCCGCTTACGGCCGGAAAGCACGTCCTCGATCATCCGCCCGATCGTGCCGGCGCGGCGAAGCTCGTCGGCATCGTCCTTGAACTCGCGGCTGACATGGATGGTGTCGAGCGCCCGGCCGTCTGAGGTCGTGAAGATCTGCGCGTCGACGATATTGGCGCCGGCCGCTGCACAAGCGCCGGCGATGACGGCGAGCAGGCGCGGGTGGTCGGGCGAGAGCACGGTGATCTCGGTGATGGCGTGGAAGCTGTCGGTGCGCACCATCGTCGCCAGCGCCTGTCCGGCCTTGTCGGCCTGGCGGATGAAACCGGCATGGCGCACCTGATCTTCCAGCGGCACCGAAAGCAGGTAGGGCTGGTAGTGCAGCTTGCTGTAGATCTTGCGATCCTTCTGGCTCCAGTCTGCAAGCGCGTTGAACAGCGCCTCGGCGGCAACGGCAGCGCGCTCCTTGCGCGATACCTCGGAGAAGCCGCCGGCAAGCAGAAGCTCGGTCTCGTAATAGAGCGTGCGCAAGAGCTGGCCCTTCCAGCCGTTCCACACGCCCGGGCCGACGGCGCGGATGTCGCAGACCGTCAGGATCATCAGCATCTTCAGCCGCTCGAGCGATTGCATGCGGTCGGCGAAATCGGTGATCGTCTTGCGGTCGGTGAGGTCGCGCGTCTGCGCCACCATCGACATGGTCAGGTGTTCCTCGATCAGCCAGACCACGGTGTCCGTCTGCTTGTGCGACAGGCCGAAACGGGCGCAGAGCTTGCGGGCGACGCGGGCGCCGGCGATCGAGTGATCCTCCTGGCGACCCTTGGCGACGTCGTGCAACAGCACCGCCACATAGAGCGCCTCACGATCCTCGATTCCGGGCATCATCTTGTTGGCGAGCGGGTGCAGCTCTTCGGCCTTGCCCTTGTCGATCTCCGAGAGCACGTCGACGCTGCGCAGCAGATGCTCATCCACAGTGTAGTGGTGATACATGTTGAACTGCATCATCGCGACGATCTTGCCGAACTCGGGAATGAAGCGGCCGAGCACGCCGGCCTCGTTCATGCGCCGCAGGATCAGCGCCGGATCGCGCTTCGAGGTCAGGATCGAAAGGAACAGCCGGTTGGCTTCCTCGCTCTCGCGCACGCTGTTGTCGATCAGGCTGAGCGAGCGCGTCACGCGCTTCAGCGCATCCGGATGGAATTCGAGCCCGTTGATATCGGCCACATGGAAGAGCCGGATGATGTTGACGGGATCGCGCTTGAACACATCGGGGCTGGCGAGCGCGATGCGGCCGCGATCCTCCATGAAGTCGGTGCTGCCGGCGATCTTGCGGGTGCGGTGGGTGAAGCGGCTGAACACGCCCGAAAGCCCCGGCGTCGATTTCGCCTGCTGGTCCTCGAGTGCCGCGCAAAGGATGCGCGTCAGGTCGCCGACGTCCTTGGCGACAAGGAAGTAGTGCTTCATGAAGCGCTCGACGGCCGAAAGGCCGGGGCGCGAATGATAGTCGAGTGCCGTTGCGATCTCGCGCTGGATGTCGAAGGACAGCCGTTCCTCGGCCTTGTTGGTGAGGAAGTGCATGTGGCAGCGCACCGCCCAGAGGAAGTCGTCAGCCTTCTCGAACAGACGATATTCGTGCTTGGAGAGAACGCCGAGCGCCACGAGCTCGGCGGTGTCGCGCACGTGGTAGTAATATTTGGAGATCCAGAACAGCGTGTGCAGGTCGCGCAGCCCGCCCTTGCCCTCTTTCACGTTCGGCTCGACGAGATAACGCGTGTCGCCGGCCTTGCGGTGGCGCTCGTCGCGTTCGGCAAGCTTGGCGGCGATGAATTCGGGGCCGGTGCCGGTGACGATTTCCTTGTCGAAGCGGGCCTCGAGCTCGGTCTCCAGCGAACGAAGGCCGCAGATGTAGCGCATCTCCAAGATCGCGGTGCGGATCGTCATGTCGGACTTCGACAGCGCGATGCACTCTTCGATGGTGCGGGTGGCGTGGCCAACCTTGAAGCCCATGTCCCACAGCATGTAGAGGATGAACTCGACCGCCTTGTGCGTCTCTTCCGCCGGCTTCGGCTGGAACAGGAAGAGCAGGTCGATATCAGAGCCCGGCGCCAGCGTGTCGCGGCCATAGCCGCCGACGGCGGTGACCGAGAACTTGTCCTTCTGCTTCGGGAAGACGTGGTCGGTGGAAAATTCGTAGAGAACCGTGATGATCTGGTCCTGCAGCCAGGAAATACGCCGCGCGCATTTCAAGCCGCTACCGTCGGCCGACAGCAGCTCGCGCGCCTTGTTGCGCCCATCCGTGCTGGCCTTCTTGAAGATACCGAGCAGATCGGAGCGCATCGCGTCCGGCCGGTTCTTGTTGGCCTCCACCACGGCGTCGCACTGCTTGCGCAGATAGTCGGTGTCGAGAATGTCGGAGAAATCGATATCGTTCGTCGGCGCCATGCGCTGGGCGGCTTCCTGTTCGCGCGGCGCGGCCATCTGCTGCGCCTCTCGTTTCGTCTGCATGCGCTATAGCCTCTTTGCCCGCTGTTTGACACGGGCTTTCATACTGCAAGAACCTTTAATTTTGGCGAAAAGGTGATCGTGCGCCGAGACGGCGTGCGGGGCAGCCGGCTTTACGCGGCGATCTGCTCGTTGACGGAATAGAGCACCTTGCGGTTTTCGCTGGCGATCTCTTCAAGCATCTCCCTGTCGCATTCGCGGTAGCCCGCCTTGGCGATGGATGCCGTCAGATCCGATATGCGCGAGCAGCAGGCGATGATCTGCAGCAGCCCGAAGGGTGACGCCCAGCCGCGCGGATTGCCGTGTTCGTCGGCAAGGCGAAGCGCCTCGATCGCCGTGAAGATATTGGCGAGCAGCTGCGTTTCGCGAAGCAGGCGGTCCATGAACATGCGCTTACCCCTGCTTCAGTTTCTTCTTGAGATCGTAGAGCGCGTCCAGCGCCTCGCGCGGCGTCATGTCGTCTAGGCTCATGTTCTTCAAGGCCTCGTCGACCTTCGAAGGCCCGCGCGCCATATCCTCGCGCCGCACCGCCACCTGAAACAGCGGCAGGTCGTCGATCAGCTGGCTCGCCGGGTTCTTGCGGTCGGCGTCTTCGAGCCGCGTCAGCACATCACGGGCGCGGGCAACGACCGAGGCCGGCAGGCCGGCAAGCCGCGCCACCTGGATGCCGTAGGAGCGGTCGGCCGCACCGGGGCCAACCTCGTGCAGGAAGATCACGTCTCCGTCCCATTCCTTCACCCGCATCGTCGCGTTGGAAAGCCGCGCCAGCTTCTCCGAGAGAACGGTCAATTCGTGGAAATGCGTGGCGAACAGCCCACGGCAGCGGTTGGCCTCATGCAGATGCTCGACCGATGCCCAGGCGATCGACAGGCCGTCGAAGGTCGCGGTGCCGCGCCCGATCTCGTCGAGGATAACGAGCGACCGGCTGGTCGCCTGGTTGAGGATCGCTGCGGTCTCCACCATCTCGACCATGAAGGTCGAGCGCCCGCGCGCCAGATCGTCGGAAGCGCCGACGCGCGAAAACAGCCGGTCGACGATGCCGATATGCGCGGACGTCGCCGGCACGAAGCAGCCCATCTGCGCGAGAATGGCGATCAGCGCGTTCTGGCGCAGGAAGGTCGATTTACCGCCCATGTTCGGGCCGGTCAGAAGCCAGATCGCGCCATCCTTGCCGTCTCCCTCGGGCGACAGATCGCAATTATTGGCAACGAAGGGGCCGGTGGACTGGCGGCGCAGCGCCTGCTCGACAACAGGATGCCGCCCGCCCTCGATGGCAAACATGGTTGAGCCATCGACCAAAGGCCGGCAATAGGCCTGCTCGTCGGCCAGCAGCGCGAGGCCTGCGGCAACGTCGATGACGGCAAGCGCCCGCGCGCCGGCCTTGATGGTTTCCGCCTCGGCGACGACAGCCGCGCTCATCTGGTCGAAAGCGGCAAGCTCGATCGACAGCGCCTGGTCGGCGGCGTTGGCAATGCGGCTTTCGAGATCGGCAAGCTCGGTCGTGGTGAAGCGCATGGCGTTCGCCATCGTCTGGCGATGGATGAAGCGCGCCTTGGCCTCCGGCGTGTCGGTCATCGGCCCGGCATTGCCCGCCGTCACCTCGATGAAATAGCCGAGCACATTGTTGTGCTTGATCTTCAGCGACTTGATGCCGGTCTCGTCGGCATATTGCAGCTGCAGCCCGGCAATGACCCGGCGCGACTGGTCGCGCAGCGCGCGCACCTCGTCCAACTCTGCGTTGGCGCCGTCGCGCAGGAAACCGCCATCGCGCTTCAAAAGCGGCAGCTCGTCGCCGAGCGTTTCGCTGAGAAGTGCCGCCACCTGATGGGGCAGGGCGATGAGGCCGGCCAGCGCATCCGCCAGTTCCTCGGGCAGCATCGCGGTTTCCAAGAGCCGCGCCACGTCGGTGGCGGCATTCAGCCCCTGCCGGATCGCCGCCAGATCGCGCGGTCCGCCGCGCTCGAGCGCCAGGCGTGACAGCGCGCGCGGCATGTCGGGTACGTGTTTGAGGAGATCGCGCAGGTCGCCCGAGAGCGTGGGCTCCTCGATCAGGAAGCCGATCGAATCCAGCCGCTCGTTGATCCGCGTGGGATCGGTGAGCGGCGACATCAGGCGTTCGGCGAGCAACCGCGCGCCGCCGCCGGTCACTGTGCGGTCGATGGCTTTGAGCAGCGATCCGTTGCGGTCGCCGGAAAGCGTGCGCGCAAGTTCGAGATTGGCGCGCGTCGCCGGGTCGATGAAGAGCGTCGAGGCAGCGCCTTCGCGCTCCGGCTTGCCGAGCGGCGGCCGTTCGGCGATCTGCGTCTTCTCGACATAGGCGACGGCCGCTGCCGCGGCCGCAAGTTCCGAGCGCGAGAAGGTGCCGAAGCCGTCGAGCGTCGAGACGCCGAAATAGCGCGCGATCCGCCCTTCCGCCGTGGCGCTGTCGAACAGCACCGACGGCTGCGGCACGGCGGTGCGCCCCAGCACGTCGAAGACCGGCTTCAGCTCCGGATCATGGAACATCGTATCCGGCACGATCAATTCGCGCGGATCGATCCTCAATATATCGGCAAGCAGCCGCGACGCCTCGGTCTCCGCCAGACGGAAGACGCCGGTGGAAATATCGATCCAGGCAAGCGCCATCAACGGCTCGGAGGCGCCGCGAATGCGGGTCAGCGCCATGAGATAGTTCGATTCCGAAGGCGAAAGCAGCTTTTCCTCGGTGATCGTTCCCGGCGTCACCAGCCGCACGACGTCGCGCTTGACCACCGACTTGCTGCCGCGCTTCTTGGCCTCCGCCGGATCCTCGACCTGCTCGCAGACCGCGACCCGGAAGCCGAGCCCGATCAGTTTCTGCAGATAGTCGTCGGCGGCATGAACCGGCACGCCGCACATCGGGATATCCTGCCCCATATGCTGGCCGCGCTTCGTCAGCGTGATCCCGAGTGCGCGCGAGGCGTCGAGCGCGTCTTCGAAGAACAGCTCGTAGAAATCGCCCATGCGGTAGAACAAGAGCGAATCCGGATTGTTCGCCTTGATCTCGATGAACTGCTCCATCATCGGCGTGGCCGAGGCGCGGCTCTCTTCCGTTGCAAGCTCGGCAGCCGAAAAGGCTTCGTGTCTCAAGGTCATTCGATCGTTCACGGAGGTTCGGTTCATCCCAAAAAAGAGGTGCCAACCCTATCCGCCCGCCGCTATACATGACAACCGCCATTGAGGAAGAGCAAGGCGTCACCCACAAGACGTTGGAGGAAAAATGCCCGATACCGAGAAGAAGCCGCGGCCGGTCACATCAGTCACCGACAACGAAGCCCTTGAGTTTCATGCCATGGGCCGGCCTGGAAAGCTGGAGATCACACCGACCAAGCCGATGGCGACGCAGCGCGATCTGTCGCTTGCCTATTCGCCGGGTGTCGCGGTGCCGGTCAAGGCGATCGCCGCCAACCCGGAAAGTGCCTATGACTACACCACGCGCGGCAACATGGTTGCCGTCATCTCCAACGGCACGGCCATTCTCGGCCTCGGCAATCTCGGCGCGCTGGCGTCGAAGCCGGTCATGGAGGGCAAGTCCGTCCTCTTCAAGCGCTTCGCCGATGTCGACAGCATCGACCTCGAGGTCGATACCGAAAACGTCGACGAGTTCATCAACTGCGTCCGTTTCCTCGGCCCCTCCTTCGGCGGCATCAATCTTGAGGACATCAAGGCGCCGGACTGTTTCATCATCGAGCAGCGCCTGCGCGAGTTGATGGACATTCCCGTTTTTCACGACGACCAGCACGGCACCGCGATCATCGCGGCCGCCGGTCTCATCAACGCGCTGGAGCTGACGGGCCGCGATCTGAAGACCACCAAGCTGGTCTGCAACGGCGCCGGTGCGGCAGCGATCGCCTGCGTCGAGCTCATCAAGGCCATGGGCTTCGCGCCCGAGAATATCGTTCTCTGCGACACCAAGGGGGTCATCTACCAGGGCCGCACCGAGGGCATGAACCAGTGGAAGTCGGCGCACGCGGTCAAGACCAAGGCGCGCACGCTGGAAGAAGCGATGAAGGGCGCCGACGTCGTCTTCGGCCTATCGCAGAAAGGCGCCTTCTCGAAGGATATGATCCTCTCCATGGCCGATCGCCCGATCATCTTCGCCATGGCCAATCCCGACCCCGAGATCACACCCGAGGAAGTGGCCGGCATCCGCGATGACGCGATCATGGCGACCGGACGCTCCGACTATCCGAACCAGGTCAACAACGTCCTGGGCTTTCCCTATATCTTCCGCGGCGCGCTGGATGTCCGCGCCACCACGATCAACGACGAGATGAAGATCGCGGCCGTGAGAGCATTGGCGAGCCTTGCCCGCGAAGATGTTCCCGACGACGTCGCCGCCGCCTACCAGGGCAACCGTCCGCGCTTCGGCCCGCAATACATCATCCCGGTCCCGTTCGATCCGCGCCTGATCTCCGCCATTCCCGTGGCCGTCGCGCAGGCGGCGATCGACAGCGGCGTTGCCCGCCGGGTGATCACGGATATGGCGGGCTATGCCCGTGAACTTTCGGCGCGCCGTGATCCGATCGCCTCGACGCTCGCAAGCCTCTATGAGCGTGTCCGCCGCCGCCCGAAGCGGGTGGTGTTTGCGGAAGCGGAGGAAGAACAGGTCATGCGCGCCGCCATGTCCTACGCCAATCAGGAGCTCGGCACCGCGATCCTGCTCGGCCGCGAGGACCTGATCAAGGCGACGGCAGAGCGTGCCGGTATCGATCTCAACCGCCCCGGCCTGGAGATCGTCAACGCCCGCATCTCGACCCGGGTTGAAGCCTACATCGACTATCTCTACGCCCGCCTGCAGCGCAAAGGCTATCTGCACCGCGATGCCCAGCGCCTGATCCACAACGACCGCAACCACTTCGCGGCCTGCATGGTGGCGCTCGGCGATGCCGATGGCATGGTGACGGGCATCACCCGCAACTACTCGACCGCGCTCGAGGATGTCCGCCGCTGCATCGACGAAAAGCCCGGCCACCGGGTGATCGGCGTGTCGATCGCGCTCTGCCGCGGCCGCACCGTCTTCGTGGCGGACACCGCGGTCCACGACATGCCGTCGGCTGAGGAGCTTGCCGATATCGCGGTCGAGGCCGCCGGCTTCGCGCGCCGCATGGGCTACAATCCGCGCGTCGCCATGCTCGCCTACTCGACCTTCGGCCACCCCTCCGGCGAACGCTCCGAGCGCGTCCGCGAAGCCGTCGCCATCCTCGACCGCCGCCATGTGGATTTCGAGTATGACGGCGAAATGGCCGCGGACGTGGCGCTGAACCGCAAGGCGATGGAGCAATACCCCTTCTGCCGCCTGTCGGGTCCCGCCAACGTGCTGGTCATGCCGGCGTTCCACTCGGCGTCGATTTCGACGAAGATGCTGCAGGAACTCGGCGGCTCCACCGTCATCGGCCCCATCCTCGTCGGCGTCGACAAGGCGGTGCAGATCACCTCGATGGGGGCGAAGGACAGCGACATCGTCAACATGGCCGCGATTGCGGCTTATACGGGGTCGTGAGTTGGGTTTTGAAAAGGTGAGGGTGTGCCGTGTGGCCCCCTCATCTGGCTGCCGCCATCTTCTCCCCGCTGGGGAGAAGGGACTCGTAGCGGGCCGCTCGCGCCAACCTCCCCTTCGCCCCATAGGGGAGAAGGTGCCCGAAGGGCGGATGAGGGGGGCTACACGGTAAAACGCCTAAGACGGCGAATTACATCAGCAATCAGCTGGCAAACCGCCCGGCATCGGCACCGTAATAATTCACATACCGATCCGAAATGCTCGCGATCGGCAGAACGATCAGCACATCCGTCGTGTTGAACGCCTTGTCCACCACCGCGGTGGAGCCGACCATGGCGCCGAGGCGCAGATAGCCCTTGATCAGTGGCGGCAGCGCCATCAGCGCGCGCTTCGGATTGACGGCTTCGACCGGCATCAGGTCCATGTCGCGGGCGAGGTGCGGCAGCGCGTCGACGGCCCACTCGTCCTTGGCCGCGACGTTGTGGCGCAGGAAGGAGAGTGCCAGCGCATGCTGTTCCGGGTGAATGCCGGGGAAGGAGGCGCAGCCGAACATCGCGCTCATGCCGTGCTTCAGCGCATAGGCCCAGTTGCCCTGCCACAGAAGCTCGACGATGCGCTTGGTGCGGTAGTCCGGCAGCACGCAGGAGCGGCCGAGTTCCATGAAACGCTTATCCGGATGGCGCGCGATCAGCGTGTCGATGTCGAATTCGGAAGCCGAGTAAAAGCCGCCATTGGCCATCGCCACCTCCTGCCGCAGCAGGCGGTAGGTGCCGACGATCTGATCCTCGCTGTCGCCCTCGATCGAGCGATCGAGCACCAGAAGGTGGTCGCAAAAGTCGTCGTAAGCGTCGAAATCCCGCTTGCGGCGCATCGCTTCCGCAGGCAGTTCGGCCTTCATCTCGTCGACGAAAACACGGTAGCGCACGGACTGCGCGGCATCGATTTCGCCAGGCGTACGGGCAAGGCGTGTCTCGAGATTGCCGATCCGGCCGAACACGTCGCTCTCGATCTGTTCGGCTTTCCGCGCACGGGGAAGAGCCTCGACGAGGGTGTCACGGTTGCAGATATCTACGGACATGACGAATCTTTCATTGCCGGCTTTAGGACGCCATAAAACACTTATATGCGACAGCAAAGTGACATTTTAAACCCCCAGATACGCAAGAAACACATGGGTGGCTCTGGCGCTACAATGCCTCCGCGCGGCGTGCGGAGAGCGCGGCGACAGCCTGAACTTCCGTCAGCAGCCGTATGGGGTCTATGGGTTTCAGCATGACGCGGTTTGCCCCATTCAGCAAGACTTGACGACGCGATTCATCGCGTTTGTCGGCGGTGAGAACGATGATCGGCACCGAGGGAACCTCAAGCCGGCGTTCATGGCCACGTAGCCGGCCAATCATTTCGATCCCGTCGCCGCCGGGCATGGAAAGATCGCTGATGACGATATCCGGCCGCACGCTGCCTTCCGCCAGCGCCGCATCGAGCAGCGCCTCGAAATGCTCGACATGCTGCACGCTGTGGCCGGCTTTTTCGAGCATGGCGCGGATCAGCATGGCGTTGATCGGATCGTCCTCGGCGAGCACGATCTTCAGCCCGCTCTGAATGCCCGCCTCGGGGATGCCGGGGCTGAAGCCGGGCTGGTTGTCGTTCAGCGCGTCGCGCTTTTCCATGCCGCGCATGCGCCCGCGCAAGACGTCGATCAGCGACTGTTCGCGCAGCGGCCGGATCAGCCAGGCGTCGAAGAGGTCGAGCGAATGGGCGTTGCGCTCTTCCGGATTGACCAGGAAGATCTTGCGCAGGCCAAGGGCTGCGATATCCGTCCGGTCGGCGAGGTGTGCGGCGAATTCGGCCGACATGCGGTGGTCGACGATGATGTCGGTCGGACGCCTTCCGTTGGCCGCCATGTCGAGCAGGATCCAGCGCGCCGTCTCGCCATCCTCGACGAAGTGGCATTGGCCGCCGAGCGTGCGGATGGTCTCGGAAATCGCCATGCGCGCCGCGCCGGCCGGCGCCAAGAGCACGACGAGATTGCCCGAAAGCAGCGTGTCGCGGCGGGCCACGGGCTCGTCATCCCCTTCGGTGCGGAAGCGGATGCAGAACTCCGTGCCGGTGCCCTTTTCGCTGGCGACCGTCAGCGCGCCGCCGAACTCGCGCATGATGCGCGCCGAGATGGCAAGGCCAAGGCCGGTGCCGTTGCTCTTCTCCACCATGGTGCCCGCCTGTTCGTATTCGCCGAAGACACGCGCCTGTTCTTCTTCCGTCATGCCCGGCCCGGTATCGGTAACCGTGATCGCAAGCTCGCCATCCTGCAGCGACACGCGAATGAACACGCCGCCGACCTGGGTGAATTTCACCGCATTGCCGATGACGTTGAACAAGACCTGGCGCAGGCGCGCCGCGTCGAAATTCATGAGTTCGGGAACATCCGACGACACGGTCGAGCCGATCTCGATGCCCTTCTCGTGGGCGCGGTGGGCGAGCATCTCGACGACGCTCTCAAGCAGCTTGCGCACCGATTCCGAGCGCGGGCGCAGCTGGAAGCGCCCAACCTCGATGGTCGAGAAATCGAGGAGATCCTCGACCAGCTGGGTCAGCGCATGGCCGGACTGGCGGATGCCGGTGAGGTAATTGTCCTGCTCCTGCGTCATCCGCGTCTCGGTCAAAAGATGCGTCATGCCGAGAATGCCTGAGAGCGGCGTGCGCAGCTCGTGGCTGACGGTGGCAAGCAGCCGCGACTTCGAGGCGCTGTTGAACTCCGCCTTCTGCCGGGCCTCCTCGCGCTCTTGGGCAGCGATCCGATCGGCGGTCACGTCGCGGGCGATGCTGTGCAGCAAAAGCTTTCCGTCCGAGGGGTTGCGGGTGACGACATCGCGCCAGAAGAAGATGCGTTGACCCTCGGGCGTCGACATCTCGACATCGTAGCGGTGCGGCTCCGTGCCGGGGCGAAAGGCGATGCCGATCTCCTCGCAGGTCTGTCCGATCGGGTTTAGCCGCCCGGTCAGCCGTCGGAACATGTCGTTTGCGGCAACGATCCGTCGATCCATCGTGCGCGTCACGGTGATGTCGCCCAGCGCATCGTGGATGCTGGCGAACAGCGCCGCATCGCTTCCGCCGCGCACGCTATCATCGCCAGCGCGGGCCTTGATGTGATGGCGGCGGGTGGAGACGACGGCGAAGCTGACGACCGCGGCAAGCACCAGCGCGCCGATGCCGATCGCGACCCAGAGCAGGCCGCCCATATAGCCGAGCGCGAGCAAGAGGATAGCAGAGAGAATGCCGGCGCCGCCGAGCCAGCAGGAGATCAGCTTGCGCGCGGAGGGGGCGACGACGGGGCTGTGTTCGGGGGTAGCAGGGGACATGTCAGCCGGGATCGCGGCCTGCTCATCTTGAGGATGAGCGGCAGGCGCGCCGAAGGCAGCGGCAAGCTTCTCGTGTAACTGACCCAGTCCGACCATAGGTTCAAATTAGCACGCCGGCTGTTCCAAATGCCTTCAGTAAACCGCTAAGATTTTACTTATCGGCGGTCTTGGGTTGCAATAGCTCGTCCAAAATCACGCATCCCGCGCCGATGGTGATGAAACTATCGGCCAAGTTGAAAACCGCGAACGACCATGTCTCGGTATAGAACAGGATGTAATCGATCACGTGTCCATAAAGGAAACGGTCGAGGAGATTGCCCAGCGCGCCTGAAATGATCAGTGCGTAGCCGAGATGGGCGAAGGTGCGCTGCTTGCCCGTGCGATGCCAGAGCCAGAGCACGAAGGCCACGATGATCAGACGCATGCCGACGATGAACCAGCCGTCCATGCCTGAGAGCATCGAGAAGGCGACGCCGAGATTGTAGGTGCGGTAGAGCGCCAGCATCGGGATGACGTGGACCGCTTCTTGAAGCGGCAGCGTGTGATCGACCACGATCTTGATGATCTGGTCGAGCACCACGGCAAGAACGACGAAGATCAGGATCGGCAGCGGGCGCGAAAACAGCGTCGGGCGGTCTAGCGTCTGATCGGTCATTTGGCCTCGGTGAGTGAGAGAAGGTGGCGGCGTGCCTCAAACATCATGACGGCGCTGGCGACCGCCAGATTGAGCGAATCCGCCAGGCCCTGCTGCGGAATGCGGGCAAGCGCGTCGGCTTCGCGCGCAAGCTGCTCCGGCAGGCCGGACTGCTCGTTGCCCATCAGGATGACGACGGGCTTCGCCTTGTAGTCGATCGTGCGGTAGTCGACGGAGCCTGCCAGATGCGTGGCGACCAGCGAAACGCCCGCCTGCTTCTTCCAGGCGATGAACTCCTCCGGCGTCGCGCGCGACACCGGCATGGCGAAGACCGAGCCCATCGTTGCCCGTACGGTCTCGAGCGAAAACGGGTCCGTGGTCTCGCCGACCAGGATGACGCCGGAAGCGCCGGCCGCATCGGCGGTGCGGATGATCGTGCCGAGATTGCCGGGATCGCGAACCCGGTCGAGTGCGATCCATGTCTCGCCCTTGGCCGGACGAATGTCGCGCAGCGGCTTCCAGCGGTTTTCGAACACGCCGACCACCATCTGCGGATTGTCGCGGCGGGTGATCGAGGAGAGGACCTTCTCGCTGACCTCGAGCACCAGCCCGCCGGAGGCAACGGTCTTTGCCGCCATCTGCTCGACCAGCGGCTTGCCCTTGGCGGCCTTGGCGTAGACCAGCGTGCGGATCGTCCAGCCAAGCTCGATCGCGTCGATCACGAGCTTCAGGCCTTCGGCCATGAAGGTGCCGCTCTGCTCGCGGGTCTTCTTGTCGCTGAGCGCCTTGATGTCCTTGATGATGGGATTGGCAAGCGAGGTGACTTCCTTCACCTGGCCGACCCTGCGCGGACCGTTGTCGCGGTGTTCGTGGCTCATTTCGGCACCCAGCGGGAAAAGAGGGATGTGGAGAGCGCGCGGCCCGGCGTGTTGCCATCAAGCCCGGCTTCGCGGATCACCAGCTCTCCGGATTCGACCACGCCGCCGGCTCCGCGCATCGTCTCGCGCATCAGCTCGTGGATGGAATAGAAGCTGGCGCGGATCGAATAGGCCGTCAGCACGAGGCCGACAGCCTTCGGCGACAGGATCTCGCGGCAGATGTCGAGCATGACGGGCAGGTGCTCGAACAGATGCCAGACTTCGCCATTCGGCCCGCGGCCGAACTTCGGCGGATCGGTCAGAATGATGTCGTATGTGTTGCCGCGGCGCTCCTCGCGCAGAATGAACTTCATCGCGTCTTCGCAGATCCAGCGGATCGGCGCCTTCTCAAGCCCGCTCATCGCCTGGTTCTCGCGCGCCCAGCCGATCGCCTTCTTCGAGGCATCGACATGCGTGACCTCGGCGCCGGCGGCAGCCGCCACCAGCGAGGCAACGCCGGTGTAACCGAAGAGGTTCAGCACCTTCAGCGGCCGGCCGGCGGCTTCGACCTGCTGCTTCATCCACGTCCAGTGAACGATCTGCTCGGGAAACACGCCGACATGGCGAAACGAGGTGAAGCGGCCGAGGAAATCGACGCCGAGAAGATTGAGCGGCCAGGTCTCGCCCAGCGCTTCCTTGGGGAAACGCCAGCGGCCGGTGCCTTCTTCATCGGTATCGCCGGTAAAGGCCGCATCGACCTTGTCCCAGACATGTTTGGGCAGCGATGGCTTCCACAGCGCTTGTCCTTCCGGACGAATGATCCGGTAAGGGCCGTATTGCTCGAGCTTTTCCCCATTGCCGCTGTCGATCAGGTGAAAATCGCCGGCGCCGAGGGATTCGAGAATGATCGGCACACGCTCGGGCGGCCGGTCACCGGTGCGCTCCATCAACGGGCGCTCCAGTGCTGCGGGCGCGGAGGCGGGCTCGCGCGGGGCCTGTTGCGGCGCTGCGGGTCTGTTCGCGGGCTTCGGCGGGCGGCTGTTGCCGCGCTCGTCGCCGCGTCGTCCACTGGCGGGGCCCGTGCCGGATTTCTGGCCCGGCCGGCGTTCTTTTTGTCTCAACGTGGTGTTCCGCGTGCTGAATTTGATAGAGCCCGTGCAAATAGCATCCCATTTTCACCTTGGCAAAGCGCTTTCCCGCCGCGATATGTTCGACAAGGTGAAAATGGGAGGATTGTGATGGACTTCGTCGGACAAGAGCGGATTACCGCGCCGCGCGACGTCGTGTGGGCCGGCCTCAACGATCCCGATATCCTCAAGGGATGCATACCCGGCTGCCAGTCGTTGGAGTTTACCGGTCCGAACGAGCTCGTCGCCACGATCAGGGTCAAGATCGGCATGGTGCCGCTGACCTTCACCGGCGAAATCCGGGTCTCCAACATCGATGCACCCCTGAGCTACACGCTGTCAGCCGAAGGCAAGGGCAGCATCGCCGGTTTCGCCAGGGGATCGGCCGATGTGACGCTCGAGGACGACGGCGGCGAAACCATCCTGCATTATCGCGCCGGCGCCGATGTCGGCGGCAAGATCGCCCAGCTCGGCGCCAAGCTGATCGATTCCTCCTCGCAGAAGCTCGCGCAGCGGTTCTTTTCCGATTTCAATGCAGCTGTGAGTGCCAAGGCGGCCGAATAAAAGCTGCTGCCGTCCAACGAGGTAATTGGCAGCCCATCCCGTCTCGGCTACATCCATAACCATGCACTGGACCATCCGATCGCCAGAAAAGGCCGACCTGGAAGAACTCGCGGATATCTATCTCGCGGTGCGTCGCGATACCTTCACCTGGGTGGCCCCGCAGGTTTTCCGCCACGAGGATTTTCACGCGCATACGCAGGGCGAACTTCTGTGGCTCGCCGAAATGCCGGATGGCGAGATCGCGGGCTTCATGACGCTGTGGTCGCCCGATGACTTCATCCATATGCTCTACATCAGGAAACAGTATCGCGGCCTCGGCATCGGCCAGGCTCTCCTGAAAGCGCTGCCCTACTGGCCGGACAAGACCTATCGGCTGAAGTGCCTCGACCGCAACGAACACGCCAAGGCCTTCTATCGCGCCCGGGGTTTCGTGGTGACAGGCAAGGGCTCATCGCGTGAAGGCGAATACGAAGAGATGACCTTCTTCCCCGAGCGCTGATCGCGTCACTGCATCTGCGGCTTGCGCAGGAAGCTGTTGCGGTCGGCCGAGCGCACGCGCAGCCAGGCCTCGCGGCCGTCTCTCAGGATGCGCATGGGGATCTCGGCGCCGGCAGGGCCGCTGCTCCAGATCTTGCGGTAGAAATCGGCCAGCCCATCGACCTCGCCGTCGCGGATTTCCGAGATCACGTCGCCGCGCTTGAGCCCGGCCTGATCCGCCGGGCTACCCTCCGCGACGCTCATCACGATCACGTCGCCGTTGCTTTCGGCCGAGAACGCGCCGAGCCACGGACGCGCCGGCTTGTTGACCTGCCCGCGCGTGGTCAGGTCGTCAAGGATCGGTGTCAGGAGGTTGATTGGAACGATCATGTTGATATCAGCCACCTCGCCACCCTGGCTCATCTGCAAGCGCAGCGAACCGATGCCGATCAGCTTGCCGTCGCCATCGACCAATGCCGCTCCGCCCCACGAGGGGTGTGCGGGCGTGGTGAAGATCGCTTCGTCGAGCAGATATTCCCAATAGCCGGCGAATTCCTGCTTGGCGACGATCTTGGCATCCACGAACTCGCCGATCCCGTCGATCAGCGTCACCGATTGCCCAAGCTCGGCCAAGGTGGCATCGCCGAATTCCAGCGCCGGCAGGTTGAGAGGGCCCAGCGCCTGAAGCAGGCCGAAGCCCGTTTCCTGGTCGTAGCCGAGCGGATGCGCCGCGACCACCCGTCCGTCATGGGCGGTGAGCCACACTTCCTCGGCCTCGGTGATCAGATAGCCGATCGTCAGCACCAGGCCGCTGTCCTTGATGACCACGCCGCTGCCCTCGCGCCGGGTGCCGAGCGTATCGGCAGTGTACGCATCATCGGGAATGATGCCGCGGACGGCGACGACCGATTTCAGGATCTGATCTGTGTTCATGGTTTCATCCTCATGAAGCGACGCGCTGAGGCAGTGAAACTGCTTTCGGAAGAAAGGCGCAACGGGTTCTATTGGACATAGCTATGAAGACAGATGGCGCGGTGCAAGGGCTTGGCAAGCCGAAATATGTCTTGCGGAGGTGTTGTCTCCGACGCGCTTAGGTGGCTGCAAGTCGCTTCTTCAGGAAGAACCTAGCAGGCGTCTCCTGATCACCTTCTAGGCTTCCAAAAACCTCGAAACCGAGCTTCTCGTAAAACGGTCTTGCCTGAAATTCGAAGGTGTCGAGAAACAAGCCGAGATAACCGCGTTCGCGTGCGATGGCCTCGGCGTGGCGCATCAATTGCGATCCCAGCCCCATGCCGCGGAATTCTTGCGGCACCACCAGGTATTTGATGAACAGCCAATTGTACTCATCACGAGCGTAAAGCCCGCCGATCACCTCTCCGCCTTCTTCCTTGCGAAGGAGAATAGCGAGATGAGGCTTCTCAGCGATATGCGCTGTCCATGGTGCATTGTATTCGAGCAGGATGTCTAGGAGACGGTCCGTGTCGTGATCATCCGGCTCGCCATCGACGATATCGACGAAGGGCACCATCACCGCGACGGCAGCTGTCCGGCGATTTCTTCCGAGCGCGCCTTGTGGCGGTCGGCTTCGCCCTGCCAGCGCACGGCTTCCTTGGCCTCGCTGCGGGCGCGCTTACGATGCTTGCCCTGGTTCATCCAGGTCACCGCCGAGCCGGCGAACATGCCGATGATCAGCGCGATAAAGAGGAACACGAAGAACGGCGCCGAGAGCGACAGCACCTGATCCTCGGGGCGGAACGGATTGAACGCCAGCGTCACGCTCTGGCGGTTGGCCACGCAAAAAATGATCAGGATGATGCCGAGCGGCAGCAAGATCAGGAGGTTGATAATCTTCTTCGCCATCGCAGGCCTCCACATGCATGCGCAGGCTCACTGCGAGCGGCGCATTCTTTCAGCCACAGGATAGAAAAGACCTCGTGAAGTTCAAGTGCGGTTTCGCCGCAGCCGGACCTATAGGCGGCGATCAGTCGTCTTGATCGGCCTGTCCCGGGTTCAGCCGCTCGCGCAGCTCCTTGCCGGTCTTGAAGAAGGGGACCCACTTCTCCTCGACGAACACCGTGTCGCCGGTGCGCGGGTTGCGGCCCGAGCGCGATGGACGGTTCTTGACGGAAAAGGCGCCGAAACCGCGCAGCTCGACGCGGTTGCCCGCCGCCAGCGCATCGGTGATCTCGTCGAGAACCGCGTTCACGATATTTTCCACATCGCGATGGTAAAGATGCGGGTTGCGAGCCGCAACTATCTGCACCAGCTCGGACTTGATCACGGTGGCCCCCTTAAATTATTGATTTCTTATCAATCATGGCCAACCTGCCAAACTGAAACGAGCCCGTCAAGAAGCAACTTCTGCGGCAGAATTCCCGTGAGGTCCTGGCTTCTGGCGAGATCGCCGTAACCGAGAACTGTCAGGATCTGCGATGCCGCGCCTGCAAGCAGGAACGGCGTGCTGCTCTTCTTGTTCCAATCGATCTCAGGCAGGTCCTTGCTGACGTTCTTGGTGGCCAGATAGGCGCGGATTTCGTCGTCGCCGCCGAGCTGGTCGATGAGCTTCATCTTCAGCGCCTGGCGACCGGTAAATATGGTGCCGTCGGCGAGCTTCAGCACGTCCTCGCGCGGCAGCTTGCGGCGATCGGCGACCAGATCGACGAACCAGGCATAGCTGTCGACGATCATGTTGTTGATCATCGCCTTGGCTTCTTCGCTTGCCGGATGGAAGGGCGAGGGCTCCGCCTTCAGCGGCGAGGATTTGATCTCCTCCATCGAGACGCCGATCTTGTCGAGCAGCGGCTTGACCTGCGGATACTGGAAGATCACCCCGATCGAGCCGGTGATCGAGCTGTCGCCGGCGATGATCGTATCGCCTGCTGTCGCGATCATGTAGCCGGCGGATGCCGCAAGTGTGCGGACATCGG
Organism: Rhizobium sp. NPDC090275; assembly: GCF_044772225.1. Classification (NCBI taxonomy): domain Bacteria; kingdom Pseudomonadati; phylum Pseudomonadota; class Alphaproteobacteria; order Hyphomicrobiales; family Rhizobiaceae; genus Rhizobium; species Rhizobium sp. NPDC090275. The sequence continues at coordinate 111,147 of NZ_JBIVYL010000005.1, read as the reverse complement.
AGACGACGGGCTTCTTGGCGGCGATCGCCCGGATCGCCTTGAAGATCCGCTCGCCGCCATAGGTCGTGCCGCCGGGCGAGGAAATGGAGACGACCAGCGCCTTCACCGCGTCTTCGTCCTTGATCTTGGCGAGCCGCTCAAGCAATTCGCTGTCGTCGGTGATCAGGCCGGAGATCGTCACATGCGCGACATGAGGACGCCTGTTTGCATTGTCGGCGAACAGAAAGCCGTAAATCGCCAGCGCAAGCGCGAGAAGAAGCAGTACCGCCACCACGCGCCAGAAGCCGACCTTGCGGCGCAGCCTGCGGCGATCTGCGATCATGGAGCTGTCCATTTATTCCTCCGGTCGGCAAGTCTGACGCAACTCTTCTTACGTAGAGTGCATAGATATGCGTTAACGCTGTGTCGATTGGTTTTGCGGTTTTCTTGCTTGTTGCAGAAAAAAATCCATATTGGCAAGTCAGTGTAATAATGCGAAATGAACTGTGATCGGGCGAAAGCGCTCCCTATATACGCCGTCCTATCACCGACACGGACCGAATGAATGCTCAACACCTTGGATAATGGCGGACAGGCTGCCTATGCGAAGCCCGCGCAAAGTGCCTATGGCGCCGCGCGGTTTCACTCAGCCCGCGTTCGCCGGCTGAAGGTTCTGCTGCCGGTCGCCGCCGTGGTCGTGTCGCTCGCCTTCATTGGCGTCTCCGTCATCCGCACCTATTTGCCCGAGAACATCAAGATCGAAGGCGCCAGGATCGAAAACGGCAAGGTCGTGATGCTGAAGCCGGCGATTGCCGGCCGCAACGCTTCCGGTATCAACTATTCGATGCTCGCCGAACGCGCGCTGCAGGACATCAAGAACCCGAACCTGATCTCGCTCGAGACGGTCAAGGCGGTGGTTCCGGTCAAGGATGATGTGGTCGCCCGCGTCGAGGCGACGACCGCCGATTATGATCGCGCGACCGACAATCTGAACATCACGTCTCCCTTCGTCATCAACATGAGCGATGGCCTGACCGCCAAATTCCAGACCGCGCAGGTCGATGTGAAGGGCGGAAAGCTTACAACCAGCGACCCTGTCGACATCAAAAAAGATGGCGCTTCGGTTGTTGCGCGCTCGCTCAAGATGACAGATAAGGGACGGACGATCACATTCGAGGGGAACGTTCGAATGAATGTGAACCCCACCGCTATCCGCAAACAGGGCACTTAACCCGGGTCACCATGGCAAAAGATTGTCGCATTTCTACCCGCAAGGCGGGCGCAGTATTCACGAACGGTGCGCTTGCACTCCTGCTGTTGGCCGGAGCCGCGATGGCGCAGGCGACGACCAGCCAGATGAGCGGACTGAAGCTCAACAAGGATCAGCCGATCCAGATCGAAAGCGACAAGCTCGAGATCCACGATCAGGAACACACCGCCGACTTCACCGGCAACGTGAAGGTCGTTCAGGGAACGACCACGCTGCAGGCCGGTCACATGACCGTCTTCTACAAGGCGAAGGCCGCAGCCGATGGCAGCGCGCCCGCGACGAAGGCGTCTGAAACCCCGTCGACGCCGACATCCTCGATGTCGTCGGGCAACACCGACATCGACCACATCATCGTGACGAACAAGGTGTACCTCACCTCGGGCACCCAGACCGCGACCGCCGATAACGGCTCGTTCGACATGGCAAAGCAGCTCTTCATCCTGAAGGGCGACAAGGTCGTTCTGACCGACGGCGGCAATGTCTTCACCGGCTGCCAGCTGACGGTGCACATGGAAACGGGTCAGGCACAGTTGGACAGCTGCGGGGGGCGCGTCCAGATCCAGCTCGATCCTCAATCCCAGAAAAAGAACTGACCCCGGCTGCCACGTGAAATTATTCTCGCTATCGAATATGTTCGGCAAGACCGGGCAACAGGCCGCCGCAGATGGCGCCGTTGACAAGAGCCGCTATCAGGGCACCCTGATCGCGCGCGGTCTGACGAAGACGTACAGCACCCGGCGCGTCGTGAACGGCGTGTCGCTGGTCGTGCGTCGTGGCGAGGCCGTCGGCCTGCTCGGCCCGAACGGCGCCGGCAAGACGACCTGTTTCTACATGATCACGGGCCTCGTCCCTGTCGATGAAGGCACGATCGAGATCGACGGCAATGACGTCACGTCGATGCCGATGTATCGCCGCTCGCGCCTCGGCGTGGGCTATCTGCCGCAGGAAGCCTCGATCTTTCGCGGGCTGACGGTCGAGGAGAATATCCGCGCCGTTCTCGAAGTGCATGTGAAGGACAAGGCCGCGCGCGAAAAGAAGCTCGACGAGCTGCTCGACGAATTTCATATTCGCAAGCTGCGCAAGAGTGCGGCGGTCTCCCTGTCCGGCGGTGAGCGCCGCCGCCTGGAAATCGCCCGCGCACTGGCGACCGACCCGACCTTCATGCTGCTCGATGAACCTTTTGCGGGCGTCGATCCGATCTCGGTCTCCGATATCCAGAACCTCGTCCATCACCTGACGGCGCGCGGCATCGGTGTCTTGATCACCGACCACAATGTGCGCGAGACGCTCGGGCTGATCGACCGCGCCTATATCATTCATGCGGGCGAAGTGTTGACGCATGGCCGGGCAAACGACATTGTTAACAATGCCGAAGTCCGCAGGCTTTATCTCGGCGACAACTTCAGCCTCTGATCGCTCATCTTTTTTTGATCACGAGTCCCTTTGATCATGGGGCTCCCGCAGCGGAAATTCACCTTCCCGCATAGTTCCGCTTGACCAAATAGAATAAAAAAGCAATTTTTGGGCCAACTTGGATATCAGTGGCCTTAGCCCCGTTATAGGACACTGTTTCCCGGAGGAACCGAGCGGGAGTTTTGCGTCCATCATGGCACTTTCGGCCAATTTATACCTGCGCCAAAGCCAATCGCTGGTGATGACACCACAGCTGATGCAGTCCATCCAGCTGCTTCAGATGACGCATTTCGAGCTCAATCAGTTCATCGCCCAGGAAGTCGAAAAGAACCCGCTGCTCGAGTTTCCGTCAAATGACGCCGAAACAGGCAGTGATCGCGCCGGCGATGACGACGACGGCCATTCCCGCCAGGCCGAAGAACAAAGCTTCGACGAAGATTACGACAGCCGCTCGGAAGTGATGTCCGGCGATTGGTCCGACCGCGCAGATGGCGCCGGCGCCACAAGAATGAGCGACGAGCTCGACGCCAACTATGCCAACGTCTTCCCTGATGACGGCGTGCCGCAGCGCGCCGACGCGCCCGAACTGATCAGCCAGTGGAAATCGATGCCGGGTGGCGGCGAGGGTGGTGCCGATGGCTATGACCTCGACGATTTCGTCGCCGGCCAGGTCTCGCTGCGCGATCATCTCGCCCAGCAGATGCCTTTCGTCCTTCCCGATATGGCCGACCAGTTGATCGGCCAGTATCTCGCCGACCAGCTCGACGAGGCAGGCTACCTCCACGCCGATCTCACCGAAGCGGCCGAGCGGCTGGGTGCCGGCGCTGCGGATGTCGAGCGGGTTCTGGCCGCGCTACAGACGCTCGATCCGCCCGGTGTCTTCGCCCGCAACCTGTCGGAATGCCTGGCGATCCAGCTTCGGCAGAAGGATCGCCTCGATCCGGCCATGCAGGCTTTCGTCGGCAATCTCGAATTGCTGGCCCGTCGCGACTTCGCGACGCTGAAGCGGCTTTGCGGTGTCGATGAAGAGGATCTGCTCGACATGCTGAGCGAGATCCGCCAGCTGAACCCCAAGCCGGGCAGCGGCTTCGAGACCGCGGTGTCGGAGGCGATCATGCCCGACGTCGTGGTTCGTCCCAGCGCCGACGGCAGCTGGCTGGTGGAACTCAACCCGGACACGCTGCCGCGCGTGCTCGTGAACCAGGCCTATTTCGCCAAGGTCAACAAGACCGGCGATGATCACGCCTTCCTGTCGGAGTGCCTGCAGACCGCCAACTGGCTGACGCGCAGCCTCGATCAACGCGCCAAGACGATCATGAAGGTGGCGACCGAAATCGTCCGCCAGCAGGATGCCTTCCTGCTCCACGGTGTCGATCATCTGCGCCCGCTCAATCTGAAGACCGTGGCGGACGCGATCAAGATGCATGAATCGACCGTCAGCCGCGTCACGTCGAACAAGTACATGCTGACGCCGCGCGGCCTGTTCGAGCTCAAATACTTCTTCACGGTGTCGATCAGCGCGGTCGAAGGCGGCGACAGCCATTCGGCGGAAGCCGTCCGTCACAAGATCCGCGCACTTATAGCGCAGGAAAGCCCCGACGCCGTACTCTCAGATGATGATATCGTTGACATCCTAAAGGGGAGTGGGGTGGAGCTTGCCCGCAGGACGGTCGCGAAGTATCGTGAAGCCATGAATATCGCTTCTTCCGTCCAGCGCCGGCGGGAAAAGCGAGCGCTCGCGAAGGTCGCGGGCTTCTGAGGAGTTCGGTCTGTTGCGGCCGACGCGTCCCGCCCCCGCGAGAAAACAGGGCGTGTGTTGACTTTTTGGTAACTTCTGGCTAGAAGCCGCGCCAAATTGACGCTGTGAATGGTGTCTGAGGTTATCCCCATCAATCCTAAGGGCGCCCACTGCCGAGAACTTCGGCCGATCTTGCTTGAGATTGCGCGAAGTGCTTGGATGAGAGTCAGGCTTGGCGTAAACTGGTACTCGCAAACCACATAAGAAGGGAAACTCCATGAGTGTGCGTGTATCCGGTAAACATATGGAAATTGGTGACTCGTTCCGTCAGCGGATAGAGGACCAAATTGCCGTGGCCGTCACGAAATACTTCGACGGAGGGTATTCTGGTCAAGTGATCGTACAAAAGGCCAACGCCCGTTTCGCCGCCGATTGCAAGGTTCATCTCGACAGTGGCGTGATTTTGCACGCGGCCGGCGAGGCAATGGATCCGCAGTTGGCATTCGACGCCGCTTCCGAGCGTATCGAGAAGCGACTTCGCCGTTACAAGCGCAAGCTCAAGGATCACCATGCCGGAAATCATCTGAATGGTTTTGCAGAAGTCGCCTACACCGTCATGGATGGCATGCCGGATCATGACGACGAGATCGCCGATGATTTCGCACCAGCGATCGTTGCCGAAAGCACCAAGCAGATGAAGACCATGTCCGTCGCGACCGCCGTGATGGCGCTCGATATGACGGACGAGCCCCTGCTGCTCTTCCGCAGCCCGGGTAACGAACAGTTGAACATCGTTTACCGTCGGCACGACGGCAACATTGGCTGGATAGACGCAGCCAACATCAAAAGCTGAGAAAACGGAGCGGAGCGGCGGGCATCTGCCGCTCCCCCGGCTTGGCACAAAAGGAAAAAGAAATGGCTTTGGCAGATTTGCTGCAGCAGAATGCGATCATTCCCGCTCTCAGGGTCAACTCCAAGAAACAGCTCCTGCAGGAATTGTCGGCCAAGGCGTCGAAAGTCACCGGGCTGTCCGAGCGCGAGATTTTTGACGTTGTCCTGCAGCGCGAGCGGCTTGGTTCCACCGGAGTCGGCAATGGCATCGCCATTCCGCACGGCAAGCTGGCAAGCGTCAATTCCATCGTCGGCATCTTCGCGCGTCTCGACCAGCCGGTCGATTTCGAAGCGCTGGACGATCAGCCGGTCGATCTCGTCTTCCTGCTCCTGGCGCCCGAGGGCGCCGGCGCCGATCACCTGAAGGCCCTGTCGCGCATTGCCCGCGTCCTGCGCGACCACGATCTCGTGGCCAAGCTGCGCGCCACCGACAGCGCCTCGGCGATCTATGCCTTCCTCAACGAAGAGCAGACCTCAAACGCGGCTTGATCATCTCCAATTCAAATGAAAAGAGGCGCCGGATTGCTCCGGCGCCTCTTTTTGTTTTGGCTTAGCCGATCGGCTCAGAACTCTTCCCAATTGTCCTGCGCGACAGCTGCCGATCCATGCGATTGCGCGACAGCGCGGCGCGGGGCAGGGGCGGCTGCCTGGCGGTAGCTCGGCTGCGACGACGGGCGATAGCTCGGTGCCGCTGCCGGTGCCCGCATCTGCTGGGCGGTCGAGCGCAGCGATGCGCCATGGTTGGCGTTGCTGACGCGGAAGCGGGCGACGAGATGCTGCAGCGTCTGTGCCTCTTCGTTCAGCGTGACGCTGGCCGCGGTGGTTTCTTCGACCATGGCGGCGTTCTGCTGCGTCACCTGGTCCATCTGGTTCATCGCCTGGCTGACTTCCTTCAAGCCGATCGCCTGCTCGCTGGCCGATGCCGAGATCTCGCGGATCAGACCATTGATGCGCATCACCTGCTCGGAGATGTTGTGCAGCGTATCGCCGGCGCGGCCGACGAGATCGACGCCTTCCTTGACCTGGACGGCCGAGGTGTTGATGAGCGTCTTGATCTCCTTGGCGGCGTTCGCCGAACGCTGGGCCAGCTCGCGAACTTCCTGGGCTACGACCGCAAAGCCCTTGCCGGCTTCACCGGCACGCGCGGCTTCGACACCCGCGTTGAGCGCCAGCAGGTTGGTCTGGAACGCGATCTCGTCGATGACGCCGATGATGCGCGACACCTCGGTGGAGGACTGCTCGATCCCGTGCATCGAGGCGATCGCCTTGCGCACGACATCGCCCGACTTCTCGGCATCCTCGCAGGCGTGGTTGACGTTGTCGGCGGCGGTGCGGGCATTGTCGGCGCTGGAGTTGACCTGTGCCGTCAGCTCGTTCAGGGCCGCAGCCGTCTCTTCCAGGCTTGCCGCCTGCTGTTCCGTGCGCTTGGCGAGGTCCGAGGCGCTGCCGCTGATCTCGCTGGTGCCGGAGCCGATGTTGACGACGCTGAGGTTCATCGTCGTGATGGTCTCTTCAAGGGCGGCCAGCGCCGCGTTGAAGTCCTGCTTCAGCTTGCCGTATTCGCCCGGGAATTCGTCGGTGATGCGGTGGCTGAGATTGCCCTGCGACAGCTCGGACAGACCGGCGCCGACGATGGACACGATGTGACGCTGCAGCGAAACCGACTGCTGACGTTCGCTTTCCGAACGACCGCGCTCGTCTTCCGCTTCCTGGCGCTGGCTCTTGGCTTCGGCTTCGAGACGGCGGCTGTCGGCGAGCGCATGGCGGAAGCCTTCGAGCGCCTTGGCGACCGAGCCGGTTTCATCCGAACGATCCTGGCCGACGACCGGCTGCTCGTAGCGGCCTTCGCTCAGCATCTTGACGCTGGCGACGAGGCCGCCGAGCGGCTTCTGCACGAAGGCGCGGACGGCGAAGTAGAGCGCCAGCATGACGGCCGCCAGAACGACGATGCCTGCCACGATCATCATGAAGGTCTGGTCCTGCACCGGCGCGTTGATCGCGCTGTGCGGCACGTCGACGAGGATCACCCAGTTGGTGTTCACGTCGGGGAGCGCAAAGGGATAGACAACGCGGTCGAACTGCTCGCCGCCATCGATCGAGAGGTTCTTGACGACGGCAGGCGCAAGCGTTGAAAGACCAGCCTTGACCGCATCGGCACCTTCACCCTCGTAGGGCTTCATCGCCAGATCCTTGGACGGCGCGACGATCCAGTTGCCGCCCTGCGAGAGCAGGGTCACGCGGCCGGTGCCGAAAGGATGCAGGCCGCCGAGCTTGTCGGCGAGCGACTTCAGCGAAATGTCGACGCCGCTGACGCCGATCATCTTGCCACCCGACATGACGGGATAGGCAATCGAGGTCATCGCGGTGTTTTCGCCAGTGGTGCTTTCAGCGTAGGGCGAGGAGATCGCGCCCTTCTTGCTGGCGGCGGCAAGGCTGTACCATTCGGCCTTGTAGTCCGATCCGAATACCGAGAACGTGAAGCCGCCGTCCTTCTTCTTGGTCCAATAGGCGTTGAAGGCGCCGGTCTTGTCCGAGCCCAGGTCCGTGCGGCCGGCAAGCGACGGCGACTGGCCGTCGAAGGCGTTCGGCTCTTCGCCGAACCAGCTGCCGAAGGCGAACTGGTTGCGCTCGACATTGGCCTTCAGCATATCGACGATCGCCTTGCGATCGAGATACTTGCCTTCGTGGCCGCGGCCGATGACGCCGGCCATGGAGCGCGCCGCGCCCGCAAGTTCGCCGACCGAGGAAGCGACCTCGTTGGCGATTGACTTCGCCTCGAGATTGGCCTGATCCATGGTCAGCGTTTCCACGCGATCACGGGTTTCGCCGATGAGGAAGAAATTGGAGATCAGGAGAACCAGTGCGATCGCGCTGCCGGTGATCACAATGAGTTTGGCCGCAAGCGATTTCATGCGAAAGATGAACATGCATTCCTCGGGGGGATCAAGGATGGGCCAGGCGAAGCATCCGCCGGCACAAGAAGCGAGGGCGGGCTTCATCATGGAGCCGCCGTGGCGAATGCCGCATCCCCTTTGAGAAGAAGCCGGCGATCACGCGGAAGATCGCCGGAAACCTATTAAATTTGAGTGAAATGCGATGATAATTCGACCAATCGCAAGCAAACGCATCGCCGATGTCGTCGGCGGATAACGCCTATAGTTTGTTTGCGACGTCTTCGCGCGAGGGAATGGATGGCTGGGCACCGGCCTTGAGGCATGCGAGCGAGCCGGCAACGGCCGCGCGGCGCAACGCCGGCTCGAAATCGATCCCTTCGTCGAGGCTGGCAGCGAAATAACCACAGAAGGTGTCACCCGCGCCGACCGTATCCACGGGCTCGATCTTCAAGCCCTTTGCCCGCGATATCACGCCATCGCGGATCGCGACCACGCCATCGCCGCCAAGCGTCACGATCAGCGTCTGACCCGTCTCGGCGTTGAGGCGCTTCAGCGCGGCTTCGCGATCCTCAGCGCTCATGTTTTCCTGCCCGGCCAGGAGCTCGAATTCGGTCTCGTTGGCGATGACGATATCGGCAAGGCGCCCGAGGCGCGCGGCATCGTCGATCAGCGGCGCGAGATTGAGAATGGTGGTCACGCCCTTGGCGCGCGCGGCAGCCAGAGCCTGCTCGACTGATGGAACCGGGATTTCCAGCTGCAGCATCAGCGTGTCGCCCTTGCTCATCGCGCCGACGGCCCGATCGGCATCCTGCGCGGTGACCGTGCCGTTGGCGCCCGGCACGACGGCGATCATGTTCTCGCCGTCTCCGCCCACGAGGATGATCGCGGTTCCGGTCGGCTGGTCGGCGCGCTTGACGGACTGGAGATCCGTGCCGGCGTCCTTCAGCAGCGCGAGCGCCTCGTCCGAAAAGCCATCATGGCCGACGGCACCCGCCATGGTCACGCTGCGGCCGGCGCGACGCGCGGCCAGCGCCTGGTTGGCGCCCTTGCCGCCGGCGGCCGTCGAAAAGCCGTTGCCGGCCACCGTCTCGCCCGGCTTCGGAAGCCGTTGCGTCGTGGCGATGAGGTCCATGTTGATGGAGCCGAAAACGGTGATCATGCGAGGTGTCCTTCCCAGTGCTTTTGTCGGGCGCGACACTGCCGAAGGCCTCACTCGTCGTCAACCACCCTTAGCTTGAGAAGCCCCGTTCTGCTCTCCACGGATTTCGACGCCGGTGCACTTTCATCCGCAACGCGGCCTGCATCCGCTCCCTCGAATTCCAGCGCCTCGATCTTGGCGCCGCGCTTGGTCAGCTTGTCGGCCGAGGTGACGATCATGTCGACATCCTTCTGCGCCATGGCGAAATGCCCCTGCAGCTTGCGCACGCGGTCGTCGAGACGGCCGAGATCATCCATCAGATTGGCGACTTCGCCCTGGATGACATGCGCCTGCGCCTGCATCCGCTGATCCTTCAGCACCGCCTGGATGACCTGGATCGACAGCATCAGCAGCGACGGCGAGACGATCACCACGCGGGCCCGATGCGCCTTCTGCACGATCGCTTCGAAATTCTCGTGAATTTCCGCGAAGATCGATTCCGACGGCACGAAGAGGAATGCGGTGTCCTGCGTTTCGCCCTGGATCAGATACTTCTCCGCGATATCGCGGATATGGATCTCCATATCGCGCCGTAACTGCTGCGACGCGGCCTTGGCAAGATCCGGCCCGCTCGCCTCGCGAATGGCATTCCATCCTTCCAGCGGAAACTTGGCGTCGATGACAAGCGGCGGCGCGCCATTGGGCATCCGGATCGTGCAGTCCGGGCGTGAGCCGTTGCTCAGCGTCTGCTGGAAGGCATAGGCGCCGATCGGCAGGCCATCGGCAACGATCGTCTCCATCCGCGATTGGCCAAAGGCGCCGCGCGTCTGCTTGTTGGACAGGATCGCCTGCAGCCCGACGACGTCCTTGGCGAGCGTCTGGATATTGTTCTGCGCCGCATCGATGACCGCCAGCCGCTCCTGCAGTCTCCTCAGGTTCTCATGCGTCGACTTGGTCTGCTCCGTGATGGTGGTGCTGACCCGCTGCGACATGCCATCGAGGCGCTGGCTGATTGCCTGGTTGAGTTCCGATTGCCGAGAGCCGAACACCTCGGCCATCGCCGCCATCCGGCCCTGCATTTCCGATTGGATCCGCAACAGTTCCATCATCCGCGCATCCGCCTCGGCGGCTCGCTCCAGCGCCTCCTCGGCCTGCTCGCGCCGAGCCTGGCCGCCACGAACCAGCAAGGCAAGCATCAGGACGATCACGATGGCCAGTGCCGCGCCGGCAAGGGCAAGCGACATGGGGCTGAGACCGGAAAGGGTGGCGGAAAACGACTCGGTGCTGGTTGTCATCTCGGCACCATAGCAAAGTCGTGCAGCTTTTCCAGATCAAAACGTGAACATCGTAAATGGTCTTACGGGCGGCGCGTGCTGCGGCATTCGAGCACCAGCTAAGAAATAACCGCATAATTTAACACTTGCGAAACTATATTCGGCAAAAGCTGCGCGAAAATTGCCCTTCATCAAATGCAAAAGCAGAAATATATTATGAGCAGCCAGCAGCCTGAAAACGGTCTCAAGCAACGCCTCGATTTCATCGAACTGGACGACAACGCGCGGCAATCGCTGCGCCAGATGCGTCCGGCGATTTCGGAGCTGCTGAGCGGCGCGCTCGAACGATTCTACGGGAAGCTGGCGCGCACGCCCTCGGTCGCGAGCTTCTTCTCCGACAAGTCGCATATGAATAGTGCCAAGACCCGGCAGGAGGCGCATTGGGCCAATCTCGCCGGTGGCAATTTCGACGAGGCCTACGTCAAGGGCGTCGTCGCGGTCGGCAAGACCCATGCGCGCATCGGCCTCGAGCCGCGCTGGTACATCGGCGGCTACGCGCTTCTTATGAGCGATCTGATCAAGGGGCTGATGGCCAAGGAATGGCCGTCGCGCTTCGGTCGCGGCCAGGGCAAACTGCTCGCCGAAAAGCTCACCGCCGTCGTCAAGGCCGCGATGCTGGATATGGATTATTCGATCTCGGTCTATCTGGAAGCGCTGGAAGAAAAGCGGCTGAAGCTCGAAGAGGAACGCCAAAAGGCAGAAGCCGATCAGGCCATGGCGCTGAGCCATCTCCGTCGCGGTCTCGAAGCGCTGTCGCGCGGCGACCTCGAAGCTACCTTGCCGGCTGATCTGCCGGGCAACTTCAAGGATATGGGTGACGACTACAACCGCGCAGTGGCCGCCCTTCGCGCCTCCTTCGCATCGGTTCGCGCCACATCAGGCGAAATCCTGCGCGGCACCGATGTGATCGCCAAGGGCTCGGACGATCTGGCGTTGCGCACCGCCCAGCAGGCAGCCGGCGTCGAGGAAAGCTCGGCTGCCCTGCAGCAGCTCTCCGTCAGCGTCGGCCAGACGGCATCCAACGCCGAAAAGGCGTCGGCGGCCGTGCGCGAAACGCAGCAGAAGGCGAAGAACTCCGGCGAACTGGTCACCAGCGCCGTCTCCGCCATGGCCGGCATTGAAAGATCGTCGAGCGAGATCACCAAGATCATCGGCGTTATCGACGATATCGCCTTCCAGACCAACCTTCTCGCGCTGAATGCGGGCGTTGAAGCAGCGCGCGCGGGCGAAGCCGGTAAGGGCTTTGCCGTCGTCGCCCAGGAAGTCCGTCAGCTGGCACAGCGCTCGGCCGATGCCGCCAAGGAGATCAAGAAGCTGATCTCCGAGAGCTCCGCGCAGGTCAACCAGGGCGTCGATATCGTCAGCAGCACCGGCGAGTCGCTGAGCGACATGATCAATCGCATCGACAACATCAGCAGCTTCGTTGCCGATATCGCCGCCGCCGCACGCGATCAGGCGACCGGCGTCAACGAGGTCAGCGTCGCCATCCGCAACATGGACACCATCACCCAGCAGAATTCGGGCATGGTGGAGCGCACCTCGTCGGAAACCCGGCGCCTCCGCAACGAGGTGGAAGGCCTGGTCGGCCTGCTCGAACGGTTCCGCACCGACAGCGCCAGCCACTCCGGCTATCAGGCCGCGCCCCGCGCCGCCTGAGGCAAAAGCGTCGAAATTGCGAAGGCGGCGTAAAAAAGCGCCGCCTCCGGCTATCGGATAATTCCATCCCGCAAAAAGATGGGTTATGGGGAACGCCATGACCATCAAGCCACTCATCATTCTTCCCGATCCGCTGCTCCGTCAGGTTTCCAAGCCGATCGAGCGCGTCGACAGCGATCTGCAGCGTCTCGCCGACGACATGCTGGAGACCATGTACGATGCCCCTGGCATCGGGCTGGCCGCCATCCAGATCGGCGTTGCCCGCCGCATGCTCGTCATCGACGTTGCGCGCGAGGGCGAGGAAAAGCAGCCGCTCGTCTTCATCAATCCCGAAATCGTCTCGTCCTCCGACGAGCGCTCGGTCTATGAAGAGGGCTGCCTGTCGATCCCGGATTACTATGCCGAGGTCGAACGCCCGGCCACCGTCGGCGTCAAGTATCTCGACCGCGACGGCAAGGAGCAGACGATGGAAGCAGACAGCCTGCTCGCCACCTGCCTGCAGCACGAGATCGACCACCTGAACGGCGTCCTCTTCATTGACCACATTTCCCGCCTGAAGCGCGAGATGGTCATCAAGAAGTTCACCAAGGCCGCCAAGACCACCAAGGCGCTCTGAGCGATTACTTGAAAACAGCGCCGGCCCTTCTATGATATCAGTGATATCAAATAGGAGGTGCCGATATGGGTGATCTTCTGATCCGCAATATTTCGGACGCGTTGAAGCGCGATATTTCCGCGCGCGCCGAGAAGAACGGGAATAGCCTTTCCGATGAGGCGAAGAACCTCTTGCAGAAGGCCATAATCGATGTCTCGGGCGCCGATACGCCGACGCGGTCGGCTCTAGATGTATTTCGCGAGATATTTTCGCCGCTAACCGACGACGAGCGGGAAGACTTTGCGAAGATCATGGATGACATTGAGGCAGAGCGGAAGAAGGATTTTGGCCGGCCGCTCGAGGGCTTCGATTGATCGTTCTCGACACCAACGTGATTTCGGAAGTTATAAAGCCGGGGTGCGATCCACGCGTGCTCGCGTGGGCTGCCGCTCAGGCCGAAGATCAGCTCTACCTCTGTGATACGGTGCTGATGGAACAATCATACGGAGCCGAGCGCGTTTGGCTTCGTGACAAATCCCGCCGCTACTATGACTCCCTCGACAGGCTGCTGGTCGCCTATAGCGATCGCATACTTTCATGCGACCGCTCTACGGCTATCGAAACAGGCAAGCTCCTCGCCCGTCGCGAATCCATCGGCCGGCCGATCTCCGTGCAGGACGCCATGATCGCCGCGATCTGCCTCATCCACGGCGCCACGCTTGCGACGCGCAACACAAAAGACTTCGAAGGGCTTGATCTCAAGCTCGTAAACCCGTTTGAAGGCGGCTGATCTTCAAGATTGGCCCCGAGCCAGGAATTGGCGGCATAGAATGTCTCTTCGCATCATCTTCATGGGTACGCCCGACTTCTCCGTTCCGACGCTGCGCGCGTTGGTCGACGCCGGCCACACGATCCAGGCGGTCTACACCCAGCCGCCGCGTCCCGGCGGGCGTCGCGGGCTGGATCTGCAGAAGTCGCCGGTCCATCAGGCAGCGGAGCTCCTGGGGCTGCCCGTCTTCACGCCTGTCAATTTCAAGGACCCAGAAGAGCGCGAACGCTTCGCCGCCCATAAGGCCGATGTCGCCGTTGTCGTCGCCTATGGGCTGCTGCTTCCCGAAGCGATCCTCAACGGCACGCGATATGGCTGCTATAACGGCCACGCCTCGCTGCTGCCACGCTGGCGCGGTGCCGCGCCCATCCAGCGCGCGATCATGGCCGGAGACGAGAAGACCGGAATGATGGTGATGAAGATGGACAAGGGCCTCGATACCGGCGCGGTGGCCATCACCAGCGAAGTCGCGATCGGCGAAAACATGACGGCCGGCGAACTGCACGACAGGCTGATGTTTGCTGGCGCCAAGGCGATGGCCGAGGCCATGGTCAAGCTAGAGATGGGCGACCTGCCACTGACGCCGCAGCCCGAGGACGAGGATGGCGTGCTTTACGCATCGAAGATCGACAAGGCCGAGACGCGGATCGATTTCTCGCGCGACGCCGCCGACGTCCACAACCACATTCGCGGCCTGGCGCCGTTCCCGGGCGCCTGGTTCGAGCTTGAAATCTCTGGCAAGCCCGAGCGCGTCAAGGTGCTGGGCTCCGAGCGCGCCGAGGGATCGGGTGCAGCGGGCGAGCTGTTGAGCGATGATCTCGTCGTTGCCTGCGGCACCGGCGCCGTGAGGTTGACGAAGCTGCAGAAGGCCGGCGGCAAGCCGTTGGCCGCAGCCGACTTCCTGCGCGGCACGCCGCTTGCCAAGGGCACGAGGCTCGCTTGATGTTTCGCTACCGCATGATCGTCGAATATGACGGCTCGCAATATGTCGGCTGGCAGCGGCAGGACAATGGTCCCTCGGTGCAGGGCGCGATCGAGAAAGCCATCCTGTCGGCGAGCGGCGAGGTCGTCTCCATCCGCGGTGCCGGCCGCACCGATTCCGGCGTGCATGCCATGGGCCAGGTCGTCCATGCCGATCTCTCGAAGGAGTGGTCACCCTTCAAGCTGCAGAACGCGCTGAATGCGCATCTGAGGCTATCAGGCGAACGCGTCGCGATCCTCGATGTCGAGAGCGCCAGCGAGTTCTTCGATGCGCGTTTCTCGGCGCTACGCCGGCACTATCTCTACCGCATCATCAGCCGCCGCGCGCCGCTGGCGCTGGAGGCCGGCAAGGCGTGGTTCGTGGCGAAGACGCTCGATCACGAGGTCATGCACGCCGCCGCCCAGACGCTGGTCGGCAAGCACGATTTCACCACCTTCCGCTCCGCCAATTGCCAGGCGAACAGCCCGATCCGCACGCTTGATCGTCTGGATGTGACGCGATCAGGCGATCTCATCGAAATCCGCGCCACCGCCCAGAGCTTCCTGCACAACCAGATCCGCTCCTTCGCCGGCACGCTGAAGCTGGCGGGCGAAGGGCGCTGGACGCCTGATGATGTCCGCGCGGCGCTGGAGGCGAGAGATCGCAAGGCCTGCGGTCCCGTCGCCCCGCCCGACGGTCTTTATTTCATGCAGGTCGATTATCCCGACGTGATCGTCGACCGCCGCAAAGAAACGGAAACAGCCGATGTCGACGACGATCTATCATAACCCTGCCTGCGGCACCTCCCGCAACACGCTGGCGATGATCCGCCAGTCGGACGAGGAACCCGTCGTCATCGAATATCTGAAGACCCCGCCGAGCCGCGAGACGTTGGTCGCGCTGATCGCCGAAATGGGAATCCCCCTCCGCGCGCTGCTACGAGAGAAGGGCACGCCCTACCACGAGCTCGGCCTTGCCGATCCTGATCTCAGCGACGAGCACCTCCTCGACGCCATGCTCGCCCATCCGATCCTCATCAACCGCCCCATCGTCCAGACCACCAAAGGCACCCGCCTCTGCCGCCCGTCGGAAATCGTGTTGGAGATATTGGAAAACCCGATCGCCGTCTTCACCAAGGAAGACGGCGAGGTCGTCGGCAGCCGATAGGTCACGCGGGCAGCTTGAAATGGTGCGCCTGTTGCACTATTGTTGCGATCAACAACAGAGATCGCAACAGGACAGCGATGCCGACCCTCGTGACGATCGGCAACATCAAGGTGCGGATGTTCGCGGATGATCACAATCCGCCGCATTTCCACGTGTTGACGCCGGATCACGAGGCGCTGGTCGGGATCTCCGATTTCGCTGTGCTGCGCGGCTCTATCGATCGTCGCAGCTATGAACTCGCCGTGGCATGGGCGTCGGAAAACAGGGAGCGTCTGGAACATGAGTGGCAACGTCTCAACGCGCGATGACATCATTGTTGTCGGTGAACCGCTCCCGAGGATCGCGGCGGTCGAGCCGCTCGATGCGCGCAACATCAGGATAGACTGGACATCGGGAGAAACGGTCGTTCTCGATCTCGCTCCCGCCTTGCAGAGCCGACGCATCTATATTCCGCTGCGTGCCGACGATGCGCTTTTCAGCCGCGTGGCCGTCAATGAGCATGGCGATGGCATCGAATGGCCGGGCGAAGACTTGGAGTTTTCCGCTGTCTGGCTCGCCAGCCTTCCGCCGATCGAGTTCTCGAATGCGGACTTCAGGGCGGCGATGGATGAGCTCGGCAACAGCCTGGATGGCATGGCGGCGGCGTTGCAGATTTCGAGACGGCTGGTCGCGGACTACCGCAAGGATAAGCCGATCCCGCGCCACATCGCCTTCGCGACGCGCTACATGCTCGAGCACCGGCTCAAGCACGCGGTCTAAACCGGATAGATGCCCAAAAACCGCTGCATGAACTCCGACAGCATCAGCGCCGGCACGAAGAGCACCAGCGTCATCGCGCCGATCAGGAGCCCGTTGCCGTTGAAGATCATTCGCAAGATCCGCGCAATGGCGAAGACCTGGGCCAGCATGAAGGCAAGTAGCAGCAGCGAGACGATGCCGATCGTGCCAGGCAGGAAGAACACCAGCGCCAGCAGCAGGCCGTTGATATAGGAGAGCGGCACGCCCAGCCAGTTGACGCTGACGACGACGGCCGAGAAGCGCTCGCCCTTCTTCATGGCAAGCAGCAGCAGCCCCGCCAGCACCAGCGGCACGAACCAGTTAGCCGCCTCCACCAGGCCTAAGCGAACATAAAAGACCAGGCCGACATCGGTGTGCGGCGGCATCGTGCGCAGGAAGGATTCGCGCCACCAGAGCCAGGAAATCCCCATGGGCGGCAGGCACCAGACGAAGGCCCAGAAGGAGCGGTTGACGCCGCGATCCGACATGTCGAGAAACCGGAAGCCGGCCGGATCCATTCGGATCAGCAACCAGAGGCCGGCCAGGTAATACTGGACCTCCCTAAACCCCGGCATTCTCGAACCAGCGCGCGATAAAGGTTTCATAGACGACCGTCAGCCGCTCGAGGTCTTCGACCGCGACGCGTTCGTCGACCATGTGCATGGTCTGCCCGACTAGACCGAACTCGACGACGGGGCAGTAATCCTTGATGAAGCGCGCGTCCGAGGTGCCACCCGTGGTCGACAGCTTGGGTGACTGGCCGGTCACGCTTTCGATGGCCGAGGACAGCGAGGCGATCAGCGCGTTGTTGCGGGTGAGGAAGACGTGGCTCGGGCGCTCCGCCCAGACGATATCGTACTTGAACGGCGCGCGGCCGGGCCTGAGCACGCCTTCGCTGGCGGCGGCGTCGAGGCGGCGGATGATCTCCTGCTGCAGCGTCTCCGCCGTCCAGGTGTCGTTGAAGCGAATGTTGAAGCTCGCCGTCGCCTTCGCCGGCACGACATTGGTCGCCGGGTTGCCGACATCGACGGTCGTCACTTCGAGATTGGAGGGCTGGAAGTTCTCGGTGCCGGCATCGAAGGGCGGATGCATGAGCGCCTGCGTCAGCTGCAGGATGCCGCGCACGGCGTTATCGGCCAGATGCGGATAGGCGGCATGGCCCTGCACGCCATGAGCGGAGATCTTGCCCGACAGCGAGCCGCGGCGGCCGATCTTGATCATCTCGCCCAGCGTGTTCGGGTTCGTCGGTTCGCCGACAAGGCAGGCGTCCCAGCGTTCGCCGCGCTCGGCGGCCCACTGCAGCAGCTTGATCGTGCCGTTGACGGCAGGGCCTTCCTCGTCGCCGGTGATCAGGAACGAGACGGAGCCCTTAGGCGCTCCATGCTTTTCGATATGGCGGGCGATGGCGGCCACGAAGCAGGCGACGCCGCCCTTCATGTCGACAGCACCACGACCGAACAGCTCGCCGCCCGCGATCTCTGCGGCAAAGGGCGGATGCGTCCACGCGCCTTCGTCGCCGACAGGCACGACATCGGTATGGCCTGCAAACATCAGGTGCGGGCCGTCGTTGCCGAGCCGGGCGTAGAGGTTCTCGATATCGGGCGTGCCGGGCTCGATCGCCTTCACCTTGTCCACCTTGAAGCCGAGCGGCGACAGCATCGCCTCCAGCGCCGAAAGCGCGCCACCCTCGGCGGGCGTAACGGATGGGCAGCGGATCAGGGTCTGGAGATTGGCAACGGGATCGGTAGCGGTCATGACAGTGGAACTATCCGGCGGTAATGGCAAAGAAAAGGCAAGGGAGAGTTGCATCAGACGAAATGCGCCGTTCGCTTACGGCAGCCTGATATCGGGCAAGCCAGGGTGCGATGCCGCGCATAAGTTTTGTCACGCGCGGCACCGGATAGAAGCTGAATTAGTCGCGCAGCAGTTCGTTGATGCCGGTCTTCGAGCGGGTCTTTTCATCGACGGTCTTGACGATCACGGCGCAGTAGAGGTGCGGTGCGGCAAGGCCGTTCGGCATGGTGGCGTTGCCCGATGGCATGGAGCCGGCGACGACGACGGAGTAGGGCGGTACTTCGCCGTAGAAGACTTCGCCGGTGGCGCGGTTGACGATCTTGGTCGACTTGCCGATGTAGACGCCCATGCCGAGAACCGAGCCCTCGCGGATGATGCAGCCTTCGACGACTTCCGAGCGGGCGCCGATGAAGCAATTGTCTTCGATGATGGTCGGGCCGGCCTGCATCGGTTCCAGCACGCCACCGATGCCGACGCCGCCCGAGAGATGCACGTGCTTGCCGATCTGCGCGCAGGAGCCGACGGTGGCCCAGGTATCGACCATCGTGCCCTCGTCGACGAAGGCGCCGAGGTTGACGAAGGACGGCATCAGCACGACGTTCTTGCCGATATGGGCCGAGCGGCGCACGACACAGTTCGGCACGGCGCGGAAGCCGGCGGAGCGATACTCGTTCTCACCCCAGTTCTCGAACTTCGAGGGCACCTTGTCCCACCAGGTCGAGTTGCCCGAACCGCCCTTGACGACTTCCATGTCGTTCAGGCGGAAGGAGAGGAGAACGGCCTTCTTCAGCCACTGGTTCACCTTCCACGCGCCATCGGCGCCGCGCTCGGCAACGCGCACCTTGCCGCCGTCGAGAAGCTCGAGCGCGGTTTCGACCGCGTCGCGTACTTCGCCTTTGGTCGAGGTGTTGACGCTGTCGCGGTTGTCGAAGGCGGCTTCGAGTGTCTTTTCGAGGGCGGAGAGGTCGGTGGCGCTCATGAGAATTCCTTAAACTTCGATCTTTATCGTTGGAGGCCAAGGCCTCCGGGAATTGTGATTGGCGGGATGCGATCTGCTCTATCGCATGCAAGGCTAAAATGGAATGATTTTTCGGGACCGGTTAGCTCCCGATCACTGCTACAAAACGACATACCGGCTGCACTGCCGGCAGGACTGAAAGGCATTGGAATGGCAAAGGCGAAAAACGGCAGACTGCGGCGCAAGGACGGCGTCTGGGATCCGTTGAAATCAAGCGAGACCGACAAGCAGCGCGCCGAAGCCGTGCCGAAAACGCCGCAGACCCTGTCGCCGGCCTATCGCCTTGCCTATGCCGACGAGGACTTCCTGTGCCGCGAGGAATTGCGGCCGATCCGCCTGCAGCTGGAGCTGATGAAGCCTGAAATGCTGCTCACCGAGCGCGGCATCAAGTCGACAGTCGTGATGTTCGGCGGCGCCCGCATTCCGGCGCCCGGCCAGAGCGCCTGGGCGGCCCGCAACGATACGCAGCGCGCCAATCTCGAAGCGGCATCCGTTTACTACGACGAGGCGCGCAAGTTCGCCCGCCTGTGCTCGAAATACGCGGCCGGCTTCGATTTCCACGAATATGTCGTGGTCACCGGCGGCGGCCCGGGCGTGATGGAAGCGGGAAACCGCGGTGCGGCGGACGAAGGCGCCCCCTCGATCGGCCTCAACATCGTGCTGCCGCACGAGCAGGCGCCGAATGTCTATGTCACGCCGGAGCTCAGCTTCAATTTCCACTACTTCGCCATCCGCAAGATGCATTTCATGGTCCGCGCCAAGGCAATCGCCGTCTTCCCCGGCGGCTTCGGCACGATGGACGAGTTCTTCGAATGCCTGACGCTGATCCAGACCGGCCGCATGGAAAAGATGCCGCTCATCCTCTTCGGCGCAAAATTCTGGAAGAGCATCATCAATTTCGAGGCTTTGGCCGAGTTCGGGACGATCGCGCCCGATGACGTCGACCTGATCAGCTTCGTCGACACCGCCGACGCCGCCTGGAAGATCATCCAGGAATTCTACGAACACCCGGAATAGGGTGCTCTCAGGGGGCGTCGCCGGCCTTCTTCGGCCGGCCGCCCTTGGCGCCGTTCGCCCGGCTTGCGGCCGCCTTCGCGGGCGAGCGGGATTGCCCGCCACGGCGTTGCGCTTCCATGAAACTCCTGGTTCCGAACACGCCGTTCATCAGACCTGAAATCGCGTAGTCGGCATCGAGGCTTTCCCAGTGAAGGCCGGTCTCTCCAAGCAGCTCGACTTCCGCAAGCTCCGCCACTGTCGCCTCTTCCAATCCCTGCAACGCGCGCGCGGGGAAGATGAACGATGCACCATTGGTGAAATCCAGGATGACGCGCTCCGAAGCGACATCGAAGCGAACCGATGCGGGTATCGGCCGCTCGGCGCGCTCCGCTTCCCAGCGCTGTTTTGCCTGCGCGAGTTCGGCGTCGGTGACCTCAACCATGATAGTGCCTCCAGGTATCGAGCAGCAGTTGACGGTTCTCTTCCACGACCGCAATCGCCCGGCGCACGTCGCGGTCGGACATCCCGCCCTGCGTTATGACTTTGAGATCGATGATGTCGATGCGCGCTTCCCCGTCTCCGATGACGTGAACATGCGCAGGCTCATGATCCGCCGTGTAGATCACGAAGCGCATTCCATGCTGACGTAGGACCGTGACCATCCCAAAAGAATAACCCAACAACTTGGGTATTTCAATCGGACGAAAAAGCCCGCCGCGATGGTCGCGGCGGGCTCGGTTGTCGGTCGGTTCCCGTCTTACAGGCCCGTTATTACAGGAATGGACGCTGAGGCATGTCGGCGATCGAGATGACGCCGTCCTTGTTGGTGTCCATCCGCGTGAAGAACTTGTCGAAGGCGGCTTCGGCTTCCTGCTTGGAAATCTGGCCGTTCTCGTCGGTGTCGATCCGCTGCATGATCATCAGTTCGCGGATCATGCCGGGGCCGCGCATGCCGTGGCGCCCTGGGCCACGACCGGCTTCGTCCTGCGGCGGTGCGGGCTGGCCAGCGTCGGCATCAGCCGGCGGCGGGGATGGCGGGGCTTCGTCATCGGCCGCCATGTCGTCGGCGGGTGCCTTCATCTTGGCCATCTGCGCTTCGTGATACTTGCGGATTTCGCCCGGTGTCAGCGAGCCGTCATTGTTGGTGTCGATTGCCGCGAAGATCGTTTCCATGCCCTTCTGGGCTTCGTCCTTGGAAATCTGGCCGTCCTTGTTCGTGTCGAACTGCTGCAGCATGCGCACGAACACGACTTCCCTCATCACCGGCCCGCGCATTCCGCCGCCCATCATCATGTGATGCGGCTTGGGGCCATGGTGCTTCTTGTCGTGAGGCGCAGCAACACTGGTGCCGGCTGCGGCACCGACAATCAAGACGGAGGAGAGTGCGGCCAGTATCAGCTTGTTCCGAGACATTTGGGTTCCTTTCAGTGTGCAATCTCATTGGGGATCACAGACGAAAAGGTAGGGCGGGCAAGCCCGATTACCCAGTTAAACATCGGTAAGCTGGATGAAACTTTCGTAATTTAGTCGGTAATATTGGGCGTAATCTTACCAAGGAAATCAGTGAGATCGTCGGTCACGAAGTCGATGTGATCGTCCTCGCCGCTGGTCTTTTCCCACCACTCGACAACCGTGTCCTCGAGATTGTTGGGCACCAGCAGAACGGTCTGCATGCCAAGCGCCTTCGGCGCGATC
The DNA here is from genome assembly GCF_044772225.1 of Rhizobium sp. NPDC090275. NCBI lineage: Bacteria > Pseudomonadati > Pseudomonadota > Alphaproteobacteria > Hyphomicrobiales > Rhizobiaceae > Rhizobium > Rhizobium sp. NPDC090275. The sequence continues at coordinate 89,002 of NZ_JBIVYL010000005.1, read as the reverse complement.
AGGTTACGCGGCAGGTCCTCGAACATCGCAGCCTTCTGCGTCTCGACGCGCTTCAGCTGGGTGAACTTGTCGTAGGTCTGCTGCGCCGGCTTGGGCACGAACTCGGCCGCCACGATATCGAAGATGTCGTCGAAGTGGTCGAGAATCCCAAGCGCGCCGGCCGCCATCTCCGCATGCTTGACGCTGCCGTTGGTGAAGATGAACTTGCGGCCGGGAAGCGCCTTGATCGCAGCCCCCAGTTCCGGCTGCGCCGTCAGGCTGGAATAGTCGATCGCATGCGCCTTCTCGAGGAAGTCGTTGGGATCGACGCCGTGGTGGATCATCAGCCCCTGCAGCGTCGTGCCGTGATCGTAATAATACTGCTTCTGCAGCTTGCGCGCCTCTTCCCGCTCCATCTGCAGCAGCGTCGAGACATAGGCCGTCATGCTCTTGTCGATCTGCGCGAAGAGATTGACGTGATGCGGATAGAGTGTGTTGTCGAGGTCGAAGACCCACTCTGTCACATGCGAGAAGTCGGAATGGGTGGGCGTGCGATCGATCTTGCTCATACTTGCCTTATGCCACGCGTCGCCTTCGATTGAAATCCGGAATGCGACCATTCACGCCGGCCGATTGATCGGCTGACGTGATCGCACTAGCTTTCCGGCACACGAAATGAGGAGGCGAAGATGAATCAGGCTGAGAAGGCAAAGACGTTCGGCGCGCTGCACCAGAAGGGCAATCCTGTCGTTCTCTACAATGTATGGGATGCCGGAACGGCAAAGGCTGTGACCGAGGCGGGCGCCAAGGCGCTGGCGACCGGAAGCTGGTCGGTCGCAGCCGCGCAGGGCTATGGCGATGGCGAGAAGATCCCGATGGAGGCGCTGGTTGCAACGACCCGCCAGATCACCGCGGTCAACGATCTGCCGCTCTCCGTCGATTTCGAGGGCGCCTATTCCGCCGATCCCTTAGGTGCTGCCGCCAATGTCGAACAGCTGATCGATGCCGGCGCGATCGGCATCAATTTCGAGGATCAGGTGGTGGGCGGTGACGGACTGCACCCGGTGGAGAAACAGGCCGCCCGCATCCGCGCCATCCGCGAGATGGCGGATCGTCGCGGGGTTGCGTTCTTCATCAATGCGCGCACCGACCTGTTTCTGCGCGAGGGTGATCTTTCGAAGCATGCCGGTCTGGTCGAGGAAGCGCTGGAGCGCGGCAAGGCATATGCGGCTGCCGGTGCCGATGGCTTCTTCGTGCCGTGGCTGATCGATGAAGCCTTGATCGAGAAGATCTGCGCGGCGTCACCGCTGCCGGTCAACATCATGATGCGGCCTGGTGCGCCTGATGTGAAGACGCTGGCCAAGCTTGGTGTCAGCCGTGTCAGCTATGGGCCGGGGCCGTATCGGGCGATGATGGAGAAGCTGAAGGAAGCGGCTGCGGCGGTTTACGGGGCGCTATGAGGTAGACCCCTCCCCAACCCCTCCCCACAAGGGGGAGGGGCTTGCTGGGCGCACCCTCTCCATGAAGCCGAAGCCTCTCGACAGACGCTGATGGTGTGAGATGACGGAGGGCGCAACGACTTAGCCCCTCCCCCTTGTGGGGAGGGGTTGGGGAGGGGACTTCACCCCGACCGCAACAGAAAAATACCGCCCTTACGGAACGATCAGCGTACCCGCGCCGCGCTCGGTGAATATCTCGAGCAGCACGGAATGGGCGGTCTTGCCGTTGAGGATGACAACGCCCTGCACGCCGGCCTTGATCGCGTCGATGCAGGTCTCGACCTTCGGGATCATGCCGCCGGAGATCGTGCCGTCGGCGATCAGCTGGTGGGCCTGCGAGACCGAGAGTTCCTTGATCAGGTTGCCCTGCTTGTCGAGCACACCGGGGACGTCGGTGAGGAACAGGAGGCGCGTCGCGTTGAGCGCGCCGGCAATGGCGCCGGCGAACGTGTCGGCGTTGATGTTGTAGGTCGCGCCGTCGCGGCCTGGGGCAACCGGGGCGATAACGGGGATCATTTCCGAGCGGGCCAGAAGGTCGATCAGCGTGCGGTCGACTTCAACGACTTCGCCGACGAAGCCGAGGTCGAGAACGCGCTCGATGTTGCTGTCCGGGTCCTTGATCTTCTTCTGAGCCTTTTCGGCGAAGACCATGTTGCCGTCCTTGCCGCAAAGGCCGATCGCCCATTCGCCCGTCTGGTTGATCAGCGCGACGATTTCCTTGTTGATCGAGCCGGCGAGAACCATTTCGACGATCTCGACCGTCTTGGCGTCGGTGACGCGCAGGCCGCCTTCGAATTTCGATTCGATGCCCATCTTCGTCAGCATCGCGCCGATCTGCGGTCCGCCGCCGTGCACGACGATCGGGTTGACGCCCGATTGCTTGAGAAGCGCGATATCGCTGGCAAAGGCCTTGCCGAGCTCGGGATTGCCCATGGCATGGCCGCCGTATTTCACGACGATCGTCTTGTTTTCGTAACGCTGCATGAAGGGCAGCGCCTGCGCCAGCAGCCGTGCCTGGATTTCGCTTTCGGTCTCGGTCATCGGATACCCCGCAGAAAAATGGTTGCGGCCTTTTATCCCAAGTTTTTGACAGATGGAATAATCAATGGCCCGATAGTTCGCGCAATTTGCCCAGACGCCGACGTCTTGCCAAGCGTGACCGAACACCCATAGTTAGGGAAGGACATTGGGGAAGAGACACGGCATGACGAGCGAGGAAATCGCCGAACTGATCGGCCGGGTTGCAATGCGCGACCGAAAGGCATTCGTGGCTCTGTATCGTGAAACAAGCCCGAAACTTTTTGCGATCTGCCTGCGTATCTTGAAGGACAAGACGGAGGGGGAGGAAGCATTGCAGGAGGTCTATATCAAGGTCTGGCAACGCGCTTCCGCTTTCGCGGTCTCCTCGGGAACGCCCTCGTCCTGGCTTGCGGCGATCGCGCGCAACCAGGCGATCGACACCCTGAGAAGCCGCAAGCCGGTAGCCGACGAATTGGACAGTGCCTATGATCTCGCAGACAGCCAACTTGATCCGGAAGCGACAACTGTGATCCGCGATGAAGGAAGGCGGATTGACACCTGCATGGAACAGTTGGAAGCTGATCGTGCGGTGGCGGTCAGACGGGCTTATGTCGAAGGGCTGAGCTATCATGAACTGGCCGGTGAGTTCGGCGTGCCCCTGAACACGATGCGCACATGGCTGCGGCGCAGCCTATTGAAGCTGAGAGAGTGCCTGGAACGATGACGTCGTCCGATCAAAGCAAGGGAGGTCGCTCCCGCGATGAGGTACTCGCCGGTGAGTATGTTCTCGGTGTTCTCTCTTTCCAGGATCGTCGTGTCGTCGAGGACCGCATGCGGGTCGATCGGCAGTTCGCGGCGATCGTCAGCCGCTGGGAGGCGAACCTCTCCACCTTCAACGACGATTATGACGCCGTCACCCCCGGCCAGGAAACATTCAAGCAGGTCGAAGCCCGACTTTTCGGCACCCCGCAGCAGGCTGTTGCGCCGGGCAGGGGCGTCTGGAATTCCCTTTTCTTCTGGCGCTGTCTCGCCGCCGTCTCGCTCGTCATCACGTCGGCCGCCCTGTCGCTGACGGTCGCGACGGTATCGCCGCTGAAGCCGACTGTCCCGCCGCTGGTCGCGCAATTGTCGGGACCGGCGAGCCAGGTCAATCTGCTTGCTTCCTACGAGGCCCAGACCGGCCGCATGCGGATCATTCCGGTCGCCGCGGGCAAGCCGGAGGAGAAGTCGCTCGAGCTTTGGCTCTTACCCGAAGGCGGCACGCCGAAATCGCTCGGCATCTTCGCGGCGGGAGAGGGCGGCGATGGCGAACTGGTCATCCCCGTGGACATGCGCTCCGCCATCGGCGAGGGCACGAGCTTCGCGGTCAGCCTCGAACCCTTCGGCGGCTCGCCGACGGGCGCGCCGACCGGCCCCGTGGTTGCGAGCGGTGCCGCGCACCGGCCGTAAGATCGGCTGAAACTTTTTCTGGCAACCTTCCGTAGATCCTCATGTCCCAGCGACGCTGATGCATTCAGCCGGCGACCGCGAGCGGACGGATGAGGAGAACCAGTCATGATCAAGTCCGCACTGCGCACGACAGCCCTTGCAGTCGCCGTATCCGCAATCGCCTTTGCCGCGCAGGCCAAGAACCCGATGGTCGGTGGCGCCGCCATGTATCCGACCAAGAACATCGTCGAAAATGCCGTCAACTCGAAGGATCACACGACGCTGGTCGCCGCCGTCAAGGCAGCCGGCCTGGTCTCGACGCTCGAAGGCAAGGGTCCGTTCACGGTCTTTGCGCCGACCAACGAAGCCTTCGCGGCACTGCCTGCCGGCACCGTCGACACGCTGCTGAAGCCTGAGAACAAGGCCAAGCTCACCAAGATCCTCACCTGCCATGTCGTGGCTGCCGATGCCATGGCCAAGACCGTCGCCAAGATGATCAAGGACGATGGCGGCGAGCATGACATCAAGACGGTCGGCGGCTGCGTGCTGAAGGCCAAGGAGAGCATGGGCAAGATCACGCTGACCGACGAAAGCGGCGGCGTTGCCCATGTCACGATCGCCGACGTCAAGCAGTCGAACGGCGTCATTCACGTCATCGACAAGGTCTTGCTGCCGAAGATGTAATCTTGAGTTCAGGCAGCAAACGGGGGCGCCCTGTCAACACCACTGGGGCGCCTCCACCTCATTTCCAGTGATCGGCGCCGACGGTGAGCGCGATTGCCTCGCGCAGATCGTCCAGCCCCTCGCTCTTTTCGGACGAGGTGGCGATGATCCCGGGATAGGCGGCGGGGCGCTTCTTGATCTTTTCGGCCGTCTCGGCAAGCAGCTTCACCACCGCCGGCGGCTTGATCTTGTCGGTCTTGGTCAGCACCACCTGATAGGAGACAGCGGCCTTGTCGAGCAGGTCGAGCACCTCGTCGTCGTTCTTCTTGATGCCGTGGCGGCTGTCGATCAGCACATAGACGCGCTTCAGCGTCGCGCGGCCGCGCAGATAGTCGAACACCAGCTTGGTCCAGGCGTCGACATGTTCCTTCGGGGCCTTGGCATAGCCGTAACCGGGCATGTCGACGAGCGCCATCGGCGGCAGATCGCCGGCCTCGCCCGAATAGCCCTCGGGCACGAAATAGTTCAGCTCCTGCGTACGCCCCGGCGTGTTCGAGGTGCGCGCCAGGCCATGCTGGCCGACGAGCGCGTTGATCAGCGACGACTTGCCGACATTCGAGCGGCCCGCAAAGGCCACCTCGGCCGGCCCTTCCGGCGGCAGGAACTTCAGGGAGGGCACACCGCGGATGAAGATCCAGGGGCGGCCGAAGAGCGGCTTGTCTTTATTGTCGGTCATTCGGCCTTTTCCAGCGCGTCCAATTCCAGTGAACTTATGGCATTCAGGTTTCGGGCGATTTTGTCAACCGGCAGCCCCGATCGTCGCGAGAAGCATCCCGGTGCCACAAAGGAAAAAGCCCCGGCGAACCGGGGCTTTTGCTATTTCTCTGTCGGCGCCGGCTTTCGCTTGAACAGCCCCTTCAGATTGTCGAAGAGCTCGATCTTCACGCCGTGGCGGCGCATGATGACGCCCTGCTGGATGACTGACAGCGTGTTGTTCCAGGCCCAGTAGATGACCAGACCGGCCGGGAAGCTTGCCAGCATGAAGGTGAAGACCAGCGGCATCCAGTTGAAGATCATCGCCTGCGTCGGATCCGGCGGGGTCGGGTTCATGCGCATCTGCAGGAACATCGTGACGCCCATGATCAGCGGCCAGACGCCGAGATGCAGGAAGGTCGGAGCGGCGAAGGGCAGCAGGCCGAACAGGTTGATGAACGAGGTCGGATCGGGCGCCGAAAGGTCCTGGATCCAGCCGAAGAACGGCGCGTGGCGCATCTCGATGGTGATGTAGATCACCTTGTAGAGCGAGAAGAAGATCGGGATCTGCAGCGCGATCGGCCAGCAACCGGCGATCGGGTTGATCTTCTCTTCCTTGTAGAGCGCCATGGTCGCCTGCTGCAGGCCCATGCGGTCGTCGCCGAACTTCGCCTTCAGCTCTTCCATCTTCGGCTGCACGCGCTTCATGTTCGCCATCGAAGCGTACTGCTTGCTGGCGAGCGGGAAGAACAGCGCCTTGACGACGATCGTCGTCATCAGGATCGCGACGCCGAAGTTGCCGAAGTAACGGAAGAAGAAGTCCATTAGTTTGAACATCGGCTTCGTCAGGAAGTAGAACCAGCCCCAGTCGATCAGGCGGTCGAAGCGCGGGATCTGGTAGGTAGCCTCGTAGCCGTCGATGACGGGAACTTCCTTGGCACCGGCAAACACGAGGTTCTTCAGTTCGAGCGACTGGCCAGGTGCGACGGTAACGGCGTTCTGCTTGTAATCGGCCTGGAAGCGCGGCTGGCCATCCGTGAAGTGGCTGAAGCGGGCGTCGTAGGCGGTCGTCTGCGGCGGAATGATCGTCGCGGCCCAATACTTGTCGGTGATGCCGAGCCAGCCGCCGGTCGCCGTTGCCGGCGTCACGGCTTCCTTCTCGACGGAAGCATACTTGCTCTCGATCAGGCCGTCTTCGCCGATCACGCCGATGAAGCCTTCGTGCAGCACGTAGGTCGAGGCGACGGCGGGCTTGTTGTAGCGCGTCACGCGGCCGTAGGAGGAGAGTGCAGCGGGCGCCTGGCCGGCATTGGTGATCTTGTCGGTGATCGTGAACATGTAGCGTTCGTCTACCGAGATCGTGCGGGCGAATGTGATGCCCTTGTCATTGGTGTAGGTCAGCGTAACCGGGGTTTTCTCGGTCAGCTTCGCGCCTTCGGGAGCCGTCCACAGCGTCGAGGGGCCGGGGACGTTGCCGGTCGCGGCGTCGCCGATATAGCCGAGTTCGGCGAAGTAGCCGTCCTTGGTTTCCGACGGGCTGAACAGCGTGATGATCGGGCTCGAGTCATCCACGGTCTCGTGGTAGCCCTTGAGCTTCAGGTCGTCGAGGCGACCGCCGGCAAGGTTGATCGAGCCGGAAAGCGCTGCCGTGTCGATGACGACGCGCGGGTTCTTGGCAAGAGCGTCAGCCAGCGACGTGGTCGCCGGCGCCTGGCCGGTCGGAGCAGCGCCGTTCGTCTGCGCGCCATTGGCGGCCGGTGTCTGCGTCTGCTGGGTCGTCTGCTGTGCCTTCTGGGCAAGCTCGGCCTTGCGTTGCGCTTCGATGCGCGGATTCATGTAAAGGAATTGCCACCCGAGAACGATCAGCACGGAGAGAGCGATCGCAATGAAGTAGTTGCGGTTGTTTTGCATCATACGTTCCTGGGGCGGCCGTCTCCGGACCGCTTGTGTTTCGGCTTCGTCTCGACGCGAGCCGTAAGCTCAGCGGCTAATTGATGGAAGGATGCTTGGAGCACGTCCCTTCGCGCGACAACCACATAGTCGTGTCCGGGCTTCATTGCAAACCCTGCATGCAGCCGTACCGCCTCTTTCAGGCGCCGACGCATGCGGTTTCTTTCAACCGCGTTGCCATGCTTCTTGGTGACGGTGAAGCCGACGCGGGCTTCGGTATCGGGTTCCTTCCTGTCGAGCACCTCGAGAAGGAAGAATCCACCCCTGCGTTTTTCGCCATTGCGAACAGCAAGAAACTGCGGGCGGCTTTTCAGCCGCCCGGCAGTTATTTTGGGATCTTTGGTCGTCGGATCGCCCGTCATCTGATCGGGCACTTCCGGCCTTAGGCCGAAAGACGCTTGCGGCCGCGGCCGCGACGAGCAACGATGACCTTACGGCCGCCCTTGGTAGCCATACGTGCACGGAAACCGTGACGACGCTTGCGAACAAGCTTGGAAGGTTGGTAAGTACGCTTCATTTATTTTAATCACCGCGGAGTGCGGCCCTTCTTGAATTTGCATAATGCAAGGAGCGTTGTTTTTCGAACGGCGGGAGGCTCAAAAAGCCTTATATGACCGGACGTGCGGCGGCTTATACGGACGAAGGTCGCGAAAGTCAATTATCGCCGGGAGAATCCGCTCTGCTCGCCTCTTGGGTGTGAAAATTAGCAGATGCTGTTAATGATTGCGCCATCCGGCCGACATCGTGCTCGCTATCATTTTATTCCGTTTCCGCAGCCCAAACGTGCGCCTATCCAGCCTCTGTGCGTTTTTCGCGCAAAAAATAGCGTCGGCAACCATCGTTCATGGATGATTTTTTATAGTAGCCGGCGAAAGTATCGGAAATTCAACATTAATTGTTTTAGCGCAATTTGATCTAACGGCCGGGCATCCAGTTTTCGGCCTCTAGTCTTATTGGGGGGATCCTTTGAAAATCCGAGGCAAGATCAACATACTCGTATGCGCCATGTCCTGTGTCGCGCTGGTTATCGGCGCCACTGCTCTTTGGGCCGTGCAGCGCTACAACAATAATCTCTCCGCCTATGAGGATGCCGCCAGCCGCGCCTATTCCGGCGAGCGCCTGAACCGCTACGTGACCGCGACCGTGATGGAAGCGCGCGGCATCTATGGCGCCCCCTCGACAAAGGACGCCGCAAGCTTCGCCAAGGGTCTGCTCGCCGCACTCGACCAGATCGACGCCACCATCACATCCTGGACGCCGCTGGTTCCCGACAACCAGATGGATGCGTTCAACAAGCTCAAGGCCCGCTCGGCCGAATTCCGCACCTTCCGCGCCGAAACCGCGCGCCTCGGCACCGAGGTCAGCCCGCAGGCCGCCAACGAGCAGGGCAACAACGACGCCAACCGCGCCAACCGCAAGGCCTTCCAGGCAGAGATCGACGCGATCGTCGCTACCGACAAGGCCACGCTCGACGCCGTCAACCAGGAAGTCGAGAGCTTCCGCACCTCGGTCCTCTGGCTGGTTCTCGGCATCACCGGTTTCGGCATCGCGGCCGGCATCGGAATGGGCCTTTATGTCGGCACCATCCATCTCTCGCGTCCGATCAAGAAAGTTACCGAGGCGATCAAGAATGTCGCCGACGGCAACTTCGACACCGATGTTCCTTTCCCCGGCCGCAATGACGAGATCGGCGAAATGGCCGCCGCCGTCGCGGTGTTCAAGGAGAATGGCCTCGCCGTCCGCCGCATGAACGCCCAGGAAGCCGCCATGCGCGCCAAGAGCGACGACCTGCAGTCGAGCATGTCCGTCGTCGTGGCTGCCGCTGCCGCAGGCGATTTCTCGCGCCGGATCGACAAGGACTACCAGGACGACAACCTCAACCAGTTCGCCAGCAACATCAATCAGCTGCTATCAGGCGTCGATGGTGGCGTCGGCGAAACCCGCCGTGTTATCGCGAGCCTGTCTGAAGGCGATCTGACGCAGACCATGCGCGGCAATTTCCAGGGCGCCTTCGCCGAGCTGCAGAAGAACGTCAACAGCACCTTCGCCACGCTGCAATCGACCATGCGCGAAGTGCGCGAGACCGCCGAGGGATTTCACGGCAACACCAACGAGCTGCGCGCCGCAAGCGACGACCTCTCCAAGCGCACCGAACAGCAGGCGGCAGCGCTTGAGGAAACCTCCGCCGCGCTGGACGAGATCACCGCCGTCGTCAACAACTCCACCGATCGCGCCCAGGAAGCCAGCGTCATGGTCTCCGAGGCCAAGGACGATGCCGGCAAGTCGGGCGTCGTCGTTCGCAACGCCGTCGATGCCATGGGCCGCATCGAGCAGGCCTCGCGCGAAATCAGCCAGATCATCAACGTCATCGACGAAATCGCCTTCCAGACCAACCTGCTGGCGCTCAATGCCGGTGTCGAGGCCGCGCGTGCCGGCGAAGCGGGCAAGGGCTTTGCCGTCGTCGCCCAGGAAGTTCGCGAACTCGCGCAGCGCTCGGCAACAGCCGCCAAGGACATCAAGGGCCTGATCACCAAGTCCGGCAGCGAAGTCCAGATCGGCGTCAAGCTGGTGCAGGAGACCGGCGAGGCGCTCTCGCAGATCGAGCGTCGCGTCAACGCCATCAACGACCACATCCACTCGATCGCCACGGCCGCCAAGGAGCAGTCGACCGGTCTCAAGGAGGTCAATACCGCCGTCAACCAGATGGACCAGGTGACGCAGCAGAACGCTGCCATGGTCGAGGAAACCTCGGCGGCCACCCACAAGCTCTCGTCGGAAGCAGACAGCCTCGTACGCCTGATCTCGCGCTTCAAGGTGTCGAACGCGCAGCACGCGGCGCCCGTGGCCGTCGCCCGCTACGAGGAGCACCGCCCGGTTGCCTCGCCCGCCCGCCGCGCCATGGGGAACGTTGCCCGCGCCTTCAACGGCAACGCCGCGGTCGACCAGAGCTGGGAAGAATTCTGATTTCCTGGTGTGCAAACTGAACAAGAGCGCCGCCTTCGGGCGGCGTTCGCGTTTCGGCATTATGTCGCACCGCTCGCAAAGATTTGAAAGCGACGCGGTTTCGTCTAATATAGAGATTGAATCCGTGGCGCATGGCGCCGATTGGACGAGAAGCGATGCCCGCCCCTGATCAAGGCCAAACTGTTCCCGAAGCACTCACGACGGCGACCGACGCCGCGCGGTCCTCATGCCGGCCCGCGGGGATGTTCGGCGGCATCTCCGGCAAGCTCCTGTGGCTGACGGTCGTCTGCATCATGCTCGCCGAAGTGCTGATCTTCTTTCCCTCGGTGGCCTCCATGCGCCTTCGCTGGCTGGACGAGCGGCTGAACGCGGCCGCCGCCGCCGCCATCGCCATCGATGGCCTGCAGCCGGTGGAACTGCCGCGCGATCTGCAGCGGCAGACCCTGGAAGCGACGGGCACCAAGGCGATCGTGCTGCGCAAGGACGGCACCTCGCGCCTGCTCGCCACCTGGGACATGCCGGCATCCGTCGATGAGCAATATGATCTTACCAGCGTGCCTGCCGTCACCGCCATGCGCGATGCGCTTGACACGCTGATCTTCGGCGGCGACCGGATGATCCGCGTCTACGGGCCGGTGCAGGACACCAATATCGGTGTCGAGGTGCTGATGAAGGACAAGCATCTGCGCAATGCGATGCTGCTCTATTCCCGCAACGTCTTCCTGCTGTCGATCCTGATATCGCTCTTTACCGCCACGCTCGTCTTCTTCGCGATCAACCGCATTCTGATCCGGCCGATCCGCAGGCTGACGGGCAGCATGCAGCAGTTTTCCGCCGATCCCGAAAATCCGCAGCATGTTTTCGTCGGCGATGGCGGGCGCGACGAACTGGGCATCGCCGGCCGCCACCTCACCGCCATGCAGCTGCAGCTCCAAAAGACGCTAAAACAGCAGAGCAACCTCGCGGCCCTCGGCCTCGCCGTCTCCAAGATCAATCACGACATGCGCAACATCCTCGCCTCCGCGCAGCTGATGTCCGACCGCCTAGTCGATGTCGACGATCCCATGGTGAAGCGCTTCGCCCCGAAGCTGCTGCGAACCATCGATCGCGCCGTCGGCTACACCACCGAAGTTCTCTCTTACGGCCAAGCCAGCGAATCGGCCCCCCGCCGCCGCCTTGTCAGGGTGATGACGCTTGTCGAGGATGTCAGGGACATGCTGGCGATCGATCCGCAGAGCGATGTGGAGTTCGTCGAGCAGATCAACGCCGATCTCGAAGTGGATGCCGACAACGAACAGCTGTTCCGCGTCATCCACAATCTCTGCCGCAACGCCCTGCAGGCGCTGACGTCAAACAACGCAGGCGCAAGCCCGCGGCGCATCACCGTGTCGGCCCACCGCATCGGCAGCGTCGTCAGCATCACAGTCGACGACACCGGCCCAGGCATGCCGCAGAAAGCCCGCCAGAACCTCTTCACCGCCTTCCGTGGCTCCGCCCGCTCCGGCGGCACGGGGCTTGGTCTCGCCATCGCCCGCGAACTGGTGCTCGCCCACGGCGGCACCATCGCGCTTGTGGAAAAACCCTCGATCGGCACCCAGTTCCGCATCGAAATCCCCGATCGCCCTGTGTCGCTGGACGATTATCGCGGCCGCAGCCTCTTGGAAAAGTGATGCAATCCCGCGATCCCGGCAGCTCGCGAAGAAAGACGTCACTTTTTTTACAAACCCTATTGCATTCATCCAGATGACCCTTTAGAGAACCGCTCACGCCAGCGGGACACACCGCTGCAGACGCACCCGTAGCTCAGCTGGATAGAGCACCAGACTACGAATCTGGGGGTCAGGAGTTCGAATCTCTTCGGGTGCGCCACTTCTCTTTTCTCACGAAAATTTAGCGAGACGACCTCAAGCAAGGCCGAATTCTGCTCGTCTAAATTTTTAAAGCCGATCTCCGCGATTCCCATCCTCTGCGAGTCGTGAGACACTTCCCCGGTACGAAATCCATACGATCACCAGAGCGTCGCACAGGCCGGCATTTCCTCACGGAAGCAGGGCAGGTGTGTCCGCGCATTCGTTGCGAGGTCAGGCCGATGGACTCAAATTTCTATGCGCAGCTAGCCACTGACGTTTTGATGAACCGCTCTCGTCATGTGGGAGCATCTCTGCGAGATCGATTCGAGCGGGACCGGTGTGCGTCGGATGCGGCCTGCTATGCGCTTGCGGCCGCCGGTCTGATCGATTTCGAGGAACTCACCGCCCGCATGTTTGAGCAGGAGCGCGTGTTGCTCGATCGGCACGGGTTCCAACCTTGATGGCCCGCCGCAAGAAGAAGCGGGAAGCCCCTTTCACCCTGGAGATCGCCATGCTGCATTTGTCGGGCCTCGATTGGATCGAGACCTTCGAATATGTCTCGCGACGGCACGGGATCGGCATGACCAGCAGCGATATCAAGGTCTTTGCCGTGGCCGCCGAATATAGCTACGAGCTCGAGCTTATAGAGGCGGTGCGCAAAGGGTGGATCTATGTGTGAGGGGCGTACCGAGCGCGCCTGATTGATCGCCCTACCGCCGCCGACCAACCGACGAAATCAAATACCCCACGGCAAACGTCATCGCCGCCACCGCGATCCCCGTGCTGATGACGCCGGCGGGCGTGATCCTGGCGCTGCCCTGCAGCGTGATGTGCTTTCCGACGCGAAGGTCGAAGATCGATTTCATCTCCTCCGGGTGAGTGGGGATATCGTGTGCGTGTTCGTCTTGAAGAGCTGACACTGTCTGATCCTCCATCTTGATGTTGGCGCCTGCGCGATGCGGGCGTGGCGCTAGCTTGGCACAATGTTGCCAGACGATTGTCTCGGCAAGATGCCTTTGGGGCAGGACATGCCGTGGCCGTGGGCCGGAGAGATTGAATGCTGAGCAATATGGTTCGTGGAATGGTGTTTCTGGCGTCGGTGACGGCCCTGGCCGGTTGCGTCGATCATGCCAACGGCCCGATGCTGACGCCCGTCAACACGCTCGACCCGCCGCTCAATCCGCCCGGCATCGCCCACAACATCTGCGTCGCCGACGGCAACGTCATGTATAACGAGGCGCGCAAGCAATACGAGGCGCGGGCGCAGATGTCGCGCTATGCGATCGACCCCGCCAACGAGGAAGCACAGGCGAGGGCGGCCGCACGCCGTCAGTATGTCACCTGCATTTCCAGCCAGGGCTACCGCGCCGTCTACGACCAGTAGGGGCGGCCCGATATCACGCAGTGAGCAGAAGCGAGGTCACGCCTAAAGCGTGACCGGGATCACGCCGTAGGCGTAATCGGGATCACGCGCAATCGCCTGTGATCACGACTGTTGGAGCGCGCGTGCAAGCGCGGAACTTTGCAAGCTGAGACGGCATTTTCTTCATGTGAATCCTGAAGGAGGGTTTATCATGAAAATCTCCCGTTACATCCCGTCCGTCCTGTCGCTTGGCGTTATCGCGGCGCTCTCGGCCGCGGTGCCTGTTCAGGCAGCACCTGCCGACCAGTCCATGCCGCAGGCTCAAGTAATCCAGGTGGCGCAGACGCAGCCGGGCTATTGGCACGGCTACCATGGCTCGCGCGCCGAGCGGCCCGGCACCCGCCTCCACGACGGCTACTGGTATCCGGATGCCGCCTTCGGAGTCGACCGCCAGACCACCGGCTCGATCACCGAGAGCCCGATGCAGCCCCAGCCTCCAATGCAGCAAATGCACAGGCAGACCTATTGCCAGGGCACCTTCGGCGGCACCAATGGCGACGGCTCCATGCCATGCGGCAACGAGTGGTGAGTCAGTCTCGAAGGCGACGGCACAGGCCGCCGCCTTCGGCCCCATGTGGCTGGAATTGCTCATATCTTGGCAGGTTTGATGAAATGATGTGCATGAATCGACTGCGAATGACGATCTAAGGGGTCGTGTTATGCGCTTGGCGCATTGCTGCGTTGCGGTATTCTCCCTATTCCTGATCGAAACGATGGGCTATCTATCCCCTCGAAGGCAGCGCACTCCTCCTCCCAGCGCTCCTTCATCGGACTGACAACACTCCTCCTCCCAGTTGTCAGTCAGGATCAAGAGCCCGGTGCACCTCCTCCCGCACCGGGCTCTTTTCCATTCTGGGCCTCCCCATCTTCTTTGCACCCTTCATCGGCATTTTTTCTTGTGCGGCTGCATCGTCATGTCCAACGCAATGTGATGTCGCTGCGGTCGGCAGATCTCGAAAATTCAGATGGAAGTCGCCCCTGTTCTGATATATCACAATGCGGCCGGTGGTGTGCTCCGCCGCGCGAATGGGCGGTGAGGGATGAACGAGAAGAAACAGACGGTCGCGGTTGTCGGCGCAGGTGTCATCGGTGCGGCGATCGCGCTTGAATTGCAGCGTCGCGGGTTGCAGGTCACGCTGATCGATAAGGGCGAGCCCGGGCGCGGCACCTCTTATGGCAACATGGCCAGCATCGCACTCGATTTCGCCGCCGGCTCCGGCCCCAATACCTGGCGCAAGATCCCTCGCTGGCTGCTCGATCCCGAAGGCCCCGTCTGGCTGCGCCCCTCCTATGCGTTGAAGATGGCGCCATGGTTCCTGCGCTTCATCGCCGCCGGCAGGCCCTCGCGGCTGCGGCAGATCGAGGATGCGGGCATGAGCCTGTCGAACCCGGCGCTCGCCGATTTCCGCGCCATGCTGGACACGATCGCGGCACCCGAGCTGATGACCGACGAAGGCTGCCTGGCGATCTACGAGACCGAGGCGGAATTTACAGGCGATCGCGGCCATATCGATTTCATGCGTCGCTATGGCTTCGATTTCGACGTGCTCGCAGGTGCTGCCATCCGCGATCTGGAGCCTTCGCTCTCGCCGTCGATCGCCAAGGCGGTTCTGCTGCCCGACAACAAGACCATCCGCGATCCCTATCGCCTGGTGGTCAAGCTGGCGGACGCCGCCCGCGAACGCGGCGCCACCTTCCTCTCCGGCGCGGTTCGCACGGTTGAAAAGAATGCCGACGGCACCTCCGTCGTGCTGCTCGAAAGCGGTGAGCGTATCGCGGCTGATTTCGTCGTGCTGGCGGCCGGCGTCCACACGCGCTTCCTGGCGGAAAAGCTCGGCGAGCCGATCCCGCTCGAGACAGAGCGCGGTTATCACACGCAGATCATGCAGCCCGGCGTCTCCATGCGCTATTCGGTGATCTGGCCGCACCGCGCCTTCATGATCACGCCGACGGCTGGCGGTATCCGCGTCGGCGGCAATGTCGAGCTGGCGGGGCTCGATGCCGCGCCCGATTTCCGCCGCGCCCGCGTCCTCGTTCGCCATGCCCAGCGCGCCGTCCCGGGCCTTCAGGTCAAGGATGCGACAGAGTGGATGGGCCACCGTCCGGCGCTGCCCGATACGATCCCGATCATCTCGCCGTCGTCGAAAATGCAGGGCGTCTGGTACGCGACCGGTCACGGCCATCTCGGCCTCACCTATTCGGCAACCACCGCGCAGCTGATCGCGGATATGGTGACGGGGGCAAAACCCGCCGTCGACATGACACCGTTCCGTATTAACCGCTATTGAGACATAACAGAGTGCCGGCGGCGACGGGGTCGCCCTGCCGGCTAGGACGATGGGAGACACCGATGAGATGGAAGCGCACGATCCAGCTTCTGGATGTCCACGCCGAAGGTGAGATTGGAAAGGTCGCGATCGGCGGCGTTCCAAAGATCCCGGGCAACACCGTTGCCGAGCAGCTGCATTGGCTCAACACCGATCCCAAGGGCCAGGAGCTTCGCCGCTTCCTCTGCCTTGAGCCGCGCGGCGCGCCGATCGGTTCCGTCAACCTGCTGCTGCCGCCCAAGCACCCGGATGCCGACGCCGCCTTCATCATCCTGCAGCCCGATCAGGCGCATGCCAGCTCCGGCTCGAACTCGATCTGCGTCACCACGGCGCTGCTCGAATCGGGCATCGTCGAGATGCACGAGCCGGAAACCGTGGTCACGCTGGAAACGGCCGCCGGCCTCGTCAAGGCGACAGCCACCTGCCGCGATGGCCGCTGCGACAAGGTCAAACTGACAATGGTGCCGTCCTTCGTGCACGAGCTCGACGTCTCGCTGGAGACCGAGCAGTGGGGCACCATCAAGCTCGATCTTTGCTACGGCGGCATCTTCTATGCGCTTGTCGATGTCGGCCAGATCGGTCTGACGATCGCCAAGTCCAATGCCGCCGCGCTCGTCAGCGCCGGCATGGTGATCAAGGAAAAGATCAACCGCGATATCGAGGTGGTCCATCCGGAAATCCCGGAAATATCGGGCGTTGCCTATGTCATGTTCCGTGATCGCGAAGCCGATGGTACGGTGCGCACCTGCACCACCATGTGGCCCGGTCGGGCCGATCGCTCGCCATGCGGCACCGGCAACTCCGCCAACCTCGCGACGCTGCATGCGCGCGGCAAGGCGAAGGTCGGCGATGTCTTCAAGTCGCGCTCGATCATCGATTCCGAATTCGAGGTCGAGCTTCTGGCCGAGACCACCGTCGCCGGTCGCCCCGCCGTCATCCCGACGATCACCGGGCGCGGCTTCACCTTCGGCCTGTCGCAGGTGGCGCTCGATCCCTTCGATCCACACCCCGGCGGCTTCGCGCTGACGGACGTCTGGGGGCCGCAGGCCGGCGAGATCTGATTGCCGGCTGATCCGTCAGTAGGGAAACGGGTCGACCTGGGCCTTGCTCTTGTCGCCCGGCTTGCCCGGATGGATCACGCCCTTGCGCAGGATGATGTTGCCGTAAAGGCGCGGCTCGCTGGTCTGGATCAGCGCATGCGCCGCCTTCACCCTGTTGTAGAAATCCGGCCCTACCAGAGGCGCGACCTGCCGGTGCGGCTCGTAATGCGCGCAGCAATCGATCATCTCCTCGTGCACGGGGTCGAGCTTGTCGCGCTCGCCCTTCACGGTGGCGCGGAAGATCGCCTCCGGCACGAACTCGTCGATCGGCAATACGCTCAAGACGGCATCGAGCACCGGGATAATGCCATGCCCATCGAGCCGGATCAGCCGCCGTGCGTCCTCGAGGCCCGGATAGTTGCCGTCGACGATGGCGATCTCGTCGCCATGGCCCATGGCGCGCAGCGTCGAGAGCAGTTCGGGGCTCAGGATCGGGTTAAGTCCCTTCAGCATTCTCCACCTCCTTGAAGAGCACGTTCTGGTCCGTGAGATAGCGGGCGAAGATCGGCAGGCTGGCGCCGCCGATGGCGCGCGCATGCGCCCCCACCGCGCCCTCGATGATATCGGGCATGACGACGCCTTGCAGGTCGAGCCTGTCCGCTTCGTAGATCGTCGCCTGCACGATCCGCTCACGGACCCAGGCCGGAAAGCCGCCATCGATGACGGCGGCGCTGAAATCGATGATCGAGGCGGCCGCGACGATGCCCTGCGCCAGGGCCTTGGCCGTATCCTGGATCCACAGTTCGAGCGGCTCGCCGAAGTCGATCCAGTCGTCGGCCGAATACCAGAGCGGCTCCGGATCGATGCCGCGCTCGCGCAGCATGTTCTCGAGCACGAAGATCGAGGCGACCTCCAGTAACTGCAACGTCTCGCCGTTCTTGCCGCGCACAGGTAGGGGACCGATCGCGCCTGCGGTCCCCGTGCGGCCGGAAAAGATCGCCGAGTTCAGAACGATGCCGCCGCCGATGAAGGAGCCGATGAAGAAATAGACGAAATCGGGATGTTGCGGACCGATGCCGAAGACGAGTTCCGCGCCACAGGCGCTGGTCGCGTCGTTCTGCAGATAGACGGGGTAGGGGAGGCTCGCCGCCACCTCGGCGTGCAGGTCGTAGTCGCGCCAGACGTCCATCGCGCCTTTGGGCGAGCCTACTTCCTCTTCCCAGTTCCACAATTCGAACGGTGCCGCGATGCCCACACCGGCGATCCGGCTGCGCTCGTCCTCGCTCAGCCGGCTTTCCAGCTCCTGAATACCTGACACGATGAAGTCGAGAAACAGGTCGGGCAGGGGGTAGGCGTAGGTGACATGCAGCTGCATGCGGATCTTGCCGACGAAATCCATCAGCACCAGATCGGCGCTGCGTCGTCCCATCTTCACGCCGAAGGAATAGACGGCATCGGGATTGAGCCGCATCGGAACCGATGGTTGCCCCACGCGTCCGCGGATCGGCTCGCCGCGCGAAAGCAGCCCTTCTTTTTCCAGAACACGCATGATCACCGACACCGTTTGCGCCGAAAGGCCCGTGCGGCGTGCAATATCCGCCTTCGACTGCGCGCCATGCAGGCGCACCAGCGAAAGCACCAATCTTTCATTGTAAGCGCGAACCCGAACCTGGTTCGCGCCGCCTGCCGGACTGACGCCAGGCAGCTGGGCCGGCAAGTGAACCGGACCTCTCATCGACGACATTGGCCATTCCTCCCTTGATCGGCCTATGCGTTATTTTCGCCGAGCATGCCACAAGGAATTAATAATTCAATTGGATTTATTTATTGACAAGCCAAATTCTTTCGCCCTTAATTAGCGTCGTAAACAGCACGAAACGGCTTGGAGGAAGCCATCGGCGGTATTCGAAGGCGGTGTTCGTGCTTTAAAATTCCGGCCAGCCATGGGGCGGTCCGGCTACACTCTGGGAGGAGTAAATGAAGAAATCAGTGCTTTCCGCAGCGCTCGCCGCGCTGGCCCTCGGCGTCGCCTTCTCGGCGCCTGCAAAGGCCGCGGACGTTTCCGCCTGCCTGATCACCAAGACCGACACCAACCCCTTCTTCGTCAAGATGAAGGAAGGCGCGACCGCAAAGGCCAAGGAACTCGGCGTCAACCTGAAGTCCTATGCCGGCAAGATTGACGGTGACAGTGAAAGCCAGGTCGCCGCGATCGAGACCTGCATCGCCGATGGCGCCAAGGGTATCCTGATTGCTGCGTCCGACACCAAGGGCATCGTGCCGAACGTCAAGAAGGCCCGCGACGCCGGCCTGCTCGTCATCGCGCTCGACACCCCTCTTGAGCCGATCGACAGCGCCGACATGACCTTTGCCACCGACAACCTGCTCGCCGGCAAGCTGATCGGCCAGTGGGCCAAGGAAACGCTGGGTGACAAGGCTGCGGACGCCAAGGTTGCCTTCCTCGACCTGACGCCGTCGCAGCCGTCCGTCGACGTGCTCCGTGACCAGGGCTTCATGATGGGCTTCGGCATCGACCCGAAGGACCCGAACAAGATCGGCGACGAGGATGACAAGCGCATCGTCGGCCACGACATCACCAACGGCAACGAAGAAGGCGGCCGTACCGCGATGGAAAACCTTCTCCAGAAGGATCCGACCATCAACGTCGTCCACACCATCAACGAGCCGGCTGCAGCCGGCGCCTATGAAGCGCTGAAGGCTGTCGGCCGCGAGAAGGACGTGCTGATCGTCTCCGTCGACGGTGGTTGCCCAGGCGTCAAGAACGTTGCCGATGGCGTCATCGGCGCCACCTCGCAGCAGTACCCGCTGCAGATGGCAGCGCTTGGCATCGAGGCGATCAAGAAGTTCGCCGACAGCGGCGAAAAGCCGAAGCCGACCGAAGGCAAGAACTTCTTCGACACCGGCGTGACGCTCGTTACCGACAAGCCGGTCTCCGGCGTCAAGTCGATCGACACCAAGGAAGGCCTGGGCAAGTGCTGGGGCTAAGCGATCGGGCCTAAGACCCCTCCCAACCCTCCCCACAAGGGGGAGGGCTAACCCGGCCGGACCCGCTGAGCCTCGATTGGGGCAGGTGGGCGCCGCAAGTCTTCTCCCCCCTTGTGGGGGAGATGGCCGGCAGGCCAGAGGGGGACTTTCCCGATGCATCGACTGTGACCCCAGGCGGCCGCAAGGCAGGCCTGGGGAAAGACCACCACTCACATGCAATCGTCCCGCGCACGCACGGCGGACAGGATTCCGGGAGGAACATCCATGAGTGAGCCAACCGCGGCATCGCCGCATCACGATTACGAAAAAGTCCTCAAGGACAGTTCGACCGACGTCGCCTCGTTCGACACGGACGACAAGAGTTTCCTTCAGAAGTTCCGGCATTTCCTGCATTCGAGCCCATCGGCGGTATCACTGATCGTGCTCGTGCTGTCGCTGGTCATCTTCGGCGCCCTGTTGGGCACCAAGTTCTTCTCCGCCTTCTCGCTGACGCTCATCCTTCAGCAGGTGGCGATCACGGGCATCGTCGGCGCCGCGCAGACGCTGGTCATCATGACGGCAGGCATCGATCTTTCGGTTGGCGCCATCATGGTGCTGTCCTCGGTCGTCATGGGCCAGTTCGTCTTCCGCTATGGCCTTCCGGTCGAGCTCGCGATCCTCTGTGGCTTTGCCGTCGGCGCGCTCTGCGGCTTCATCAATGGCTGGCTCGTCGCCCGCATGAAGCTGCCGCCCTTCATTGTCACGCTCGGCATGTGGCAGATCGTTCTCGCGACGAACTTCCTCTACTCCGCCAACGAGACGATCCGCGCCCAGGAAATCGAAACCACGGCGCCGCTCCTGCAGCTCTTCGGTGATACGTTCCGCATCGGCGGCGCGGTCTTCACCTATGGCGTCATCGCCATGGTGCTGCTCGTGGCCTTCCTCTGGTACGTGCTCAACCACACGCCCTGGGGCCGCCATCTCTATGCAGTGGGTGACGATCCTGAGGCAGCAGAACTATCGGGTGTCAACGTCAAGCGCATGCTGATCTCGGTCTACGTGCTCTCTGGCATCATCTGCGCGCTCGCCGGCTGGGCCCTTATCGGCCGCATCGGCTCGGTATCGCCGACCGCCGGCCAGTTCGCCAACATCGAAAGCATCACCGCGGTGGTAATCGGCGGCATCTCGCTCTTCGGCGGCCGCGGCTCCGTGCTCGGCATGATGTTCGGCGCGCTCATCGTCGGCGTCTTCTCGCTCGGTCTGCGCCTGCTCGGCACGGACGTGCAATGGACCTACCTCTTGATCGGCGTCCTCATCATCGTCGCCGTCGCAATCGACCAGTGGATCAGAAAGGCAGCAGGCTGATGGCTACCGAACCCCTTCTCATGGCGCGTGGTCTCGTCAAGCGCTACGGCCGCGTCACCGCCCTCGATCATGCCGACTTCGATCTCTATCCGGGCGAAATCCTGGCCGTGATCGGCGATAACGGCGCCGGCAAGTCCTCGCTCATCAAGGCGATCTCCGGCGCCATCCGCCCCGATGAAGGCGAGATCCGCCTCGAGGGCCAGCCGATCAACTTCCATTCGCCGATGGAAGCCAGAAAGGCCGGCATCGAAACCGTCTACCAGAACCTTGCCTTGTCGCCGGCGCTCTCGATCGCCGACAACATGTTCCTCGGCCGCGAAATCCGCAAACCGGGCTTCATGGGCAAATTCATGCGCAAGCTCGATCATTCCGCGATGGAAAAGATGGCGCGGCAGAAGCTCACCGAGCTTGGCCTGATGACCATCCAGAACATCAACCAGGCGGTCGAGACCCTCTCCGGCGGCCAGCGCCAGGGCGTGGCGGTTGCCCGTGCGGCTGCCTTCGGCTCCAAGGTTATCATCCTCGACGAGCCGACGGCGGCCCTGGGCGTCAAGGAGAGCCGGCGCGTGCTGGAACTCATCCTCGACGTCCGTTCTCGCGGCATCCCGATCGTGCTCATTTCGCACAACATGCCGCATGTCTTCGAGGTGGCCGACCGCATCCACATCCACCGCCTCGGCCGTCGCTTGACGGTGATCAATCCGAAGGAATACACAATGTCGGATGCCGTCGCCTTCATGACCGGCGCCAAGTCAGTTCCTACGGAGCCTGTTGCCGCATGACGATGACGATCGAGGATATCGCCGGCGAGGTTCTTGCCCGCGCCGGCGACGCGAAGCGCTTTCTGATCGCCATCGCCGGTCCGCCCGGCGCCGGCAAATCCACCATGGCAGACCACATCGCCGACGCCTTGCGCGCCGGCGGCGAAACGGCGGCGGTGCTGCCGATGGACGGCTTCCACATGGACAATGCCATCCTGATCGAGCGCGGCCAGCTTGCCCGCAAGGGCATCCCCGAAACCTTCGACGTGCGCGGCTTCCTCGATATCATCCGCGCCGTTCGCCTGGCCGACCAGGAAGTGCTGGTGCCGGTGTTCGATCGCTCGCGTGAGCTTGCCATCGCCTCGGCGCGTCCCATCGGCCCGGAGCATCGCTTCATCATCGTCGAGGGCAACTACCTGCTTTTCAGCCTCGGCAAGTGGGCGGAGCTGGAAGGCGTGTTCGATTATTCGATCATGCTCGCCCCACCGATCGAGGTTCTGGAAGAGCGGCTGTGGGCGCGCTGGCGCGGCTACAAGCTGAGCGAGGAGGAGTCTGCTCGCAAGGTCTACGAGAACGACCTTCCGAACGGCCGCCTCATTCTCGGCAACCGCCGCCGCGCCGACGTCACGCTCGAGATCGCCTGATCGCATTTGCCCGGTAGCGATGGGCAAACCATTTGCCATCCCCCATGCTTGGATGTAATTCCCAAGGCTGAGCCCTAAAGCGCAGCCTTGCCGGAGTTACAGTCATGCAATCGATCACCATCCGCCGCCCCGATGATTGGCATCTTCACCTGCGTGATGGCGCCATGCTGGAAGGCGTGATCGCCGATTCGAGCCGCGACTTCGCCCGCGCCATCATCATGCCGAACCTCGTGCCGCCGGTTGTCACGACAGCGGATGCCGAGGCCTATCGCGGCCGCATCATGGCTGCGCTACCGAAGGGCGACCGCTTCGAGCCACTGATGACGCTTTATCTCACGGAGCACACCGATCCCGATGATGTGGAGAAGGGCAAGGCCAGCGGCCTGATCACCGCCGTCAAGCTCTACCCCGCCGGCGCCACCACCAATTCGCATGGCGGCGTACGCGATATCGACAAGGCCATGCCGGTGCTGGAACGTATGGCCAAGATCGGCCTTCCGCTTTGCGTCCATGGTGAAGTCACGACATCGGATGTCGATATCTTCGATCGCGAAGCCGTCTTCATCGAAACCGTGCTCGATCCGTTGCGCAAGCGCCTGCCGGAACTGAAGGTGACGATGGAACACGTCACGACGAAGGACGGCATCGACTACATCAAGTCGGCCGAGCGCAACCTCGCAGGCTCGATCACCACCCACCACCTGATCATCAACCGCAACGCCATCCTCGTCGGCGGCATTCGCCCGCATTATTACTGCCTGCCGGTCGCCAAGCGCGAACACCACCGTGTGGCGCTGCGCCAGGCAGCCACGAGCGGCGATGCGCGCTTTTTCCTCGGCACCGATTCCGCGCCGCATGTCGATCCGCTGAAGGAATGCGGCTGCGGCTGCGCCGGCATCTATACTTCGATCAACACGATGAGCTGCCTTGCCCACGTCTTCGAACAGGACAATGCCATCGACAAACTGGAAGCCTTCGCCTCGCTGAACGGTCCTGCCTGGTACGGCCTTCCGATAAACGAAGAAGTAATAACGCTGGTGAAGCGCGCTGAGCCCGTGTCGTTCCCGGCCAAGATCGAGACCGGCGCCGGTCCCGTCACGGTATTCGACCCCATGTTCCCGCTTCATTGGGATGTCGAGCGCTAATAGCGCTCGTAAACCCCTCATTTTTTACTGGAAGAAGGATGCGCATCCGTCGAGATATGTTACTGCGCTAACATCTAAGCTTTAAATACATGTTTTTTTAACGAAATTGATAACACATTCGCTGTCGGGCGAATCCCATTTTCTTAAAACGAAAGCGTGGCAGAAGCCGCGGAGCTCAAAGCATGACGCTTGACTATAATTCATTGCTGACCGCGTTGGCGGTCTCGGCGACTTGTCTCGCCATTACTTTGCTGGCGAGCTGGATTGCCCGGCGGACCGAAACATTTCTGCTGGCCTGTGGGGTCGGCCTGATCCTGATTGTCAGCGGCATCTTTGCCTATGGCATCTATGTCGATAAGCCGAACGCGATCGTCGGCGTTGTCTGCTTCGCGCTGCTCTTCCCCGGATTTGCGATCGTCTGGGGTGCCGGCTGCCAGTTCCGGACAGGAGCATTGCCACACGCGCGTATCGCGGCCTTCGCCGCCGTGGCGGTGGTGGCGACCGCATTGCCGATGTTGCTGGGCTATGACGGCCTGTCCTTCATCATGGACAATATCGCCATAGCTTCCTTCCTGTTCGCCACGGCCTACCAGTATTGGCGCGCCCGCGCCGAAGCGATCGTCCCGCTGACGGGCATCACCAGCCTCTATTGCCTGACTGGCTTCTCTTTCGTCCTCTGCGCCGCCGTCCTGATCTATCAGGGCAAGCTTGTTCTGGGTGCTGCCCCCGACAACTGGTCGGAGGATTTGAGCCTCGCCGTCTGCATCGCCAGCATGACCGGCATCGGCGCGCTGTCTCTGGCCCTGCACCAATGGCGCATGGCCGCCCGCCACCGCATCGATGCCGCAACCGATCCGCTGACCGGCCTGCTCAATCGCCGCGCCTTGTTCGATCGCCACGGCGCCGGCGTCATGGGCCCGACCACGGCGGTACTGGTTTTCGACATCGATCATTTCAAGTCGATCAACGACAACTTCGGTCACACGGTCGGTGACCGCGTGCTGAAGGTCTTTGCGGCCGAATTGACCGCGAGCTGCCGGCTGAGCGACACGGTTGCGCGCCTCGGCGGTGAAGAGTTCGCGATGGTCCTGCACGAGGTCATGCCAGGCCGCGCCGAAGTCGTGGCCGAGCGCATCCGCAAGGCCTTCGAGGGACGCGAACTCGATATCGACGGCGAGATCTGCAAATGTACCGTCAGCGTCGGCGTCGCTTCCGGCCGCACCAAGCCGCTGCCATTCGACGCCATGCTGACCGCTGCCGACAAGGCGCTCTACGCGGCCAAGCGCGCCGGCCGCAATCGCGTCGAGCTTGCGAGCCACCTGCAGGCCGTCCCCACGGACACCGCCCGCACCGCCTCCTGATCGGCTCGCCTCAGACAGCCCAAATCCCGCGCGTGGAGAGATAGCCGACCGCGCCGAAAAGGATGGCGACCGCCGAGGCTAGGCCGAGTGTCACGGCATATTCTCGGCGCCCCGCGGTAAAAGCGAGCGCAACCTTGGTGACCATGTTGACGAACACGGCAATCAGCGTGACATCGGCCGCCGTCGTGGCGCTGATCGCCGATCCGACGAGGCGTACGGTGGAGAGCGTGATCGCGTCCACGTCGACAAGACCCGAGATGGCAGCGACGACATAGAGCGCCGATGCGCCGACATATTCCGTCGCCATCTTTGAGACGAGGCTGATCAGGCCGAGTAGCAGCGCAAACGAAATCACCGTCTTCAGTTCGAACGGATTGGTGAGCCCGATCTCCGGCGCCTGCGTGCTTGAGCCTGATCGCCAGGCCAGAAACAGGCTGGTCGCCAGGAAGCCGATGATGGCGGGGACGAGTGCCGAGGAGAGCGGCACCAGCATGCTCAGCGAAAGCGCGCTCGCAATGACGAGAACGCGCGCGAAGGAGAGCGCGCCAGCAATCGCCGCACCCGCCGCCAGATGTCGCGCCCCTTGCGGGGCCTCCATCGAGTAGCGCGCGAAGGAGAGCGTCAGCGCGGTGGACGAGACAAGCCCACCGGCAGCGCCCGCAAGCAATATCCCGCGGCTCGATCCCATGAGCCGTATCGCCACATAGCCGGCAAAGGAGAGCGCAGCGATGGTAATCGTCAGAAGCCAGAGTGCGTACGGATTGAGCGCGCCCCAGGGGTCCAACGGCTTGTCGGGCAGCAGCGGCAGGGCGATCACGGTCATGGCAAGCAGCATCAGCGCCGAGCGGAGTTCCACCCAGGTCAGCCCCTGCAGGAAACCGTGAAGGCTGGTGCGGGCCGCGAGCACGACGGTCACCACAACCGCGCCGGCTCCCGCCGTGATGAGATCGCCAAGCGTGGCGAGCATGCCGAGCGCGAAGACGCAAAGTGCGGCGATGATCGAGGTAATGCCGTAATCCTTGTCCTCGATCGCTTCCTGCCACTTGCCGGCGATATAGACGACCCCGAGAAGCACCGCGATCGTGGCCGGGAAAAACGGGCCGGTCAGCGGCTGCAGCGTGCCGACAATGCCGCCGAGGAAGCCGGTGAGACCAAAGGTGCGAAGTCCAGCGGTGCGTCCGCCGACGCGCACGTCGCGCTCGGTCCAGCCCCGCTCGACGCCGACGAGCAGACCGATGGCAAGCGCCACGCCGAGACGGCGGAAGACTTCGATATGTTCCATATACTGCACGATATCGCCGCCGCGCCGCTAAGCAAGCGCAAACATCTGAAACCATTGGCGCATTAGAGATAGCGACGCTCGGTTGCGCGATCAGATCAGCATCAGTGCCCGAACGAACGCGGCCGATGCCAAAAGCGAAGCCACGGTCCTCACATGGTTCCACCACGTCCAGTCGCGAAGGTAGCCCTGCCACAGTGCCGATGCCTCGGGACCGTTGCCTGAAACCTGCCCTAGCGCATCATTCATCGGCACGTTGAAGATGATGGTCGAGGCGAAAGAGGCGACGATGTAGATGACGGCGCCGGCGAGCATCCAGAGGCTCGCCCCCTCCCGCCAGCTCATCACCGCGAGCACGCCGATCAACAGGCAGAGAATTGCCGTCGGCACGAACAGCATCATGAAGGGCGAGCGCAGGATGGTGACATTGATCGAGTTCATCGCCGCGATCCCCTGTTCCGTCGGTATGCGCGAAAACGCTGGCATCACGAACGTCGAGAACGCGAAGAATGTGCCGGCGACGAGCCCGCTGCCGATCGCGGCGGCGACAAGTGCCAATACGAGAATGATTGCCATGCCGATGACCTCCCATTTTGGCTACCAAGCCAAAAGCCAATAACAGAGAAACTCTCTCATTTGCAAAATGAGATAAACTCTCTTATTTCTCCTGTCAACCGGAATGGAGTGTTGGATGGCGGACGAGGCGGCGGCGGGATCGCGAACCAAGACGGGCGCCACAAGGCAGCCCCGGCGTATTCCCCGCCAGCAAAGAGGCCGCGAGCGCTTCGAAAAGATTCTCGCTGTTGCCACGCAGCTGATCGAGGCGAAGGGAAGCGATGCGCTGAAGATGAGCGAAATCGTCGAAAAGGCCGATCTCTCCTTCGGCGCGCTATACCAGTATTTCCCGGATAGGAGCTCGATCTTCGCGACGCTGGCCGAGCGCTTCAACGAGGAGGGGCGCGCCTGTGTGGTCGCGGCGCTTGCGGACGCAACGGATGCCGCCACGCTGCGTATCGCGCTCTGCCGGATCGCCGACGAGTACCACGCCTTCTTCCGCAGCGAGCCCGTCATGCGCGACATATGGTTCGCCACCCAGGCGGATCGGCTGCTGCAGGAAATCGATGCCGACGATATGGAGTTTCACTCCCAGGCGCTGCTTGGCGTGCTGGTGAGGGTCTATCCGGATCGTCGCAAGCCAGCCTTGCTCGCGCTTGCGAGGCTCGTCATGCAGCTCCTGGCGGCGGCGGTCAGATATGCCGCCGCGTTGAGCGAGGACGAGGGACGGGCAGCAATCGCGCTCTACAAGAAGATGCTGCCCGCCGATATCGGTGAACTGGTAGCGGAGTGATCAGGCACGCATTTTCGTGTCCCGGATCGACAATGCGACCGCAGAACGAACCGCGTTGCGACCGCCGTTCTTGGCGGCATAAAGCTCCCGGTCCGCCGCCATCAGCATGGACTTCAGCGTTTCGCTGGCGGGGTCGCCGCGATAGACGCCGAAGCTTGCCGTCACGCGCTTGGCCGGCAGCGGGCCGACGGCCTTGCTTTCGAACTGCATGCGCAGCCTGTTGGCGATGCTGACGGCGACATCGATATCGGTGCGCGGCAATACCAGGCAGAACTCCTCGCCGCCGATGCGCGCGGCGATGTCATAGGGCCGCAGATTGTGCTGGATCGTGGCGCCGGCCATGACCAGCACCTGGTCGCCGACATCATGACCGAACTGGTCGTTGATCGACTTGAAGTGATCGAGATCGAAGACCACGACGGAGATCGGCGTGCGCTCGCGTGCGGCGCGGGCAATCTCAAGTGCCCCGATATCCTTCAGCCAGCGGCGGTTGCCGAGGCCGGTTAGAACGTCTGTCGTCGCCTGGCGGCGCAGTTGCGCCAGCGTCGCGTCGAGTTCCTTGATCAGGATCGAGATCCCGTTCGTGACGATACCAACCTCGTCCTTGCGCTTGCTGCGCACCGATTTCACGACGCCGGTGGAACGGTAGGTCTCGACCACGCCGGCGATCTGGTGCAGCGGCCGGATGAACGCCCAAACGCAGGCCAGGCAAAAGGCAGTCCCGATCAGCGTCGCCGCCAGCACGAGGACCAGTACAGGCGTCGCCTCGCTCCGAAAGCCGGTGACGAGATAGACGACGAGCGCCAGCAGCGGCACGTGCGTCGAGACAAAGCAAATGGAGAAGATCTTGAGGGTCAGCGATTGGTTGAACTGCTGGAACGGTGTGAACCTCGTGAGGCGCATTCTGGACTCCTTCATGGTGTCTTTGGGCGCAGCGAAAATGGCGCGGGAAGTTTCACCCCGTTGTTAACGAAATCATTCAAATTTGAGCGTTCTGGGCTTCATCGGGCATGGGGCTCGATGCAAGTCCCTGCTGAACAATATGTATGATGAATGTCTAAAATTATGAACAGGTTGTGGAAATTTAAGTTGTCCGCAACGGAAATACCAGCGATGGTTTTCATCGCGGGATACGCCTCGCGCAAACGGTGAAATGGCCGTGCTGCGGCGCACCCGTTGAGCGGCGAAATTAACAGAGCGAGAAGCGGCACCAACGGCAACGCAGGCGCGTGCAATTGCCATTCTTGCGTTTGAGCCTCGCGCGTTCTGGAAACTTGCCCCACTTGCTGCTATTGGCCCATAAGTTTGAGCACAAGATCCCGGCGAAGGAGAGAACGATGATCCAGGCAACATTCACAGACCGCAAAGTCATGGCCGAACTGGTGGCCAAGATGCTCTGGGAGATCAAGGCCGTTCACTTCAATGCCACCCAGCCCTACAAGTTCGCCTCCGGCATGGCGAGCCCCGTCTATATCGATTGCCGCAAGCTTCTCTCCTTCCCGCGCATCCGCTCGACGGTGATGGATTTCGCCGCCAGCGTCGTGCTGCGCGAAGCGGGCTTCGAGAAGTTCGATTGCATCGCCGGCGGCGAAACCGCGGGCATCCCCTTTGCCGCCCTTCTCGCCGATCGTCTCAGCCTGCCGATGATCTATGTCCGCAAGCAGCCGAAGGGTCACGGCCGCAACGCCCAGATCGAGGGCAACATGCCAGAGGGTTCGCGCGTGCTGGTCATCGAGGACCTGACGACGGCGGGCGGCAGCATGTTCAAGTTCATCGATGCGGTGCGCGACGCCGGCGGTGTGGTCGATCACGGCATCGCGCTCTTCTACTACGGCATCTTCGATGAAGGCGCGTTGCGCTTTGCCGATGGCAAGGTCAAGCTGCACTATATCGCCACGTGGCGCGATGTTCTCGCCGTCGCCAAGGAGCAGCAGCTGTTCGATCAGAACACCTTGAACGAGGTGGAATCCTTCCTCGACGCGCCGCTCGCATGGTCCGGCCGCAACGGCGGTATTTCATCACTTTGAGTGAATAATTGCTCACGGCGCTTTGCTTTTACCACGAAGTTATCTAATCCAATTGGGCATCGACAGATCGTAATGCCCTTGGGAGACGGACATGATTTTGTGCTGTGGAGAAGCGTTGATCGACATGCTGCCGCGGGAGACGACGCTCGGCGAAAAGGGCTTTGCGCCCTATGCCGGCGGCGCCATATTCAACACGGCGATCGCGCTCGGGCGCCTGGGCATTCAGACGTCTTTCTTCACGGGTCTCGCCGACGACATGATGGGCGAAATCCTTTGCGATACGCTGAAGGCGAGCAATGTCGACTTCAGCCTCTGCGCCATCGCGCAGCGTCCCTCGACGCTCGCCTTCGTCAAGCTGGTCAACGGCCAGGCGACCTACGCTTTCTATGACGAAGGCACCGCCGGCCGCATGATCACGACCGACGATCTTCCCGTTCTCGGCGATGATTGCGAGGCGCTGCATTTCGGCGCCATCAGCCTGATCCCCAGCCCGTGTGGCGAAACCTACGAGGCGCTGCTCGACCGCGAGGCGGCCAAGCGCGTCATCTCGCTTGACCCGAACATCCGCCCCGGCTTCATCAAGGACAAGCAGGCGCACATGGCGCGCATCAAGCGCATGGCCGCCAAGTCCGATATCCTGAAATTCTCCGATGAGGACCTGGAATGGTTCGGCATGGATGGCAGCCATGACGATCTTGCCGCCCACTGGCTGCAGCACGGCGCCAAGCTGGTTGTCATCACCAAGGGCGCCGAGGGCGCGACGGGCTACACCAGCGAGCGCAAGGTCACCGTTCCCAGCCAGCGCGTCACTGTTGTCGATACCGTCGGTGCCGGCGATACGTTTGATGCCGGCGTTCTCGCCTCGCTGAAAATGGATGGCCTGCTCACCAAGGCTGAGGTCGCCTCGCTCGACGAAAAGGCACTGCAGAACGCGCTCTCGCTCGGCGCCAAGGCCGCCGCCGTCACGGTCTCCCGCGCCGGCGCCAACCCGCCATGGGCCAATGAAATCGGCCTCTAACCCTCAGGGCAACTGATCCAGAAAGCCAAGCACGGTCCGATTGAAATCATCGGGCCGCTGCAGCGGCGCGAAGTGGCTCACGCCTTCAAGCGGAATGAAGGTCGCGCCGGGGATGCTGCGCACCAAATGGGCGGCATGCTCCGGCTTGATGAACTCGTCCTTGTCGCCGAGCGCCACCGCCACCGGCACACGGATGCGGTTCAGATCGGCCGCCGAATAATTCGGCTCGGTCGACATCATCAGGCTCACATCCTCGACAAAGCGGTCGAACTGATCCGGCGTCGGCGACAGCGCCTCGTAATCCATCCGATGCCTATTGAAGCAGCGGTCGATCACAGGCGTCGGCACGAAGGGGTTTACGCCCGACGGGTCCATGCTGCAGGCGAAGAAGAACACGCCGTCGACGCGCTCGGGGTGCCTGTCGGCGAGAATGAGCGCCGTGCACGCCCCATCGCTCCAGCCGACAAGCGCTGCCTTCTGGATATCCAGATGATCCATCACCGCAAGCACGTCCGATGCCATCAGCTCGTAGGTGTAGGGCTTGCCGTCCCGCGTGCTCTGGCCATGTCCACGGCTGTCGATCACCACCACGCGCCGCCCTGATCGCAACAGCGCCGGCACCTGGTAGCCCCAGTTGCCGCTGTTCCCGAGCCCGCCATGCAGCAGAATCACAGCCGGCCCGGAGCCATAGGCGCTGTACCAGATATCGGCGCCATCATGCGTGACCACGCCGTCTTCACCGTCAGGCAGCGCCTCCGCTCCCTGCGCCGCAAATCGCTCCAGCTCGTCGTCAGTCATGTCGGTCCTCCCAATCCCTCACTGTCTTTAGACGGATGACGCGGCCCCATCTCGACACCTCCACCGAAATAATCACCGCGCCGCCCGAACTAAGCCTTACCTCGCGCCGCCTGCATGGCCTCGCGCAGCACCTCGAACACTTTCGGGTCTTCCGTCTGCGAAACATTGAACCGCATGAAATCCGTCGCCGTCTGCGACAGGCTGAACGCGTTGCCGGGCGCCAGCACAACGTCCCGCTCCAGTGCGGCGCGCGCCACATCGGCGGCGTCGATCCCGTCAGGCAACCGGCACCAGAGGAACATCCCCGCCTGCGGCTCTATCCAGGGCACGATGCCGAGGTTTTTCAACCTCGTCGAAACATCGAACATGGTCTTCGACAGCCGGCTACGCAGTGTCTCGATATGCTTTCGGTAGCTGCCGTCGCTGAGCACGCTCAACACCAGTTGCGCCGCATGACGCCCGCCGCCGAACGAGGTGGCGATCTTCAGATCCGTCAGCCCGCCGATCCACTCCGGCTTGGCGGCGATGAAGCCGCAGCGCGCCGAGGCCGACAGCGTCTTCGAGAAACTGCCGATATGGATGACCCGATCCAGCCCGTCGAAGGCGGCAAGGCGTGGCGCCGTGATATGCTCAAAATCGGCGAAGATATCGTCCTCGATGATCGTCAGGTCGAACTGCTCGGCGATCTTCAGCACCCGATGCGCCGTCACCGGCGAGAGGATCGCGCCGGTCGGGTTATGCAGCGCCGAATTGGTCACATAGAGCTTCGGCCGGTGCTCGGCGACCGTGCGGGCGAAGGCGTCGATATCGGGGCCGGAGGGCGTATAGGGCACGCTGACGATCTTGGCGCGGTGGGCGCGAAGCAAGGCGTGGAAATTGAAATAGCAGGGATCGTCGACCATCACGGTATCGCCCGGTTCGATCAGGAAGCGGCAGAGCAGGTCGATCGCCTGGATGCCTGATTCCGTCAGGATGATCTGGTCGGGCGAGGCGCCGATCCCCTTGTCGGCCATGCGCCGCGCGATCAGCTGCCTGAGCGGCGGCAATCCGAGAGGCGATCCATAGGCAAGCAGCACCGGCCCATCGGCGCGCGCAAGCGACCGAACGGCGCGCCGAACGCCATCCTCCGGCAGCCACGCCGGCGGCAGCCAGCCGCAGCCGGGCTTCAGCCCGATATCACCCGCCTCCAGAGACTGCCGCGACACCCAGAAGGGATCGATCTCGCGATCGAGCCGTGGCCCGACTTCCGACAGCGCGAAAGGCGCGGCCTGGTTGGCGACGTAAAAGCCGGAGCCCGGCCGCGACAGGATCGCGCCCTCGGCAACCAGCCGCTCATAGGCCTCGACGACGGTCGAGGTCGAGATCTTCAGCGACCCCGCGAGCGCCCGCACCGAAGGCAGCTTAGCCCCCGCCGTCAGGCTGCGGCCGGCGATGCGCTGCTTGATCGTGTTCATCACCATCGCCACGCGGGTCGTTCCGACGATCACGTTATCGGCCATCCGTACTGCTCTCCGATGCACAACAGTTTGACGAAACCGTACCACACCGTCACTGGCATGGCCACGCCGCGAGGGGTCATAAGGTGGCTATTGATCGTGAAGGAGTGTGTCATGGACCGCACGGCGGCCGGTTGGTTGAATGGTTTTATCGGTGTCCTGATTTTCAGCGGCTCGCTGCCCGCGACGCGCATGGCGGTGATGGGGTTCGATCCCGTCTTCCTGACCGTCGCCCGTGCGGCGATCGCCGGGCTGATCGCGCTGGCGCTGCTCCTTCTGTTTCGCGAGAAGCGGCCGGCTGCGAGCGATCTCCTGTCGCTTGTTATCGTCGCCTTCGGCGTCGTCATCGGCTTTCCGCTGCTGACGGCGCTGGCGCTCACCCACATCACCTCGGCGCACTCCATCGTCTTCATCGGCCTGCTGCCGCTCTCGACAGCGATCTTCGGCGTCATCAGGGGTGGCGAGCGTCCGCAGCCGGCCTTCTGGATCTTCTCCTGTCTCGGCAGTGCGCTCGTCGCCGGCTTTGCCCTGTCGCAGGGCGTAACCGCAGCCCCGCTCGGCGATCTCCTGATGCTGGCCGCCATCATCGCCTGCGGGCTGGGCTATGCCGAGGGCGCCAAGCTGTCGCGCAGGCTCGGCGGCTGGCAGGTCATCTCCTGGGCGCTGGTTCTCTCGCTGCCCGTCATGCTCGCGCTCGCACTTTTCAATCTACCACCGTCCTTTGCGGCGATCGAAATGCCGGCCTGGGCGGGCCTCGTCTATGTCTCGCTGTTCAGCATGCTGATCGGCTTCTTTTTCTGGTATCGCGGTTTGGCGCAGGGCGGCATTGCGGGTGTCGGCCAACTGCAGCTGCTGCAGCCCTTCTTCGGCCTGCTCCTGGCGGCAACGCTGCTGCACGAGCAGGTGAGCCCGATCATGCTCGTCGTCACCATCGCCATCGTCGGCTGCGTCGCCGGCGCCAAGAAGTTCGCCCGATAGAGCGTTGCAGGTGAGAATGGGTTTGCATTTTGCCACGTAAGCGCGCCTGCTGGTTGGCGTCACATCGCTCGATGTGGCCAAACCAGGGAGCTTGAAATGGCAAAGGGTCAACTCCGCGGCACGCGTGAAGCGCGCAAGCCGAAGAAAGACAAGTCCGCTCCGGCAGTCACCTCGCAGCAGGGCTCGCAGGTCAAGCAGGCCGCGAGCACCGTACCTTCAGGCAAGGGCGCCAGGCCCTGACCGCCACCAAGAGGTGGTCCTGAGGGCAGTCATATTAGCCAAATAGAAAACGCTCCCGCGGCGGTAACCACGGGAGCGTCGTTTGAGCGTTGCGCTTGTTACTTCGCGAGCTTCGCCAGTTCGGCAACGAGGCCCTGCGTCGACGAATCGTGGCCGGCAGCGCTTTCCTTGCCTTCGATAACGGGCAGCAGGCCGGTCGCCAGTTCCTTGCCGAGCTCCACGCCCCACTGGTCGAAGGAGTTGATACGGAACAGCACGCCTTCAACGAAGACGCGGTGTTCATAGAGTGCGACCAGGCGGCCGAATGCGAACGGCGTCAGCTTGTCATAGACGAAGGTGATCGACGGGCGGTTGCCGGTGAAGACGCGGTGCGGCGCGATGAAATCGGCCTGCTTGTCGTCCATGCCCTTGTCGGTCAGCTGCTTCTTGGCTTCCTCGAAGGTGCGGCCCTTCATCAGCGCCTCCGACTGCGCGATGCAGTTTGCCATCAAGAGCTGGTGCTGGTGGCGCAGTTCCGGCTCGAAGCCGTTGGCGGCGATCATGAACTCGGCCGGGATCACGCTCGTGCCCTGGTGGATCAGCTGGTAGAAGGCGTGCTGGCCGTTGGTGCCGGGCTCGCCCCAGACGACAGGACCGGAATTGCCCTCGACCGGCGTGCCGTCGATGGTGACGCCCTTGCCGTTCGATTCCATGTCGAGCTGCTGCAGGTAGGCAGGGAAACGCGACAGGCGCTGGTCGTAGGGCAGGATCGCGCGGGTGGCGTAGCCGAGAACGTTGCGATTGTAGAAGCCGATCAGGCCGAGCAGGATCGGCAGGTTCTTGGCGATCGGCGCCGTGCGGAAATGGTTGTCGATCGAATGCGCGCCGTCGAGGAACTTGCCGAAGTTCTCAGGACCGACGGCGATCATCAGCGGCAGGCCGATGGCCGACCAGATCGAGTAGCGACCGCCGACCCAATCCCAGAAGCCGAACACGCGCTCGCTCTCGATGCCGAAGGCGGCAACCTTGTCGAGCGCGGTCGATACGGCTGCGAAGTGATGCTGGACGGCGGCTTCGCCGAGCGCATCGGCGACGAACTTGCGCGCCGTCTGGGCGTTCGTCATCGTCTCGATGGTGGTGAAGGTCTTGGACGCGACGATGAACAGCGTCGTTTCCGGCTGCACCAGCTT
Organism: Rhizobium sp. NPDC090275; assembly: GCF_044772225.1. NCBI lineage: Bacteria > Pseudomonadati > Pseudomonadota > Alphaproteobacteria > Hyphomicrobiales > Rhizobiaceae > Rhizobium > Rhizobium sp. NPDC090275. The sequence goes on along the minus strand of NZ_JBIVYL010000005.1, from coordinate 53,495 downwards.
CAGGATGTCGGCGATATGCGCGCCGTCGATGTTGGAAACGAAGTGCGCACGCGGGCCGTCATGATAAGGTGCCAGCGCCAGCGTCGCCATCACGGGGCCGAGGTCGGAGCCGCCGATGCCGATGTTGATGACGTCGGTGATCTTCTTGCCGGTAGCACCCTTCAGCGCGCCCGAGCGAATGCCGTCGGCAAACTTGCCCATGGCCGCGAGAACGCCGTTGACGTCAGGCATTACGTCCTTGCCGTCGACGAGAACCGGGGTGTTCGAACGGTTGCGAAGGGCCGTGTGCAGCACCGCGCGGTTTTCGGTGAAGTTGATCGCATTGCCCGAGAACATCTCGTCGCGCTTGGCTTCGACGCCACCGGTTTCGGCGAGCTTGACCAGAAGGGCCAGCACTTCGTCGTTCACGGCCGTCTTCGAGAAATCCATCAGGAGGTCGTCGAGCGAGGCGGTGAAGCGCGAAAAGCGTTTCGGATCGGCCGCGAAGGCAGCACGGATATCGGTGGCCTTGGTGGCAGCCGCGGTGCTTTTCAGTTGGTCGACGATGGCATTCATGGGAGGCTCCTTTGCAGGGCGTGAGGGTCGCGGAAACTATTCGCTTTACCGGGTGCAAATCAAGTTATGTCTGAAACTATTCATAAAAAGCGTGCGCACGTCGCGCTTGATGCGCCAGCGCAGTCGGGCTATATTGGAGAGGTTGCAGGCGGAGCGGTAACTCCACCTGCTGCGCTTATGTTCTTTGGAATGTGACCCGGACGCTGAGTGACCAGCTCGTCCGGGTTTTCCTTACCATAAGCGTGACGCTAAGCGGTCGAAACCACATATCATCACCTCCCGTTCTGATGGCAAGGCTCTTGCCGAAGTCGGCGCGGCCCATCCTCGCCGATAGGCCGCATTGCCGCGGCCTGTGCTGCTTCTGCCTCAAAACAAGCGGATAGCAGCACAGTTTTGGGTTGTGCTCAATTGTGAAATATTACGCTCGCAGATCCTTGCGCAGGATCTTGCCGACCGGCGATTTCGGCAGCTCGGTACGGAACTCGATGAAGCGCGGCCGCTTGTAGTTGGTGAGGTTGGCCACGCAATGCGCCTTCACATCCGCCTCCGTCAGAGCAGGATCCTTGCGCACCACGAAGAGCTTCACCGCCTCGCCGGAATGCCCATCGGCCACGCCGACGGCTGCCGCCTCCAGGATGCCCGGGTGCATTGCCGCCACTTCCTCGATCTCGTTCGGATACACGTTGAAGCCGGAGACAAGGATCATGTCCTTCTTGCGGTCGACGATCTTGGTGTAGCCGCGGGCATCCATGAAGCCCATGTCGCCGGTGCGGAAATAGCCGTCGGGGGTCATGGCGCGCGCCGTCTCATCCGGCTTGTTCCAGTACCCGGCCATCACCTGCGGCCCGCGAATGCAGATCTCGCCAACCTCGCCGAGCGGCAGCGACGCGCCATCCTCGTTGCGGATATCGAGATCGGTAGACGAGATCGGCAGGCCGATCGCGCCGGTGAATTCGGGCGAATCGAAGCGGTTGGCGGTGGCGACGGGCGACGTCTCGGAAAGCCCGTACCCTTCGGTGATGTGATTGCCGGTGATCGTCAGCCAGCGCTCGGCCACCGGCCTCTGAACGGCCATGCCGCCGCCCAGCGAAATCACCAGCGAGGAGAAATCCACCTTGGCGAAATCGGGGTTGTTCATCAACGCGTTGAACAGCGTGTTGAGCCCGGGAAAGACATGGACGTTCGACTTCGCGAATTCGCGCACCAGGGCAGGGATGTCGCGCGGGTTCGCGACGAGAATGTTATGCGCGCCGAGCGACATGCCCATCAGCGAATTCACCGTCAGCGCGAAGATATGGTAGAGCGGCAGCGCGCAGAGAAAGTTCAGCACATCCGGCCGCTGGCGCTTCTCGAAAGCGGACTTCAGCCAGAGTTCCAGCTGCAGCTTGTTCGACAAGAGGTTCTTGTGCGTGAGCACCGCACCCTTGGCGATGCCAGTCGTGCCGCCGGTATATTGCAGGAAGGCGATGTCGCTGCCAACAAGACCTGATGGCTTCAGCGCCGCGCCGTCGCCCTCGCCAAGCACCTGCTTGAATGTCTTGTGCCGGGGGATAGACCACGCGGGAACGAGCTTCTTCACCTTGCGCACGAGCAGATTGACGATCAGCCCCTTGGCGCCCAGCATTTCGCCGAGCGAAGTCACCACCACATGGCGCACATCTGTATGGCCAAGCACCTGCTGAACGGTGTGGGCGAAGTTTTCCAGAACGAAGATCGCCTTGGCGCCGGCATCGCGCAGCTGATGCTCCAGTTCGCGCGGCGTATAGAGCGGGTTGACGTTCACCACCACGAGCCCGGCGCGCAGGATGCCGTAGACGGCGATCGGGTTCTGCAGCACGTTCGGCATCATCACCGCCACGCGATCGCCCTTCTGCAGTCCGCTTGCCTGCAGCCATGCCGCGACCTTGCGTGTCTGGCTTTCCAGTTGGCGGTAGGTGAGCGTCTTGCCCATGCTGGAAAAAGCGATGCGGTCGGCATAGCGCGCGCAGGATTTCTCAAGCAGCTCCGCCAGTGATTCGTATTCCAGCGCCGGAAGCTCGGCCGGTACGATCGCCGGATAGGTGGCAAGCCACAGCTTGTCGGGCCTTTCACCGCCAGGATGGGCGGAAATGCTGTTCATCGTGTCTCTCTCCCTGTCGCTGCCGGCGGGGCGCCCGTCGAAACTATTGGATGATCCTCCATCCTCCAATACGGCAGCTTATGTCATTGCTCGAATGGTTCAAGCAGCATCAGGCTACAATAACCTTGACGTAAACGTCAATATTACGGCGCCCGCCAAAATTGCGGATCAAATTCGGGAACAACGGGCATCGGGCGACGTTTTCAATTCATACGCTTGGCACGAGGAGCAGAGGCCAGGCACGAGGAACCAACCGAAAGGGAGTAGAGACATGCTGCAACAGGACAACGACAAGCCCCTCCGTGACCCGAACGTCAAGGATACGCATTCGCTGATCGCCAGCGACCGTGTGGAAGGCACCCGCGTCTACGGCGCCGATGGCAAGCATATCGGCTCGATCGAGCGCCTGATCCTCGGCAAGAGGGACGGCCGCGTCGCCTATGCCGTGCTTAGCTTCGGCGGCTTCATGGGCATCGGCCACGACCACTATCCGCTGCCCTGGGATAAGCTGTCCTACGACACGCAGCTGGATGGCTACCGCATCGATCTGACCAAGGAACAGATCGAAGGCGCGCCAAGCTACGCGGATGATGACGACACCTGGTACAACGACAACGGCCGCCGGGTCTACGATTACTACGGCGTGCCGCCCTACTGGATGTAAGTCTCCCGCGAGGCCGGAACGGAAGGGTCCCGCCGCGTGCGGGACCCACCGACGGCCACAAAAACCTCCGGCGAAAGTCGGAGGTTTTTGCATGAGTGCTTTGGTCTATCTCAACCCGCTGACACGAGATCGTTGGCCGAGCGCAGAACCGTCCCCACCACGATATCAGCCACACCGATCGCCGCCCGCGTCTCCACTTCAAACACATGCGTCTCGCCCGGCAAGAGCGTGGTCAGCATCGTATCCACCACCGCATCCGGATCGAGACGATCGGCCATCAGGCAGAGATCCTTCAGCAGGTTGACGGCGGTCACCGCGACCGCGTACCCACTCTCCCGTTTGCTGACCTCTATCCTCATCTCCGGCTTCGGCAGCTTGAGGTCGATATCCTCGACAAAATAGTGAAACGCCCGCCGGTCCAGCATGTCGACGACGATCACTTCATTGCCGGGATCGTCGGCGGTCGCGATATCCTCGGGCAGCGTGAATGCCTTCGCCTCGAACCGGTCGCAAAGCAGCCGCCAGAATTCGAACTCGGCAAGCACAGTCCCATCGAGCCGCAGCCGCCTGCCCGAAATCTTCGCCCGCCAGAACAGCGTCCTCTCGTTGACGGCAACGGCCGCAAGCCCGCTTTCGCGCGGCTGGATCGTCAGAAGTCGGGGATCGAAAGCCTGTCGCATCGCATACCACAGCGGCTTGCGCCGCCCGGCCGAATCCAGCGCCGCCCAGGAGGTCACCGGCCAGCAATCGTTGAACTGCCAGACGACCGCGCCCTTGCAGATATCGCGGTGCGAGCGCATGTGCTCGACTGCGAAGCGGATGGCGCGCGCCTGGTTCAGCTGCGTGGCGAAATGCCAGTCGTTCATCGTCCGAGGCTCGGGCAGATGGCCGGCCAGGCCACGGATAAGCTTGTCGTTGCCCTGCGTCGCCTTCTGGTGATGGAAGACGCCGTTGGAGAGCGGCGTCAGCGGCGCGTCGTGCACGCTTTCTTCCAGCGTTGCCCAGTTGGGCGGCGCCTGCCAGCCGAATTCGGAGCAGAAGCGCGGGATATAGTTGCGGTAGACCTCGTAGCCCACGTCGTTCCACACATCCCATATGTGCTTGCATCCATGCGCATCCGCATTCGGTTCGATCTCCATCGTGCCGGAATAGGGACTGCCGGGATAATAGGGGCGGTCGGGATCGAGCTCGGCGCAGAGCCTCGGCAGGATATCGAGATAATAGCCAAGCCCCCAGCTCTCACCCTCCTTGATGATCGGCCGCCAGCCCCACTCGTCGAAACCCCAGATATTCTCGTTGTTGCCGTTCCAGACGATCAATGAGGGATGCGGCATCAGCCGTGCGACGTTGTCGCGAACCTCCGCCTCGACCTCACCACGGAGCGGCTCTTCCTCGGGATAGGAGGCGCAGGCAAACAGGAAATCCTGCCACACCAGCATGCCCACGCGGTCGCATTCCTCGTAAAATTCGTCCCGCTCGAAGATGCCGCCGCCCCATACCCGCAATAGGTTGATGTTGGCGGCCTTCGCCTCGTCGATCCGCGAGGCATAGCGCTCGGCGGTGACCCGCGAGGGGAAGCAATCGTCGGGGATCCAGTTCGCGCCGCAGAGAAACAGCGGCACGTCGTTGATCACGAAGGTAAAGGCCGAGCCATGTTCATCCGGGGAAGTGTCGAGCCGCACCGAGCGGAAGCCGATCTGCTTCGCATAGTGGTCGAGCAGCTCATCGCTCTCGCCATCGTGCAGTTCAACCCGCAGCGGATAAAGCGGCTGCGCGCCGAGATGATGCGGCCACCAGATCTGCGGCGAGGGCACGCGCACCTGGAAACTGACCTCGTCGCTCCTGGCCTCGACGATCTCACTATGCGTGACACCGCCGATGCTGGCCGTGATGCGGCAGTCGCCGGCGTCACCAGCGCGCGCAATCTTTGCCCGCACTTTCACCATCCCGTCTCCACCGGCAAGCGTTGCCGAAACCAGCGTTTCGGCAAGCCGCGCCTTCGCCCAGCGCTCCAGCCGCACCGGCTTCCAGATCCCCGCCGTCACCAGCGTCGGGCCCCAGTCCCAGCCGAAATTGCAGGCCATCTTGCGCATCAGGTTGCCGGGGCCGGGATAGTTGTTCGGCCGGTAGCCGTAATGCGCTTCCATCTCCGAGCCGTAAGCGTACGCCGAGCGGAAGGTCACGACCAGCTCGTTGCCCTCGGCCTTCAGACGATCGGAAACGTCGAAGCGGTAGGTGCGGTGCATGTTGAACGTCTGGCCGATCTCTTCGCCATTGAGCAAGATCGTCGCCACCGTATCCAGCCCGTCGAAGACAAGCTCCTGCACGAGATCGGCATCGGGCGATGCGTCGAAGCGGCAGCGATAGGTCCAGTCCTCGCGGCCGATCCAGTCATTGGTGATCTCGTTGACGTCGATATAGGGGTCGGGGATCAGCCGGCTCGCGAGCAGGTCCAGATGCACGCATCCGGGCACATGCGCCGGCACCGTTTTCGGCAGGTCCGGCTTTCCTGCAACGTTACAGTTGAGGGTCCAGCCGGTATGCAGGTCTGTCTTGGAAATCATCGGGTTCTCTTAGAGATAGCGGCCGTGGCGCTGCAGGACTTCGATCTTGTAGCCGTCGGGATCGGTGATGAAGAAGAACAGGGCAAGCAGCTTGCCGTCGCGGTTAAGCTCCGTGAGCTTGCCGGGATTGAGCCCGGCTTCCGTCAGCCGCTTGTGCTCGACGGCGACCTCGTCGACCGACACCGCCAGATGCCCGTAGCCATCACCGAGGTTATAGGGTTCGACGCGGCCCTTGTTGACGGTCAGCTCAAGCTCGAAGCCGGTCTCGCGGTTGCTGAGATAGATCAGCGTGAAGGTGTCGAAATCGATGCGGTCGGCGACCTCGAGCCCGAAGACCTTGCCGTAGAATTCGACCGAGCGCGCTTCGTCGAGAACGCGGATCATCGAGTGAATCATCTTGGCCAAGGCTGCCTCCATCGTGCGTATCAGGCCGCTTTGGTAGCTGCTGCCTTAGGCCGTGCGCAAGCCCATTCTTCGAGTCATCGCGCTTTCCACCAATCCCACCGCGTCATAGATCAACAGCGCCATCAGGCCGACGATCAGGCCGCCCTGCAGGATGAAGGCCGTGTTGTCAGATATCAGCCCGGCGATGATCACTTCGCCGAGCGCCTTGGCGGCCACCGTGGAGCCGATGGTGGCCGTTCCGATATTGATCACGGTCGCCACCTTCACGCCCTCGATGATCAGCGGCAGCGCCAGGGGCAGTTCCACCTGGAACAGCCGCTGCGTCGGGTTCATGCCCATGCCGTCGGCGGCATCGAGCACGGCGGGGGAGACCTGACGCAGGCCGGAGATGGTGTTTTCGAAGATCGGCAGCAGCCCGTAGAGAAACAGCGCCACCAGCGTCGGCCCGGCGCCGAAGCCCATCGCCGGCACCGCCAGCGCCAGCACCGCGACCGGCGGAAAGGTCTGCCCGGCATTGGCGATGGCGCGCGACAGCGGCAGGAAATCGGCGCCGCTCCGCCGCGTCACGAAGACGCCGCCCAGAATGGCGACCACGGCGCTCCCGACAATCGAGATCAGCACCAGCTGCAGATGCCCGAGCGCCAGAAGCGGCAGGCTGCTTTGCGTGTAGACGGCGGGCGCGTTGTTCTTGGTCAGCGGCGTCAGCAGGAAGGACAGCCACTCCGTCCGGAACAACAGGATCAGAAGCAGCGCCAAGGCCGCGACGCGAAAGAGATTGGCGGTGAGGAGCTTCATTCCTTGCGGCCCAGCTCCAGAAGGTGCGACATCGAGATCGACCCGATCGCCGCCTTCTTCTCGTTCTCGACGGCGGCTTCGTCGATCCCCTGCCAGATCATTTCGGCCAGCGCGTCGCGCAGGCTGAGCGATTGCGGCAGGCCATGGTCGAGCCCGGCCTTGGCCGGCGCCATGCCCGATGTCAGCGGCAACAGCGACATGCGCTTCAGCGCCCGGTCGGTCGTTCCTGTCAACTGCTGCACGAAGGGGTCGGCGGGTTCGGTGATGATCTTCTCCGGCGTCGAATATTGCAGCAGCCTGCCGCCGCGCATCACCGCGATCCGGTTGCCGAGGTGGAAGGCCTCGTCCATGTCGTGGGTGACGAGAATGATCGTCGTTCCGAACTGTTTCTGGATCGCCAGAAGATCGTCCTGCGCCTTGCCGCGAATGACGGGATCGAGCGCGCCGAAGGGCTCGTCCATGATCAGCACCTCCGGCCCCGCGGCCAGCGCGCGCGCAACGCCGACGCGCTGCTGCTCGCCGCCGGAAAGCTGGTGCGGATATTTCCTGGCGAAGGATTTGGGGTCGAGATTGAAGAGGCCGAGCAGTTCGTCGACGCGGGCGTCAATCCTGCCGCGCTCCCAGCCGAGCAGCTGCGGCACCGTCGCGATGTTCTGCGCCACCGTGCGGTGCGGAAAGAGACCGTTGCCTTGGATCACGTAACCGATATTGCGGCGCAGCTCCGTCTCCGGCACGTCGGCCACGTTGCGCCCGCCGACACGGATTTCGCCTGACGTCATCGGCACCAGCCGGTTGATCATCCGGATCAATGTCGATTTGCCGGAGCCCGAGGTTCCGACGATGACGGTGATCTCGCCCTTCTCGACCGCCATCGACACATTGTCGACCACGGTCGTGTCGCCGTAGCGCTTGGTGACGTTGCGGATGTCGATCATGCTCATGCGGCAGGTCCCCGTATGCTGTCGGCGACCGCATCGAGAATGACGGCCGAAGAGAAGGCGAAGATGACGGTCGGCACGGCGCCGAGGAGAACGAGGTCCATGGCCGTCTGGCCAAGCCCCTGGAAGATGAAGACGCCGAAACCGCCACCGCCGATCAGCGCCGCCACCGTCACCAGCCCGATCGCCTGCACCAGCACGATCCGGATACCCGTGAGGATGACTGGCAGCGCCAGCGGCAGGTCGATGCCGGTGAGGATTTGGCGCCGCGTCAGCCCCATGCCGGCGGCGGCATCGCGCACGGCGGGATCGACGCCCTCGAGACCGACGACGGTGTTGGCCACGATCGGCAGCAGCGAATAGAGCACCAGCGCGATCAGGGCGGGGGCCGCGCCGATGCCGCTGATCCCGAGCGCCGCCGCCAGCGGCACATGCGCCGCGAGATAGCCGAGCGGCAGCATCAGCAGGCCGAAGAGCGCGAGGCTCGGGATCGTCTGGATCAGGCTCAGCCCCTGCAAGAGCGCCGCCCGGAGTTTGGGCACCCAGAAACAGACGATGCCAAGCGGCAGGCCGATCGCCACCGAGATCGCCAGCGACCCGAAGGCCAGCTCAACATGCGTCCATGCCTCGGCCCAGAACTGATCGCCGCGATTGGCGAATTCGCGCATGATCGAGAGACTGTTAAGCAGCCCCGACCACAGAAAAACACCGAGCAGACAGGCGTAAGCAGCAAGCGCCGCGACCCGCATCCACGGCTTCAGCCGCACCTTCACCAGCGCATCCGATATGATCAGCGATGTGACCGCGAGCAGCACCCAGAAGCCGCCGCCAGGCGTCATGCGCGCCGCCGTGCTGCCCTCCGGTGTAAACGACGTCGCCACGAACCCGATCGCCGCCAGCAATGCCGCCAGACAGAGCGTCGAGATCGCAAGCCGTGCATAGGCGTTTTCGAGAAACAGCACCGCGCAGGCCGAGGAAACGAGGAGCAGGGTGAGGATGATGACGGAGGGCTGGTCCAGAAGCTGCATCAGCAACATCGGCTTGCCCGATGCGATCCGGTTCGCCTTCACGTAGATGAATGGCAGCAATGCCGCCGCCGCGACGCCCGCGACCACGAGAACGACGCCGAGCCGGTCCAGTCTGCGGACCGCTAAGGTTTCTTCCATCGATCCATCCCAGCCTGGAAGGAAAACGGCTCCGCATCCATCGCTGGATACGGAGCGTCGGCGATTACTTCAGGAAGCCTTTTTCCTTCAGATAGGCCTCGGCAACGCTCTTCGCCGGCTCGCCATCGACCTGGATCTTGCCGTTCAGCTTGCGCAGCTCGTCGGCGGTCAGGCTCTTGAAGATCGGCGCCAGGATTTCTTCGATCTTCGGGTTCGCCTTCAGCACCTCCTCGCGGATGATCGGGGTCGGCGCATAGACCTGCTGCACGCTCTTGTCGTCTTCGAGAACGGTAAGCTCGGCGGCCTCGATCGCGCCATCAGTGCCGTAGACCATGGCGGAATTGGCGCCGTTCGTCTGGTCCGCGGCGGCCTTGATCGTGGCGGCGGTATCACCGCCCGAGAGCACGATTTCCTGCTCCGGCTTCAGCGTGAAGCCATAGGTCGTCTGGAACGCCGGCAGCGCGCCGGCGGTGTTGACGAATTCGGCCGATGCCACCAGCTTCGCCTCGCCACCACCGGAAACCCACTTGCCGAAATCGGACATGCTCTTCAGATTGTTTTTCCCGGCAACATCGTTGCGCACGGCGATCGCCCATGTGTTGTTGGCGGGCGAGGGGGTCAGCCAGACGATCTTGTTGGCGTCGTAGTCCAGCTTCTTGGCCATGTCATAGCCCTGCTGGATGTTCTTCCAGGCGGCATCGTCGGGCTTGTTGAAGAAGAAGCCGGCATTGCCGGTGTATTCGGGATAGATGTCGATCTCGCCTGCGGTGATCGCTTTGCGCACCACGGGCGTGGCGCCGAGCGCGATGCGATCCTTCGTCTTGATGCCGTTGGCGTTCAGCGCCAGCGCGATGACGTTGCCGAGCAGCGTGCCCTCGGTGTCGATCTTCGACGACACCACGACATCCGCGGCCTGCACCGCACCGGCCGTCAGGGCACAGAGCGATACGGCAAGGGCTATTCTTTTCAGCATGACCATCCCCTTATTCCTTCAAAGGCGCGGAAAGCCTTGGCACAAGGCGAACCGCTCGAAACTCCCCGGCGAAGACAGCGGACTGTCGGCGACCGATCCAATGCGTAACTGACATAGTGTGCATGATTGAAAAATCGATGCGATTGCGAAAATACTGTTCACGACACTGTCCAATCGATCGATGGCCGATGTCTTCAGGTCTCCGCTCGCAAAACCAATTGTGCGATGCTAACCGGAAGATCAGGCTTAGGCTTGGACGATCATGAGATGACGAGGGAGGAAAGCGTGACAATCTTGCTTGAGGTATGCGTGGATAGCCCGCGCGGTCTGGCGGCGGCCATCGAAGGCGGCGCCGATCGTATCGAATTGTGCTCGGCACTCGAGATTGGCGGGCTCACGCCCGTCGCCGGCATGATGAAAGCGGCAGCGGCCGCTCCCATCCCCGTCTACGCGATGATCCGCCCACATGCCGGCCCTTTCGTTTTCGACAGCGGCGATGAAGCGGCGATGATGGCGGATATCGATGCCATCAGAGCCTTCGGCCTCGCCGGCGTGGTCATCGGGGCAAACCTTGCGGATGGCACGCTCGACATGCCGTTGCTGCGCCGGTTGAAAGCGCATGCGGAGGGCCTCGGCTCGACACTGCATCGCGCCTTCGACCTCGTTCCTGATCCCGATGCCGCGTTGGAGCAGGCCGTCGAACTCGGTTGCGAGCGCATCCTCACCTCCGGCTGCATCCCCAAGGCCATCGATGGCCTGGAGACATTGGCGCGGTTGTCGAAGAAGGCGGCCGGGCGGATCTCGATCATGCCCGGCAGCGGCGTGCGCCCCGCCAACGCGCCGCAGATCCTGCGCGCCACGGGTGCGCGCGAAATTCACGGCTCCTGCAGCTCTCCCGTCGCAAGCGTCGATCCGCGCGCGGTCGCCTTCGGTTTCGAGGCGGCGTCGCCCAACCGAACGGACGCGTCCATCGTGCGCCAGATGCGCGAGGCGATTGATAGTCTTTAGCCGACTTTGATGACGGCCTTGATCAGGCCGCTCTTTTCATGCGCCCAGCGTGCCAGATCGCGCGGCGCATCGGCAAGCGTCGTGCGGTGGGTGATCAGCCGATCCACCGGCACGAGGCCGTTGGCGATCGAGGCCGCCACGTGCTCGAAATCGATCCGCGTCGCATTGCGGCTGCCGATCACCATCATTTCGCGCTTGTGGAACTCGGGGTCGGAGAAGCGGATATCGTCCTTCACGACGCTGACCAGAACCAGCGCGCCGCCATGCGCAACGAACTGGAACGCCTTCTCCATCGAGGGGCCGTAGCCGGTCGCGTCGAAAACGACGTCGAAGCCATCCCCGCCGGTCTTCGCCTTCACCGCATCAAGCGTCGCATCATTGGCGACGATGCCCGATGTGAAGCCAAAGCGCTCGGCGGCCATTTCCAGCCGCTCGGCGCTGGTATCGAGCAAGGTCACGTCATGGCCGGCGATCCGTGAAAAGATCGCCGCTCCAAGGCCGATCGGTCCGGCGCCGATGACGAGCGCGCGCGAGCCTGCGGGCGTAAGCGAGCGACGCACGGCATGCGCCCCGATCGCCAGGAATTCCACCGTCGCCGCCGCTTCGAGGCTCAGCCCCTGCGCGGCATAGAGATTGCCCGCCGGAACCGTGATCTCCTCGCAGAACGCCCCATCGGTGTGGACGCCGAGCACCTTGATATCGGTGCAGCAATTTGCCTTGTCCTTGCGGCAGGCGACGCATCGACCGCAGGAGATATACGGGTTGACGATCACAGGCGTGCCGACCGCGATCTCGACCCCTGCGCCGGTTTCCACCACGGTTGCCGAGATCTCGTGGCCCATCACCCGCGGATATTCGAGAAACGGATGCTTGCCCTCGAAGATATGGTAGTCGGTGCCGCAGATGCCGACATGGCTGACGGCGAGCCGCGCCCAGCCGGCTTCAGGCGTGCCGGGAGAGGGGCGCTCGCCGATTTCGAGAACACCCGGTTGTTGGCAAAGCACGGCTTTCATGACGGTTCCTGCATTCGATTGAAAGGAAGCCGACGAGTGGCCGGCTCCCTGTATTGGCTTTTAGGAGCTGCGGCGGCGGCGCAGCTGATCGAAGTAGACGATCACGATGATCAACAGGCCGGTGATGATGCGCTGCCAGAACGAGTTGACGTTGAGCAGGTTCGCGCCGTTGTTGATCGTCGCCAGGATGAACGCGCCGATCAGCGGGCCGTGCACCGAGCCGACCGCGCCGAACAGCGAGGTGCCGCCGATGACCGACGAGGCAATCGCCTGCAGTTCCCAACCGTCCGCCTGCGTGGCGTTGCCGATGGCGATACGCGATGCGAGCAGGACGCCGACAAAGGCCGCGAAAGTTGCCGACAGGATGTAGGCCATGTAGATGATGCCGTTGACCCGGACACCCGACAGACGCGCCGCTTCACGATTGGAGCCGACCGCGAAGAGATAGCGGCCCCAGCGGCTGAGATGCAGGAAGATGTAGGACGGGATCGCGACCAGCACGACCATCCAGAACAGGCTCGGGACGCCAAGGAAGTCGGCGCGGGCGAAGTTCGTGAAGGGCTCGTTGACGATGTTGATCGTCGAGCCGTTGGTGATCAGAAGCCCGATGCCGCGCAGCGACGTCAGCGTCGCCAGCGTGATGATGAAGGGTGGCAGGCCCATCTTGACGATGCCGAAGCCATGAAACACCCCGATACCGACGCCGATCAGAAGCGTGATCAGGATCGCGGCCCATACGGGGAAGCCCGCCTGCAGCAGCCATGCCAGGATAACCGTACAGAAGCCGACGATCGCGCCGACGGAAAGGTCGATGCCGGCGGTGATGATCACGAAGGTCTGGCCAAGCGCCAGGATCGCCGTCATCGCGCCCTGGCGCAGAAGGTTGGAGATGTTGAGCGGCGTCCAGAAGCTGGCGGTGACGACGCCGAGCAGGATCCACAGGAAGGCCAGGAGACCGATCAGGGTCAGGCCGAACAGGATATTGACCTTGCGGCGCGGCGGCGGCGCGGCGATCTCGGTGGGGGTTACGGTCATTTTCTCTCTCCCTCTTGTTCTTTTAGACGCCGATCGCTTCGCTCAGCACTTCTTCATGCGTGGCGGCATGGAAGTCGTGGCTCGCCACGAGTTGGCCGCTGCGGAACACATGCAGCCGATCCGCCAGTTCGTAGACCTCGGGCAGGTAGGAGGAGATGAGAATGATCCCCGCGCCCTGTTTCAGAAGCTTGGCGAACAGCCGGTAGATTTCAGCCTTCGTGCCGACATCGACGCCGACAGTCGGTTCGTCGAAGATGAAGAGCCGCGCCCCATGGCTCAGCCACTTGCCGATGACGACCTTCTGCTGGTTGCCACCCGACATCGCCGAAACCAGCACCCGCCGGCTGGGCGTTTTGATCGCGAGGTCGCGGATCTGCTGGTCGGCGTTCTGCGTCTCCTCACTGTGGCTGATGACGGGGCCCTTGCTCAGCCGCTTGAAGACCGGCAGGTTGATGTTGAGGCCGATCGGCAGGTTGAGGCAGAGGCCCTGGTCGCGGCGGCTTTCCGGCGCCAGCGCGATCCCGAGCTCCATTGCGGTGCGCTCGTCCTTGATGTTGACCTTCTTGCCCATCCAGTGGATTTCGCCGGCCGTGGTCTTCTCGCGGCCGTAGAGCCCGAGCGCGAACTCGCTGCGTCCGGCGCCGATCAGGCCGTAAAGTCCGACGATCTGTCCGGCTTTCACCGAAAGCGACACGTTCTCGAAGCCCGGCCCGGACAACCCGCGCACATCGACGATGGTTTCGCCGATCGCAATTTCTTCCTTGTGATAGATCTGCTCGATAGAGCGGTTGATCATCAGCGCGATCAGCTCGTTCTCGTTGGTCTCGCCGATATCGCGCGTTCCCACATGCGTGCCGTCGCGCAGAACGGAAACGCGGTCCGCCAACTCGAAGACTTCTTCCATGCGGTGGCTGATGTAGACGATCGTGACACCTTCGCTCTGCAGGCGGCGTATGAGCTTGAAGAGCTGCGCGGATTCCTGGCGCGTCAGATAGGCGGTCGGCTCGTCGAAGATCAGGAACTGCGTGCCGCGCATGGCGGCGCGCGCGGTCGCGACCAGCTGCTGCTGGCCGATCGTGAGATCGCTAAGCGGAACGCCTGCGGGCAGGCCGAAGCCGAGATCGTTGAGGACAGCCTGCGCCATCTTCTCCATCTCGCGCTTGCGCATCAGGCCGAATTGATTGACCTCGTCGCCGAGGAAAAGATTGGCCGCCACCGTCAGGTGCGGGCACAGAACGACTTCCTGGTGCACCGCGTTAATGCCGCGCGCGATCGCCTCGTTGGGCGTCGCCAGCGCGACCGGGTGTCCGCACCAGAAGATTTCGCCGGCCGTTCTTGTGATGACGCCAGTCAGAAGCTTGATCAGCGTCGACTTGCCGGCGCCGTTTTCGCCGACGATCGCGTGGATCTCGCCGGCAAGGAAGGTGACCGTTGCCGGCTTCAGCGCCTGCACATATCCGTAATTCTTCTGCAATCCCTTGAGTTCGAGGATCGGGGCACCCGCGGGCACGCGGTTCGCCTCCTTCAGCTTGGCGCTGTCATCGTGGCGATGACTGACCTCTTCCAGGCTCATTTGCGTCTCCTCCTCGCGAATTGCCATGTCGTCCTTCGCCGTCCGCTCCCTTGAGGAGTTCGGCCGAAGGGAAGAAGGGCCGTGCGAGATTGCTCCCGCACGGCGCTCGTCAGGTCGTTACTTGATCTTCGGGTTCAGGAGCGCGTCGATCTTCGGGTCGCTCATGTTCGCTTTGGTAACGAGGTTGGCGCCGGTATCGACGTTCTCCTCGACCTTTTCGCCCTTGGACACGGCAAGCGCGGTCTTCACGCCGTCATAGCCCATGCGATAGGGGTCCTGCACCACGAGGCCGGCAAGCGAGCCGTCCTTCAGGAAGCCGACAGTCTTGTCGTCGCTGTCAAACGCGATGACCTTGATCTTGTCGCCGAGCTTGTTTTCGGCGATCGCCTGGCCGACGCCCTGGCCGAGGATGAGGTTCGAAGCGAACACACCCACGAGGTTCGGGTTGGCGGTGATCAGGTCGGTCATCATGTTGAGGCCGGTCGTTGCCTGGCCGTCACCATACTTGTCGGCGATGAGCTTCAGGCCCGGATGCTTGGTCTTCAGCTGATCGAGGAAGCCTTCGCGGCGCTGCTCGAGCGAGCCGACGCCGGGCAGGTTGGTCAGGATGACGACTTCGCCTTCTTCCTTGCCGGTCATTTCCTTGATCGCCGCGGCCAGGCCGTCGGCTGCGATGCGGCCGCCCTGGACGTTATCGGTGGTGAGGAACGACTTGAAGGCCTTCGAATCCGCGCCGGAGTCGATACCGATGATCGGAACGGACTTTGCGGCTTCGTCGATCGGCTTGCCGAGCGCCTTGAATTCGGTCGGCGAGATGACGATCGCGGCCGGCTTGCCGGCAACGGCGTTCTCGAGAATGCTGATCTGGCCGTTCACGTCGGACTCGGCCTGTGCGCCGAGCTCGGGCACCTTGACGCCGAGATCCTGGCCTGCCTTGCGGGCACCGGCCAGCACGATCTGCCAGTAGAAGGACGTCGTATCCTTGACGATGATCGGAATGGTCACGTCTGCCGCAAAGGACGGCATCGGCACGGCTGTTGCCATGACGGCGGCGCCCGCGAGAGCGGTAAAGGTGCGACGCGAAAGAATGGACTTCATGCGCATGTTGGTTCTCCTCTCAGGTGCGTTCTCCTCCAGGAAATCTCTCGCGAACGCGAACGAGAGACTTTTATCGATAAAAAACATTTACGAGTTTGAAGCTAGCCGAGGCCTGCCTTGTTTGCAAGACTGCGCCGGATAAGCCCTTTGGCTCCTTCCGGACCAGTCCTGAACCCGCTTATCGATCGAGCCGCCGGCGTCAAAACGCCGGCAACTCCCCATTCCCAATCTCGTTGCCTTTTCCTCCGAGGCCAGACGTCCCTCCAAGACATCCGACCTGCAAGGCCTCGAGTTCGATTTATGAAACATAGGTTCCGCGCGAATGTCAATACGGAACGTTTATTCCGTTTCTATCCTTATCCCCAGAATACCTCGTCCGGCAGCACGACGCCTTTCTTCAAGATGATGTTGCCGTAGAGGCGAAACTCGGTGGTCGCGACGATATAGGCGGCCTTGCGCGACCGTTCATAGAAGGCGAAGCGCTCAAGCGTCGAAATGCCGAAATCGCCCGCGCGCTTGGACACAATGGTCTGAAATTCCTTGCAAACCTCGGGCACGGCGGTCGGATCACCCACCACTTCCATGACCCAGGCCGATTCCGGCACGAACGTATCGAGCGGCATATGCGTCAGGATCGCTTCCGCCATGGTCGTGGCACCGACGCCATCGGCGCGGATCATTTCCGGGCCCATGGAAAAAGACGGGAAGTTGGCGTCGGCGATGACGATCTCGTCCCCATGGCCCATGCGCGCGATCGCGCACAGTAGATCGGGGCTGAGGACGGGATGAATTCCTTTAAGCATTCTGTTTTTCCTTAAACGCGAACAGCATCGTCGCCGAGTGGCGGCGCAACGAGGGTGAAGCTATCGAATTCCGGATAGATCGTCTCCGGCAAAATCGGTGAGAAAAGGTCCATGTTGCGCGTCACGCTGGATGCCTTGCCGGTGCCGATCAGCACCGACGAGACAACAGGATCGCGCAGTGCGAACTGCAGCGCCGGCGCGGCGAGCGCGACGCCGTTCCTGGCTGCGACCGCTTCCATGCCGCGCACCTTGGCGAGCACCTCTTCGCTCGCCGGCATATAGTCGAAGTTCGACCCCGCCACCGCACCGGTCGCGAGAATGCCGGAGTTGAAGACACCGCCGACCACAAGCGACGTCCCCTTCTTGCGGCAGAGCGGCAGCAGTTCGGCTTCGGCCGAGCGGTCGAGCAGAGTGTAGCGGCCCGCCATCAGGATGCAGTCGATATCGGCATTGCGCATCACGTCGAGGCACACGGGCACCTCGTTGACACCAAGCCCGAAGGCCTTGATCGCGCCCGATGTCTTCAGTTCTTCCAGCGCCTTGATACCGGTATCGAGGAACTGCTTGAGATAGACGGCATTCTTCGCCGCGCCATGCGTATAGCCGCCGATATCGTGCACATAAAGAATGTCGATCCGGTTCAGCCCCAGCCGCGCGTAGCTGAATTCGACCGAGCGCATGATGCCGTCATAGGAATAGTCGTAATCGGCATCAAACGAGAGCGGATCGACATAAGAGTAGTCGGGAACCGTCCCCGTCGGCACTGGCCTGAGCAGCCGCCCGACCTTGGTGGAAAGCACCCATTCGCTTTCCGGTTTGCCGCGAAGGAAATCGCCGACATGGCGCTCGCCGAGC
This sequence comes from Rhizobium sp. NPDC090275, assembly GCF_044772225.1. Taxonomy (NCBI): domain Bacteria; kingdom Pseudomonadati; phylum Pseudomonadota; class Alphaproteobacteria; order Hyphomicrobiales; family Rhizobiaceae; genus Rhizobium; species Rhizobium sp. NPDC090275. The sequence goes on along the minus strand of NZ_JBIVYL010000005.1, from coordinate 35,931 downwards.
CCCAATCCATACCAGGGCGCCACGTCGAAATAGCGGATGCCGCTATCCCATGCCGCGTCGAGCGTTTCCATCGCCTGGTCTCGCGGGCAGGCGCGGTAAAGGCCGCCAAGGGCTGCGGCGCCGAAGCTCACTTCGGTCACCTCAAGCTCGGTCCGGCCGATCCTCCTCGTCTTCATCATTCCTCCCTGAAGACTGTCGATATTATTGATTAAAGCGTTGCTCCGAGATGCCAAGGCACGAATTCGTTATCGCCGTAGCCGAACTCCTCGCTCTTGGTCTTCTTGCCCGATGCCGTATCGATGATCAGGTCGAAGATCTCGCGCCCCTTGCCTGATATCGTCGCATCGCCGCTGGCGATCGTGCCACAGTCGATATCCATGTCCTCTTCCATCGAGGCGTAGAGTGCCGAATTGCTGGAGAGCTTGATCGACGGCGCCGGGCGACAGCCGAAGCAGCTGCCGCGGCCGGTGGTGAACGCGATCATGTTGGCGCCACCAGCGACCTGGCCGGTGGCCGAAACGGGATCGTAGCCGGGCGTGTCCATGAAGACGAGCCCGGGTGCGGTCACCCGTTCGGCATAGCCATAGACCGCCGTCAGCGGCGAACGCCCGCCCTTGGCCACAGCGCCGAGCGACTTTTCCAGAATGGTCGTCAGCCCGCCGCGCTTGTTGCCGGGGGAGGGGTTGTTGTCGAGCGAGGCGCCGTGCATCGCTACATATTTCTCCCACCAGACGATCTTTTCGTCGAGCTTGCGGGCGACCTCTTCGCTGACCGCGCGGCTGCGCAGCAAATGCTCGGCGCCGTAGATCTCGGAGGTTTCCGACAGGATCGCCGTGCCGCCGGCCGCAGCCAGAAGATCGGCCGCCACACCCAGCGCCGGATTGGCGGTAATCCCCGAGAAACCGTCGGAACCGCCGCACTGCATGCCGATGATGATGTCGCTGATCGGCAGCGGCACGCGCCGCTCGCGCCCGACATCGTCGGCGATCTCTTTCAGCATGCCCATGGCGCGCTCGACCGCACGGCGCGATCCGCCGGCATCCTGGATGTTGAAATGGCGCTTGGAATTGCCGGCGCCGCTCTGGCCGTAGAGCGTCAACTGGTTGACCTCGCAACCGAGCCCGATCATCAGCACGCCGCCGAAATTCACATGCCTGGTATAGCCGGCAAGCGTGCGGTGCAGAACGGCCATGCCGTCGCCTGTCGAGCTCATGCCGCAGCCCTGGTCGTGGACAATAGGCACGAAACCGTCGATGCCCTCGTAATGTGGCAGGATGGTGCGGTTGGCCTGGTCAGCAATGGCGCGACAGACCGTGGTGGAACAGTTCACGCTGGCGATTATGCCGATATAGTTGCGCGTCGCCGAGCGCCCGTCGGCACGCTTGTAGCCCATGAAGGTGCGCGCGCGGTCGGCCGCACTTGCTTCTTCCGGCGCCGAATTGGCGGTGGCGGCCAGTCGGTCGTTTTCGAAATGCAGGTTCTGGCTATGGATGTGTTGGCCGGCTTTGACGTCTGATGTCGTGCGCCCGATCGCCTGCCCGTACTTCACCACCGGCTGCCCAAGCGCGATATCGCTGAGCGCAATCTTGTGACCGGGGTCGATCTTCTCCAGCGTCGTTATCCCAGCCACCATCTCGCCGGCGGCGATCGGGGCCGTGGCCACCGCGACATTGTCGCCTGATGACAGGATAATCCAAGGGTCTTTCTTCAACGATCTTCTCCCTAGGGAAACACTCGCTGCATCGGCGAATGCGCATTGCTTTTGTTTTTTATCTACAATAAACATTTTCAAGTCAACGGGATTATTGATCCTGTGGACGAGGGAGGCAAACAGCCGCGGACGATCCAAAATAAGATAAGGATCGCCGAGAGATAAGCTCCTGCCACGCGCCGGCGCCCGCCATTCGCGGGCTTTCGCCGTGTGTCGCAGGGCAACAAGGCGGGGTGTGCATGGCGCGGCAAAACACGGTCTTCAAGGAAGCGTATAATCGCTATGTCGCGGCTCTGCGCGCCGATGAGACCCTGCCGTCCGAGCCCGATATCGCCGCCAAGCTCGGCATCAGCCGCAGCACCGCCCGCGCCATCCTGACCCGGCTGGACGAGGAAGGCATCATCAGCTGGAACAAGCGTCAGAAGGTGGTGTTGCGCACGCCGACCCACGCCGATCTCTTTCCCTCGGAAGAGACAGATTCCCTGCACAACATCATCGAGCGCAGCTTTATGCAACGCATCCTGTCGGACGACGCAGCCCCCGGCACCCAGATCAACGAGCTGGAACTTGCCCGCGACATCGGCACTGGCACGACGAGCGTGCGCGAATTCTTGATCCGCTTTTCGCGTTTCGGGCTGATCGAGAAACGGCCGAACAGCCACTGGATATTGAAGGGTTTTACCCGCGAATTCGCGCTGGAGCTCGCCGAAGTGCGAGAGATGTTCGAGCTCCACTCCGCCGCCGAATTCGGCCGGCTGCCTGCCGATAACGAAGCCTGGCGGGCACTGGCGGAGATCAAGGCCGAGCACCACGCCCTTCTTGAGGATCTCGACGGTCGCTACAAGGAATTCTCAGCCCTCGACGAGCGCTTCCATTTGCTGATCCACGGAGCCGCGAAGAACCGCTTCATCGCCGATTTCTACGACGCCATCGCCATCGTCTTCCACTATCACTACCAGTGGAACAAGGCCTTCGCCCGCCAGCGCAACGAACGCGCCATTCACGAGCATCTGGATTACATCGCCGCCCTTGAAGCAGGCGATCCCGCCGCGATCGACGCCGCCTGCAGGGTGCACCTGCGTTCGGCGCGCCAGACCTTGCTGCAATCCCTGCCGCAGACTTCGACCGACGGGGAAACGCTCGCGAAATAGTGCGGTGCGGCGCCATGCAGGCGAAAAAAAGCCCGCTCAAGGCGGGCCACGTCTCGCGAACTCAATACAATCGATAACGCAATACCAACGAGACAGCTCAACCTAACATCCCGCGCGCCGCCTTGCACTTCGCTCATTCGGATGAGGTTCGCAGGCTTGCATCAGGCAATGGGAGCACGCGCCGCTTACAGCGCTGCGTATCTTCGGCAGGCCAAAGCAGGTTCGTCAGCGACCACCTCAGCGCCGGGGAAAATCATTCCATCCGGAAGCGCGCGCCTTCGCGAACACGATCTGCGCCTCACGCCCCAGAAAGAGCAGGCCGAAGATGCCCAAAATCGTCAGGATATCCCACATGTACGCTCTCCCCATTGCGTTGCGGGCCGTGCCTCAGACCCCTCATGACACGGCCCGCCCAATCCAAACGCGACCGCCATCACGTTTCAGGACGATGGCACTCATATGCGACATCAATGCGTCGCGGTATCGCGAATTCTCGGGATGTGGCCGTTTGGCGCATCAACATATGTTCAAGTTCTGTTGAAGGGGTTTGGGCGTGCAATACCTGAGGCGTGCCAATTCAGTGATGCCGTCGCCCGGCTGAACCGCGAGCTCGACGTTCTCGATTCTGCGATGAAGCGGCTATATTCATTCGCCCCACGCGTAGCGTAACAGATCGACGATAGCCATTGACGCGGTCGAAAATGCCACGAGCGCTGCTAGGAAGCGATCCCTCCCCGATAGCCTGATCGTCGTCTCGATACGGTGACCGTCCCAGTAGACATCGCCGGTATCTTTGTGGATGCCAAATAAGGTAAGGCCGGAGATCGAGATTGGAACGACCCTATCCGGCCAGTCGCCAGGCGGGATGGCGTCAGAGACCTTCATTCGCCGCATCGCTTCCCAATCGATATTCTGCGTTTGTTGCTTGGGCACCATCGATCTCCCTGTCAGCGCTGTTTCTCGTCGGCGTAGCTTAGGCGGATCCTGTTCCTGTCCTCAAACCATTGGGCAGGCGTCCGTATCTGCTTCTGATCCATTCGCATGTACGGAAGGCATAGATCGGGGAATCGCTTATGCCAGTCGTTGATCCTGCTCTCGATACTCCGCGCTGCCGCTGTGATCTCGGTGGCCTTACTTGGATCGGTCTCCTTCTCGGCTCGGATGAGGTGCGGTAAAACCTCCCACATGGTCGTAGCAAGCTCGTTTATTGCGGCTACAACTTCCTCTCCGAATAAGAACCTCGCCTTCCGCTCCATTCGTCCTAAAGCACGGGCAATGGTTTTGATCTTAGTCGTAGGCGTTGCCGAGCGCATGTAGTCTCGGTGAAGCTCCATCACGTCATCGAAGAACGCCAGCCTGCGATCGAACAGATCAAGGACCACTTTCTGGTGCGCAGTTCGCCACTGCAGAAAGGCGATCACGGCAACGGCAACCGCGACAACGGGGGTGAGTAGAGCTTGAAAGGTCTGGATCCAGGTGGGCATCACTGCTGAGCCCGCCGATTAAAGGACGCGACAACATCGTTGTACTCGGCCACCGCCTGCTTGCTCTCGCTCTCGACGCAAGCCAGGTACTTCTCGACGGAAGCTTTGAACTGCTGGACCTCACGGCGGCAGGTGTCGAAGTCGAGGCTATCGGTGAATGGAAGGTAGCTTGACGCACAAAACGGCTTTTCGGGGCGCTTAAGCTGGCGGTCCTGCATGAGTGGTCGGAACTCGGAGCATTCAACGTCGAACGCTTTGGCGTCTGTGGACGCCATTATAGCCACTGCAAGTATCATGACCAACTTCATCCGCGATCCCCCGTTTCGACAACGTGTGGCAGACTGGGGGTTGAGCAGTCAATGCTACTTCGCCGAGAGCCTCACGCCTGGCCCGCCCTCGATTATCGCGCCCGCTCCGAGGAGGGATATGCTGGTGGAGGCGAAAGGTTCGCCCGGGCAACATTGGGCAGGCGTGTTGCCAAGAATTTTTGTAAATCTGCAGAATGTTACCCTAACCTTGCGCCTGGGCGGCGTCGAGGCAACAAAATCGGTGTAAGTTCTTAAAAAATGGTGCCGCTTGCAGGACTCGAACCTGCGACCCCATCATTACGAATGATGTGCTCTACCACCTGAGCTAAAGCGGCAATCCGGCGGGTGATTTGTGTTCGGCCCGCGATTTGCATGGCGCTGATACAAGCATTGTCGGAAGATTTCAAGCGCCCTGTCACGTCTTTGGCAAAAAAGAACGCGGCTGTGGAAATATCCCGCGCCGTCAAACCGGCGAGGGGAGTGCCAGTCGGTCGCGCGCCGCGTCATATTCCTTTTTCATGCGGTCCACGAGCGCTTCGACTGGCTCGACGGCCTTGATGGCGCCGATGCCCTGGCCGCTGCCCCATATGTCCTTCCATGCCTTGGCGCCGCCCACGGCCTGTTCGAAATCCATCTTCGAGGCGTCGGCGACCGGCAGGTTGTCGGGATCGAGGCCGACGGCCTTGACTGATGGTTTCAGGTAGTTGCCGGCGACGCCGGTGAAATAGTTGGAGTAGACGATATCGGTGGAAGCGCCATCGACGATCGCCTGCTTGTAGCTGTCGGAGGCGCGCGCCTCGTCGGTCGCGATGAAGGGGCTGCCGATATAGGCCATGTCGGCGCCCATCGCCTGCGCCGCCAGGATCGCGCCGCCATTGGCGATCGCGCCGGCAAGCAGAAGCGGGCCGTCGAACCATTCGCGGATTTCCTGCACCAGTGCAAACGGCGACAACGTACCGGCATGGCCGCCGGCGCCCGCCGCCACCGCGATCAGCCCGTCGGCGCCCTTGCGGATCGCCGAGTTGGCGTGGCGGTTGTTGATCACGTCATGCAGCACGATGCCGCCATAGGAATGCACGGCGGCATTCACCTCGGGCACGGCGCCGAGCGAGGAGATGACGATCGGCACCTTGTATTTGACGCAGAGCATCAGGTCGTGCTCCAGCCGCTTGTTCGACGTGTGGACGATCTGGTTGACGGCAAAGGGTGCGGCGGGCCTATCCGGATTGGCGGCGTCGTGCGCTGCGAGATCCTCTGTCATCATCGCAAGCCATTCGTCGAGCTGGCTTTCCGGCCGCGCGTTGAGCGCCGGGAATGCGCCGATGACACCGGCCTTGCACTGCGCCAGCGTTAGCGCCGGGTGCGAGATGATGAACAACGGAGAGGCCACCACAGGCAGTCTGAGGTTTCGCGTCAGGATCGAGGGCAGGGCCATGGGTCACCGTGAAGAATTGACGTTTACGAAAACGTCAATGTGATAGCAGAGAGTTTTCGCCAGGAAAAGACCGTGTCGCGGTTCCGCCAACATCGCTTGCTCTATAAAAAGGCCTGCCTTTCGGTATTATCCCCTGATGAAAGGGGCGTTCGGCAGCCTCAGCCTTGCGGTTTGCGACATCAGCCGCTACCGCAGGGACATATTGTTAAGCATAATGACGCCTGTCATCAGAACGAAGGACCGGACGTGAGCGGATTAGAAACGGCTATCAGAACGGCGTTAGACAATGCCGATCGCGACAATCCCGAAGTCCGAGCCAAGATCTATCAATCCGCGCGCCAGGCGCTGGAAGCCGGCCTGCGCAAGCAGGACGTCACCGATACCAACGCGATCGCCCATCATCGCCACCGTCTGGAAACGACGATCCACATGATCGAGGCGGAGGAGCGACAGCGCCTTCATCCGCGCCAGGGGCCGCCCGAGGTGCCTGTGCCGCCCGTGGTCGATATCCCGCCGCCGCCACCCCCTCGCGCGCCTGACGATTTCGACAGCCCCACAATCGGCGGCGAAACGCGGGCGCCCGCGCCTGACGTCATGGTCGCCGACAATCGCTACGAAGAGGACTCCGGCCTCGGCGGCCTGCATGCAGGCGATGCGGATCATCTGGCGGCGGCTCCCGAACCCTTCGTGGCCGAGAAAAAGCCGGCCAACATGGATTTCCGGCCTGAGCGCGCCGTCGCCCGCCGCAAGCCGCGCAAGTTCTTCTCGCGCCTGCTCGTCTGGTGCGTCCTGCTCGCCTTCATTGGCATGGGCGCCTGGTGGGCGCACACGTCTGGCCTGCTGATGACGGCGGCCGAGCGCGATACCAGCGTCGCCAATCCGCCCGCCACCACCGCGCCGGAGGATTTCAACGGCGCGAGTGACAATCACACCGCCGACAGCGACGCAAGCCAGGCGCCGGTCATCGATCCGCAGAATTCCTTCTCCGCCGCCTGGCTCGAAATCTTCAAGCCGTCGGATGCCAACAAGATCGTCAAGGGCGCGCAGTCGCGCGTCGAGAGCATTGCCGAAAACGATGGTCCGGCCGTGCGCCTGACCTCGCAAAGTGCCGGCGCCGACGGCAATGTCGGCATCAGCGTTCCGCCCGATATCCTGCAGCAGCTCGCCGGCAAGTCCTCGACGATCGCGGTCACTTTGCAATCGACCTCCGACGAGCCGACGCAGATCACCGTCGAATGCGACTTCCAGTCGCTCGGCGATTGCGCCCGCCACCGCTTCACGGTCAACCGCGAGAAGTCGGACGTTCTCCTGCAGGTCCGCTTCGATCGCTCGCTCGCGCCGACCTCTGCCGGCACGCTTTTGATCAACAGCGATGTGGACGGCAAGGCGAGGGGCATCAACCTCTACGCCGTGCGCATCCTGCCCGGCCAATAAGTCGGTCGGGCAAGACGCTCAGATAACGCACTTGGCTGAGGTCACTTCAGAAACTTCGGCCCCTGGCCGATGATCTTGTCGTCGAGCTTGCCGATAGCGTCCTTGTCCTTGCCGTCGTAATCGATCGTCTTCAGTATGTGGCGGATGAGGTTCAATCGGGCGCGGCGCTTGTCGTTGGCGTGAACGACGGTCCAGGGCGCGAATTCCGTATGCGTTTCCTTCAGCATCCGGTCGCGCTTTTCGCTGTAGTCGTCCCATTTGGTCAGCGCCGCGATATCCATCGACGACAGCTTCCACACCTTCCGGGGATCGTGGCGCCGGTCATGAAACCGCTTCAGCTGCATCTCGCGGCCGATGTCCAGATAGAACTTGAAGAAGAAGATGCCCTCGTGGCTGATCACCTTCTCGATCTGCGGCGCTTGCGCGAGAAAATCCTCATATTGTTTCGGCGTGCAGAAGCCCATGATCGGCTCGACGCCGGCGCGGTTGTACCAGGAGCGGTCGAAGAGCACGAACTCGCCGGCTGTCGGAAACTGCGCGATGTAGCGCTGGAAATACCATTGCCCGGCCTCGCGGTCGGTGGGTTTGGTCAGCGCCACCACGCGGGCGAGGCGAGGGTTCATGTGGGCGGAAGAGGCGGAAATCGCGCCACCCTTGCCGGCGGCGTCGCGGCCTTCGAACAGCGCCATCACGCGCTTGCCGGTCGCCTGCAGCCAGAACTGCACCTTCACCAGCTCGATCTGAAGCGCCTTGAGCTCTTCGAGATACTCTTCTTCCTTGAGCTTCTTGTTGTAAGGGAAGTCGCCCGATTTCAGCGCCTCCTCGTCCACCCAGTCGGGCAGCACCGGATCGTCCACGTCGAAGACGCGCTTCTTGCCCCTGATATCCAGTTCGACTGCTCTGCTTTCGACATCTTCCGACATGGCGATCCTCCTCGGTATGTGCGTAGCCGCCAAGGCGAACATATTTCCTTTTGAAAATCAAACCTCTCGGCATCAGTAAAAATTATGTGCGCAGTCGGGGTGCATTGTCGGTTTGCTGGCGGCATCGGTAAACTTCTGTCATGAAAGAGCGCTATCAGGCGAAGTTTGATAGCCAACGAAGAACGAATCGACGTCGCGAGGGGCACTTGGAACAGCAAACGCCATGGACGGCCAAACTGACGGCGAAGCTCCGTCGGGAGAGCTTCGTGCTTCTCGTCGCGCTGGCGATTGCGTTCATCGCGGTGGCCGCTGGCATGAACGGCTGGGGCGTGCTGGGCCTGCTGGCGATCATGCTGCTTGCCATCATGTGCTCGTCCGAGCCGCGTCCCCGGGTGGCCTCCGCCCCGCCAGCGTCCGAGGTTGAGGAACCGGCCGCGCGCAGTCTTCTGCCCGAGGTGTCGGCGACGCTTTCGGCGCTCGACATTCCCGTCATGGTGCTGGCCGGCGATGCCTCCGTGCTGTTCCAGAACCGCGCCGCTGAAAGGGCCTTCGGAGAAATGGTCATCGGGGCGCATATCTCGGCACGCCTGCGTTCGCCCGGCATTCTCGACATGGTTCGCGAAACCATCGTCACCAACGCGCCGAACCAGATCGAGCACTCCGAACGCCTGCCGTCGGAGCGCGTCTATATTGTCCGCAGCTCGCCGGTCGAGCTCGGCGCCGTTGGCGGTGCCAGCCATGGCGCAAGCGAGCGCCTTTTCGTCCTGTCCTTCCGTGACATATCCGAAGTGCGCCGCATCGACCGCATGCGCTCGGATTTCGTGGCGAACGCCAGCCACGAGCTGCGCACGCCGCTTGCCTCGCTGCGCGGCTTCATTGAAACCATCCAGGGGCCGGCGAAAAGCGATTTCAAGGCGCAGGAACGCTTCCTCGGCATTATGTTCGACCAGACGACGCGCATGAGCCGCTTGGTCGACGACCTCTTGTCCCTGTCACGCCTGGAGTTGAAGTCGCATATCGCGCCGGATGAGAAGGTGGATCTCGTCCCGCTGCTTGGTCATGTCCGGGATGCGCTTCTACCCCTCGCCAACGATGTCGGCGTCGATATCCAGCTGCACCTGCCGGAAGGCCGAGCCGAGGTGGCGGGTGATCGCGATGAGCTGGTGCAGGTGTTTGAAAACCTGATCGAAAACGCCTGCAAGTATGGCCAGGAAGGCAAACTCGTTGAGGTCTTCCTGAAAAATGGCCCCAGCGGACCCGTCGAGGTCACCGTCGTCGACAAGGGACCGGGTATCCCGGCCGAACACGTGCCACGCCTGACGGAGCGCTTCTATCGCGTTAGCATCGAGGATAGCCGCTCCAAGAAGGGCACCGGCCTCGGGCTTGCCATCGTCAAGCACATCCTCACGCGCCACCGCGCGCGTCTGATCGTCAAGTCCGAGGTCGGCAAGGGAACGAGCTTTACCGTCCGGTTTTGACATAAAAGACAGTCCGGTCTTTATGAAGTTTGATTTTGTCTATGAATTTCAATTGCATAGACTGTCATAAATGTTTCACTGAACTGACATAAAAGCTCTTGTCATCAGAGGCTAAAGAATGCGTGCCGCTGACAGAGACGGCACCGTCAAAGGGCCGTTCAGGCCCCACCCAGACAGTTATAAGCCCGGGAGACTATTATGAACGCTTTTAAACTCACGGTCGCTGCACTTGCTGCTTCCGCCGCTTTCGCAGGCGCGGCTGTTGCTCGCGACCAGGTCCAGGTCAGTGGTTCGTCCACCGTTCTGCCTTACGCCAAGATCGTTGCCGAAACCTTCGGCGAAACCTTCAAGGACTTCAAGACGCCGGTCGTTGAATCCGGTGGCACCGGCGCTGGCCTCAAGGAATTCTGCAAGGGCGTAGGCCCTGACACGATCGACGTTGCCAACGCTTCGCGTCCGATCAACGCCAAGGAACTGGAAGCCTGCAAGACCGCCGGCGTTACCGACATCCAGGAAGTCAAGATCGGCTACGACGGCATCGTCTTCGCAACCGACTCGTCCAACCCTGACGTCGCTTACGAGCCGGCCGACCTCTACAAGGCTCTCGCTGCTCAGGTTGTTGTCGACGGCAAGCTCGTCGCAAACCCCTACAAGAAGTGGTCTGAAGTCAACTCGAAGCTCCCGGCTGTTGATATCGCTGCCTACATCCCAGGCGAAAAGCACGGCACCCGCGAAGTGTTCGAACTGAACGTTCTCGCTGCTGGCTGCAAGGATAGCGGCGCTCTCGACGTGATCTCCAAGGAAATCACCGACAAGGCTGCCCAGAGCAAGGCTTGCGTTGCAGTTCGTAAGGACGGCGCTGCAGTCGACATCGACGGCGACTATCCGGAAACGCTGGCACGCATCGCTGCCAACAAGACCGGTGTTGGCGTATTCGGCCTCTCCTTCTACGAAAACAACGCTGACAAGCTGAAGGTCGCTACCGTCAAGGGTATCGTTCCGAGCCCGGAAACGATCGCTGACGGCACCTACCCGGTTTCCCGTCCGCTGTTCTTCTACGTCAAGAAGGCTCACCTGGGCGTTATCCCGGGCCTGAAGGAATACGTAAACTTCTTCGTATCCGACCAGATGGTTGGCCCTGACAGCCCGCTCGTCGAGTACGGCCTGGTTGCTGCTCCGGACGCTGAGCGCGAAGCGACCCGCAAGGCAGTCGAAGACGGCAAGACCATGTAATAAACTTTGCCGGCGCGATCCAAAGGGTCGCGCCGGCATCGCCTTTGTCCGCTCTAAGGGAGCGGTAAAGCTGAACTACTCCATGATTGGAAGCCGAGATGGCCGAAGCGCCGTTTCGCTCTTGGGGGCCGAGGGCCTGGGGGACCTTAACGAATGAGTACATCCGTCTTACTCTTGTGCCTCGTTGTGCTTGGCGCGGTTGCCTTTGTGGCAGCACGCAGCCGCGCGACGGCGCTTGCCGGAGGTAAATCCTCGGCACTGCACTCCCGGCCTGGCTACTACGGTGCCTATGCCGCAATCTGGGCTATCCTGCCTGCGCTCATCGTTCTGTGCGCCTGGCTTGCGATCAGCCCCTCCATCATCGAATCCTCCGTTCGCGGCGGCTTTCCTGAAGACGTCAAGGCTCAGTCTGCGGCTCAGCAGAACCTGAACTACGGCATGGTCAGCGCCATCGCCCGCGGTCTGCCTCAGCTCGCGAGCGAAGACGTTGCCGCAGGCGTCGGCGATCCCGCCGGTCTCCAGGCCAAGCTCGCCGCCAAGGGCGTTCCGCTCGCCGGCGTACCGCAGCCTTACATGATCGAAGGCGCTCAGAAGCTGAACACCGAAAGCGGCATCAGCCGCCTGATCATGACGCTGGTCGTTATCGCGCTCGGCGTCGCCGGTGGCTTCTATGCCCTGCGCGAAGTCGCCCCCCGTTTCCGGGCCCGCAACCGCGTCGAGCGCGTCATGCTCTGGGGTCTGCTGCTCGCATCCTCCATCGCCATCCTGACCACCGTCGGCATCGTCATGTCGATGCTGACGGAAGCCGCCCACTTCTTCGCTGAAGTTCCGGCCGCCGACTTCTTCTTCGGTACCGTCTGGGATCCGCGCTTTGCCGGCGCCGGCAGCTCGTCCTTCGGCCAGTTCGGCCTCATCCCGCTGCTGCTCGGCACGCTCTACATCGGCTTCGTCGCCATGCTGGTCGCGGTTCCGGTCGGCCTCTTCGCGGCCATCTACATGGCGGAATACGCGGCTCCCAAGGTTCGGGGTATCGCCAAGCCGCTGCTCGAAGTCCTGGCCGGTATCCCGACCATCGTCTACGGCTTCTTCGCCCTCGTCACCGTCGGCCCCTTCCTGCGCGACCTCTCGTCCCAGGTGAACGGCCTTCTGACCGGCGATTACAGCAACTTCATCCAGGCACAGAGCGTTCTGACCGCCGGTATCGTCATGGGCATTATGCTGATCCCATACGTCTCCTCGCTGTCTGACGACATCATCACCGCCGTGCCGCGCGCTCTGCGTGACGGTTCTCTCGGCCTCGGCGCCACGCGTTCGGAAACGATCAAGAAGGTCGTTCTCCCCGCCGCGCTGCCGGGCATCGTCGGCGCCCTCCTGATGACCGCCTCGCGCGCCATCGGCGAGACCATGATCGTCGTGCTTGCGGCCGGTGTCGCCGCCCGCATCCAGATCAATCCGTTCGAGCCGATGACGACGGTGACGGTCAAGATCGTCAACCAGCTGACGGGTGACCTTGAGTTCACCTCGCCGCAGACGCTGGTTGCCTTCGCGCTTGGCATCACGCTGTTCTTCATCACGCTTTGCCTTAACATCTACGCGCTCTTCATTGTGCGCAAATACCGGGAGCAGTACGAATGACGGACGTTGTTTCCTCCGGACAGGGCGTCGTCGTCTCCAAGGCGCCGGCCCGCCGCGACATCGGCATCAAGCGTCGCTACGCCGCCGAACGCCGCTTCCAGGCCTATGGCATCGCTGCCATCTCCTTCGGTCTGATCTTCCTGGCCATCCTGCTCACGACGGTCATCCGTCAGGGCTACACGGCCTTCGCGCAGACCTCGATCACCCTGCCGATCGAGTTCTCCGAAAAGGTGCTCGACCCCAACAACAAGCGCGCCACCGACCCGTCGGTGCTGATCGCCGCCAACTATCCGGTGCTGATCCGCGACGCCATGGTCAAGACGCTCGGCATCAACGCCCAGAGCCGTCCGGAAACGCGCGACGCCACCGCGATGATCTCCAAGGGCGCGCCGATCGTGCTCCGCGACATGGTCGTTGCCGATCCGTCGCTCATCGGCAAGACGGTCAACGTCACGCTTCTCGCAGACGCCAATGTCGACTCGGCCATCAAGGGCCAGATCGACCTGACGGTTGACGAGAAGAACCGCAAGGTCAACGACCGCCAGGTCGGCTGGATGCAGCAGATGGCAGCCAGCGGCACGCTCCACAAGGAGTTCAACACCGGCCTCTTCGTCAACGGCAACTCCAGCCGTCCGGAAGCCGCAGGTCTCGGCGTCGCCCTCATCGGCTCGCTCTACCTGATGTTGATCGTTCTTGCCTTGTCGCTGCCGATCGGCGTCGCCGCTTCGATCTATCTCGAAGAGTTCGCGCCGAAGAACAAGCTGACCGACCTGATCGAGGTCAACATCAATAACCTCGCGGCCGTTCCGTCGATCGTCTACGGTCTGCTCGGTCTCGCCGTCTTCATCAACTTCGCAGGCCTGCCGCGCTCCGCGTCGCTGGTCGGCGGTCTGGTGCTGACGCTGATGACGCTGCCGACCATCATCATCGCCACCCGCGCAGCACTGCGCGCCGTGCCCCCTTCGATCCGTGCGGCCGCTCTCGGCCTCGGCGCTTCGAAGATGCAGATGGTGTTCCACCACGTCCTGCCGCTGGCAATGCCTGGCATCCTGACCGGCACCATCATCGGTCTGGCGCACGCGCTCGGTGAAACCGCGCCGCTGCTCCTGATCGGCATGGTCGCCTTCGTTGCCAATGCGCCTGCCACCCCGATGGATCCCTCCACGGCTCTGCCGGTGCAGGTTTACATGTGGGCAAACGAAGCCGAACGCGCTTTTGTCGAGCGCACGTCCGGCGCCATCATCGTCCTGCTCCTGTTCCTGATCGTCATGAACCTCGGAGCCATCCTCTTGCGTCGTCGCTTTGAGCGCCGCTGGTAAACGGAGTAAACATCATGAACATGTTGACGGAAGCAGCAGTTGAGAAGGCGCTAGACCAGAAGATGAATACCATTCCGTATAAAATGATCGGCCAGGACGTCTCGGTTTACTACGGCGAGAAGCGTGCGCTTTTCGACGTGAAGCTGAACATCCGCGAAAACACCGTGACGGCTCTCATCGGTCCGTCGGGCTGCGGCAAGTCCACCTTCCTGCGCAGCCTGAACCGCATGAACGACACGATCGACAACTGCCGCGTCACCGGCAAGATCACGCTCGATGGCGATGATATCTACGATCCGGATATCGACGTCGTCGAACTTCGCGCCCGCGTCGGCATGGTGTTCCAGAAGCCGAACCCGTTCCCGAAGTCGATCTACGAAAACGTCGCCTACGGCCCGCGCATCCACGGTCTCGCCAAGGCGAAGGCCGACATGGACGTCATCGTCGAGCAGAGCCTGCAGCGCGCCGGCCTGTGGAACGAGGTCAAGGACCGCGTGCATGAAGGCGGCACCGGCCTGTCGGGCGGTCAGCAGCAGCGTCTGTGCATCGCCCGCGCGATTGCCGTTAGCCCAGAAGTCATCCTGATGGACGAGCCCTGCTCGGCGCTTGACCCGATCGCGACCGCAAAGGTCGAGGAGCTCATCCACGAGCTGCGCGAAGCCTACACGATCGTCATCGTCACGCACTCGATGCAGCAGGCAGCCCGCGTTTCGCAGCGCACCGCCATGTTCCACCTCGGCAACCTCGTCGAGGAGAACGATACCGACAAGATGTTCACCAACCCGGATGATCCGCGCACCCAGGATTACATCATGGGCCGCTTCGGCTGATCTCCGAAACCGGTAAACCTCAGGACATTCAAGGATAAGCCCCATGGCATCGACACATATCTATTCCGCCTATGACGATGATCTCAAGTTCCTGACGCGCCGCATCTCCGAAATGGGCGGCCTCGCGGAACAGATGGTCGGCGACGCTGTTCGCGCGCTCGTCAACGGCGATACTTCGCTCGCCCAGAAGGTCATCTCCGACGACGTGATCCTCGATCACGCCGAGCGCGAGATTGGCGAAAAGGCGATCATCACCATCGCCCGCCGTCAGCCGATGGCCGCCGACCTTCGCGAAATCATGGGTTCGATCCGCATTGCGGCCGATCTCGAGCGCGTCGGCGATCTCGGCAAGAACACCGCCAAGCGCGTCATCGCGGTTCAGAGCACCGGCGTTCCACGCAAGCTCGCCCGTGGCCTCGAGCATCTCTCCGAACTGGCGCTCGTCCAGCTCAAGGAAGTTCTCGACGTCTACACCAGCCGCGTTGCAGATCGTGCCAAGTCGATCCGCGAGCGCGACGAGGAAATCGACGCGATGTACACCTCGCTGTTCCGCGAGATGCTGACCTACATGATGGAAGATCCGCGCAACATCACCAGCTGCACGCATCTTCTCTTCTGCGCCAAGAACATCGAGCGCATCGGCGACCACGCCACCAACATCGCAGAGACCATCTACTACATGGCTACCGGCGCCCAGCCGGAAGGCGAGCGTCCGAAGGACGACACCGCCAACACCGTCGGCGCGGTCACGGAATAAGCGTTCCGGACCCACGCCCCCAGGAGACCGAGACGAATGATCCCAAGAGTAGCAGTCGTTGAAGACGAAGAAGCACTGAGCGTGCTTCTTCGCTATAACCTTGAGGCCGAAGGCTTCGAAGTCGATACCATCCTTCGCGGTGACGAGGCCGAAATCCGGCTGCAGGAACGCACGCCTGATCTTTTGATCCTCGATTGGATGCTGCCCGGCGTATCCGGCATCGAGCTGTGCCGTCGCCTGCGCATGCGCCCGGAGACGGAGCGCCTGCCGATCATCATGCTGACCGCCCGTGGCGAGGAAAGCGAACGCGTTCGCGGCCTGTCGACCGGCGCCGACGACTATGTCGTCAAGCCGTTCTCCACGCCAGAGCTCGTCGCCCGCGTCAAGGCGATGCTGCGCCGCGCCAAGCCGGAAGTGCTCTCCTCGCTGCTGAAGTGCGGCGATATCGAGCTCGATCGCGAAACCCACCGCGTTCACCGCAAGAGCCGCGAAGTCCGCCTCGGACCGACCGAATTCCGCCTCCTGGAATTCCTGATGTCGTCGCCGGGCCGCGTCTTCTCCCGCTCGCAGCTGCTCGATGGCGTCTGGGGCCATGACATCTATGTCGACGAACGCACCGTCGACGTTCACGTCGGCCGCCTGCGCAAGGCGCTCAACTTCTCCAACATGCAGGATGTCATCCGCACCGTTCGCGGCGCCGGCTATTCGATGGAAGCGTAAGGCGCTTCCATTCCGTCCGATCCAACGAAAAACGGGCCCGCGAGGGCCCGTTTTCTTTCGTTCCTTATCCGGCTTTCCGGGTCATGCGACCCGGTTGGCGGCCTTGCGGCGCTCGTTGACCGGCTGGTAGGCCATGCGCTGGTGATAGGTGCAGTAAGGCGAGTTGTCGGGGGACTCGCAGCCGCAGAAGTGGAAGTCGTCCGTCAGCGGATCGCCGACCGGCCACTTGCACGTACGCTCGGTCAGTTCCGTGAGGCCGAGGCGGCGCGAGATCGGAACGACGACGTTGGAAGCCGGACGGTAACGGACTTCCTCGATCGCATCGATGTCCATCTCTTCCTTGAGAGCCACTGCGCCCTGCGGGCGGGCAACGGCGCGGCTTGGCGAGATGCGTGCGGAATTGAAGCTGTTGGCGGGGCGCGGGGTCGAAACCGCCGGACGCTTCGGCGCCCGTGTCGCCGTCGTCGTGCCGCCGGCCTTGGCGCGGCCAGGCAGGTTCAGACGGTGGACCTTGCCGATGACGGCGTTGCGGCTTACACCGCCAAGTTGTGCCGCAATCTGGCTGGCGCTCAGGCCTTCGGCCCAAAGCTTCTTCAGTCTTTCAACGCGCTCGTCTGTCCAGTTCATGCCCTGTCTCCGCCTTATTGCGTTGGTGTAGGCAGAATCCTTCACCCATGGCACGGACGTGTCCGGACCAAGAAACGCTTGCTCGATTTTGGTGACTAGTTCCGCCGCATGCAGTCTAGTAATTGAGTTTTAACCTAGAGTGAGGGCGACTCCGTGACAAGAGTCGGTTGAATCGCGGCGAATCGATTTCTCGGTTTTCCCCAACTTGCTGGGTGGTAGAGTCATTTCTGCAACATTAGCTGTTGATAGCTCGCCCGCGCCCCGATGCTTGCTTGACGCATGCGACAAAAGCTCAGTTTTGTTGACATCGCACTGCGAAAAGACAATAGTGCCCCTCGCCGCCGAAAGGCGGCATTTTTCATTTCCGGGCACCCGCTTTTTAGCCGGATTCCGGGCCTTTGTTGAGCGAATGACAGGAGATCGCGCCATGGCTGAAGCCGCGCCGCTTTATGATACCTACTCTCGTGCCCCGCTGCGGTTCGAGCGAGGAGAGGGCGTGTGGCTGATCACCGAAACTGGCGAGCGATATCTCGATTTTGGCGCGGGCGTTGCCGTGACCTCCGTCGGCCATAGCCATCCGCACGTCGTCGGCGCGCTTAAGGAGCAGGCCCAGAAGGTCTGGCACCTTTCCAACATTTACGAAATCCCCGGCCAGGAGCGCTTCGCCAAGCGTCTGACCGATGCAACCTTCGCGGATAAGGTGTTCTTCACCAATTCCGGCGCCGAGGCGCTGGAATGCGCGATCAAGACCGCGCGCCGCTACCAGTATTCGAAGGGCCATCCCGAGCGCTTCCACATCATCACCTTCGAAGGCGCATTCCACGGCCGCACGCTGGCGACGATCGCCGCCGGCGGCCAGGAGAAGTACCTCGAAGGCTTCGGCCCCAAGACACCCGGTTTCGACCAGGTTCCCTTCGGCGATATCGAAGCCGTCCGCGCCGCCATCACCGATGCCACGGCCGGTATCTTGCTTGAGCCGGTACAGGGCGAAGGCGGTATCCGCCCGGCGACCACGGAATTCATGAAGGCGCTGCGCCAGCTTTGCGACGAAAACGGCCTGCTTCTGATCCTCGACGAGGTTCAGTCCGGCGTCGGCCGTACGGGCAAGCTCTTCGCGCATGAATGGTCCGGCGTCACGCCCGACATCATGGCTGTCGCCAAGGGTATCGGCGGTGGTTTCCCGCTCGGTGCTTGCCTGGCAACCGCCGAAGCAGCCTCCGGCATGAAGGCCGGCACCCATGGCTCGACCTATGGCGGTAACCCGCTCGCCATGGCCGTCGGCAATGCCGTGCTCGATGTCATCCTCGAGGAAGGCTTCCTGCAGCACGTCAACGACGTCGCACTCGTCTTCCGCCAGGGCCTCGCATCGCTGAAGGATCGCTTCCCCGATGTGATCGAGGATATCCGCGGCGAAGGCCTGATGCTTGGCGTCAAGGCGGCTGTTCCGTCAACTGAGCTCTTGCAGGCCATCCGCGCTGCCAACCTGCTGGCCATTCCGGCCGGCGACAATGTCATCCGTTTGTTGCCCCCGCTCGTCGTCACCGCTGACGAAGCCCGCGAAGGCCTCGCGCGCCTCGAGCGTGCCGCCGAGAGCGTGCGCGCCAAGGCAAAGAAGACGGCTTGAATGGATGGATGCCCGGCCGGATGGCGGGCGCAACAGGTTAAAGACAGATGGCTTCCCCAAAACACTTTCTCGATCTTTCCGCGGTAACCTCCTCCGACCTCCGGGTCATCATGGACGACGCCAAGACCCG
The DNA here is from genome assembly GCF_044772225.1 of Rhizobium sp. NPDC090275. Lineage (NCBI taxonomy): Bacteria > Pseudomonadati > Pseudomonadota > Alphaproteobacteria > Hyphomicrobiales > Rhizobiaceae > Rhizobium > Rhizobium sp. NPDC090275. The sequence goes on along the minus strand of NZ_JBIVYL010000005.1, from coordinate 17,132 downwards.
CAAGCAGGCCTTCAAGGCCGGCCAGGGCGACAAGCCGCTGGCAGGCAAGATGCTGGCGATGATCTTCGAAAAGCCCTCGACCCGCACCCGCGTCTCCTTCGACGTCGGCATGCGCCAGCTCGGCGGCGAGACGCTGTTCCTCTCCGGCACCGAAATGCAGCTCGGCCGCGCTGAAACGATTGGCGACACCGCCAAGGTCCTGTCGCGCTATGTCGATGCGATCATGATCCGCACCACCGACCATGCGCGCATGCTGGAGCTCGCCGAACACGCGACCGTTCCTGTGATCAACGCGCTGACGGATGACACCCATCCCTGCCAGATCATGGCCGACATCATGACCTTCGAAGAGCATCGCGGTCCCATCAAGGGCAAGACGATTGCCTGGATGGGCGATGGCAACAACGTGCTGCATTCGCTGGTCGAAGGGGCCGCCCGTTTCGGCTATCGCATGAACATGGCGGTACCCCTTGGTTCCGAGCCGAAGGATCACTATCTGAACTGGGCCCGCAATGAGGGCGCCGAGATCATGCTGAGCCATGATGCAGACCGTGCGGTCGCCGGCGCCGATTGCGTGGTGACCGATACCTGGGTCTCCATGAATCAGGAACATCGGGCCCGGGGTCACAACGTCTTCCAGCCTTATCAGGTCAATTCGGCTTTGATGGCACAGGCCGACAAGGATGCATTGTTCATGCATTGCCTGCCGGCCCATCGCGGTGAGGAAGTTACCGACGAAGTGATCGACGGCCCGCAATCCGTGGTCTTCGATGAAGCGGAAAACCGTCTTCATGCGCAGAAGTCGATTCTTGCTTGGTGCCTGGGCGCGATCTGAACCATACTGGAGGCCACATCGGGCCGGACAGGCCCGTGGCCGCGCTGGCGGATGGACGGGCTCGTCCGCTGCCCTCAGACTAGGAGAAGACCATGGCAGAAGCTGCAGCCACCCTCGGCGAATTCGATTTCGCCGGCGATGATCATGTCGTTCCGTTTCAGGTGGAAGGCCTGGATGTGCGCGGTCGCGCCGTCCAGCTCGGCCCGATGCTGGATGCGATCCTCGATCGCCACAACTATCCCGCGCCCGTCGCCCGCCTGCTGGCCGAAGTCATCGCGCTGACGGTGCTGCTTGGTACGTCGCTGAAGTTCGAAGGCAAGTTCACTGTCCAGACCAAGAGCGACGGCCCGGTCGATCTGCTTGTCGCCGACTTCTCGACGCCCGAGAACGTGCGCGCCTACGCCCGCTTCGACCAGACGCTTCTGGACGAGGCTGTTGCCGCTGGCCGCGCCGAGCCCGAGCAACTGCTCGGCAAGGGCATGCTGGCCTTTACCATCGACCAGGGCAAGTTCAGCCAGCCTTACCAGGGCATCGTCGCGCTCGACGGCGCCACGCTGGAAGACATTGCCGGCACCTACTTCCGCCAGTCGGAGCAGATCCCGACGCGCGTGCGTCTGGCCGCCGCCGAACTGTTCGACCGCGACGAGCAAGGCAAGCCGCGTCATCGCTGGCGGGCAGGGGGGCTCGTTGCCCAGTTCCTGCCGGAAGCGCCCGAGCGCATGCGTCAGGCCGACCTGCACGGCGGCGATGGCGACGAAGGTACCGTCCAGCATGCGGAAGACGATGCCTGGGCCGAAGCGCGTTCGCTGGTGGAGACCATCGACGCCGACGAGCTGACGGATCCGCAGGTCGGCGTCGAGCGCCTGCTGTTCCGGCTGTTCCACGAGCGCGGCGTGCGCGTTTACGAGCCGCGCGAAGTGTTCGACCGCTGCTCCTGCTCGCGCGAGAAGATCAAGGGCGTGCTCAAGGGCTTCTCCGCCGAGGAGATCGAAGCGAGCCAGGAAGAGGGCAAGATCGCGGTCACCTGCGAATTCTGCTCGACGACCTATCGTTTCGAGGCCGAAGAGCTCGCGCAGGCGGCTGAGTAACCCGAAGCATGTCGCGCAAAAGTGTGCAGCGGTTTTGCGGCACCGACATGCGAGAAGACAAAGGTTAGTTCAGCACTCTGAGCAGGCCGGGTGAATCAAGAGAGAAGGCGGGGATTTCCACCTGGAAGACCTCGCCTTTATCAGTTTCCATCTGGTAGTGGCCGAACATCAGGCCCGATGGCGTATCGAGCGGGCAGCCCGACGAATATTCGTAGGTATCACCAGGGCTAAGCGTCGGCTGCTCGCCGACGACGCCTGCGCCGCTCACTTCATCGACGACGCCGTTCTGGTCGGTGATGTTCCAATAGCGGTTGACGAGGCGTACAGTGAGGTCGGAATTATTGCTGATGACGATGCGGTAGCCCCACACATAGCGGTCGTCGTCCGGGTCGGATTGCTCCTCCAGGTAAAAGGGCTCGACCACCACTTCAATATCTCGTGTCAGGGCGCGGTACATGCCTACACCATAATAAGAATACCTTACTGGTATCTTATAAGAGGTGCGGCAGGTCAATAAACCAGGCTGGAATCCGCAATCAATTGGCTGTAAGCGCGAAAAATTCGCGCGTTAAGACTAATGCCACTCCCGCTCAGCGCGAGTAAATTGCAAAAATGCGCGTTTAAATGCCGACCGGATCACATGGACCCGGCCGGCTATTCTTGATCAGGCCTTGATCTTGGAGAGCGCCTGCGCGAAATCCTCGATCAGGTCGTCCGTATCCTCGATACCAGCGGACAGGCGCACGGTGCCCGGAGAAATGCCGAGCTCGGCGCGGGCCTCGTCCGTCAGGTTCTTGTGCGTGGTCGTCGCCGGATGCGTGATCAGGCTCTTCGCGTCGCCGAGATTGTTGGAGATCTTGACGATCTCAAGCGCGTTCTGCAGCGCGAACGCCGCTTCCTTGCCGCCCTTGAGCTCGATCGCCACCAGCGTCGAGCCGCCCTTCATCTGCTTGGCGACGATATCGGCCTGCGGATGATCCTTGCGGCCGGGATAGATCACCTTGGCCACCTGCTTCTGCTCGGCCAGGAAGTCGGCGATCTTGCCGGCGTTCTCGGTCTGCTGCTTGACACGCAGCGGCAGCGTCTCGAGACCCTTGAGCAGCGTCCACGCCGTGAACGGCGACATGGCCGGACCCGTGTGGCGATAATAGTCCTGCAGATGCTCGTTGACCCACTCCGTATCCGAGAGGATCACGCCGCCGAGGCTGCGGCCCTGGCCGTCGATATGCTTGGTCGCGGAATAGACGACGATATGGGCGCCGAGTTCCAGCGGCTTCTGGAAGATCGGCGTCGCGAAGACGTTATCGACCACGACCTTGGCACCGACCTGGTTGGCGAGCTTGGCAACGCCGGCGATATCGACCACTTCGAGCGTCGGGTTGGTCGGGCTTTCCAGGAAGAACACCTTGGTGTTCGGGCGGATCGCCTTTTCCCAGTTCTCCAGATAGCGGCCGTCGACCAGCGTGCACTCGATGCCGTATTTCGGCGCCAGCGTCTCGACCACCCAGCGGCAGGAGCCGAAGAGCGCGCGGGCGGCCACGATATGGTCACCGGCTTTCACCTGGCAGAGGATGGCGGCGGCGACGGCTGCCATGCCCGATGCGGTGGCACGGGCTTCTTCGGCACCTTCCATCGCGCACATGCGCTTTTCGAACATGTCGTTGGTCGGGCTGCCGTAACGGGCGTAGATATAGCCCTCGGTCTCGCCCTTGAAGCGCGCCTCGGCGGCTTCCGCGCTGTCGTAGACAAACCCTTGCGTGAGATAGATCGCTTCGGATGTCTCGCTATACTGCGAGCGCAGCGTTCCGCCGTGGACCAGTTGGGTTGCCGGGCGCCAGGTCTTGCTCATGCCATCACCACTTTCAAACACAAAAAAACCGGCCGCGAATGCAGACCGGTTTCAACCCGGTCTATTTAGCCACTTGTTTAACGTGGCTGCAAGCCGACCGGCCAAATCACCACGGGATAAAGCTGCAATACTGCTGTTGCGCGCTTGCGTCAATTCCTCGATTTTGGTTTTGTCTGCGGCAAATTATGGATGGGGCATGATGGCTCGCGAAACAGGAATATTGGCAGACCGCGCGATTGCCGCGTTGTTCGAGACGGGACGCCTCGTCGCGGAGCGCGAGCTCGACAGCGACCAGATCCAGCCGGCGAGCCTTGATCTCCGTCTCGGCGCCAAGGCATTCCGTGTCCGCGCCAGCTTCATGCCGGGTCCGAACAGCCTCGTCTCCGACAAGCTCGACCGATTGAGCCTGCATGTCGTCGATCTCTCGGAAGGCGCGGTGCTCGAAACCGGCTGCGTCTACATCGTGCCCCTCATGGAGCGCCTCGATCTGCCGGCCGACATGTCGGCCTCGGCCAACCCGAAAAGCTCGACCGGCCGCCTCGATATCTTCACCCGCGTCATCACCGATTATGCGCAGGAGTTCGACAAGATCCCGGCCGGCTACTCCGGCCCGCTCTATCTCGAAATCTCGCCGCGCACCTTCCCGATCGTCGTGCGTCGCGGCTCGCGCTTGTCGCAGATCCGCTTCCGCATTGGCCAGTCGCTGCTCGGCGAACCGGAACTTCTGGCGCTGCACGATGCCGAAACGCTGGTCGCAAGCACAAAGCCGAACGTCTCGGGCGGCGGCATCGCGCTGTCGATCGATCTCGCCGGCGACAAGGACGGCCTGATCGGCTATCGCGGCAAGCACCACACGGCCGTCGTCGACGTCGACAAGAAGGCCCAGCACGATATCTTCGATTTCTGGGAGCCGATCTACAGCCGCGGTCGCAACGAACTGATCCTCGATCCGGATGAGTTCTACATCCTCGTCTCGCGCGAAGCGGTTCACGTGCCCCCGCATTACGCCGCCGAGATGACGCCCTTCGATCCGCTCGTCGGCGAATTCCGCGTCCACTACGCCGGCTTCTTCGACCCCGGCTTCGGCCACGCCCCCGCCGGCGGCCGCGGCAGCCGCGCCGTCCTCGAAGTCCGCAGCCACGAGGTCCCCTTCATCCTCGAAGACGGCCAGATCGTCGGCCGCCTAGTCTACGAGCACATGCAGGAACACCCCGAAAGCCTCTACGGCACCGGCCTCGGCTCCAACTACCAGGCACAGGGCCTCAAGCTCTCCAAGCACTTCCGGATCTGAGCGGCCTCACCCGGAAGTCGCCAACCCCGCTTGACACCGACCGCCATCTGTTGGAAATCTGCAGCCAACGCGGGTGTAGCTCAATGGTAGAGCAGCAGCTTCCCAAGCTGAATACGAGGGTTCGATTCCCTTCACCCGCTCCATTCGCCCAAAAACAGCTTGTCCAATAACGTCCATCGACGTTCAATAAACTGGGAAAAATCAACGGGATAACGGGAGCTATCACCTCGCGCGCGCGTAACGTCGTGCAACGGCGTGCAGTGACATCCAGCAAATTTTTCGGTACAAAACCACGGTATAAAGCTGATAGCTTCGAGGCCAATACCGTAAATGCCGCTGACAGATGTTCAAATTCGAAATGCCAAGAAATCCGAAAAACCCTATAAACTGCCAGATGGAAAAGGCCTTTACCTCTATGTGTCGACGGCAGGCGGCAAGTCATGGCGGCTCGACTACGCCTATTTCGGAAAACGAAAGACGCTGACGCTAGGCTCTTATCCTGCCCTAGGGCTTGCTGACGCGCGCAGCCGACGAGATGATGCAAAGCGAACGCTATCGGATGGTTTAGACCCTTCATTGGCAAAGAAGCGGGAACAACTGGCTGCCAAAGCGGCAGCTGGGAACACTTTCGGTCTGATCGCCGACGAGTTCATCGCCAAGTTGGGTCGAGATAAGCGAGCTGAGCCGACCATCGACAAAAACGCTTGGATGTTGAAGGTTCTCGCGAAGAAACTTTCGCCGTACCCCATCACCCAAATCTCAGCGAAGGATGTTTTGGATGTTCTTACGGCTATCGAAAAAAGCGGGCGCATAGAGAGCGCTCTCGCCACGCGTTCGGTGATAGGGCGCGTATTCCGGTTTGCTATCGCAACGGCAAGAGCGGAAAACGATCCAACGTCGGCATTGCGTGGCGCCCTTCAGCGGCATGTGCCCGTTAGCCACCCAGCACTTACCACTCGTAAAGAGCTTGGCGGCCTAATGAGGGCAATTTATGGATATAGAGGTTGGCCGTCGCTCGTAGCAGCATTAAAAATTCAGGCCCTTTGCTTCGCCCGGCCCGGGGAGACACGTTCGATGGAGTGGCCTGAAGTAGACATCGATAAGGCCATTTGGACTATCCCCGCCGCCAAAACAAAGATGCGTCGCGAGCACCATGTTCCTCTCTCTCGACAAGCTGTCGAGGTGATCAAACATATGCAGGACTTGTTCGGGGACAAGCCACAGGTTTTTCCATCAATGATGTCTGGCAAAGCATTGCTTTCGGAAAACTCGATGAACTCGGCTCTTCGTCGCATGGGAGTAGGGGAGGCTGAGCACACAGCTCATGGCTTTCGTTCATCCGCCAGCAGCATTTTAAATGAGTCCGGCAAGTTCAGCCCGGATGCGATTGAGGCTCAGCTTGCTCACTTGGACGCCCGAGAGGTGCGGCGAATCTATAATCGTGCGACATATTGGGATGAGCGCATTCAGATGATGCAATGGTGGGCCGACATGCTAGACGAGGAGCGGGTAAAGAAATGATTGGATATGCATCAAGCGAACAGGCATTTGCGCTCATGCGCTTCGCGGAGATATCTATATCGCCGTATTGAATTGATTATGCGACTTCGGTTCTTACTGTGATATGCCATCATTTATACAGCTTAGTATTTCCTTCAATCTAAAGTGTTCGCCATACGGATAGAACAGCGGCGTTATTCCAACGTCTAAGAGAAATTTATTTCTCCTCACAAGATCGGCGACCTCGGATGGTGCCTCTACAATGGCAAAATGTGGAGGTATGTCGGAAGCTCCGCGCTCGTCCATGACCTTTTGAAACACCTGTAGTGTCCTGTCGAAATACAGGCTGCAGCCTAGAAACAGCAGGCTATTGGATTCGTAAACTCGTCGCAGTTTTCGCGGAAGAGGTCGATCCATATCAATGTACCCGGCTCCGTATGCCGCATCATATTGGTCGCTGCTCAATATGCATTCTGAAGCCGACTTGATGTCGCCGTGGAGCTTTAGGATCGCCCGGCGTCGATGCGATAGGGACGCGATAAGTGGCTGAGTGTCGGGTGCGTAGGCGTAGATTGGCTCGACTTCCTCTTCACCCCTCGCCACCGCAGCAAGTTCCAGACACCTGTCGTAGTTCGTTGTAATGACAACATGGGGGCAAAGCTTCAGCACCATCGTCTGAAGTTCCAGTTGCGATGGACGCTGGAGGAAATCAACTTTAAGATTATTTATGAAAAGGTTTCGGCCGTGGGGAAGTCTCAAGACCTGTTGCATTACCTCTTCGTACTGTCCAGTGTCTAACAACGGCTCAATATCGCCGAGGCCGGCTGTTTTGCCTTGAGCCAGCAGATGAGCTTTCCAGCTCTTATATCCGGATGCACAACTTACACCTGCTCCGATGAACGGAACCACGGAATTCGACTTCAATGCGTCCAACAGTTGTTCAAAGTGAGCTAGATTACGCTTGAACCAATGCTCCTCGAAAGCTGTCTGGCCAAGAGCTGAGTGAAGCCTCCTCTGACTGAAACTAAGAACCGCTTCCAGATAGGCGGGATAGTCACCAGCGAAAAGGGCTTTACTCGGCGTGCCGATTACGGCGAGTCCGTATTTCGCGATAGTGTCTTCGGACTCCCCCTTCTCGTCCAGCCACAGGTTGAAGGAGGAGTGCTTCTCGTAGAGATGATGGTTATCACTTTCGCACCAAATCGAAGACGAGTGCGCTACGCCCATTGAGCGCCCCCAAAGAGCTCGGACAATTCGTGCATAGCCACATCAATTGATTCTTCCGTGAGACCAAGCTTGCCGATTTTCGGGCTCCACTCCGCATCGCGCGAGATGTACTCTAGCACCGTGGCTGGATTCGTTGTGTGACCCCTATTTTTCAAGTCGGACACAGCAAAATCAACCGTGGCTAAGACCTCCCATTCCTCGTTGCGACGGCGCTTGAATTTTTCCCGAACCCATTGAACAGCGTCATCTAGAGATAATTGGTGAGACAATTCAGGAACCTCTGCAAACGCCGGGCCGGGTATATGCCCGAAACCATATCGACCCTTGGCCTCGAAAATCCACTCTTTAGCTTTGGCTATTGCAATTCCACCGGAGTATTTCATCGTAGGATTATATGGGCCGGCCGCCTTTTTCAGATATTCCTTATCGACGCCGTAGTCGCCCAAATGCCGCCGTGCAAAATAAACGGCTTTCTGAAGGCGAAAATTTCCTATCGGCTCGCCTCCGTCTTCGAAGAATGAATTCACGACGGCACTGGCTAAAACAGCTTCTTTGATCCGGGCATCTGATAGCCTTAGAGAACTTTGATTCTTCTGGGATGGAGCTGCATTTGAGTGCTTCGTAAGCTCAGTACTCTTCGCTAGCAGATGCGCTCTGCGCGTACCACCGCCGTTTCCTGGATCGGGCTCGGTGATGTGATGTAAAAGCGAATCCATCAACTCTGCGCTGAGGCGCGCATCCTCTCGAAGATGGTAGTCGAGTTCATCGCACAACTGCATGAGTTCATCGACCTTCGAGACAATACGATCTTGTTCCGCGAGCGGCGGTATTGGGACCCAGCAATTCCGAACGTATGTCCCCGACAATTCCACCTGATTTGTAGACCCAGAGGCATCACCCTCGATCGTAGATTGTACTGTAGGTGATGCTAGAAAACACCATACATATCTCGGATTTACAACCGCGATTCTGACAACCGTAACGTGACTATCGGCTACGAAAACGGCATTATCAGTTCGCTCCGGGAATACGTTTACGCGCCCGATAGTCCCTGTCCCTGTTGAATTCCAGAGGAGGTCACCCTCGGCCAGCACTCTCTCAGGCCCGTAGTTCGAGAAAGCATCCTCATCCAGCAGCTTGCATGGTTCTTCAGTGAACCCACTCCATTGGATACATTTCTGGGAAACGATGCGCACATTGCTATTATCGACATATTGAGGGCCACGGCCCCGTTGGATGTAGCTCGAAATCTCGTCGAGAGTTTTCCACGCCCACCCCTTCGGCAAAGGGTAAGGAGGGGGTGCGGGTGATTTTTCGAGCTTTTTTCTAGCGACGCCCACACCGCGCGCAATATCCGTTCTAATGGTGTCTTGGACATGTACAAGCAGATCCTCAACACTGCTATCATCACTTGACTGACCAACAAGTCGGCCACGCACTGCAAGTTGCAATACTAGTTCCTTCAGCCGTTTGGTGCCTGAAGGACTCCGAGACAGGTCTGAGAATTGGCCCAAAAATAGGCTTACCGCTTCAGCTGTCATTCGCCATTCTCCAGACCAAGGGCATTGGAGAACACGGACTTAAGTAGCATTTGCAATCTCTCCACTTGTGCTCTATTGCGCTCCAATTCGTCAGCTACTGACCGGGGATTCTTATGAACCGAAGCTGCCGTATTGGGGTTTTGTATGTCGAGGTTGTATCCTCTGCTCTTGATTTCCTCGATCGATACGGTCCACGCGTTTGGTCCTTCCCTGCGACCTTCGCGCGTCGCCAGTTCACCCCACCAGCGCTTCTCGACATCAAACTCCTCGATACGCATAGGCTTAGTCTTGGAATAACTCTTGTACCCATCAGGGTACGAATGCTCGTAGAACCAAGTTTCTCGAGTTGGTTGTCCCTTTTCGAAGAAGAGGATGTTGGTCTTGATCCCGGTATACGGACTAAAGACGCCATTCGGTAGGCGAACGATTGTGTGGAGGTTACACTCGTCCATGAGTTTTTCTTTGATGCGCGTCTTAGTGCCTTCGCCAAAGAGAGTACCGTCAGGGAGAACGACCGCAGCTCGTCCGCCTTTCTTTAACAGTTCGATAATGAGCACGAGAAAGAGGTCTGCAGTTTCTCGTGTCTGGTACTTCAGAGGAACATTCTTTTCAATTCCGTCCTCCTCGGTGCCCCCAAACGGTGGGTTGGTGACAATGACGTCTATCATACCCCTCCATTTGTGATCCTTCAGTGGAACCGACAGTGTGTTATCGTGAAAAATATTGGTAGGTGCCTCAATCCCGTGGAGCATCATGTTCGTCATGCACAACAGGTGAGGTAAGGCTTTTTTTTCGACGCCCAATATGCTTCGTTGAAGTGTTTCCACATCAGCCACAGATTGCACATAGTGGTCTGACTTGTGGTCGATGACATGAGCTAGAAAGCCGCCGGTTCCACAGGCTGGATCAAGCACAACTTCGTCAAGTTTCGGATCGAGCATGTCAACGGTGAATTGGGTTACTGCTCGTGGGGTGTAGAATTCGCCCGCATTCCCTGCACTTTGAAGGTCTTTCAGAATCTGCTCATACACATCGCCAAATGCATGCTTATCCCCAGCATTGTTGAAATCAATCTCATTTATCTTGTTGATCACTTGTCTGATCAACGTGCCGTTTTTCATGTAGTTGTACGCATCTTCGAACGCGTCACGGACCAGCAATGAGCGGTCACGGTGCGGGCCCTCGACGGCCAAGTTTTTTAACCGTGGGAACAGCTCTAGATTGATGAAATCAGCGAGTTTTTCGCCAGTCAACCCTTCTTCATCTTGTGCCCATGAGGACCAGCGAAGGTCGGAGGGGAGGGGGGACTGATAGTCAGAGCCCAGCAGCTCGTTCTCGGCAATTTTATCGTCAAGGATCTTTAGAAAAAACATCCAAACGAGTTGACCGATCCTCTGCGCGTCGCCGTCGATGCCAGCGTCTTTTCGCATGATGGTTTGGATCGACTTGATGATGCCACCAACGTTAGCCATTTTTATGCCTTTCTGCGGTAGAGTTCATCCTGCAATTCGCGCACTGCGATCTCGTACCCACTTCTGCCACCGAATACGTTCTTAACAATTTCGACGGGTGTCCCAATTTCGTCGAATGGCTTAAGTTGAAGCACCCTTGCGTTCTCGATAGGGTCAAATTCCTCGTTCGCATATTTGTCCAGAAGCGCTTCAAGCACGGTTCGCGCCGGCTCCTGATATTTTGCAAAATATCCTCGCTCCCTAAGGCGGTCTGCTCGCTCGCGCCGCGTGATAGCAGGTTCGCCATAGGCGACGTGGCAAAGCAGATCGAACGCACTGAAGGATCTTCCGTTTGGGACTTCGCTGCGGAGAGCGTCTAGCGATACCCCGGTCTTCGCTAGTTCGTCGATAACTGCTTGTTTCTTGTCAGCTTCTGTCCAACGGGTGAGGAAATCTCGTAACGTACGATAGTCCTGCGTTATCGTCTTTTTCGTATATTCCACAAGCGATTCAGTGATCAGTTTTCCGTCATGTGAAAGGTACTGCTCCCGTTTTGACAAGACATCCACTTGGACGTCATCCAGGTAGTACTTCAGTCGCTTTTCCGTGCCTACTACATCGCCCGCTAACGGCGAGGTCTCAGGGAACTCGGTGGTGTGCTCATCCTCCGGCGGCAGCGCAGGATCGTCGATCGTCGGCTCGTAAATTTGCACGGGATCGCCATCGAAATTGACGTCCGCGAATAACTCTGTCGCACTGCGAAAGTCCATGATCGTGAAGAAGAGCTTGTCAAACTGCTCATCAATTCGAGTGCCTCGTCCGATCGTCTGCTTGAATTCCGTCATTGATTCAATTGTTTGATCAAGGACGATTAGCTTGCAGGTTTTCGCGTCCACTCCCGTTGAAAGCAGCTTCGAAGTGGTAGCAATAACGGGATATCGAGAGCGAGGATCTATGAAATTATCTAGTTCGGCCTTCCCAGCCTCGTCCTCGCCGGTGATGCGCATTACGTAGCGGTGATTTTCGCGGACTAGTGCATGATTGATGTTTATAAGCTCTCGGCGCATTCTTTCTGCGTGTTCTTGGTCTTCGCAGAAGACGATCGTTTTACTGTAGGGATCAGTTGCCTGCAAAAATTCAGTCACTTTTTTGGCGACAAGCTTGGTCCTTTCAGTGAGCACGAGCGACCGGTCGAAGTCCTTCTGCCGGTAGATGCGATCATTAACTTCGTTGCCAAAGCGATCAGTTGTATCTCTAATGGGTCGATAACCGAGCATGTCTCGGTCCAAATCATATCGGACGACTTTATAGGGGGCGAGGAACCCATCTTCGATGCCTTGTCGAAGGGAATATGTGTAGATCGGCTCTCCAAAATACTCCGAATTGGAGACAGTTTTTGTTTCCTTCGGGGTTGCGGTCAGGCCAATCTGGGTTGCCGACGCAAAATATTGAAGAACATCACGCCAGCGCGAATCCTCGGTGGCGCTACCCCTATGGCACTCATCGACAATAATTAGATCAAAGAACGTTGGAGAAAATAGCTTGTAAATGTTCGCATCGATCTCACTGCCGGTTATTGCCTGATAAAGCGACAAATATATTTCGTAAGACTTGTCAATGTTTCGGTTGGTTATCTTTGTCATCGCACCGCCGAATGGCTTAAAGTCATTCGTTTTTGCTTGATCGACAAGGATATTTCTGTCTGCGAGAAACAGTATTCTCTTCTTTCTTCCAGATCTCCAAAGCCTCCAAATGATCTGAAATGCTGTGTAGGTCTTACCGGTGCCAGTCGCCATTACGAGAAGTAAGCGATTGTCGCCTTGGCTCACACGCTCAACGGCCCGGTTAATCGCAAGGCTTTGGTAATACCTTGGCGATCGATCGGAGCCGTCATCAAAATAATCTTGCTCAACGACAGCGGGATCCACAGTGTCGAGATTCTTCCATTGCCTATATTTTAGCCAAAGCTCTTTCGGGGATGGGAATTTGCTCGGTGGGAACTCTTTTTCTACAATGCTTCCGCCACTCCGATCGTGAAGTACAAATGTATTTCCATTGGTCGAAAAGGCGAATGGGACGTCCAACATTTGCGCATATTCTAGTGCCTGCTGCATTCCATGAGACGCAGAATGCGATTCATCTTTAACTTCGATGACCGCCAAGGGGATATTCGGCTTCAAATAAAGCACATAGTCCGCGCGCTTTTTTCTCCCTCGAGTTGTCATTTGACCGCGAACGATAATTCTCCCTGCCGTCAGCGTTACCTCTTCGCGTATCTGCGAATGCAAGTCCCACCCTGATGAGGAAAGGGCGGGGCTGACATACTTACTGCAGACATCTCTCTCACTAAGTCGCAACGTAATTCCCCCAGCACGGCATTGGTTACGCATCATTAGAGTCAGATTGTTGATTTGGCCAGTGGAGGCACTGCCGCAGACCACAGGTTGTCGGTCTGACTGACCCCGATCGGTCAACTACAAGGATGCTTTTTAGGAGACGGCCTACGACGTTTCAGTCTTTTTGTATCGGCGGCGCGAGGGAGCCGGTAAACTTGCATACTGGAACAACCCACTGCTTCCGCGATACCCTGATGTAACGCGGACCCCACGGGGCTAAACTAACCCCTTTGTTGAGTAGCTCTGAAGACATTCCTGCGTTCTGCTCTCCAAAAAGGCGGTCGGCCGCTGCAGTCACATCAGATAATGATCGCTCCCCAACAGGATCACAGAACATTTGCGATTTTAGGTCGACTGCCCCATGCAAATAATAGGCGAATTATTCGGGGGGATTATTCACGCCGCAAGGTAGTAAACATCCCTATTCCTTTCATTGTGGTGTACCAGAGAGACTCTGAAGCCTTTGCGAGGGATGCATGAAAGCGGGACCTGTTGAAATTGGAACTTTGCTGCAGAATAGGAACCGCTACTGCGTCCCGATCTACCAACGTCACTATGTTTGGAATCGCGAGAAGCAGTGGGAGCCGTTTTGGCAAGATATCCGCACTAAGGCTATCGAACGTCTGGCCGGTCGCGAGCGGCGCTTTTCGCATTTCTTGGGTGCAGTTGTGCTGGAAAGCCGTGCCAAGCCTTCGGTTAAACAGGTGCCGTCCTTTCAGGTGGTGGATGGACAGCAGCGCCTCACGACTTTCCAGCTTTTCCTGACCGCCGCGCGTCACTACGCTAAGGCGATCGGTCATGTAACGACCGAAGGCAACATCAAGCGATATATCCTCAACAGCGACCCTCACCTCATGGAGGACGCCGACGTCGAGATTTACAAAGTTTGGCCGACGCAGTCGAACCGCCAGCTCTTTGTCGATATCGTCTCATCTGAGGATCGCGCCGCGCTCAAAAAAAAATATGGTGACTATTGGTTTGCGAATGTGCAGCGCGATCAGGTGAAGGAATATGCGACTACCCCGTCGATGCTGCGGGCATATGGTTTTTTCTACGACCGCATAAAGCACTCGGTGGAGACCGATGATCTGCATGATGATCTGGTCGAGGCGCCGGAGTTGGAAGATGAAGCAGAGCAAGCTAGCGACGATTCAATCCCGAAGGAGCTAAAACTCGATGCGATCTGGCAATCTTTGCTTGAGGAATTCAAGGTTGTCGAGATCGTCCTTGACGAGGGCGACGATGCGCAAGTTATCTTTGAGACGCTCAATGATCGCGGCGAGCCGCTGCTCGCGGCCGATTTGGTACGCAACAACATCTTCCAGCGCGCCGACGCACGCGGAGAGGATGCGGAAATGTTGTTCAAAAAGCATTGGAAGCCCTTCGAACACTTTTTCTGGAGTCAGATGGAGAAACAGGGCCGTTACAAGAAGCAGCGCATTGAGTTCTTCCTCGCGAATTTTATCGCCGGTAAGATCGCTGGCGACGTCACCATCTCCAAGCTGTTCTCTGAGTACAAAGGGTACCTGAGGCCGTCCCGGAACAGCACTGTGCCGCGCTATGAAAGCGTTCAAGCCGAGATTCAGGATCTTGAGGCGCACGGCAGTATCTACAGAGAAATAATCGAACGTTCGTCTGGCTCTCGATTGGCTATATTTTCAACGCGGCTACGGGCGTGGGACGTCACGACGATCAACCCCCTATTATTACGCCTGTGGGCCAGCGATATGGGCGACGACGAGAAGGAGAGATCGCTCGAACTTCTGCTGTCGCTCATCGTGCGCCGCGCCGTTTGCGGCCTCACGGGCAAGAACTACAATAATCTATTTCTAAATGTGATCGCCGACCTTGAGAAAAAGGGCTGGGCCTATGAGAATCTCCGCGCCTACCTACTCGGCCTCACGGCCGAAAGCGGCCGCTTTCCGCTTGATGCGGAATTCGAGAACGCGCTCCTAACCAAGCCGCTTTACAGTGTACTTGGTTCCCCAAGAGTCCGCATGCTTCTTTCCGAGATCGAACTTGCCAAGCGTGGCAAAAAACAGGAGGACAAGGCGCTACCAGATACCCTCACTGTTGAACATATCCTCCCGCAGGACTGGCGTACTCATTGGCCTTTCACTGGCGAAGTGCAGCCTAGCGATACAGATCATTTCCAGGCAATGCACGCGGTGCTTGAAGATGATAGCGTCGTCGGGCGAATAGTCAGGCGCAACCGCATCAAGCATACGCTCGGCAATCTCACGCTCGTCACGCAGTCCTTCAACAGCGCAGTCAAAAATCTTGCATTTGAGACCAAACGACAGGAGTTCGAGGATCAATCAATCCTGATGCTTACCAAGGACTTCGTAAAGAAAGCGACTTGGAACGAAGACGAGATAGCCAGTCGTGGAAAGCTACTTTTCGAGCACGCGAAGCAGATATGGAGTTCGTGAGCTCGCAATCAATTGAGTGATTCGCGAGCCGCGTTAAGAACCCGGTAAACCTGCATTCGCGAGCAGCCCATTTCTTTGGCTATTGCAGATGCGCCGACGCCCTCTGCTGACAGCTGTCGAATTTTCTGGTGGTCAATTCGAACTTTACCACCACTGTACCGCCCGCTAGATTTGGCCCGCTCGATGCCCTCCCGCTGACGCTCCCTTATGAAGCGACGCTCCATCTGCGCGACCATGCCCAGCACCGTCAATACCATGTGCCCCATCTCTCCGCGCGTTGAGACATGGGGGTCGAGAATGGTGATGAAGGCACCACGTTGCTCGCATTCGTGCACGATGTTGAGCACGTCGCGGGTGTCGCGGCCAAGCCGATCGAGCCGCGTCACTATCAGCTCATCACCCTCACGAAGAAATTCGATGATCGTTGCCAGTTCCGTTCGGCCGTCGCGGCTCGCGCCGGAGACCTTTTCTGCGCGCACGATCACGCAGCCTTCGGCCCTTAGGCGTTGTTGCTGGATTTCAAAATCCTGATCGATCGAGCTGACTCGGGCGTAGCCTATTTTCGTCATGTGTCACCTCAGCTTTAGGCCAAAGGCTACCCTGTCACAAATAGTCGGCGTCAAGACCAATGTGACGGTCGATCGTGTTACGTCAACGCCGTCACACGCAGCTATACCCTGACGTGCACGAGTACCCGACACGACATCGCAGCGAGAGCCTCGCGCCTTCGATGGCGAGCGAGCTAGTCGGCTGTAACAGGGCCAAGCGGCATATCATCGATAGCCTGTTCCGCAGCCGACACTTCGTCCAAAATGCGGCATGCGTGAGTGTAGAACATTTCTCCCGCCTTTGTTAAACAAACGGACCTCGTCGAGCGCTCTATTAAGACCCGGCCGACTTCAGTCTCTAATCTCGTCAAAGCCCTGCTCACAGACGACTTCGGCATCTTGAGTGACCTCGCAGCACCTGAAATGCTTTTAACATCTGCGATCAACGCAAAAACGGCGAGGTCTGCAAGGTGGAACATTCAACAAGGCTCACATGTTTAGGCAACGATGTCCACACCTCGTTGTGTTGTTCATCGATGCAGAAATAATGAAAGGCTAGAGGATGAGAAACGTTTTCATCGCAATCGGTATAGCTCTATTGACCGCAACCTCGGCCCACGCCTTCGATGCTAAGGGTAAGGGCGGGTACGACAGCTTGCTAGGAGGTGACGCGAATGTGTGCCACCGCGAACCGTGGCGCTGTACAAAACATCCCGAGCGCGCCGAGCCGCGCTATTACCGCGACCGAGATGTCAGAGAAAATCGCCACTACGATCAGCGCGATCGAGACTGGCGACGTCGCCATGACAGCGATTGGTACGACTAGCTTGTGTGCAGTAGGCCTTTTTGTTGCGGTTGATCGTCCGACTTCTTGAAACGCGGTGACGGGGCAGGGAACGCTGCCAAAACGGCGAAAACCCGGATCCGATTGAAACTTTGAATTGGAGGTCAATATGAACATCAAGAGCCTACTT